>SVEB01000028.1 GCA_015057635.1 Lachnospiraceae bacterium | reverse complement strand
CCGGAAATGGTGAATCCAGCCCCAAGCAAAATCTCAGCAAGACCTGACATGCTGATGCCGCCAATTCCGATAAAATGTATATGAACTGGATTGTTAAAATCAATCTGATACATAAGTAAACACTTCCTATTCTAATAGTTTTTATAATACACAGCGAGGATTCGCTTTTATGTGCCGTATGACACACACCTGTTTTCATGAAATAAAAACGGCATCCGTTACCCGATGCTGACAAACATAACACCCTATATAGTGTATGTAACAGGGAGATGTTTCATCTATTAGTTATTATAACCGTTTTAAATGAAATTACAATATACTACCCATATTTGTTATGGAGGCGAAAAATGCTGTATTTTAAATAGGGCAATTCGTGTAAAAGAATGTCAAATATCAAGATTTTATAACCGAGAAATAACGTGAAAATGAAAGAATTAGATAATAAAATATCATAATGTGATATTTTGACGAAAAACGTCTATAAAATCAAAAAAAAATTAGTAAATATATTCACATATTTTGAAATAAATGGTATAATGGCAATATCAAACAGCAAGAGGTGATAGCGTGATTAAGAAAGAGATGATAGCGATGTTACTAGCAGGCGGACAAGGATCCAGACTTGGTGTACTTACCTCAAGCGTTGCGAAGCCTGCTGTTGCTTTTGGGGGCAAATATAGAATCATTGATTTCCCGCTGAGCAATTGTATTAACTCTGGCGTTGATACGGTTGGCGTACTGACACAGTATCAGCCACTTAGACTGAATACCCACATTGGTATTGGTATTCCTTGGGATCTAGACCGCAATATTGGCGGCGTGTCAATCCTTCCACCTTATGAGAAAAGCACAAATGCAGAATGGTACACAGGAACAGCGAACGCAATCTACCAGAATTTAAAGTATATGGAGTATTATAATCCGGATTATGTCCTAATCTTAGGAGGAGATCATATCTATAAGATGGATTATGAGGTTATGCTTGAATTCCATAAAGCTAATAACGCAGATATCACATTAGCCACAATACCAGTCCCTATGGAGGAAGCGAGCCGATTTGGCGTGGTAATTACAGATGAGAATAAGAGAATTCTTGAATTCGAGGAAAAACCACCAAAGCCAAGAAGCAACTTAGCATCAATGGGAATTTATATTTTCTCATGGAAGGTTCTAAAAGAAGCCCTGATAACGCTATCTGAACAGAAAGGCTGCGACTTTGGCAAGCATATTATCCCATATTGCCATCAGAGAGGAGACCGCGTATTCGCTTATGAATATAACGGATACTGGAAAGATGTCGGTACGTTAGGTGCTTACTGGCAGGCTAATATGGAGCTGATTGATTTAATTCCGGAATTTAATCTATATGAGGAGTTCTGGAAGATCTATACAAAGAGTGATGTCATACCACCTCAGTATATCGCAGATAATGCCGTGGTGGATCGCTGTATCATTGGAGAAGGCAGCGAGATTTATGGCGAAGTACATAATTCCGTTATCGGAGCAGGTGTTACGATTGAAGCCGGAGCAAAAGTATATGACTCTATTGTGATGAAGTCTACTGTAGTTGGAGAGAATACGATCATTCATAAAGCGATTATCGCAGAGAACTGTGTGGTAGGTTCGGATTGTGAACTTGGAATCGGAGAGGAAGTACCGAATGTGAAGTATCCGAACATCTATATGGATGGTCTGGTTACAGTCGGAGAGGATTCTGTAATACCGGATAAAGTAAGGATTGGAAAGAATACCGCAGTGAACGGCGGAACAACCATTGATGATTATCCACATGGTGTACTGGAAGGTGGAGAATGCTTGATCAAGGCAGGTGACAGACTATGAGAGCAATAGGAATCGTTTTAGCTGGTGGCAATAGTAACAGAATGAAAGAATTATCCAATAAGAGAGCCATAGCTGCTATGCCTGTAGCAGGAAGCTTTCGAAGCATTGATTTTACATTGAGCAATATGTCAAATTCCCATGTTCAGAAGGTTGCTGTACTGACACAGTATAATTCACGCTCATTAAATGAGCATTTAAGTTCATCCAAGTGGTGGGACTTTGGAAGAAAGCAGGGCGGTTTATTTGTATTTACACCAACCATAACCGCAGACAATGGATTCTGGTACCGGGGCACGGCAGATGCTATTTATCAGAATCTGAATTTCTTAAAGAATAGTCATGAGCCGTATGTAGTGATTACATCCGGTGATGGGGTGTATAAGCTTGATTACAACAAAGTATTGGAATATCATATCGCAAAGAAAGCGGATATTACCGTTGTAACAAAGCGTTTAGATAATATCGAAGATAGTACCAGATTTGGGATTATCGGGGTGAATGAGGATGGCAGGATCACCCAATTTGAAGAGAAACCTTTAGTTTCGGATTCTACCATTATTTCTACGGGGATTTATATCATTCGCCGCCGACAGCTGATCGAATTAATCGAGAAGTCAGCTGCGGAAGAAAGACACGATTTTGTAAGCGATATCTTAATTCGCTACAAGAACGTGAAGCGAATTTATGCTTACGAGATGAACAGTTACTGGAGCAATATCGCAAGTGTAGATTCGTATTATAAGACCAATATGGATTTTTTAAATAAAGAAATTAGGGATTACTTTTTTAAACAGTATCCGGATGTGTATTCTAAGATTGATGATTTACCTCCGGCAAAATATAATGCCGGTGCTATGGTAAAGAACAGTCTGGTTTCCAGCGGATGCATTATCAATGGGGTAGTAGAAAATTCCGTTTTATTCAAGAAAGTGTATGTAGGAAACAACTGCACAATCAAGAACTCTATTATTCTAAATGATGTACATATTGGTGACAATACTTACATTGAGAATTGTATTGTTGAAAGCCGAGATACGATAAAGGCAAACACTACGCATGTTGGTGAGGAAGGGAATGTAAAGATCGTCGTTGAGAAAAATGACCGCTATGTTATGTAGCTTTTCATGAGACAAGCTGTCTTGGTGGATAGCAGGAAAGCTGCGGCGAACATAAGATATGGCATCGCAAAGCGTAGGAGAAGGCGTTTTCTGACTTAAACTGACAATAACTATGGTGCTAAAGGGGGATGCAAAATGCAGATTACAGACGTAAGAGTGCGTAAAGTAAGCAAAGAAGGTAAGATGAAGGCAGTTGTTTCTATCACAATGGACAATGAATTTGTGGTACATGACATTAAGGTGATTGAGGGCGAAAAGGGTCTCTTCATCGCAATGCCAAGCAGAAAGGCAGGAGATGGGGAATATCGTGATATTGCTCATCCAATCAATTCTGAAACTCGTGATCGTATTCAGAAAATCATATTAGAGAAATATGAGATCGCAGCATTAGAAGGCGAAAACGAGGAAGAGGAAGGCTAAAAACAAAAAGCTGTTTAAAGAAGTCCCTAATAGAAAACAGGCTGTCAGAAATTCGCAGCCTGTTTTTTTTGTTTATCTTGCAACTTTTTTTAGATTGCGCTACTCTAATAAAGAGACATGCTTTTTCATATAATAAAGGGATGTAAAAGGAAATTAGAGAGAAAAAACGTGTTAGAAAAGGGGAAAGCAGAGAGGGCGAGAGAGTGAAATCGAATAACAAAAAACGACAAAGGAAGAAAATTGTATATACATTGCAGATAGTATGGATTGTATCAGCGATTATCGCTACAATTATACTGTTAGTGGCAGGCAATCGGCTGTTAGGCATAGATAAAGCAGGTGAGGCAATGAATCAGGGAATGGTAAGTGCCAACGAGAGTGAAGAGACAGTACCGAAAGAGGAAGCGGAAAATCCAGTACAGGATCAGAACAAGGAAAACGAAAAACCTAATGCAGAAGAACAAAAGGAAGAAGATGGAACTGTTCAGGAGAATGATGGAGAAAAGTCAGAAGGAGGCACTCCGTCTAAGGGAGAGAGTGCTACAGATCAGACAGAAGAGGGAGCAGACTCTAAAGAAGGTGCAGAAGAGCCAGTAGTGACACCACAGGAAGGCCAGACCGAGGGGACACCGGCAGCAGAAGATGACAAGACATCGGATCAGGAGCTGGCTGCGGATTTAAAAGCGCAGGAGGTCATCGCGAAGAATAATATTGATGTGAGCAAACCGATGGTTGCCCTTACGTTTGATGATGGTCCGTATCCGAAGGTGACAAACCGTATATTACAGGTATTATCGGATAATGGAGGACGTGCCACATTCTTTGTTATGGGAAATCGAATGGATAGCTATGGTGATACGGTAGAAAAGGCATATGAACAGGGGAACCAGATTGGCAATCATACATACAGCCATAAGGATCTCACAAAAATCACAATAAAGGAATTGCAGTATGAAGTAGGGTATGCATGTGAGCTGATTCAGGAACATGCAGCGGAAGAGCAGGTTGTGCTTCGTCCTCCGTATGGAAGCCGGAATGATACGGTAAGTGAGAATCTTACGGTTCCAATGATCGCATGGTCTTTGGATACAGAGGACTGGAAGAGTCGGGATGCAAAATCCGTAATCAATAATGTATTAGGCACAGTGAAAGACGGGGATATCATCTTAATGCATGATTTATATGAAAGCACAGCGGAAGCGGTGGAATACTTAGTGCCGGAACTGATTAAAAGAGGCTATCAGCTTGTGACAATCGATGAGCTGTTTGCTGCAAAGGGGCATGCGTTAGAAGCGGGAAAAGTATATTATAACGGCAGGTAAGTAAGAAGGGCTGTCACACGAAGAGAATGCGTAAGAGCAGAGCATCTTTTCGTGTGGCAGCTTCTTTTGTTTTGCAAATGGAATAAATGGAAAAGAAGTTGATGAAACAGGGTTCTTCGCTTATAATAAAGTACATGGAAAGAATGCAAAACACCGTGTAAGAAAGCATGAAACAGGAGAAAATAAAAATACGTATGAACAAATTCGGTATCATGCGTTTGAACACCGCAGGTATGGGAGAAATCACATATGTGCGGCAAATCTGCATGCTTAAATATAGAAAAACACAGTCCAGCCTGCGATTGGGTACTCATAAACCCTTATGAGGCGGGAAGATTTAAAATTTGTGGTGATATACCAGGAAAGAGGTTCGTATGTATATAATAGTAGGTTTAGGAAATCCGACAAGGGAGTATGAAGGAACAAGACATAATATCGGATTTGAGGCAATTGAGGCAATCGCAAAGGCATATCAGATTACGATGGATAGCAGAAAGCATAAGGCAGTATGCGGAAAAGGCATAATCGGAGGAGAGAAGGTTATCCTTGCAATGCCTCAGACCTATATGAATTTAAGCGGAGAGAGCGTGAGAGAATTAGCGGATTTTTATAAAGTGTCCAGTGAGGAGATCATCATTCTTTATGACGATATCAGCTTGGATGTGGGAGCACTGCGCCTAAGAAAAAAAGGAAGCGCGGGCGGTCATAACGGAATCAAGAGCATCATAAACCATCTTGGAACCGATGAGTTTCCACGTGTGAAAATCGGTGTGGGAGATAAGCCAAAGGGCTGGGATTTAGCAGATTATGTGCTTGGAAGATTTAATAAGGAAGAGCAGGAAGTGATGAAAGCGTCTGTGGAACGCACGGTGAAAGCTTGTGAATGCATTATCTGCGATGGAATGGATGCGGCGATGAATATCTATAACAAGAGGGAGGTTAAGGCGTGAGAACATTTACAGCGCCCTTAATGGAATATAAGGACTTTAATGATATCCGGCAAAATATCGTGTCGCAGGAATATCCGATTCAGGTAACCGGATGCATCGATTCTCAGAAATGTCATATGATCCATGCACTGGCAGAAGATATTCCATTTAAGCTGATTGTCACATACAATGACAGCAAAGCAAAAGAAATCTACGAGGACTACAAGCTATATGACCGAAATGTAATGCTGTACCCGGCAAAGGATATTATTTTCTACAGTGCAGATATTCATGGAAATGCAATCGTAAGAGAACGTCTTAAAATATTAAAGGCCTTGATCGAGCGCAGACCGGTGACGATTATCGCGACGTTTGACGGCGGGCTCGATAAGGTGCTTCCATTATCACTAATTGAAAAGAAGGTGGTAAAGATCCATGAGGAGGATACGGTGGATCTCGCGGCGTTGACGGAATCGTTGGTACACCTTGGATATGAGAGAATGGGACAGGTGGAAAAGCCGGGCGAGTTTGCGGTGCGAGGCGGGATTGTGGACATTTTCTCTCTTACGGAAGAGGTACCGTTCCGTATTGAACTGTGGGGCGATGAAATCGATTCCATCCGAACCTTCGATGTGAGCAGCCAGAGGTCGATTGAAAGAATCTCGGAGGTAGTCATCTATCCGGCAGCAGAAATCGTATTGGATGCTGCACAGATTGAGGCGGGGCTTGCAAGAATTGAGGCAGAAAAGGATGAATATGTGGCAGGGCTTAAAAGCCAAATGAAAACAGAAGAGGCCGCGCGTATTACACAGATCATCGCAGAATTCAAGGAAAACCTGGAGTGTTTCCAGGGCATGGTGGGACTCGACAGTTATATCAAATTCTTTTATGATACAACCTGCTCTTTCTTTGATTATTTTACAGGAAAAGATACCGTTGTGTTCTTAGATGAACCGAGCCGTCTGCTAGAGAAAGGGGAAGCGGTGGAAACCGAGTTCTCGGAAAGCATGGTGGGAAGAATTGAAAAAGGGTATATCCTGCCGAGCCAGATGGATGTGATCTATGATTATAAGGAATTGTTCGCAAACTTCGCACGAAGAAACAGTGTGTTTATCAGTACGATGGATCATAAGACAGCACAGGTGCAGGTAAAGCATCGATATGATATTACCGTTAAGAGCATCAACCCATACAATAATAATTTTGAGATTCTGGTAAAGGATCTAAAAGAATGGAAGAAGAACGGATACCGGGTAATCCTGCTTTCAGGCTCCAGGACAAGAGCCGGAAGACTGGCTGAGGATTTAAGGGAGTATGAACTGAATGCATTTTACAGCGATGATCTGGATCGTGAGCTAAAGAAAAGTGAGATTATGGTCGCTTACGGAAATCTGCATAGGGGATTCGAATATCCATTAATTAAGCTTGTTATTATTTCGGAAAGCGATATCTTCGGCGCAGAAAAGAAGAAGAGGAAAAAGAAGAAACAGTACGAAGGAAAGCAGATTGCCAGCTTTAATGATCTGAGTATCGGAGATTATGTGGTACATGAGAATCATGGACTTGGAATTTACCGTGGAATTGAGAAGATTGAGGTCGATAAAGTAAGCAAGGACTATATTAAAATTGAATATGGCGGAGGCGGAGTGCTTTATATCTTAGCGACCGGACTGGATGTGATTCAGAAGTATGCAGGCGCGGATGCTAGAAAGCCGAAATTAAATAAGTTAAATTCTTCGGAATGGAAGAATACAAAGGCTAAGGTAAAGAAGGCGGTAAAGGAGATCGCCGAGGATCTGGTGAAATTGTATGCCGAGAGACAGGCAAGGGTTGGACATCAGTTTTGTGCCGATACGGTATGGCAGCGGGAATTTGAAGAAATGTTCCCATATGAGGAAACGGATGATCAGCTAAGGGCAATTGAGGCAACCAAGGCAGATATGGAGAGCACGAAGATCATGGATCGTCTTGTGTGCGGTGATGTTGGATATGGAAAGACAGAGATTGCGATTCGTGCGGCATTTAAGGCAGTATCGGATGGAAAGCAGGTCGTGTTCTTAGTGCCAACCACCATTTTGGCGCAGCAGCACTATAATACATTTACCCAGAGAATGATGGATTTCCCAATCAGTATTGATATGCTTTCTCGTTTTAAGTCTACCGCAGAGCAGAAGAAGGCCTTAGAGAAGTTAAAAAAGGGCCAGTTAGACATTATTATCGGGACTCACCGAGTATTAAGCAAGGATGTGGAGTTTAAAAACCTTGGACTTCTGATTATCGATGAGGAGCAGCGTTTTGGTGTTGCGCATAAAGAAAAGATCAAGCAGCTAAAAGGTGATATCGATGTTCTGACACTGACGGCCACACCGATTCCAAGAACACTTCATATGAGTTTAGTCGGAATTCGTGATATGAGTGTATTAGAAGAGCCGCCAGTAGATCGTATTCCAATTCAGACATTTGTCTTAGAACACAATGATGAAATCGTAAGAGAGGCGATCAACCGTGAGTTAGCCAGAGGCGGACAGGTTTACTATGTGTATAACCGGGTAAATGGCATCGACGAGGTGGCAAACCAGATTGCAAAGCTTGTGCCGGATGCCAATGTGGCATTTGCCCATGGGCAGATGAATGAGCATACGTTAGAGAAGATTATGTTTGAGTTTATCAATGGAGAAATCGATGTGCTGGTGGCGACTACCATTATCGAGACCGGACTTGATATATCCAATGTAAACACGATGATTATTGATGATGCAGACCGTCTTGGACTTTCTCAGCTTTATCAGCTTAGAGGAAGAGTCGGAAGATCAAACCGTACTTCCTATGCGTTTTTGATGTATAAGAGAGATAAGATGCTAAAAGAAGTGGCGGAGAAGAGACTGCAGGCGATTAAGGAATTTACCGAGCTTGGAAGTGGATTTAAGATCGCGATGCGTGATTTAGAGATCCGAGGCGCCGGAAATCTTCTTGGTGCGGAACAGAGCGGGCATATGGAAAGTGTAGGATATGATCTGTACTGCAAGATGCTCAACGAGGCGGTAAAGACCATGAAGGGAGAGATAAGCGAGGAAGAGTCGTTTGATACCCTGGTGGATATGGATCTGGATGCATTCATTCCATCTACGTATATTAAAAATGAGATGCAGAAGTTAGACATGTATAAGCGTGTGGCGGGTATTGAAAATGAAGAAGAGTTTATGGATATGCAGGAAGAGATGGTGGATCGTTTCGGGGATATCCCTGCTTCTGTGAATAATCTTTTAAATATTGCGTTTATGAAAGCAATGGCTCATCAGGTTTATATCACAAGTCTGGTGCAGAAGAAAGATGAGGTGAAGCTTACGATGTATGCCAAGGCAAAAGTGAAAGTGGAGAAGATTCCGGATCTGTTAGAGAAATACGGAAACACATTAAAGCTTACGCCAGGGACTGCACCGGTATTTACCTATAAACTTCCGGCAGCAAGCCGAAATAAGTTAGGAAAAATCGATCCTGATACACTGTTTGAATGTGTGAAAAATCTATTAATGGATTTTAAGATATTGATGTAGGAAATGCCTTTGCTTATAATAGAGGAAGAAGCAGATGGTTTTTATAAACGGAGGAAAGAATGAGACAGTTAAAAAAGAAAGCAGTATTGCTAGCCATAATTGCAGCTTTGATGACATCCATGCTTGCATGTTCCAATGCAAAGGATACAAGCACAGAAAGCGCTGCGCCTACGGTTTCGGAATCGGTTGATTCGAAGCAGGTGGTAATGACGGTCGAAGGAACGGATGTATTGTTAGAAGAAGCCATGATCTACCTGCTCTCATCCAAGGAAGAGGTGGAGACACTGTACGGCGATGAGATCTGGGACTATACAGTCGATATAGAAGGGACCACATATGCGGATTTATTTAAGCAGCAGTTGTTAGAGAAAATCAAATATATCAAGATTGTATGTTCAAAGGCAGAGGCATTGGATATCACCCTGTCAGAAGATGAGATGCTAGATGTGGATGAGTATACAGCGGACTTTTTATCCCAGGTATCGGAAGCCGATATAAAAAAATACGGAATTCAGAAAGACGTGGTAAAACAGATTTATTCGGATAATGTACTGGCGAATAAGATCTTTGAAAGTCTTACGTTAAATGTAGATACCGATGTGAGTTCGGAAGAGGCAAGACAGGTTGTATTGCAGTATATCTTTCTGTCTAAGACCGGGTACGATGAATCTGGGAATGAGATCGCCTATTCAGAGGAAGAGTTAAATGCCGTGAAGGAGAAAGCGCAGGACCTTTCCGAACAGGCGAAGGAGACACAGGATTTTTATTCTCTTGCGGAAGAAAACAGTGATAACAGCGATGAGATTGAAATCGTGGCAGGAAAGGGCGATTTGGATGATGCGCTTGAGAAGGTAGCATTTTCAATGAAGACCGGAGAAACAAGTGCTGTAATTGAGACAGAGAGCGGATATTTTATTCTATACTGTAAGAATGAGATGGATGAGGAAGCTACGGCAGAAGCCAAAGAAGCGATCATTGAAAAACGTCAGGAAGAGGCGTTTACCTCACAGTATATTTCCTGGGAGACACAGGCAGCAGTTGATATACAGGATGATGTATGGGCAGCTGTAAGTGTAAAGAATCAGGAGTAAAGAGTTTAAATAACCAGTATGAATAAGATGGCGGCGTTTAAAGCAGGATGTCTACCGGGGAGGCAACTGCTTTAGAGCCGCTTTTTTTATTCATAGAAGGAAAAGTGCTTTGAACGTTCCTTTCTATGAATTAAAAACTCTCTGTAGGATGTGCGCAAAGCATGGGCTTGGGCGCGATAAAGTACATCGTCCGAAGAAAAAGGGGATGCTGATCCTGGCGTAGCGGAGCTGCTTTGTTATCAGGTGACATTATGGAAAATAATCTTAACAAAAAGTAAAATATACTTGACACTATAAGATGGTAGTGATAGGATATACATGGAAATTGGAGGAAAGGCTGTATGGCAAAAAATTTAAAGCTTAAATCGGCAAGGGCGGCGCTTGATATGTCACAGAAAGAGCTGGCGGAACGTGTCGGAGTAAGCAGACAGACAATGAATTCAATCGAGAGCGGTGATTATAATCCAACGATTAACTTATGCCGGGCGATTTGCAAGGTTCTTGGAAAGACGTTAGACGAGATCTTCGGTGAAGATGAATAGGAATGCAGCTAATCAGTTTTATAAGGGAAGGAAAGGTGGAAGTATGATTGAAATCACGAATCTGACAAAGATATATAAGTTAAGCAAGAAGCAGATGAGTCAGATGAAGACAAAGAAAAATATGAAGAAGGCAGCAGAGCATATTTCTCTAAAGGCAAAAGAAGGGGAGATCTATGGACTGTTGGGACCGAACGGAGCAGGGAAGACAACGACGCTTCGATGCGTGGCAACGCTGTTAAAACCGACAGAGGGATCCATTAAGGTATGCGGATATGATACCGTGAAAGAGCCTGAAAAGGTAAGAAGCTGCATCGGTTTTCTGACCAATGAGATTAAACTGGATCCTCATTTCTCAGCGCGCTATATGTTTGACTTTTACAGTGAGCTTCATGGAATCGATCCAAAGACCGTGAAAGAAAGAAGAGAGAAACTGTTTTCTTATTTTGGGATTACGGAATTTCAGGATAAGAAGATTGAGGAGCTGTCAACCGGCATGAAGCAGAAGGCAGCCATCGCAGTATGTCTCGCACATGATCCAAAAGTCGTGATCTTTGATGAGCCGACAAGCGGTCTTGATATCGTAACCGCAAGACATGTGACGGATTATTTAAAGATCTTAAAGGAAGAAGGCAAGGTCGTAATTATTTCCACGCATATTATGTCAGAAGCGGAGAAGCTTTGTGACAGGATCGGCGTGATCATCAATGGACAGAAAGTAATCGAAGGAACGCTTACGGATATCTTAAAAGAAACAAAGAGCGCAGACTTAGAAGATGCCTTCTTTAAACTTTATAAGGAAAATAATAAGGAGGAGCAGTAACATGAAGGGTATTGGAACAATTATTCGCAAAGAATTTGTACGTGTTTTTAAAGATCCAAAGCTGATCTTTAGTTTATTTTTGCTTCCGGCACTGATCGTGCTTGGCATGTTTGCTCTTATGGGATATATGGTGCAGAACCTTTCTAATGATGTGGAGGCGCATGTATCAAGTGTTTACATACAGAATGCACCGGAGGGACTTACGACTTTTATTGACGGGGGATTTGGCGAAAATTCCGAGATTACGTATTTATCCGATTCTGATGAGACAGAAAGCATTGAACAGGGGATCTTAGATGGTTCCATTGATCTTTTAGTTACCTTCCCGACTGATTTCTTAGAGGCAATCAGAAGCTACAAAGCAGAAGGGGATGAGATCCCAAGTATTGTATTAAACTATAATACGACAGGAAATTACTCTACAGTAGCAAAGAGCAATTTTGAATCCATGGTATTAGCTCCGCTTCAGAGCAGCCTCCTTGCAGAGCGTTTTGGAAATCTGGATCTTTTAACCGTTTACGAAGTGAAGGACAACGTGATTGTAAATGAAGACAAGGCAAACGGTGAGATGATGGCACAGCTGCTTCCTTACTTCATTACCTTTATGTTATTCGCAGGTGCGATGAGCTTAGGCGTGGATGCGATCACAGGCGAAAAGGAACGTGGTACAATGGCAAAATTACTGCTGACTCCGTTAAAACGTTCTCAGCTTGTATGCGGCAAACTGATTGCCCTTTCTGTACTAAGCGGCATTTCCGCTTTGGTTTATGCAGTTGCCATGGTAATTGCGCTTCCATTAATGGGTAAGACATTGGGCGAAGATGCTCTCCCATTTGCAGTGAAATTCTCACCAGTACAGGTATTAGAGCTCGTTGCAATCATGCTTGTTATGGTTTATCTGTATGTGGCACTGGTTGCATTGGTATCGGTTCTTGCAAAAACCTCAAAGGAAGCACAGACTTATGTATCTCCTCTTTATATCGCAGTAGTGGCAGGCGGTATGATCACCATGTTCCAGGGCGGCATGGAAAAACCACTATACCAGTTCTTCATTCCGGTATACGGCAACTCCATCGCAATCCAGAATCTGATGACAAACGAGCTGACAGCAGCTCAGTTTGGTGCTTCGATCTGTGGTACAGGAGCACTTGCAATTATCATAACAGCACTGATCGCAAAAGCATTTAACAGTGAAAAAGTGATGTTCAATGCGTAAAGAAAGATAGGAACAGCAAGAAAAAGAAAGATAAAGATAAAGATAAAGATAAGAGCGTGAAGACGCAGTAAGGCAGAAAAAATCATGCATGGCTTAAAGCATTTATTTTGGAAATCCATAAGCAGGGAGTTCCGAAAAAAGAGCTTTAGGGCATGCATTTTTTTATTGGAAAGAGAAAAGTGACAGGGGAGTTTTACGCAGGGAAGGCATACAGATAGGCTGTAATTCGGGTTGTAATATCAGGGATTGATGGTATAATATTTATAATTGACAGATATGTTAGGACTGCATGTTTGGTCCTAATAAAAGAGAATTGATAAGGATTAATCCAGTATATTTAGATAAAGGATCCACAAGTGGAAGCAGATAAGGTGGAGGGCATATGAAGAAAAATGTTACGATGAAAGATATTGCAAATGAGCTGGGAGTAAGTATTGTTACGATCTCCAAAGCGCTTGCTGATAAAGATGGGGTATCCGCGGAGCTTCGTGAGAAGATCAAGCAGGTAGCCGAGGAGATGGGCTATCATACCGGAAATCTCACAAAGACAGTAAAAGAGACAAACCATTATAATGTGGGGATTTTAGTGGCAGAGCAGTTTGTAAGGGATGATGTATCTTACTATTTAAAGATGTACCAGAAGACGGTAAAAGCGCTTTCCACACATGGGTATTACGGGATCTTAGAAGTGGTGACACATGTGAATGAGGTATCCGGAGTAAAGCCGAATATTATTGCAGATGGAAAAGTAAACGGTATTATTGTGCTGGGACAGTTAGGGACAAAGTATATTGAGATGATCCGGGAAAGCGGTATTCCATTTTTATTCCTTGATTATGTGGATGCCCACAGTGAGATCGATGCAATAATCAGTGACAGCTTTTATGGCACCTATCTGTTAACCGACTATCTTATCTCATTAGGCCATAAGAAGATTGGATTTGTGGGAACGGTAAATGCCACAAGCAGCATACTGGACCGCTATATGGGATATATGAGAGCGCTGATTAAGAATAACCTGCCGATTAATGACCATTGGGTGATCAATGACCGGGATGAGGAAGGAAACTTCATTAATTTCACTCTGCCAAAGACCATGCCGACTGCATTCGTATGCAATTGTGATGAGGTGGCATACTTATTTGCCAACCACCTAAAGGAAAAAGGCTATCATCTTCCAGACGATATTTCCATCGTTGGCTATGATAACTATATTTTCGCAGAACTCTGTTCTCCAAAGCTGACAACTTTAAGCATTGACCTTGATGTTATGACTGAAACTGCCGCCAAGGGCATCATAGATAAAATCGAGAACCCAGACCTTACCCTCGGCCGTAAGATGCTGACTGGAAAACTTGTTATCCGCGAATCCGCCAGGGAGTTGGAATAGAGACGGATGGACCGTGAGAAATCCGGGAAGCGAGGCGCGATGGTGTGGACAATGGCTACGGAGGATGGCGCACTATTTTTTTGAATATTCGGCTTATGACGAACAAAAAAACGCCCGGCTCTTTTCCTGGCAGACAGATGAATTTGCTGTCTGCCAGGAAAAGAACCGGGCGTCTTTTTATTCGCTCATGCGTCTGAACATTCAAAAAAGATAGCGCGCCATCCCCTCTTTTTTGTCTTACGTGTGCTTACTACCGTTCGCACATTCTAGTCTTGTATCCAAGGTTCAGTGGAACTAAGGACTACCATGTCGGTGCCGCTTTGAACTACGGTGACCTGGTCGCCAGAGGAGAGGGTCACGTCGGATGCGGTCAGTGTGTGGGAATCCTGGAAAGTCGTTGTGACATAGGAGCCATTTACGCAGATCTTACTGTATGGAGTGAAATTATCACCGGTTACGATACAGATATTTTGGTCTTCCGTATCATTTACCGGGATTAACTGCACGTTGTTGATGGTGATCGGATCGATGCCCATCTGAAGATCGGTCGCAACGTTCGGATTCACACCGCCATAGCAGTCTAAGTCGCCATAAAGCATGTCGTATTCTAAAATTTTCAACTCATCCAAATAAACTTCAGAATCTTGCTGTGTCTGGTGAAGCTTTGGAATAAGCCCGACGCTGATGCCAAGACGCTCTAATACATAAGAGTACAGCTGATAGGATTCCAAATCTTTGTGAATGGTATCCATTGCAAAGTTGCTGTACATGACATACTGCGTCTGGAATAAGGATTCATTGTCTAAATCGGTCGCTTCTAGCTTAAAGCCAGGAAGATGATCGCCATACATAATTAAGACGGTATCTTCGGAAAGGGAGTCAACATAGTCCATAAGATGGGCGATGAAATCATCCATCTCGTGAATCTGGTTCACATAGTAAAGAAGCGGGTAATATAAGTCGCTTGATAAGTTACTAGGAAGCGTTAAGTCGATTTCCGGATTTTTAAGAATTGGCTCGGATGGGTAGCTTCCATGTCCCTGTACGGAAATGGTATAAACGAAATCCTGGCCATCTGTGTCTTTAAGCGCTTTATCAATCTCACCTACTAAAATATCATCTTTTGCCCAGCCAAGCGGTGTGTGTTCCACATTGTTCATATATTCCACAGATGTGAAGGTATCAAATCCGAGCTGGGAGAAAATCTTATTACGGTCGTAGAAGGTTCCGGTATTGTTATGAATTGCGTGGGTTGTATAGTCTAATGTCTTTAAGTTGAAATTCACGCTTTCACAGGTCATTTCCTGTAAAATCGTTTTGTAAGGATATTCGCCGGGACCAAAGAAGTCAAGGTTCATGCCGGTAATGATTTCGAACTCGGTATTAGCGGTTCCAGCACCAACGCTAGGTACATTTAAGTATCCGGAAGAGTAATTGTTGACCAGGTTTCGATAATTTGGAACTGGATCTGAGGTGAAGGTGATTCCTTTAATATGCGCTGGATCAAAGAAGGATTCGAGCTGCACCATAATGATATTTGGATAAGGGTTTGCAGCTTCCGGTACAACAGTTGGAGTTGGTGTCGGAGTTGCAGTCGGAGTTGGTGTGGCAGTAGGAAGTGTATCCGGTTTATTGGTTGGAATGATATCGGAAGGCTGTACGACAACCCCTTCTTCTACTGCGTTTACAATTTGATTCACCACGTCCGGGGAATAGTGCTTTGGTTTGTCAATTCCCGTATTGATCACACTGTTTACGAAACAGTATGGGAGGCCATACTCGTGAAAGGCATCTGCCAGATTCCCGAAGTTCGCGGCTAAAAGATTTGTCTTAAGGCCGGCTTCCGTTAACAAAAGGGAGGAAAGAAAGGTGATGGCACTAAAGGCTAACACTTTGTAAAATGCAATCTTTCCGGTTATTTTCTTTGTCTTTCTCCATAAGAAAACTAGTCCAAGGATTAAGAGGACAAGGCCCGCTCCGATTAAGATCAGATGGAAGGAGTTTAGGTAGTACTGCCAAATTTCAATGGCGGATTTGATCATCAGAATATCGATTGCGGTGAAAGGTGTCGTACGAAACTGTAACAGGATGAAATCCGTGATACCGATGATCACCCATAGAAGGGAAACGAATGTCATAGCAAATGTGCGCTTTCGAAACAGGAGCGTGATGGAAAGCGTGGCTGCGATAATCACAGTATTGTAAAGGAATACGAGCGGATTGGTGAATAAGTATCCGAATGCGCCAAACAGTGAGCATCTTGACATTGCTTCAACAAAAAGGTTCAGACCAAACGCTACCAAAAAGCAAACAACCATAGGGTGTTTTAATTTTTTCTTCCATTCGTTTGAGTCTGGTTTGTGAAAATGTATCTGCATAATAGCACCTCGTTGAATGTTTTAAGCCAGTTACGGCATAATTATTTTATTATCAGGCATCTTGGCTCATACCAAGATGCCTGGAAATCTGAGTTTAATGCTATGAAAGTATAGCACAATTAGAAGCATTTGGGTATAGAACATTTCTTAAGAATTTCTAACTACTTTACAAAAAATATAGATACATTTCACAATAACAGAAAAGGATATGTTATAATGCAGAAAAAAACAGGATTCGAAAATTCTCCAAACCAGAGGTCTAAAATGAAGAAAAATATAAAGCTTGTGCTGTCCTATGACGGAAATGCATTTTCCGGATGGCAGCGTGTCGATAATGCAAAAGAGAATAAGCCATCCATTCAGAAGCTCTTAGAAGAGAAGATAGAGGAGATAACCGGACAGAAAGAGAAGGTGACGGGATCCGGGCGAACCGATGCCGGAGTGCATGCGCTTGGACAGGTGGCAAATGTTCAGGTTGATACAGAATACAGTGAAGAGCAGATGAAACATGAGTTAAATGAAAGACTGCCTGCAGAAATCAGAGTGATGGATGTGACGTTTGTAGGAGCGTCCTTTCATAGTCGGTATGATGCGGTATCAAAGACATATCTTTACCGGATCGATACGAAAGAGAGAGAATGTGTCTTTACAAGAAAATATGTGTATCCGGCAGGGGGACATCTTGATTTAAACGCAATGCGGGAAGCCGCCTCTTACCTTGTAGGAACTCATGATTTTAAGGGTTTTTGCACCGATCGAAAGGATGGGAAGCCGACGGTGCGCACGATCACGGAAATCCGTATCACAGAAGAGAAAAACAACTATCATGGACAGGAAGTCCGAATCTATGTGACCGGGAACGGATTCTTGTATCATATGGTGCGGATTATTGCAGGGACGTTACTGGAAGTTGGACGGTCAGAACGGGATATTGAAAGCGTAAGAAGAGCATTAGAAGAAAAAGACAGAAGTCTCGCTGGCCAGACGCTTTCTTCTATCGGATTATGTTTAGAAAAAGTAGAATATAAAAAATAAAAGGACTGCCTTACGAGCATCTGGACGGGAATGCGATTTCCCGCTCCTTGCTCTTTATAGGGCAGTCTTGTTTTTATGCTGGAATCGTATGCTCACTGATAATGTGTCGGATTGTCTGATAGATATATGGTTTCAGCTTATCAATCGATGTGGGTTCACTGTAGAGGATAGAACTGTAACAGGTGGAGCTTACCAGTTCCACAATCATATAGATCATGATCTCAGGATCCTTGAAATGGCGGGATTCTTTCTCAAGCATGTTTGTATAAATGTCATAGAAGTTAACTTCGGAAGAATCTTTCGGGGTTGTAAGTGCTGTCTTAAAGATGCCCCAGCTTAGGTTCTTGCTGATAAAGTTAAGTAGGGACTTATTTGCTGTAAGCTGGTCGATAATATGGTTAACCATAAAGATGATGCGGTCATCGAAGGATACAAGGCTGTCTGCCGGCACTGCATTCATGGCATCTTCGGCATTATGGAAAAGTTTGCTTGCACGATGGGAAATCAGCTTGTTCCGGATGTCGTATTTATCCGAAAAATATAAGTAGAATGTGCCTTTCGCAACGCCAGCTTGTTCTACAATGTCTGATATGGAAGTTTTATTAATGCCCTTTGACGTAAAGAGCTCAAAAGCGGTATTCAATAAAGCTTCTTTTTTTTCTTTTTTGTTATTCTCTAGTTTTCCCATAATCATAACCCCTTTTCTTTTCACGAAAGCTTTACCTGTCTGCAAGTCCATTTTTGCGTTTGCAAAGAAGCTGCCGCTTATGTAATTCTATTTTTAGATTATATCGGGGGGAGGGGAATTGTCAAGGGAACAAACGCAGAGAAAGATTGTACGATTCTAATGAAAATAGAAACCAAATATAAAAAAACAATAAATTGGAAAAATAATATTGACCAATGGTCATTTTGGGTGTATAAACATATACTAGTAAGTGACTAATGGTCATTTTTGTGAGGCCCACAAAAAACAAAGTGAAAAGAAAAGAGGTTAATCGTATGGTTGAGTTTGGGAAGAAAGTAGTTAAGTACAAAATTCCGATCTTTATTCTGAGTTTATTACTGCTGATTCCATCGGTATTTGGATTTTTATTTACAAGAGTCAACTATGATATCCTGTCTTATCTGCCGGATGACATTGAGACAATGAAAGGCCAGGATATCTTAGTCAATGAGTTTGGAACAGGAGCATTTTCCTTCTTTATCGTAGATGGAATGGAGAACAAGGATATATCGGCACTGAAGCAAAAGATAGAGAATGTGGAACATGTAGAGAAAGTAGTCTGGTATGACAGCGTAGCAGATATTAATGTTCCAATGGAACTGCTTCCGGATAAGATCAATGAAGTATTCAATTCCGGTTCTTCTACCTTAATGGCAATTATTTTTGATGATACAACATCTGCAGACGGAACGATGAATGCGATCGAAGAAATCCGTTCCATTGCCAATGAACAGTGTTTCTTAAGCGGCATGTCAGCAGTTGTAACCGATACCAAGAAGCTTTCCGAAAAGGAAACACCGCTTTATGTCGGAATCGCCGTGGTATTATCCATCGTCGTACTTGCGCTGACAATGGATTCCTACTTAACACCGATTCTTTTCTTAGTAAGTATCGGAATCGCTATCTTATATAACCTAGGAACAAACTACTTCCTTGGTGAGATTTCTTATATCACAAAAGCGTTAAGCGCAGTTCTTCAGCTTGGTGTTACAATGGACTACTCCATTTTCTTATGGCACAGCTACAAGGAACAGCAGGAGAAGTATCCAAACGATAAGAACGAATCAATGGCTCATGCGATCGCACAGACCGTTACCTCTATTGTCGGAAGCTCCGTCACAACAGTAGCCGGTTTCATCGCTCTTTGCTTTATGAGCTTTACACTAGGCATGGACTTAGGAATCGTTATGGCGAAAGGTGTTGTATGCGGCGTAATCTGCTGTGTAACCGTTCTTCCAGCCATGATCTTAATTTTTGACAAAGCACTTGAAAAATGCAGCCATAAACCGCTTCTTCCAGAAGTTCCAAAGCTTTCAGAAGTGGTGACAAAACGCTATGGTGTATTCGCACTGATCTTCCTTGTATTATTAGTACCTGCAATCTACGGCAACAATCACACCACCGTTTATTACAACTTAGATGAGACACTTCCAAAAGACTTAGAAAGCATCATTGCCAATACAAAATTAGCGGATGAGTTTGATATGAACGCGACCCATATGGTATTAATCGATGGCAGCATGTCGGCAAAGGATTCCATCAAGTTAGCAGATGATATGGAACAGGTAGATGGTGTGAAATGGGCAGTCGGCCTTAATTCCTTAATCGGACCGGCCATTCCGGATGAAATGATTCCGGATTCCATCAAATCTATTTTAAATGATGGAAAGTATCAGTTAATGTTAGTCGGATCTCGTTATAAAGTAGCAACTGATGAAGTAAACGCGCAGGTAGATGCGTTAGATAAAATCATTAAAAGCTATGATGAAGATGGCATGATCGTAGGGGAAGCGCCTTGTACCAAAGATTTAATCCAGATCACAGATAAGGACTTTAAGGTAGTCAATACCTTATCCATCGCGGTAATCTTCGTAATCATCGCTCTTGTATTTAAGTCCATTCTGCTTCCAATTATCTTAGTAGCCGTTATTGAATTTGCCATCTTTATCAACCTTGGTATTCCATTCTATACCGGAACAGAGCTTCCGTTCATCTCCTCTATCGTAATCGGTACGATTCAGTTAGGTGCAACGGTTGACTATGCGATCTTAATGACAAACCGTTATAAGAAAGAGCGTATTCATGGCCTTTCCAAGAAAGATGCGGTAAGAATTTCACATCTTGCAAGTGCGAAATCCATCGTAGTCAGCGCATTAAGCTTCTTTGCAGCAACATTCGGTGTTGGTTTATATTCCGATATTGATATGATCAGTTCCTTATGTTCCTTAATGGCAAGAGGTGCCTTAATCAGTATGGTGGTCGTTCTGACTGTGCTTCCGGCAATGCTATTGATTTTTGACCCAGCCATCTGTGTCACAACAATGGGCATGAAACAGGCAGGAAAGAGAAGAGCAGAAGAACCAGTGGAAACTAAAAAAGCGGTTTAGCATGTTTGAATTTAAGGAGGTAATCAGTATGAAAAAGCAATTTGTGAAAGTTACAGCAGTGACCGCAATCGCAGCATTATTAGTAACTGGTGCGGTTCACATTAATAATAATACAGTAGAGAAAGTTATGGCTTCATCCAATGTAGTGACAGATGAGGTAAAACAGGAAAATGACAAAGCGGTTCAGTCCGTATTAAACGGAATCTTTGCAAAGGATGAGACTGTATATGCATTCTGTGGCGCGGACGGCACCATTTCCAATGTGATCGTAAGCGACTGGCTTCAGAACGGAGAAGGAAGTGAAACATTAGCAGATGCTTCCGACCTTTCTGATATCGTAAACGTAAAAGGGGATGAAACATTCACCGTAGCAGATGATGGAAGCATTACCTGGAATACAACCGGAAATGATATCTATTATCAGGGTACTACAACAAAGGAACTTCCAGTCTCCGTTAAGGTGACCTACTTATTAGATGGGGAAGAAATTGCAGCAGAAGATCTTCTTCATAAGAGCGGCAAGGTAACCATCCGTTATGAATACACAAACAAGGAACAGCAGACCGTAAAAGAAGACGGCAAGAACTATGATGTGTATGTTCCATTTGTAATGGCAACCGGCGTGATCCTTCCAACGGATCAGTTTAGAAATGTGGAAGTCAGCCAGGGCAAGGTATTCTCCGATGGTTCCCGCAACGTCGTGTTAGGATATGCCGTTCCAGGATTAAATGAAAGCTTAAACTTAAGTAAGAATGAGAAAACAAGCTCCTTATTATCCGATACCGTTGAAATTACAGCGGATGTGGAAGACTTCACATTAGGAATGACCATTACAGTTGCAACAAACGATTTTTTATCAGACCTTGATGTATCGGAAATCGAAGATGTTGACAGCATTAATGATTTGATCGATAAGATCAGCGATGCATCCGAACAGCTTGTTTCCGGTTCCGGTACTTTATATGATGGATTGGTTACTCTTCAGAGCAAGATGGGTGAACTTTCAAGCGCTGTTTCCACATTAGCAGGCGGTGGTTCCCAGATTGCAAGCGGAGTTGCAACATTAGATGATAATATGAAGACATTGGCAGACGGTCTTGCAAGCAGCAAAGCAGGGGCAGCCACTATTGTAGCCGGATATGAAGGCGATAAGGGTGCTGTAAATGCGGCAAAGACAATCGCAGGCGGCTTAGGTCAGGTAAGCGCTGGTACTGAAAAGCTTGCAGCTGGTGTGAACTCCATGGCGCAGACCATGCAGAAGACAATTGAAACTTATACCGCACAGGTGAAAGAGCTTAAGACGGCACAGGCAAAATTAGCAGCCGCTGGAGCTGATCTTACAAGTGAGCAGTATGAACAGTTAGGACAGTTAGAAGGTGCAATCGGTGCATTAAATCAGATTTTATCCCAGATGAACGATGCAGGACTTAGTGAGAACATCGCTGCATTAAATACCGCAGCAGGTGCCCTTAAGAATGGTTCTGAACAGTTAAGCGCAGGTCTTAGCAAGCTTTATGAAGGTACTAAGACACTGGAAGCAGGCATCACTAAGTTAGCAGCCGGAAGCACAAGTTTAAAGGAAGGCACACAGAAGTTACGTGCTGCCGCGAATACATTACAGCAGGGAACTGCAACTTTAAACACAGCAGTTGGAAAGTTATCGGAAGGTGTTGATACCTTAACAGATGGCGGCAAGGAATTAAAAGAAGGTATGGAAACATTCCATCAGGATGCTGTATTAAAAGTAATCGATACATTCAACGGTGACATCAAGGATGTGATCAACAGACTGGATGCTGTCGTAAGTGCAGGCAAGAGCTATGAAAGCTTCACAGACATTGCATCTGACTGCAAGGGAAGTGTTAAATTTATCATAAAAACAAGCGAAATCGAATAAATATGTTAGGCCACTAAGGTATAAATTCCTTGATTTTACAAACAATATAGACATAAAACTTAAATATGAGAATTCATCTTAAGACTATATAATGTAAAATGGAGGAACATGCTGTATGAAAGCGACAGGAATCGTACGACGGATAGATGATTTGGGTAGAGTAGTTATTCCGAAAGAAATCAGAAGGACACTGCGAATCCGTGAAGGAGATCCTTTGGAGATATTCACTGATCGTGAAGGTGAAATTATTTTAAAGAAATATTCACCAATTGGCGAGTTAGGCCAGTTCGCGAAGCAGTATGCTGATTCAATTGGACAGACAACCGGACATATTGTTGTGATTACCGATAAAGATCAGTTCGTAGCTGTTGCAGGTACTGCTAAGAAGGACTGGGTGACAAAACCAATTAGCAAGGACTTAGAGACATTAATCAATGATCGTGAAAGTATCGCTGTTGGAAGAGAGGATAAAGGATTTGTTCGAATCACAAGCGATGATGAAGATATTGTATATGAAGTAATTGCTCCGATTATTAGCGAGGGAGATGCGATTGGAGCAGTTATGATTCTGACAAAGGATGCAAAGTTAAAGTTAGGCGATGCAGAAATCAAGCTTGCCGCAACAGCAGCCGCATTTTTAGGACGTCAGATGGAAAATTAATAAAGAAGGAACTGTAATGCCAGAAGCCGAATATTCTGGTATTGCAGTTCCTTTTTTGTTTATAGGAAAGCTCTCAAGAAATCCACAAAATACAAATTAAGATGTAGTTTTTTGGCGAAAATGAAAAAAAATGATTGCAAATGATAATTTTTCATAATATGATGTAACATGTAAAATTATGATGAGAAGCATCTAATTTTGTTTTAATACGGAATAAGACGGATAGAGAATAAAAATCCGGACTACAAGAGAGAAAATATACGAGAAAAATAAATTGTTTACCGCCATAGTAGAAGAATCTGCTATCTGGTCAGGTATCTTTTTTTATGTGATGACATTTTTTTGAGAAATGGGCAGAAGATGCTATTTAGTATGGCAAAGCCATGTTATTAAAACATCAGAATTGCAAAGGAATGTAATCGTAAAAATAAGAATAGAAAGATGGAGGAACATGCGATATGAGAGCAACAGGAATTGTACGAAGAATCGATGACTTGGGCAGAGTTGTTATCCCAAAGGAAATTAGAAGGACATTACGAATTCGTGAAGGGGATCCATTAGAAATTTTCACTGACCGTGAAGGAGAAATCATCTTAAAGAAGTATTCCCCAATCGGTGAGTTAGGTCAGTTTGCAAAACAGTATGCAGAAGCAATTGCACAGACAACAGGTCATATCGTGATCGTTGCGGATAAAGATCAGTTTGTAGCGGTTGCAGGTTCTGGCAAGAAGGAATGGATGGGAAGATCCATCAGCAAGGACTTAGAAATCTTAATCAACGACCGTGAAAGCATCACAGCAGGAAAAGAGGAAAGAGGTTTTGTACGTATTGCAAATGATGATGACGATATCGCATATGAAGTAATCTCTCCTATTATCAGCGAAGGAGATGCCATCGGTGCGGTTATGATCTTAACTAAGGATGCAAAGAATAAGCTTGGTGACGTGGAAGTGAAGCTTGCGGCAACAGCTGCGGCATTCCTTGGCCGTCAGATGGAAAACTAAGATAAGGAAGGGGCTGTCATACGGTGAGCGTGTGACAGCCTCTTTTACGTTACTTCTTTCATGTACTAGAGTAGAAGACAAATGTAGTTATTTGAAAATATGGAAGAAAACGATTGCAATTGATAATTTTTCATAATATTATGATAAACATATGTAATAGGGAGATCGTTTACCCTTGGTGTTTAACGCAGTAACGCGTTTTAGTGACATAGCAATAAATTAAGATGGGAGAATCCAACATGCAAGAGAAGAAATATGGATTGTTTACCACCATAACAATGATCACGGGAATTGTTATCGGATCTGGTATCTTTTTTAAATCCGATGATATACTGCAGTATACGGATGGAAATATGTTGCTTGGAATAGCAGTTTTTTTAATAGCAGCAATTGCAATTATATTCGGATGTCTGACAATTGCACAGCTTGCCGGCCGCAGCGATGCATCCGGTGGTGTGATTGGGTATGCAGAAGAGTTTGTAGGAAGAAAGGCCGCCGGGGCTCTCGGATGGTTTCAGGTTATTTTTTATTTAGGTACACTAGTACCCGTAGTTGCCTGGGTAAGCGGCATCTATGTGTGTCAGCTCTTTCAGATTGAAGAAACATTAAATAATCAGATGATGACTGGTTTTGTTATTATGACACTTTTTTTCGCAATGAATATGCTTTCCGCAGCAGTAGGCGGATACTTTCAGAATGCGTCTATGATTATCAAGCTGATTCCGCTGTTGCTATTTGCCGTAATTGGACTGAGGTATGGGAAACCGGGTGCCGTTATCTCACATGATGTTGAGACCATAAAGAGCGCAGGCGTATCAGCCGGATGGCTTACAGCATTTGCACCAATCGCATTTTCCTATGATGGATGGATTGTTGCGGTTTCTATTGGACATAAGATCAAGAATTCGAAGCGCAATCTTCCGATTGCCTTAATCATTTCACCGCTTGTTATTTTGGCATGCTATATCCTGTACTTTGTAGGAATTACATCCTTGCTTGGCACAGATACGGTAATGGCAAAGGGAAATGACAGCGTATTCCTTGCAGCAAGTCAGATATTCGGGCATATCGGCGGAAAGTTAATCTTAGTATTTGTCATCATATCGGTTTTAGGAACCTTAAACGGGCTGATTCTTGGATTTATTCAGCTTCCATATTCCGTTGCATTAAAAGGTCTGCTTCCGATGAGCGGTATACTTACAAAAAAATCAAAAAGATTTGGCATGATGCCGGTAAATTCTGCGATTCTTGCCTATGTAATTGCGAGTGCGTGGTATGCAGTCAATTATTTCTCACAGAAGGCGGGGCTTCCGGATGTATCGGAAGTTCCGGTATGCTTTAGTTATGTAAGCTATATCCTGCTGTATGTGGTTGTGATTCGTCTTGCAAAGAAGGGTGAGATCAAGAATAAATTTATGGGATATTTTGTTCCGGTTATGGCCATTATCGGATCCCTGATCATTTTAACAGGAACAATCAGCCATCCGTTATTTATCTTATACTTAACAGTCTGTGCGGTCGTTTTAGGCGGCGGATACTATTTCATGCACCAGATGGAAGGGAAAAGGCTGGACATCTCAGCAGAGTAAAGCAATTTATCAATATTAGGTAATCGCGCTTAAGGGATTGATTTCTTGTTTATTTCTGTTTATCATTACAGTCGATAAGGGTTGATTGGTTTCATTAGATAGGAGTCTGGCAAAATGGAAGAAAAGAGCACATTTCAGAGAATATACGAGGTAGTAAAGGAAATTCCACGCGGACAGGTGGCATCCTACGGACAGGTGGCTGCCCTTGCAGGAAACCGCAGATGGGCACAGGTAGTAGGATATGCACTGCATGCCAATCCGGATCCGGAGATGATTCCTTGCTATCGTGTCGTAACAAAAGCAGGAGAGGTTTCCAGAGCATTTGCATTTGGCGGCGGAAGCCGTCAGATGGAGCTTTTGGCGAATGAAGGTGTTATATTTTTAGAGGATGGCACTGTGGATATGAAACAGTGTCAGTGGAAGAAACAAATTTTATAATTCTTCCGATTGCCAAAAAAAGAGGCTGCCGCACGAAGAAGTGCATGGCAGCCTCCTTTTTTGTGAAAAACTAAAAAACGGTTCTAGATCCGGTATAGCGCTGTATAATAGAATATGAAACGATATGCCCCAAAATGACGCAAAGAATCAGGGAGGAAGAGTAGGAGAAGATTCCACTTTCAGGGAAAGGGATGAAGTCTTGATGAAAAAAATATTGTCCATTGATGGCGGGGGGATGAAAGGAATTGTATCCGCTGTCGTACTAAGGGATTTAGAGCGCAAGTTAAGGGAGTATAGCAAAAATCCTGATGCCAGGCTTGCAGACTATATGGATCTGATAGCAGGAACAAGCACAGGAGCGATTCTTACGGGACTTTACTTGTTTGCAAATGACCATGGAGGTTCTAAATTTTCGGCAGAGGAAGTGCTGCAGCTTTATATCGACCAGGGAGAGTACATATTTAAAAGAAGATTCGGATATCCGTTCGTTGGGGCAAAATATACGAACAGACGGTTAAAACAAAGGCTGTATGAGTATTTCGGGGATGCATGTATCGCAGATTTAAGAAGACCATGCTTAATGGTGGCTTATGACATGACAAAGAAACAGGCGGTGTTCTTTAATACCGTAAGCAGTCGAAAAGATGAAAAGCGAAATTATTCTCTTGTAGATGCGATCATGGCATCCACTGCAGCTCCGACCTATTTTCCACCACAGCCCCTAACAATCGGGAAAAAACGGGTAAACTGCCTGGTAGATGGAGGGGTGGTAGCGAATAATCCAGCCATGACGGCTTTAATTGAATCCTTAAAGCTTCCTGGGAACAATAAAATTGAGGATACCCTGCTTCTTTCCGTCGGAAACCTGACGAATAAAAAGAGCTACTGCTATGACGAGGTAAAACGGTGGGGATTAATTAGCTGGGCAGTTCCGATGTTTGATGTATTGCTGAACGGAAATGAGCAGACTGTGGATTATGAGCTGAGAAAGATCTATCAAGCCATTGACAAGCCTCATAATTATTATCGAATGATCTGGGTTACGGAAGAAGAGATTCCGGGAATGGATGATACAGGCGCAGATGACATAAAGAAACTGATAGAATACGGCGAGAAATTAGCATATCGGGAGAAATATCGGATTGAGGAAATCGCAAGGAAAATCACGGAGGATAAAGTGCCCCTATAATATAGAAGAAAGAGCATTCATTTCCTGAAAAAAAGGAGATGGATGCTCTTTCTTCTATATTATAGGGGATTTCACGGAATCGTGGCAGGATAAATAAGGAATAATGCTATTTTCACGGCATGATAACGATAAATAAAATATGTGGAGCAGAGAGCGAAAGGAGGGAGACAAAGCGGCAGCAGTTCGTTACGTATTCGAACGAGTGGAAAAGTACAGCTTTCCAAGAAAGAGCTGGAGAATGGATGGCCGATCTGTCCGTAAAGACAAAAGAATGGCCGGAAACAATTCTAGCACCCCTGCCTGGCAACGTGCTGGCTATTGAGAGGAAAGGAAGCATAGGAAAGTGAGTGTTAAAGGCTGGGAAAGTACATATAGATTAAGAAAAAATCAAGAAAAACGTATATAACCGTGAATTGGGGTTATCATTTTACTTGTGAAATACCGATAAATAAGGAAGAGGTTTTTAAAATGAAAGCCTTAGAAAAATCATTCAATTGTATATTTATAAATATTAAATGTATAAAAATACTATGAAATTGTGTATGTACAGGGCCATTTTTTAAGCATTTCTTTTCTTATTTTTACAGAGAAATAGGAAAAAAAGTAAATTCAACACGCCTTCTGAGAAAAAAGGAAATAGTGGTTGTGAAAACGCTAAAAAACTCTGGCTTTTTGGAAATAAATGCAGAAAATTCCTTGACAAATAAGCGCAATAAGTTTATAAATAGATTGAAGGTGATGTCGATCTTAGAAAACACTAGTATTTCACCTGATTTGCCCGGAGAAGAGCGTGATGCTCTATGGGAACGTGTGTGATAATCAGAATGATTATTCGAGAGAACTATTATAATAATACGTTAGAGGAGGAGTTTATCCATGAACAAGGCAGAATTAGTTGCAGCTATCGCAGAAAAGACAGAATTATCTAAAAAAGATTCCGAAAAGGCTTTAAAAGCTTTTATCGATGTAGTTACAGAAGAATTAACAAAAGGTGAAAAAGTTCAGTTAGTTGGCTTTGGTACATTCGAAGTATCCGAAAGACCAGCAAGAACTGGTAGAAATCCACAGACAAAGGAAACTATCACTATCGCTGCTTCCAAGGCACCTAAATTCAAAGCTGGTAAGGCTTTAAAGGACGTTATCAATCAGTAATTAGGGATCTATTTACTTTTAGAATGTTCTAGGTAAACATAAGAATGTCAGGCTGTCGCATAAAGATGCTAAAGCTGTGGGAAACAGTAAAAATCCCGCTTCGTTAGCATTTCGGTGCGACAGTTTTTTTCATTTTAGAGAATTAAAAGGATAATTGGCCCTCACACTATATAAGATGAGAGGGCAGATGATATAAAAAGAAAGGAGAAATTCTATGCGTTTGGATAAGTATCTTAAGGTATCCCGTCTGATTAAGAGAAGAACGGTTGCCAATGAAGCCTGTGATGCAGGACGTGTACTGATTAATGATAAGCCAGCAAAGGCATCCCAGAACGTTAAAGTAGGGGATGTGATCGAAATCGGCTTCGGAAGCAAAGCTGTGAAGGTGGAGGTTTTGAATATTCAGGACACCACAAAGAAGGATGAGGCAAAAGAGCTCTATAAGTATTTATAAATCATGAATTCCAAGACACCGCATATATTATTAACAGCAGGGGAAGACCCGTAGAAAATGGTATGAGGTGTTTATATGGAAGATAGAGCACAGACAAGAAAGCATCTTATTAATATGAGTGACCGGAAATCCGCGGTGCTAACCGGAGTGAATGATGTCCGTTCCTTTGATGAACAGGAAATCATTCTTGAGACTGAGCAGGGCATGCTCATGATCCGCGGAAGCGAACTTCATATCGGAAGGCTCACACTGGAAAAGGGAGAGGTAGATATCACAGGAAATATTGATAGTTTAGTATATTCAGAAATCCGGAATTATAAAAAGACGGGGGAATCGCTCCTTAAGAGAATGTTTAAATAACCTGGGGGTGTATGGATGAATACAGCTATCTTTGCAGAGGCAGAATATTTTTTTACCTCGTTAGCGTGGGGCGCTCTCCTTTTTCTTATGTATGACGGCATCCTGATCATTCGAAATATTATCAGACATGGAAAAATTCTGATTGCCATAGAAGATATCTGTTTCTGGATTACATCAGGGGTGTTGATCTTTCGAATGATGTATCTTAAGAATAATGGAACAATCAGATGGTATGCAGTGCTGGGAATTATTATAGGAATGAATGCATATCATTTTTTACTTAGCAGGTTTCTTGTGACATATGTCACAAAGGCATTAAAGACCTTAATCCACTGGATTAAGAAAACCATACATATCCTGCTTACGCCCGGACGCCTCTTACTAAAGCAAATCAGACGGTTTTATCGGTTTGTGTACAGAAAGAGCAGAAGAAGGGCAGATGCGGCAGGAAGAATCATGCAAAAACAATTGAAAAAGCATCAGGAAAAGGTTACAATAAAAAAGAAAACGAAAGAAGAGAAAAAACGCCAGGAACAGCAGGCGGAGCAAGGAGCGAAACCAGATCTTCCAGAGATTAAAAAAGGATGCCTGGAACTGATTCCGGTATCGGAGGAAAAGGGTGAAGTGATCGAGGATGCAGGCAAGAAAGAGAAAACAAAGACAAAGAAGAAAAAGAACCGGACTTAGGCTGATTGCCGTGATGGTTTTAATGATATGCTTGGTTGTAATAGTGAAACGTTCGGAGTTAGAAAATGATTATGAAGATAAGCTTGCAAAAAAAGCGAATTTAGAAGTACAGATTGCCGAACAGGAAGAACGAACAAAAGAGCTTGAAGAAAAAAAGGCTTACATGCAGACTAAAAAATACATAGAGCAGGTAGCGCGTGATGTCCTGGGGCTCGTTTATAAGGATGAGATCATCTTCAAACAGGAGCAGTAAGGACAAGCAGCGGATTGCATGAGGTCAGATAAGAAACTAGATGCTGTCGGGATACTAACAAAATGAATCCCGGCAGTTTTTGCATTCCAGCATATTGCATTCCAGCATAAGAAAAATGAAATTAATGGAATTCGCATAATTTTTTAAAAAATTTAAAAAATATTATTGACAAGTAAAAAAGATCATGCTATACTTTGATTACAGTTTTGGCGAAATAGCTCAGTTGGCTAGAGCACACGGTTCATACCCGTGGTGTCGTGGGTTCAAATCCCTCTTTCGCTACGAATAATAAGCGGTCTGAAATCTTAGGATTTCAGGCCGCTTTTGTGTTATGTGCAGTTATCCGAACTCAAAAAAATCGTTCTCATTCATTCTGCTTCATTCGACTATTCGACACCTAAAATACCCTGATTTTAAACGAAACAAAACAGGTATTTCTGAAATCATATCACGCAATCCCTTTAACGATGCAGTATCTTACAATTCCATTTAAATTTGTCAACATTAGCTTCTGAAACACTATGAGCTGCCTTGAATCGAGTTCGAAGTGAGGAAAAGTGGGAAAATGTCACTAAATTTCAAGGCAAACGGGCTTGTATTTGACAAACATTTCAGTTTCTGCACCCTATAATCAGAAAGTACAAGGCCTAGATGCATATAGGCGAAGATTATAAAAGAAAGGGTGTTGGCGCTATGCCACAAGGTCAGGTAAAGCATATGAGTAAAAGAAGGAGACAAGTACTACTACTGGTGGGAGCAATTTTGGCGGTGTTTGCATTTTTCTTTGTTGAATCGGATGTTTTACTAAAGCTCGTCATCTATGCAACGGCGATTTCGGCGGCACTTCTTACGTTCTCTGTGGCACTTTCTTTTTTAAGAAGGCAGAAAAGAAAGAGCGGAGAGGAGTATATCAAAGAGGAACTGGAGAATACCGCAAAGAGGAAACTGGAAGGGATCTCGGGATCCTTTAAAAAGCTTGCAGCAAGCTTTGAAAGCCTGACAGAATCAAAGGAAGCCTTAAATGTCACGGATATGAATGCGGTCTTTGAAGGAGTGTCTTCAAATCTGTGTGAAAACTGTACCAAATGCAGCATCTGCTGGGAGAAGCATTTCGACGAAAGCTATGAAGCGGCATGTTGTGTGTTAGAAGCAGCAAGGGAAAATGGGGCGGTGGGGATGGAGGATGTGCCGATACATTTAAAGAAACACTGCATCCGGGTAGAAGATTTTATAGAGGAAACCAATCGGAACATGTCACTCGCCAAATTAAAGCTTGCCTGGCATAACCGCATGGCGGAAAGCCGTGAAGCGGTTGCCGGGCAGCTTAAAGAAGTGGCGCGCATTGTAAAGGAGTTTTCGAATAATTTATGCGATACGGGGGAAATTATCGAGATTCAGAGAAAAAAAGTCACGAAGAAGCTAGGCCGCCATGATGTGAAGGTGGCAAGAGTGATGATGTTTGAAAGGGAGAATCGCGGCGCGGAACTGCATCTTACGGCAAAGTGCAGGGAAGGCCGCTGTATCACGACCAAGGAGGCTGCCGTCCTCCTTGGACAGGCCTTAGACAAACACTTTATTCCAAGGGAGGATTCCAGAAATGTCATTGGAAAGAAGTATGCGGATTATGTATTCTGCGAGGATGCCAACTTTAAGGTATTAACGGGGGTAGCAAGAGCCGCCAAGAAGAAAGGGGAAGTATCCGGTGATAATTTCTCCTTTTTGTACCCGGACAGCTTCGATGTGGTGATGATGCTTTCAGACGGCATGGGAACCGGAGAGGAAGCAAATCGGGACAGTGAGATGGTGATTGAGTTGTTAGAGGAGTTTTTGGAAGCGGGATTTCGAGAAGAAATCGCGGTCCGCTTAATTAACTCCATTTTGGTCCTGCGGTCTGAGCAGGAGATGTTTTCAACGGTTGATCTGTGTGTGATTAATTTATGTGCGGCAACCTGTGAGTTCGTGAAAATTGGAGCGGCAACTACCTTTATTAAAAGAGAACGAAATGTAGAGACCATTGAGTCAACGTCGCTTCCGCCCGGCATGTTAAATAAAGTCGATTATCAGACGCAGTGCAAGAAATTGTACGAGGGAGATTATGTGATCATGGTATCGGACGGAGTGCTTGACTGTGTGGAGGAAGAGGATAAGGAGGCATATTTGACGGAATTAATCAAAGGGCTTTCCTATAAGAATCCTCAGGAACTTGCCAATGCGATTCTTTCCATGGCATTAGAGCAGCATGGATATGAACCGATTGACGACATGACAGTATTAGTCACCGGGATCTGGAAAAAGTAATCGTACATATATAAGAGGTGACAAACAGAGAAAGGAGAGGAAAGCGCGGAAAAAGCAGACGTATACCTTTTTCGGAGATTGGGAATACTTGCTATTTATAGCGGGGCGTTGTAGAATAAAAAGAAAGATATCCTTGCAGGCATGGGGCCTGAACGGATAGGAATTGGAAGACCTGATAGGGTCTCATAGAAAAGAGAAATGAAATAGTGAAAGGTACATGCAGATGATAGAGAAGGTAAGGGCATATATCAAGGAACAGAATATGCTTTCAGATGGCGATAAGGTTGTAGTGGGAGTATCAGGAGGCGCCGATTCCATGTGCCTTTTAAGCTGTCTGATGGAGCTTAGGAAAGACTATGGATTAGAACTGTTCGTGGTACATGTCAATCATGGGATCCGGGGAGAGGAAGCAAGAGCGGATGCTGAATATGTGAAGGCATTCTGTGAAGAGAATGAGCTTTCAGTCCGGATTATCGAAGCAGATATAAAGGGCCTTGCACAAAAGGAAGGGCTTTCCGAAGAGGAGGCCGGGCGCAAGGTAAGGTATGAAGAGTTTGAGAAGGAGTGCAAAATCCATGGATGTGGAAAGATCGCCATAGCTCATAATGAGAACGATAATGCGGAAACGGTGCTTTTCCACCTGTTTCGCGGAAGCGGGATCAGGGGCATATCGGGGATTAAGCCGACAAGGGGCATGATCATTAGGCCTCTTTTAACATGCCTAAGAAGCGAGATAGAAGCATATCTCGAGGAGAAAAGCATACCGTTTCGCACGGACGCGACGAATCTTACCGAAGACTATAGCCGGAATAAGATCAGGCGAAGGGTGCTTCCTTATGTAAAGGAAGAAATCAATGCAAAGGCGGTGGAGCATATCACAAGTCTGGCATCTGAGATGACCCAGATTGACGCGTTTTTGAATCATTATGTAAAGGAACAGTACGGGCATATTGTTACAAAGATAGAGAATGGATACTCTATTTCTTTAAATGAATTTGGATTGCTGGATCAGATTATAAAACAGAGGCTGATACAGAAAGTGCTCGAAGATTTGGCGGGCGGATTGAAAAATATAGAAAGAAAGCATATTTTAGATATTATTTCTTTGGAAAATAAGCAGGTAGGGAAACAAATCATGCTTCCTTATCATATATTTGTAAAGCGAGGGTATACTACATTTGATGTCTGCATTTTGAATAAAATGGAAGAGACATGTGCGGATGAGATGCTATGTGAAATTCCGGGAAGTATTTATATAGAAAGCCTTGGAATGCGGCTTGCGCTATCAATTGAAAATTATAAAAAAACCATGAGAATTCCTCAAAATGGGTATACGAAATGGTTTGACTATGATAAAATAAGGAATGCTATTGTTGTACGAACAAGGCGGACAGGTGACTTTCTTCAGATCAATCAATCAGGAGGAAGGAAGTCTTTAAAATCAGTCATGATAGACAAGAAGATACCAAAAGAGCAGCGTGACAAGCTGTGTCTGCTGACCGCGGGAGACCATGTACTATGGATGATCGGGGATCGGGGCACAGAAGGATTTTTTGTAAGTGATGAGACGAAGAGAATTCTAGTCGCCAGACTATGCTCTGCAGGTGAGAAGTAATAAGAAAGAGGTGTAATACAATGGCCGAAACAATTAAGGTACTAATATCCGAAGAAGAAATCGATAAGAGAATTAAAGAGTTAGCAGTTGAAATCAGCAAGGCTTACGAAGGCAAGAGTCTTCATATGATATGTGTGTTAAAGGGTGGCGTATTCTTTATGACCGAACTCTCAAAACATATGACAATACCAGTATCCATCGACTTTATGTCAGTTTCCAGCTATGGTGATGCAACCGTAAGTTCAGGAAGAGTTAAGATTGTAAAAGACCTAGATGAATCAATTGAAGGAAAAGATGTATTAATCGTCGAAGATATTATCGATTCTGGTAGAACACTTTCCTATTTACTTGCTATGCTAAAGGGCAGAATGCCAGCAAGTCTTAAGCTTTGTACGCTGCTTGATAAACCAGATCGTAGAGAGATGGAGGTTGCTGTTGATTATACAGGCTTTAAGATCCCAGACGCTTTTGTTGTTGGTTATGGTCTTGACTATAAGCAGATTTATCGAAACCTCCCTTACATTGGTGTGGTAGAACTATAATATGATGAAGGAGGCAAAGGATTGAAAAAGTCAATGAGGGGATATGGCTTTTATGTCATTATCCTGCTAATCATTATGGCTGCAGTTTATTTGTCAGAGGGAATGGGAAGCGGAAGCTCCCAAAATTACAGTTATGCTGACTATATACGCAGTCTGGAAAGTGGAACAGTTAAAGTAGTCGATATCTATCAGAATGAAGAGGCACCGACCGGCGAGATACGGGTTACCACGGAAGACGGAAAGAGTTACAGCGTATACGTGGCAGATACGAAGGAAGCAAGACAGGATGCAGAGGAACATGGCGTTACTGCTCTTATGAATGATGTGCAGAAGCCAAGCTGGTTTTTAACAAGCGTGCTTCCATATCTGTTAGGCTTCGTAGTCATTATCCTGATGTTTTCATTCTTAACCAGTCAGATGGGTGCCGGCGGCGGTGGAAATTCCAAAGTGATGAACTTTGGCAAGAGCCGGGCTAAGATGACGACCGATGAAGGCAAGAACACTACATTTAAGAATGTGGCAGGCCTTCAGGAAGAAAAGGAAGAATTAAGAGAAATCGTAGATTTCTTAAAGAATCCAAAGAAATATATTCAGGTAGGTGCAAGAATTCCGAAAGGTGTTTTATTGGAAGGACCTCCTGGAACCGGTAAGACACTGCTTGCGAAAGCAGTTGCCGGAGAAGCAGGCGTTCCGTTCTTCTCCATTTCGGGTTCGGATTTCGTGGAAATGTTCGTTGGTGTCGGCGCATCTCGTGTGCGTGACTTATTTGCGGAAGCAAAGAAGAATTCCCCATGTATCATCTTTATTGATGAAATCGATGCCGTTGCAAGACGAAGAGGTACCGGCATGGGCGGCGGCCACGATGAAAGAGAGCAGACGTTAAACCAGCTGTTAGTAGAGATGGATGGATTTGGCGTGAACGAAGGAATTATCGTAATGGCGGCCACAAACCGTGTGGATATCTTAGATCCTGCTATCCTTCGTGCAGGCCGTTTTGACCGTAAAGTCATGGTTGGAAGACCGGATGTAAAGGGAAGAGAGGAAATCTTACAGGTACATGCAAAAGGAAAGCCGCTTGCAGAGGATGTTGACTTAAAGCAGATCGCGCAGACAACAGCAGGCTTTACCGGAGCAGATCTTGAGAATCTTTTAAATGAAGCAGCAATTAGCGCTGCAAAGGATGACCGTAACTTCATCAAGTTTGAGGATATTAAGAAATCCTTTATTAAGGTAGGAATCGGAACAGAGAAGAAGAGCCGTGTCATTACAGAAAAAGAAAAGAAAATCACTGCATATCATGAAGCAGGCCATGCAATTCTATTCCATGTGCTTCCGGATGTAGGACCGGTTTATACCGTATCCATCATCCCAACCGGATCTGGTGCAGCAGGCTATACCATGCCGCTTCCGGAAAAAGATGAGATGTTCAATACAAAGGGAAGAATGCATCAGGATATTATCGTAAGCCTTGGCGGACGTATTGCAGAGGAAATCATATTTGATGATATTACAACCGGCGCAAGCCAGGATATCAAGGTGGCAACAAAGACTGCAAGAAGCATGGTGACAAGATATGGTTTCTCTGAAAGCATCGGTATGGTGAACTATGACAATGACGATGATGAAGTATTCATCGGAAGAGACCTAGCTCATACAAGAAGCTACAGTGAGACAGTTGCCAGCACAATTGATGAAGAGGTAAGAAAGATCATCGATGGCTGTTATGCGGAAGCAAAACAGATTTTACTGGATCATATCGATGTGCTTCATAACTGTGCAGCGCTTCTGATTGAAAAGGAAAGAATCGGCCGTGAAGAATTCGAAGCTTTATTCGAAACAAAGCAGCCGGAAATCGAGGGTAATATCGTTAGCGAGGAAGTGTAGGTTTATACAGTATTTGGAAAAATATAAAAAAATTTTCAATGGAAATTGTTTTTTGGATGTTTTTCCAGTGCGCCTAAATTAACAGATTTATCTAATTGTCAATTCAAACAAAAATATTGCAAATTTAGTTAAATGTTTGTGCACACTTATTCGGCTTTCAATGCTATACTAATACTCGTAAACCCCAATACATTATATAGTTTTTGCTACACCCCATAAGTAACAAAAATACCTTCTCCGAAAAAGGACAGCACCCGTTAAGCTGTCCTTTTTTTGTAGTTTGTTGGGAGGATGGCGAAGGGAACCCCATGGAGGGTACGCTTTCTTTTGGGGGCGGCGGGCGCATGATGGGATGCGTGGAGGAGTGGGGCACAGATGTGGACAAAGCAGGATGCACGGGAGCGACGGGCAATCTATTTTCCGAATGTTCGGACGCATGAGCGGACAAAAATGGGAGGTTATCTTCGACTATCAGACAGGAAGGCGCTGTCTGCTATTCAAAGATAACCTCCCACTTTTGTTCGTCATGAGCCGGACATTCCGGAAAATATATTACCCGTTGCTCCCGCACATCCTGCTTTGTCCACATCTGTGCCCCACTCTCCCACGCATCCCATCATGCGTCCGCCGCCCCCAAAAGAAAGCGCACCCTCCATGGGGTTCCCTTCGCCATCACGACGCGTTTCTAAACGAAACGCATCGTGGATACACTAGCCTGGTGAAACGAAAGGACGAACAGATGGACCAGGCACTGAAGTGCTGGCGGGATTAGTTAATGAACGTATGAAAGGGATACACGGATATGAGAATATGGATATACGTTAGGATCAGGTATTCGTTTATTTTTATATTTCTGCATTCTATCATTTCTGTATACAATATGGCAGGAGGAAAGAAAGAAAACTTAGGATAAAGGTAGAGGTATGGTAATAAGAAATAATTAAGACAAAAGACAGGCGTTAAGGGGGCCGAACAATCTACTTTAAGTTTAGTCTATGCTACTTCATAACGATTCTTAACAATATAAGAATCATTCCTTGATCTATCGAGGATTGACGCACTGAATCAGAGTATCTTTTGATTCTGTCAAATATTTTTATAAAGGCCGTTCATAATCTTTATATAAAATGACTAAATGATTAAAAAATTAAACGATAAAAAACCAAATGATCCATCATATGCTGGTGTTTTATCACGATGCGTTTGTTTTGTAAACGCGTCGCGATATCGGAGGGAGGTGTGAGGGGGAGGATGGGGGCGTGAATGCAGGGATGGAGAGGTGTTGGAGGCGGTGATGGCTGAGAGGTGTGAGTGGGTGGCGGCGGGGCAATATTTTTCCGAAATGTCCGGCTCATGATGAACAAAAAGTTGGTTCCGTCTTTGAATAGCAGACAAAGCCTTCCTGTCTGATAGGCAAAGACAGAACCAGCTTTTTGTTCATCATGCGTCCGAACATTTGGAAAAAATATCGCTCCGCCGCCGCCCACTCGCGCCTCTCAGCCGTCACCGCCTCCAACACCTCACCACCCCTGCATTCACACCCCCATCCTCCCCCTCACACCTCCCTCCGAGATCCTCCCAACCAAACACATTTTTTAAAAGAATCTGTAGCATATTGCGTCATGTTGTTATTGTATTTGGTGGGAAAACATCATAAAATGGAATAGCAGGAAAAAATTTACTAGGAGCGACTGCGATATGGAGATAAATAATTATTGTGGAGATATCAGAAAGCAGTTTGAATATAGAGGCGACGTGAATGCACTCTCTTCCGTGGAGCGTGGCATAAAAGCCAGTTCCATTGTAAAAAAAGAGCTCAATCATGGAGCTGTTTTTAGCGACGGCACCAGTATGTTCCGTGATCCAATCGAAGCAGATGCAGGAGAAGATGTGCGGGTTCGCCTTCGGACTGCGAAGGATAATGTGGATCAGGTCGTACTGATGCAGGGAGATGTGGCGAAGCCGACGAAGATCGTGGAGAGCGACGAACTGTTTGATTATTACGAAGGAATTATCAGCCTGAAGGAAGAAAAGGCCGAATATTATTTTTTACTGACCTGCGCAGGCTCTAATTATTACTATAACCGAATTGGGCTGACGGAGTATTTAAGGAGTGAATATAACTTTGTGATCACACCTGGTTTCCATACTCCGAAGTGGGCCAGAGGTGCGATCTTTTATCAGATTTTTGTGGACCGGTTCTGCAACGGGGATGCTTCGAATGATGTTTTGGACCGGGAGTATGTCTATATTGGAGAAGGAACCGTCCGGGTGAAAGACTGGTATAAGTATCCGGCAGCGATGGGAGTTCGAGAGTTTTACGGAGGTGATCTGGCAGGGGTTATGAAACGCCTTGATTACCTACAGGATTTGGGCGTGGAAGTGCTATATTTAAATCCGATTTTCGTATCTCCTTCCAACCATAAATATGATATTCAGGATTATGATTATGTGGATCCCCATTATGGCATGATTGTAAAGGATATCGGGGAATGTCTGCAGCCGTATCAGACGACCAACCGGGAGGCAAGCCGGTATATATGCAGAGTTACCGATAAGGAGAATTTAAAAGCAAGCAATGAACTGTTTATAAGGCTTGTAAAGGAGATTCACAGGCGTGGGATGAAGATTATTTTAGATGGCGTATTCAACCACTGTGGATCGTTTAATAAATGGCTGGACCGTGAGGGAATTTATGAACATGCGATGGGATATGAAAAGGGAGCATATGTAGACCGGAACAGCCCGTATCATTCCTTCTTTAAGTTCTATCGGGAAGAATGGCCTTATAATAAGACATATGATGGATGGTGGGGGCATGATACGCTTCCAAAGTTAAATTATGAGGAATCAGAAAAGCTGACCGAATATATTATGAATATCGCGCGCAAGTGGGTGTCTCCGCCGTACAATGTGGATGGCTGGAGGCTTGACGTTGCCGCAGATTTAGGACATTCTGCAAACTACAATCATAAGTTCTGGAGAAAATTCCGAGAGGTGGTCAAAAAGGCTAATCCGAATGCCCTGATTTTAGCAGAGCATTATGGAGATCCGTCGCCATGGCTAAAGGGGGATGAATGGGATTCCATTATGAACTATGATGCATTTATGGAACCGATCACCTGGTTTTTAACCGGTGTGGAGAAGCATTCTGACAATTACAGAGGGGATATGCTCTCCAATCAGGATGCATTCTTTGGAGCGATGGCTCATTTTATGACAAAGTTCCAGACGTTATCGTTGCAGGTGGCGATGAATGAGTTATCCAATCATGACCATTCCCGGTTTATGACGAGGACAAATCATAAAGTAGGAAGAACGACTTCATTGGGCGCAGAGGCAGCGAATTATGACATCAATCCGGCTATTATGCGGGAGGCTGTGGTGATGCAGATGACTTGGCCGGGAGCGCCGACCATCTATTATGGGGATGAAGCCGGGGTATGTGGCTGGACCGACCCGGATGACCGCAGAAGCTATCCATGGGGAAGAGAGGATAAGGAGCTAATAAGACTTCATAAAGAGATGATCCGCATTCATAAGTCTTATGAGGCACTTTGCGTCGGATCCATTAAGTTTTTAGGAGGGATGCACGGTGTTGTAAGCTATGGCCGGTTTGATAAGAAGGATCAGTTCATCATTATTATCAATAACAATCCTTATGATGTGAATGTAGAGATCCCGGCATGGCAGATTGGAGTGGTTGATGATCTGCCGCTTGTAAGGATGGCATATACCAATGAAGAGGGATTTGGAGTGGATGCCACGATTATATGGACGGAGAATGGCGTGCTGTATTTAAAGGTCAATCCATTTTCTTCGGTTGTTTTTAAAAATATGCCAAAGTCGATGATGACGATAAAAGAAGAATAAGGTACAAAAGATAATTTAAAGGAGAAAAATCAAAAAAATCAAAAAAAATCAAAAATAGACTTGAAATTAAAAAAAATATCTGCTATAATTCATTCTTGTCAGTAACAATATGGATGGGTTCCCGAGTGGCCAAAGGGGGCAGACTGTAAATCTGTTAGCAACGCTTTCGAAGGTTCGAATCCTTCTCCATCCATTTTGCCGGCGTGGCGGAACTGGCAGACGCACAGGACTTAAAATCCTGCGGGACTAATCTCCCGTACCGGTTCGATTCCGGTCGCCGGCAGTATATTTACTGCAAACAAAGTAAAATAATCACATAATTAACATGCGGGTGTAGTTCAATGGTAGAACACTAGCCTTCCAAGCTAGATACGTGGGTTCGATTCCCATCACCCGCTTTTTGTGTACCCAAAATTCAGGTTCGCGAATGCACCAGGAGGTTCGACATGAAAATTTTACTTACCGCAGTCAATGCGAAATACATTCATTCTAATCCGGCAATCTACAGTTTAAAACGATATGCAGATTGTTACCGGGATCACATTTTTCTTTCTGAATATACCATCAATCATTATCCCGATCAAATCTTACAAAGTTTATATAAACAAAAACCTGACGTACTGGCATTTTCCTGCTATATTTGGAATATTGGCATTATTGAAGAAGTCATCAAAGAATACAGAAAGCTTGATCCGAAGGTTAAGATCTGGGTTGGTGGACCGGAAGTGAGCTATGATGCACGTGCATGCATGGAACGCATTCCGGAACTTGACGGCGTGATGGTCGGTGAAGGAGAAGAGACATTTTTAGAGCTAGCCGGACACTATGTAAAGGATGCAATGCCGTTACAGGATATCAAAGGCTTATGCTACCGTAAGGAAGATGGAAGTATAGCAGAAACAGCATGCAGAATGCCATTAGATTTTGCACGTCTTCCTTTTATGTATGAAGAGATGAAAGGGTTAGATGCGTTTGAAAACCGTATCATCTATTATGAGACAAGCAGGGGCTGTCCATTTTCCTGTTCTTATTGTTTAAGTTCCATCGATAAGCGCGTAAGACTGCGTGATTTCGATTTGGTTAAGGAAGAACTTCAGTTATTTTTAGATAAAAAAGTCGCACAGGTTAAATTCATCGACCGGACATTTAACTGTAATAAAGAACATGCGATGGCAATCTGGCGATTTATCAAGGAGCAGGATAACGGCATTACCAACTTCCATTTTGAGATCGCAGCAGATATCTTAACGGAAGAAGAGATGGAATTAATTAAGACAATGCGTCCGGGATTAATCCAGTTGGAAATCGGCGTGCAGTCCACAAATCCAGAGACGATCAAGGCGATCAACCGTGCGATGAATTTAGAGAAAGTCGCAAGGAATGTGGCAAGAGTGAAGAGCGGAAGAAATATTCATCAGCATCTGGATCTGATCGCAGGTCTTCCTTATGAAGATTATGATTCCTTTGCAAAATCATTTAATGATGTCTATGCGATGGAGCCGGATCAGCTTCAATTAGGTTTTCTTAAGGTGTTAAAGGGTTCTTATATGAAGGAAGTATGCAAAGAGCATGGAATCGTTTATAAGAGCAAGGCACCTTATGAAGTGTTATATACGAAGTATTTATCCTATGATGACATGTTACGGTTAAAGGCGTTAGAGGATATGGTTGAGGTTTATTATAACAGCGGCCAGTTTATGAATACGATTAAGTTCATGGAACATTTTTATGAGACACCATTTGCATTATATGAGTCTCTTGGTGCATTTTATGAACGTAAAGGGTATTTCTTAGTGAATCATGCCCGAATCAGAAGATATGAAATCTTACGTGAATTCTTAATCGAAGAGTTAGATGCCGGGGAAGACATGCTGACTGTTTTAGATGAAGTGATGATGTATGATTTATATATTCGTGAGAAAATGAAGACGCGTCCGAAGTTTGCTAACGCCGTGGATGAATATAAGAAGCTTTACAAAGAGTTCTTCTTTGATAAGGAACGCTTAAAGGGGTATGGCGAGCCGCTTCATTTGGAACATTTTACAATGGATGTGAAGGAAAGTGCAAAAACAGGGAAAGCTGTAAAGAGAGATTACTTTATATTATTTGATTACAGCAGAAGAGAGCCGCTTCATGGGCAGGCGTATGCTAAGGAGTTAGACTCCTTAGCATAACATGCTGGAATAAAGGAAGGAGTAGGCATGGCAGCAGTCAGAAGAAGAATTACCAAGGCAGAAAGAGAACGGATACAGAAGGTACTGGATCGACTGGATGAGCATTATACAACGGAGTATAAATGCTATCTGAATCACGAAAATGCATGGCAGCTTCTTGTTGCGACGATGTTAAGCGCACAGTGCACAGATGCACGGGTCAATATCGTGACCAAGGATTTATTTCAGAAATATACGAGCGTGGAGGCATTTGCTAACGCGGATTTAAAGGAGTTAGAAAAAGATATTCATTCTACCGGTTTTTATCATAATAAGGCGAAGAATATCATTTCCTGTATGAAAGATCTTTTATACAAGTATAATGGAGAGGTTCCGAATGATATCGATGCGTTGACCGCTCTTGCAGGGGTTGGTAGAAAGACCGCAAACGTAATACGCGGCAATATCTTTCATGAGCCAAGCATTGTAGTGGATACCCATGTGAAGCGGATCTCAAATAAGCTTGGATTTACAAAGGAAGACGATCCGGAAAAGATTGAATATGATCTGATGCAGGTGATTCCAAAGGAGCACTGGATCTTATATAACATTCAGATCATTGAGCACGGAAGAGGCATCTGTACGGCAAGAAGCCCGCAGTGCGAGAGCTGTTTTCTAAAGGATTTATGTAAGGATAATCTTGCAAAGGAAAAGAAGAAGATGAAAGCAGCCATGAAGAAGGGGGAATAACAGATTGAATCTTACATTTACGGCTCTGGATGTAGAGACGACCGGATTAAGTCCGGAAAAAGATAAATTAATTGAGATCGGTGCGGTGAAGTATCAGGATGGAAAGGCGGTGGATACCTTTTCTGCCCTGATCAATCCGGGTATTCCCATTCCGGAAAAAATCACATCTCTTACCGGCATTACCGGGGATATGGTAAAGGATGCGGCAAAAGAAAAGGAGACGATTGCGGCATTTCTTGCATTTGCGGATACCGATGTGATCGTCGGTCATAATATAGGATTTGATTTTAGCTTCTTAAAGACGGCAGCAGTCCGCCATGGATATACGTTTGAGAAGGCAGCCGTTGATACGCTAAAGTTAGCGAGAAAGTTTCATGCCGATCTTCCGAGCAAGAATTTAGGAAGCATATGTGCTCACTATCAGATTGTAAATGAAAGAAGCCATAGAGCGTATCATGATGCACAGGCGAGCGCGGATATTTTATTTAAGATGGCAGAAGAGTTTGAAGAGAAGGATGCAAAGGCGTTTGAGGCAGAACTTCTTTTCTATAAGCCAAAGAAGCAGGAGCCGATTACATTAAAGCAGAGAAAGTACTTACTGGATCTTAGGGCGTATCATAAAATAGAGGACGAGATTGACCTTGATACCATGACTAAAAGTGATGCATCCCGCATGATCGACAAGATTATACTAGAGAATGGGATGATTATGAGGTAGGTGCCCACACTAGGGAATAGAGCAGGGGGAGAAAAACCTTAGAGTGGGATGCATCCGCGATGTGTTTTACTCTCCCTGTTCCATTTCTCTGAGGGATGTCAGTATGGAATCTCTCATAATCGAAGAGAGGTTAGCGGTTCGCTCTTTGAGTTGGGCAAGGGCGATAAAGTCGCCTTCTTCCTTTAGGATGTTGCCAAGCATCACAAAGGTGCTGCTTATGTCGGAACCGATGGAGACGGCATAGGCAAGGATAGATCTGGCATCCTCGACGAAGCCTTCGTCCTTTAGAAGGATTCCCCACTGATTTAGGGTACGGCACAGGATTAGAAAATTGGTGTCGTATTCAGAGAGGAACGGAAGGTTTGCGGTTCCGTAGCGGAGTTTTAGCTCCGTGTTAGTGAGGCCTGTTAAGTTCAGGATCTTTTTCTCCGATAAGGATAGTATCTGATCTTGGCAGCGTTTGATGGAGTCGGGGCAGGTGTCGGAAAACGGAAGGGAATCAAGTGGGATCTGAATGTAGTTTAGATCGCTGATATCGCACTTTTTTATGGTGTTGGAGCGGCGCTCTTCCTCCCAGAATGCTTCGGAGGTTCTTAACTCCTGTTTTATGGCCTGGGATTTCTTTAGGGAGAACCAGACTAGAAAAATGAGGGTACAGCCAATAATTACAGGCATTTTATGCACAACCTTTCGTGTTATAATAAAAAATGAGGTGAAAGATATGAATTTTAGAAATAACAAGACAAGAAGAATGGTTTCTATCGTAATCGCTGTTGTTTTAATTGCAGCTATGGTATTGCCACTGGTACTCAGCGCATTATAAGACAAGGCATGCAATGAAACAGATTAATTTAGTAAAGTGAGGCTTTTCGGATTATGAAAACATATTCTGAGAAGCCTTTCTTTTTTTAGATTATCAGGAACTCGGGGCATTACGCTTAGGAATTGCTTTTGTAAACTTTCTGTTCTATGTATAAGTCAATTCATATCGTGAATAGATATGATGAATATACATAAAATAAACATAAATGTCAATGAAGGAACTGGAGGGCGTATGAAGCGGCAGTGGTCAGTTATCTTTTTTAGCATATGGATGGCAGCAGAAAGCATGTGGGGCAGCCTTATGCTCCCAATACTCGGGGATGGATGTATCGTTCCTGCAGAAACGGAGAAAGCCATGCAAGCGTGGGCTGTGGGAATGGAAGCTCCAAATCCGGCAGGCGAGCTTCATATGAAGACCGATTCCATTTTGGGAGAGTATACGACAAGTTTTGCGACTTCCTCCCCTTCCAGAAAAAAGAACATAAAAAACGGAGCGATGAAGCTAGACGGAATCACGCTTCTTCCCGGGGAGACGTTTTCCTGTTATGATGTACTGGCTCCTTTTAATGCGGCAAATGGATATGAGACGGCTGGGGCTTATCAGAATGGGCGGATTGTAAGCAGTGTGGGAGGCGGTGTATGCCAGATTTCTTCCACACTTTATAATGCTGTCCTTGGTGCGGAGTTGGAGATTGTGGAGAGACATGCTCATTCTATGACCGTCAGCTATGTGGATCTGGCCAGAGATGCCGCCATCGCCGGTACTTATAAGGATTTCTGTTTTACCAATGATTCCAGACATCCGGTTGCCATTAAGGCTATGGTATATGGGGACAGCGTGACGTTTCAGATTTTAGGAATTGAAACAAGGAATAAAAGTGTGCGTACGATCAAGTTTGAGACGAAAATAGTTTCCACCGTTAATCCAGGCGATACGGTGGTCACATACGATCAGTCCAAGCCAAGAGGATTTACGAAAATGACGCAGAGAGCCCACAAAGGATATGAGGCGGAACTATATAAAGTGATTTATAAAAATGGACAGGAAGTGGACCGCATTAAGATTAACTCCAGCATCTATACGGCATCACCTGCTTATATCACGGTCGGAACGGGAGGTTGAAAGAAGTGCCGGAATGCGGTATAATAGCGGGAAAATGAAAAGGCGAAAAGCATCTGCTTTTGGGGAGGATATATGAAGCTAGGGAAAGTAAAACATACGATTGTAGACAGAAGCATCGTAAAGAATTTAAAGCATACCCGCAAAGAAGTCTTAGAGAAGCCGGGAGTGGGTGTGGATGCGGCAAGAATTGAGATGGAGACAGGAAGTACCATTGTGACTGCCATTGCAACTGTTGCCGGAAAAGATCGTTTTGGAATGGATTTAGCCATTCATCGTGCGGTAAACAATGTTTATGTAAAGGGGGGAAGGCCGATTGGCGTCAGTCTTGCCATTACATTTCCGGAATTTGCGGAAGAAGCAAGATTAAAGGAAGTAATGGAGAGAGCTAATATCGTATGCGCACAGCTTGGCATTGATATCATCGGTGGCCATACAACCGTGCTAAAAGCGGTGAAAGAAATGGTGATCACCGTAAGTGCGATAGGCGAAGCGGCTGTTTCCAATGAAGAATACAAGGTTGATCGGAGTCAGACAAAGGATGCAGATATCGTTCTTACCAAATGGGTTGGCATGGAGGCAACGATTCTTCTAACAAATGCAAAGATGCAGGAACTTAATACGCGCTATACAAAGACATTCTTAGAAGGTGGAAGCAGACTGTATGAGCACCTTTCCCTAAAGCCGGAGATGGATGCAATCAAGGAAGAATCCTATCTGTTCCTTCATGATGTAGGAGAAGGCGGAATATTTGGTGCGCTTTGGGAATTGGGTGAATACCTGCATGCCGGCATGGAAGTGAATTTAAAGAATATTCCAATGAAGCAGGAGACTGTAGAAGTGTGCGATTTTTATGATTTAAATCCATATATGCTGCAGAGTGGTGGAAGCATGCTGATCGTAACAAAGGCAGCCGGAAAGCTTATTGATAAATTGGAACAGGCAGGAATCAAGGCAGCTGTGATCGGACATCTGACCGACGGAAATGACCGTATTGTAAAGAATGAGGATGAGACTCGTTTTATTGAACCGTTCCGTTTTGATGAAATTTATAAAGCACTATAAAAAGTAAGGACAAACTCATGCTGTACCGTTTAGGATAGCATGAGTTTGTCTTTACTTTTAGGATTCTAGGGGAAGATTATTTAAATACAATAATTTTACTGATAGGATATGAAAAATCTTACCAAAAAGTACAGAAAATGTGAAAATAGGTTGAAATAGAATGACAAAGTATGGTACAATTTTATATAAGCGATAGAATGCTATCATGGCATTTTGAGAACATACAAAGAATAGAAAAGACAAGATACATAGGCCGAATGGCCGACTGTACAGGTAACATACATAGGAGGAAGTAACATGGCGGGTATGAATGCAGAATACATCAATCCATTCCTGATGGCATCGACTAAAGTATTAAAAGACTTTGTCATGATTGATGCAAAAGTGGGAAAACCTTATTTAAAAACAACGGAATTTGGAGACAATCTTTTACTGATCATGCTTGGGATTACAGGACAGATTAAGGGACAGGTTATCTTAGAATTTAATCACGGAGTAGCTTTGGATATCGCATCTAAGATGTGCATGATGCAGATGGACGAACTTAACGAGTTATCGCAGAGTGCAATCAGCGAATTATGCAACATGATTCTTGGAAATACAGCGACTGTATTTTCTAATAATGGAGTGGTGATTGATATTACGCCTCCTACACTTTGCAATGGACCAGTGACTTTCTCCAATAGTTTTGCGACGAATATCTGCGTTCCTCTTGTTTACGATGAAAACAAAGTAATCGAAATTAATATTGCTCTTGCAAGCTAATATATGTCCCTCCGGTTTAACGGGGGGATTTTTTTGCGGACGGACGACTTGGAAGAGGAGTTTTTTATATAAATATAGTGCGAAATTTTGAAAAAGGGGCTAAAATAGGGGAAGAGTATTTATTATTGAAAGGAAATATGCATTATGATGAACATTGTATTATATGAGCCGGAAATTCCAGCAAATACAGGGAATATTGGACGTACTTGCGTGGCTACCGGGACAAGACTGCATTTGATTGAACCATTAGGATTTAGACTGAATGAAAAGGAAATCAGAAGAGCGGGCTTAGATTACTGGAAAGATCTTGACGTGACTGTATATGATAACTGGCAGGATTTCTTGGATAAGAATCCGGATGCTAAGATTTATATGGCAACTACAAAAGCACGCAACGTATATACGGAGGTGTCTTATGAGCCAAACGCTTATATTATGTTCGGCAAGGAGAGCGCAGGCATTCCGGAAGAGATTCTGTTAGAGCATAAAGAAACGGCTATCCGTATTCCAATGATCGGGGACATCCGATCTCTTAATCTTGGAAACTCTGTAGCCATCGTTCTCTACGAAGCGCTTCGCCAGAACAATTTCGACCACATGCGCCTTCAGGGTGAACTCCACAACCATTCCTGGGATGAAGCGCTGTAGAACTCGAGATTAAGTCTAAACTTTGCACATGATTTTGGACATGTATCGCTTGGTGAGTCCCAAGATAGATAAAAAATCACCCGCAAATTTTTTGCATAAACAACATCATATTGGATAAACTGATACTGCACTTGCAACTGCATGTTTCTTCCTCGTCTAACCTAGTTAACTACAAGGAGAAAGATGCAGGAGCAGGTGCAGTTTTTTATTTCCTTTCTTCCTGTTTCGTTCCCCTGTTTTATCGTTCCAACCGCCCTGGCAAAATTGTTCTCACTTTCCGGGCATCCTTCCCATCCTTCTCTCCTTCTCACAGTCATGCCCCTCTCCAATAATTTTTGAGTAAGTATTTTATTTTAGGGGAAAATCATGTAAAATAGGGGGAGAGATCAGCAAATCGGAGGGATGGCTACTGTGGGCTGTCCTGGTATAAGAGGGCTAAAGTATGAATGAAAAAGCGTTAAGAACATTAGAGTATAATAAAATCATTGAAAGACTGACTGGAATGGCAGGTTCCATGTTAGGCAAGGAAAAGTGTGCTCATCTGCTTCCGCTTAATAATATAGAAATAATCAGTGCGATGCAGAAAGAGACATCAGATGCGCTTGCAAGAATTTTTGCAAAAGGAAGCCTGTCTTTTAGCGGAATCCCGGATATCCGAGCATCGATTATCCGTCTGGAAGTAGGGGCAACTTTAGGTGCAGGAGAGTTATTAAAGATCAGTTCGGTATTAACAGCCACACTTCGTGCGAAGAATTATGGCAACAGCAGCAAAAGGACAGAAGAGGAAGACGGAGAAGACGAGGGAGACAGCCTGACAGAACGTTTCTCCTTATTAGAGCCGCTTTCTCCAATCAACAATGAAATCCTACGATGCATCATTTCCGAGGATGAGATTGCGGATGATGCAAGCGCCGGATTAAAGAGTGTAAGAAGACAGATTAAGATCACCAATGATAAGGTGCATGAACAGCTGAATGCGATTGTGACCAGTGCTTCTGCAAGAACGATGTTACAGGATGCAATCATTACCATGCGTAACGGACGTTATTGCCTGCCGGTAAAACAGGAATATAAGAATTCCTTCGGGGGCATGATCCATGATCAGTCATCCACCGGTTCTACTGCTTTTATCGAACCAATGGCAGTTGTGAAATTAAACAATGAATTAGCGGAATTAGCGATCAAGGAACGGGAAGAGATTGAAAAAGTGCTGCAGGCATTAAGCAACCTTGTAGGAGCAGAGACAGAAAATCTGAAATTCAACTTACAGACACTTGCCGAGTTCGACTTTATCTTCGCAAGAGCTCAGTTAAGCAAGGTGATGAAGGCAAGTGAGCCGAAGTTCAATGATCGTCATTATGTGAATATTAAAAAAGGACGTCATCCTCTGATTGATCCAAAGGTGGTGGTTCCAATTGATATTTATCTGGGGGATGAGTTTGATCAGCTTGTAATCACCGGTCCGAATACCGGTGGTAAGACCGTATCCTTAAAGACCGTAGGTCTGTTTACGTTAATGGGACAGGCGGGACTTCATATTCCGGCGTTCGATGGATCCGAACTTGGTATCTTTGATGAAGTGTTTGCGGATATTGGGGATGAGCAGAGCATTGAGCAGAGTTTAAGTACGTTCTCTTCTCATATGACCAATACGGTTTCTATTTTAAAGAATGTAAATGAGAACTGCCTTGTGTTATTCGATGAGCTTGGAGCAGGTACTGACCCGACAGAAGGTGCGGCATTAGCGACAGCCATCTTAACGTATCTGCATAAGCGCAAGATCCGCACAATGGCAACTACTCATTACAGTGAACTTAAGATCTATGCGCTTTCCACAGAAGGTGTAACCAATGCATGCTGTGAATTCAGCGTGGAGACACTTCGTCCAACTTATCGTTTATTGATCGGTATCCCTGGAAAGAGTAATGCATTTGCCATTTCCTCCAAATTGGGTCTTCCGGACTTTATTATTGACAGCGCAAGAGAATTCATCGGAACAAAGGATGAAAGCTTTGAAGATGTCATTTCCAATCTGGAAATAACAAGAATTGAGATTGAGAAGCAAAAGGAAGTAACAGCCGCTTATAAGAAAGAAGCAGAAGCGCTTAAGAAGAGATTAGAGCAGAAGAATGATAAGATTGATGCAGCGAAGGATCGTATCTTGCGGGAAGCCAATGAACGAGCAAGAGAGATTTTACAGGAAGCAAAAGATTACGCTGACGAAACAATCCGCAAGTATAATAAGTGGAGCAAAGAAGGCGGAATCGGCAAGGATATGGAAAATGAACGCCATGCCCTTCGTGAAAAGCTTGGTGAGAAAGATCAGAAGCTTGCCATCAAGACAAAGAAGAATAAGAAGAAACATGAGGTCGGTGACTTTAAGCTCGGCGATACGGTAAATGTATTAAGCCTGAATTTAAAGGGAACCGTAAGCTCTCTTCCAAATGCAAAGGGTGATCTGTATGTGCAAATGGGTATTCTTCGTTCTTTAGTGAATATTAAGGATTTAGAGCTTGTAGAGGAAGAAACCGTTGCTACACCGAATGTGTCAAAAACACAGAGTGGCAAGATCCGTATGTCCAAGTCCATGGCAATCAGTCCGGAATTAAATATTATCGGAAAACGCGTGGATGAAGCGCTTCCGATTGTGGATAAATATCTGGATGATGCTTATTTGGCACATCTTCCTAAGGTGACGATCATTCATGGAAGAGGAACCGGCGCCCTTAAGGATGCCGTGCATGCACAGTTAAAACGCACCAGCTATGTAAAGAGTTACCGTGTAGGCGGTTTTGGTGAAGGCGATCATGGGGTTACGATCGTAGAATTTAAGTAGTGCTTCGAATTTAGGAAAGAAGAGGAGAAGGTATGGCAGTAAAGCAGAAGATTATGATAGTAGATGATGATGCAAATATCGCGGAACTGATCTCTCTTTATTTAATGAAGGAGTGCTATGACACATTAATCGTGGATGATGGAGAGGAGGCGGTACGTCAGTTTGAGACGTACCGCCCGAATCTGATTCTTCTCGATCTGATGCTTCCCGGAATTGATGGTTATGAAGTATGCCGTCAGGTTCGGAAGACTTCTTCAGTGCCGATTATCATGCTATCGGCAAAAGGAGAGATTTTTGATAAAGTATTGGGGCTTGAGCTTGGAGCCGATGACTATATGATTAAGCCATTTGATTCAAAGGAACTGGTGGCAAGAGTAAAAGCGGTATTAAGAAGATTTCAGCCGGCTATGGCAGCGACAGAAGAGACAGAGGAAAAGGGCGATTATGTAGCGTATCCGGATCTGGTGATCAATCAGTCCAACTATTCGGTTGTCTATTATGGGAAGAATATCGATATGCCGCCAAAGGAACTGGAACTGTTTTATTTTCTTGCATCCCATCCAAATCAGGTATTCACAAGAGAGCAGTTACTTGATAAGCTGTGGGGCTATGAATATATTGGGGATACCAGAACAGTTGACGTACATATTAAACGGTTACGAGAAAAGATTAAGGATCATCCCGCATGGAAATTGTCAACGGTGTGGGGAATCGGATACAAATTCGACTTAAAGAAAAGTTAGGACGCAGCTATGAAAAGAAGGGTATTGATTAAGTTAGTCATCTGTTATCTATTTGCTGCGGTTTCGATGTTTGCACTGTTGAATACATACGGAGTCAATAGGCTGGAGAGCAGGCTGATTGAGAAAAAAGAGGATATTCTGTATAACGAAGCATCCCTCATTGTGACGGAATATGCTACAAGTTATTATAAATCCCAGCTGTCCTTAAATGACATGATCATTCAGCTGCGGACAATCGACACCTTTTTGGATACAAGAATTTGGATCGTGGATAACAGCGGTGTCATTATCGCGGATACGAAAAGCAGGGCAAAAGGTTACAATATCAATGAGCTAGATGAGCACTTTTTGGAACAGGGCTGTGTGAAGGATGTTTATTTTAAGGGAATCTTTACGGAACCGATGTTAAGTGTGATCGTGCCGATCCCATTTAATTATTCGGTGAAAGGGTATGTGTGCATTCATACCTCCATGCAGGGAATTCGGGATGAAAGCGTATACTACCTGGATTTCATTAATATCTGTTATCTGATCTTTCTGTTAATCCTTCTTGCTGTATTCGCCTATATCTATGGGATAACGGTAAGACCAGTCCGAAAGATGATCTATACGACGAAAGAGTACACAAAGGGAAACTTTGAGACAAAGATGAAGATTTATTCTCATGATGAGTATCGGGATTTAGCCAATCTGGTGTGCTATATGTCGGATGAGTTAAAGAACTTAGATGATTATCAGAAGAAGTTTGTTGCGAACATATCTCATGATTTCAGAAGTCCGCTAACATCCATCAAAGGGTATGCGGAAGCGATTATCGATGGGACGATTCCCTATGAGATGCAGAACAAATATCTCGATATCATCCTGTTTGAATCAGAGCGTCTTACGAAGCTTACGACGAATCTGCTGGCATTAAACAGTTTTGAAAATAACGGGGCCATGCTTGAAATCACCACATTTGATATTAACGAGGTAATTCGAAGGACAGCGGCTACATTTGAAGGAATGTGTAAAAAGAAGAAGATCCAGCTCAATCTTTTGTTTGGTGCAAAAGAGATGTATGTGGATGCGGATGTGGATAAGATTCAGCAGGTGCTTTATAACCTGATTGATAATGCCATTAAGTTCAGTAATACAGAGTCGGTCATTAAGGTAACAACAGAGGAGAAGGGAACGAAGGTTTTTATCAGTGTAAAGGATTATGGAATCGGGATACCAAAGGAGAGCATCAAGCGGATCTGGGAACGGTTTTATAAAACAGATGTATCAAGGGGGAAAGATAAGAAAGGGACCGGGCTTGGTCTTTCTATCACAAAAGATATCATTACTGCTCATAACGAGAATATTAATGTTGTCAGTACGGAAGGCGTGGGAACAGAATTTATCTTCACACTGCCAAAAAGCTATCTATAAGGGTAATGTTTACAGAAACTTCATAGTCTGTTCATATGTCCATGCTAGGATAGAAATTATAAAATGGGCGAAACGGAAGAAGGCATACATTATATGTTAACAGGATGCAAGCAACGTACTAAAAAACAGCATAGGGTGTAAGAAAAATGCTCGTATATGAAGAAGCATAAGGAGAACACATATGGTTAAGGATCATCATGAGCCGGAAAAGGAATTTCAGTTTATACAGGAGAAGGTAGTGCCGCGCCGAAAAAACCGGATAAAACGAGTGGCGGCTTCCTTTGCAATGACAATCGTGTTAGCTGTCATATTCGGAATTATTGCGCGGGTTGTATTCATCAAATCAGAATCCTGGGTATTAAGACTGCTCGGAATGGATATCGAGGAGCGGCAGCAGATCACGATCCCATCCGAAGGACTGGAGGAAGAGATTGGAGCTGACATCACACCGATCGGGCCAAGTCAGACAATGATTTTGCCAACTCTGACACCGACACCGGAACCGGAAGAAGAAAAGCAGGAAGAAGTCACGGTTGTAGAACAGAAAGTAGATGCGACCATCGCGGATTACGAAAAAGTGGTCAATGAGATCAAGAGGGTGGCAACATCTGTAAGCTATTCCCTTGTAACGGTCACAGCGGTGGAAAACGGGGTAGACTGGTTTAATGATGCTTATGAGACAAGAAAAGATACAAGCGGAATCGTAATCGGTGAGAATAAGATAGATTTACTGATTCTGACTAACTTCGACCGGATTCAGAATGCGGATAAGATTGAGATTACATTTGGAAGTACGACGACAGTATCGGCAGAGCTTTGGGAGTATGATGAAGACTGCAATTTGGCAGTTGTAGCGGTACCATTAAAGGATATTCCGTCTCAGCAGCTTTCTCAGATTAAGACCGCTGTATTAGGGGAATCGTACTCTATAACAGTAGGAACACCGATCATCGCATTAGGAAATCCAAACGGATATGCCGGATCCATGGAGATTGGCATGATTACAAGTAAAGGCAGCATCATCTATACGACGGATAATAAATTAGAGCTGTTTAATACGGATATCACCGATAATGAGAACAGCGATGGCATTATCGTAAATATGAAAGGTGAGATCATCGGCATTATCACAAGAACTTTAAGGGAAGATGTAAACCAGCAGTTAAGCACGGCCATCGGCATATCCCGTTTAAAAGGGCTGATCGAAAAGATGGCCAACAAAGAAGAACGCGTATACTTTGGCATTCGCGGAGAGGATGTACCTCTTAGTGTACTGCAGGAACAGAACCTGGAGAACGGAATTTATGTAAACGAAGTATTAGCCGATTCCCCAGCCTTTAAAGCAGGCATTAAGCAGGGGGACATCATCACCTCCATCAACGATACTAATGTAGTATCCATTACAAACTTCGCCAACATCCTAAACACATTAGAGCCGAAACAAATTGTTAAGGTAAGCATAAACCGTAACCTCAAAAATGAGATGAAGGAAATGTCCTTCCAGGTAACTCTTCAAAAGAAGTAAGACCTTACTTCTTCTGAAGAGAATCCCTATCCCTTTCGCAGAGCTCGTTAATTTGAAGAAAATTCCGCCGGCTTTCGCAGAGCTCATCAATCCGAAGAAAATTCCGCCGGTTCTTGCGGAGCTTATCTGGAGAACAAGGCGGAATGGGGCCCCAGGAGGGGCGGGGAGGGAGGCTGGTGTGAAGCAGTTCCGAAATGTCCGGCTCATGACGAACAAAAAGGTGACTCCGTCTTTGAATAGCAGACAGAAGTTTTTCCTGTCCGCTAGGCAAAGACGGAGTCATCTTTTTGTCCGCTCATGCGTCTGAACATTTGGAACTGCTTCACGCCAGCCTCCCTCTCATCCCTTACTGGGGGGCGTAACTTCTCCGCTCCCCGCCTCAAAATTTGGTGCTTTATATATTAGGGGAGGTAGGGTATAATAAGAATAAGGTAATTTAGAAAGGTCAGGGATAAAAATGAGATTTTTAAACGAATTGCGCGAAGGAGAAATGATAAAAGAAACGTACCTTTGCAAACAGCTTCAGACATTAAAGACAAAAGCAGGAAAAAGCTATTATTCCATGCTGTTACAGGACAAGACCGGAACCATGGATGCGAAGGTATGGGATTTGGGAGCAGGCATTGATCACTTTGAAACAATGGACTATATACATATCGAGGGGCAGGTTACAAGCTTCCAAGGTACGTTACAGTTAAACATTAAGCGTGTTCGCAGAAGTCAGGAAGGGGAATACAATCCAGCTGATTTCATGCCAACCACAACAAAGAATGTAGAAGAGATGTATAAGGAACTGCTTTCCTATATTGCAAAGATCAAAGAGCCTCATGTAAAGGCGCTTGTGAATAGTTTCTTCGTAGATGACAAAGAATTTATTAAGAAGTTTAAGAATCACTCTGCCGCAAAGAGCGTGCATCATGGATTTATTGGAGGTCTCTTAGAGCATACCCTTGGAATCGTACGTTTATGTAACTATATGTGTGATAACTATCCGATCTTACAGCGTGATCTTTTGGTGACATCCGCATTATTTCATGACCTTGGAAAGTTAGAAGAGATCTCTCCTTTCCCAGAGAATGATTATACCGATGAAGGAAATCTTCTTGGTCATATCTTTATCGGAACTGCAAAAGTGAATGAACGAATCAAGACCATTCCGGGATTTCCGCCAAAGATGGCAAATGAAATTATGCACTGTATATTAGCGCATCACGGTGAATTAGAGTATGGTTCTCCAAAGAAGCCAGCTCTTGCAGAAGCACTTGCCTTATCCATGATTGATAATCTGGATGCTAAGATGCAGACAATGACCGAACTTTTATCTGGAGCAGATGATAAGACTGACTGGTTAGGATTCCAGCGTTTATTCGACTCCAATATCAGAAGAACATCGGAATATTAATATTGAGGATGAAACAGGATGAGTAAGAAGAACGGAACGGATGCTTCTCATATTGTGGAGAAGAATCAGATTGTAGAAGTAACAATAGATGATATCGGAAATGACGGCGAAGGCATCGGAAAATATAACGGTTATACGCTATTTATCAAGGATGCGGTTGCCGGTGATGTCGTGCGCGCAAAAGTGCTGAAGACAAAGAAAGCATTCGGCTTTGCAAAAGTTGAGGAAATCATCAGCCCGTCTCCATACCGTGTCACACCAAGATGTGACCTTGCCGCAAAGTGCGGAGGCTGTCAGATCCAGCAGATTTCCTATGAAAAGCAGCTTGCGTATAAACAGCAGAAGGTTTACAACTGCTTCAAGCGAATTGGCGGCTTTGAGAATCCTGAATTAGAGCCAATTGTAGGGATGGACGAACCATATCACTACCGTAACAAATCACAGTTCCCGGTAGGAGCAGATCGCGATGGAAAGCCGGTGCTTGGATTCTATGCCGGAAGAACTCATACTATCATCGATACAAGCCACTGCTATATCGGAGATACGTTAAATGCATTTATGATCAAGACGGTAAAGGAATTCTTAGCAAAGTATGGCGTGAAGCCATATAACGAAGAAACGCATACCGGTCTGGTGCGTCATATCCTGACAAGAGTCGGTGCTACAACAGGCGAAGTTATGGTATGTGTGATCATCAACGGGAACGATCTTCCGCATAAGGAAGAATTAGTGGAAGCACTAAAGGATTTAAGCATGGCGGATGACAAGTATCATCTGACAAGCGTATGCTTAAATGTGAATACCGAGAAGACAAACGTAATCTTAGGAAAGAAAGTGATTCCGGTTTATGGAGAGACCTATATTACGGATTATATCGGTGATATCAAGTATCAGATTTCACCTCTTTCCTTCTTCCAGGTAAATCCGGTCCAGACAAAGAAGCTGTATGACCTTGCTTTAGAATACGCCGATCTTCATGGGAATGAAACCGTATGGGATCTTTATTGCGGTATCGGAACCATTTCCCTGTTCTTAGCGAAACAGGCAAAACAGGTATGCGGTGTTGAAATCGTGCCGGAAGCGATTGAAGATGCAAAACATAATGCGATGTTAAATCAGATTGAGAATGCGGAATTCTTCGTAGGCGCGGCAGAAGAAGTTATGCCGCAAAAATATGCGGAAAGCAATGACAGTCTTCGTGCGGACGTGATCGTAGTGGATCCGCCAAGAAAAGGCTGTGAGGAAAGTCTGCTTGATACGATTATCAAGATGAACCCGGCGCGTGTGGTTTATGTATCCTGTGATCCTGCTACATTAGCAAGGGATGCCAGATACTTATGTGACCGTGGGTATGAGGTGAAGAGAATCCGTCCGGTGGATCAGTTCCCTCACTCCGTTCATGTAGAGACGGTATGTCTGTTGGAGAGATCGAAAGCATAATAAAAAAGCACAAAGAATAAAAGAAATCCATCCTTTTTGGGATACATTCTATAAGAGAAAAAAGAAAGAATGAGAACTGTTTGGTAAAAATCACAGTTCTCATTTTTGCATCTTGCGAATCGTTTAAAAGTAAGGTATTCTAGGAAACTGAAAATCATATACTACAACAAAAAGGAGAAAGAAAATGAAAAGCAAGAATAAAAAATCAGGAAAAGAAAAAATAAAGGCATTTTTTAATGAGGTAATGAATGCGACAGTTATGCTTGCAAATGCACAGAAACGTTATTTCTAGGATTGAGAGTATGAAAATAGAGTTGAGTAAAAAGACCATTCGTGTATAGAGTCTGCGAATTTGCAGCCGCTGTACATGAATGGTCTTTTTGTTTTATATAACTTTGGGTTATATGAAATATGAAAAATCAGCATGGTTGGAAATATTGAGTTTTCTGCACTAAAGTGATATAGTGAGGGAAATTAAGTTCTCTGCAAACGGCAGTGAAAATGAGGGATAAAAAGGGAGGATCTGAGTATGACAGGTATCACAATAATGGTAATTGCAATTGTCGCATTATCGGCTGCATATCTTGTATACGGAAGATATTTGGCGAAGAAGTGGGGAATCAATCCAAAAGCGAAAACACCAGCCTATGAGATGCAGGATGGTGTTGACTATGTGCCGGCAAACAAAGGTGTTGTATTTGGCCACCAGTTTGCATCCATCGCCGGAGCGGGCCCGATTAACGGACCAATTCAGGCTGCTGTCTTTGGATGGGTTCCGGTTCTTTTATGGGTATTGTTAGGCGGAATCTTTTTTGGTGCGGTGCAGGACTTTTCGAGCATGTACGCATCCGTAAAGAACAAAGGCCGTTCCATCGGGTACATAATTGAAGTTTATATTGGGAAGCTTGGTAAAAAGCTGTTCTTATTGTTCTGCTGGCTGTTCTCCATTTTAGTCGTGGCAGCATTTGCAGATATCGTTGCAAAGACATTCAATGGTTTGAATGTGACAGATGGGGTGACCGTGAAAGTAGCGGCAAACGGTTCTGTTGCAACGACCTCTTTATTATTCATTGTAGGTGCAGTAGGTTTAGGTCTTTTTTTAAAGAAATCCAAGTGTTCCACAACGGTAAATACAATGGTTGCAATTGCAATCTTAGTGGCATCTATTATGATCGGCATCCATGCACCGATCTACTTTGGCCTTAACTTCTGGCTTTATTTTGTATTTGCCTATATCTTTGTTGCATCCGTTATGCCGGTATGGGCATTGTTGCAGCCAAGAGATTACTTAAATAGTTTTCTTTTGATCGCCATGATGATCGGTTCGGTAGTAGGTATCTTTGTTTATAATCCAAGCATGAATCTGGATGCCTTTACCTCCTTTAAGGTGAACGGAAGCTATCTGTTCCCGACTTTATTTGTAACAATCGCCTGTGGCGCGGTATCCGGATTCCATTCCTTAGTATCCTCCGGAACGGCATCCAAGCAGATTAAGAATGAAAAGGATATGCTTCCGGTATCCTTCGGAGCGATGTTATTAGAAAGCTTATTGGCAGTCATCGCATTAGTCGCAGTAGGAGCAGCCATCGCGCTTCCGGATGGAGTAGCCAACACACCGGCCAATATCTTTGCCAATGCGATTGCGAGTTTCCTTGGAAAAGCAGGGCTTCAAAAAGACGTATGTTATACCCTTATTAACTTAGCGGTATCCGCATTTGCTTTAACAAGCCTTGACTCTGTTGCCAGGGTAGGACGTTTAAGCTTCCAGGAATTCTTCTTGGATTCCTCAATCAGAGATGAGGATATGGGGCCTGTAAGAAAGGTCTGCACGAACAAATTCGTGGCAACGGCAGCGACCTTAATCTTAGGATTTGCTTTGGCGAAAGTTGGATACGCTAATATTTGGCCATTATTCGGTTCCGCAAACCAGTTATTATCGGCACTTGCTTTAATCGCCTGTGCGGTATTCTTAAAGCAAACCAAGCGTCAGGGCTTTATGCTGTGGGGACCGATGGTCATTATGCTTGGTGTCACATTCACGGCTTTGATCCAGAAAATCTGGTCCATTATTAAGATCATGATCAATACACCTGCAGACTTTGTTATGGTGAAAGACGGTCTTCAGTTGGTATTCGCGATCCTCTTGCTTGGCTTAGGTATCATGGTGGCGATCCAGGGTATTCATAAACTCTTTGGAAAGTCCAATGATATAGTGATTAATGAAGAGCAGTCCGCCTAAAAATAGAACTAACTTAGTTACAGAGCAGATCAGAAATGGGCAGTCGGACTAAGAGAGCGTGGATTCCGGCACATTCGGGAAATTGAATGTGCCGGAATTCACGCTCTCTTAGTCCGACTTTCTTCGCTTAAGTTTCTTATGAATTTTGCTCGTCATAGATGTTAAATTCCAGACGACCATTGATAAACGTATAGAGGCAACGAGTGGAGACTTCGAGAGGAAAACCGTCGAAGATGGCGATATCTGCATCTTTTCCCTCTTCCAAAGAGCCGACCCGGTCATCTACCTGACAGATCTTTGCTGCATTGATCGTAATCGCTTTTAGCGCCTCTTCCTTTCCAAGACCGCATTTTGCTGCAAAGCCTGCACAGATTGGAAGAGACTGAATGATCGATACCGGATGATCCGTTGTGACAGCGACCAATACGCCCGCCTTATGCAGGATCCCGGCGGTCTTGAAGGCCATATTCTGCACCTCAATCTTATCACGGCTTGCAAAATCCGGGCCTACAATAGCAGGAAATCCGGCATCTGCGATTTCTTTTGCAATCAGATGGCCTTCCGTACAGTGGTCTAACGTGATTTTTAAGTCAAACTCTTTTGCGATGCGAATCGCGGTCAGGATATCATCCGTCCGGTGCACATGGGCCTTTAGCGGAATCTTTCGTTCCAGAACCGGAATCCAGCTTTCATAGCAGAAATCTGTCTCAAAGGTTTGCTCATCCTTCTCGGCCTGTTTTTTTTTCCTTAAGTACTCTCTTGCATGAAATAGTTCCTGGCGGAGCATGCCTGCAATCGCCATTCGAGTCATTGGCATGACATTCTGATCTCCGAATGCAACCTTTGGATTTTCGCCAAATGCGACTTTCATGGCGGCAGGAGCAAGCATTGTTAGATGGTCGATGACTCGGTCTCCTTTTGTTTTCATAAACAAGAACTGCCCGCCGGCTACATTTGAACTTCCGGGTCCGATCATGGCAGACGTGATGCCGGCACGTACAGCATCGTCGAATGCTGCATCCATTGGATTGATCGCATCCAGAGCGCGCAGCCATGGAGTAAGAGGCTTTGTGGATTCGTTGCAGTCATCGCCTTCCTTTCCCATCTTTGCCTCGCTTATGCCAAGATGGCAGTGTGCTTCGATCAGCCCTGGGGTCACAATACAGCCGGTTGCATCGATGATTGTGGTGGTATCGCCTTCGGGCAGGTTGATATGTTTGGCAATCTTTTTAATCTTTGTTCCCTCGATCAGAATATCACCTGGTTCATAGGTTTTATCTGTCATTGTGAGGAGTGTGCCATTTTGAATTAATATCATAAGTTTACCTCTTGGATAATAGAATTTTATCAGACCCCATTAGTATTTCCCAATGTAAAGCATTTGACACCTAAAAGGCAGAATGCTACAATGTAGGTCAGTAAAAAAGAAGAGATGATCGGATGCAAAATAGAATAAGTAAGAGAGCAGTCTCTGCCATTTTCCCGGCATACGATTTTGCAAGAACGGCTAAGATGCTTTTGCAGCATTCATCCTGTTTGCGTAGCAGAAACCAGCAATCAATGACTGGGTGGAAGTGACCGGAACCTTAACAAGAATAGAGTCAGGCGGCTCTGAATACTTAGGAGTTGAAGTAATAGATATTCAGGTGTTAGATGAGCGCGGAGAAGAATTCGTAAGCAATTAAATAAAACAATGAAAAAGAGACGGTCTGATGGGCGGTCTCTTTTTCGTTCTTTTATGGATATGGTATAGTCAATGTTGGAAAGGATACGATAACAGTACAAAGAGGCAAAAGATGTGAAGATGCCGTCGGGTAATCCATAAAATTACTTTATCCTTATTTATTTTACTATAAGGAGTTGTTATAATAGAAAAAATGGAGGGAAGAATTTACATGCTGGATTTTAGAATCAAGACATTTTTAGAGGTCTGCAAATTAAGAAGTTATACGAAGGCGGCAGAGACATTATGTATCACACAGCCCGCCGTTACGCAGCATATTAAATACCTGGAACAATATTATGGCGGTCGGCTTTTTGAATATGTGGGACGTAAGATTGAGCTTACGAAGAATGGAAAACTGTTATATCAGGCTGCACTTACGATGGCGGCGGATGAAGAAAAGATAAGAAAACATCTTTTGCTGGAAGAGGAAGGAAAGAAGGAGTTTCATTTTGGAAGCACGCTTACCATCGGGGAATTTGTGCTGCCGGATCTTTTAGCCCCTTTTATCCGGAATAATCAGGATACATCCCTGTCCATGATTGTTGATAATACCTCGGTGCTTTTAAAAAAAGTAAGGGATGGAGAAATTGATTTCGCATTTATTGAAGGCTATTTTCATAAAGAAGAATATGATTACTGTCTGTTTCAAAAGGATCGTTTCATTGCGGTTACCGCGGATGTAACTCGTTCCTATGAGGAGTCAGAGCTAGAAGAGCTGCTTGCAGATACGATTATCGTAAGGGAGAATGGAAGCGGAACAAGGGAGATTTTAGAACGTGTTTTAAACGAGAACAATCGGACCATTTATAATTTCAAACGGGTGATCGAGATTGGAAATGTCAGCGCCATCAAGCACTTTGTCAAGAGCGGATGCGGCATCACATTTCTATATGAATCTGCGGTAAGGCAGGAATTACGGGAAAAGAAACTATTTGAGATCCCGCTTAAGAATCATAAAATCAGTCGGGAGTTTAATTTTGTGATGTTAAAGAACAGCCTATATAAAGAAGAATATTATCGGTTCTTTGAGAAGCTTAAAGAGGGGAAATAAGTACAAAAAGGAGAAGAGACATGTCTAAGAAAGAAGTAAGAGCCAACATGGGATTGCTGCCTACTGCCGCGATCTGGGGATTTGCCTTTGTGGCCCAAAGGGTAGGAGCACAGTATATTGGAGCATTCACATTTAATGGAATCCGCTTTCTTTTAGGTGCTGTATCCCTTCTTCTCCTTGTGTATGTGATCCGGAAAAAGGGACAGATTCAGCTGGAGGCCAAAACGCTGATGAAAGGGGGCGTGATCGCAGGCATCATCCTGTTTGCCGCATCGGCTCTTCAACAGATAGGAATGAGCACAACTACCGCGGGAAAAGGCGGATTCATCACCGGACTCCATATTGTGCTGGTGCCGGTATTTGGACTGTTTTTAAAGCAGAAGACCGGGAGAAATACCTGGATTGGGATTGCATTTGCCGTAGTAGGCTTGTATCTGCTTAGCATAAAAGAGGGATTTCGGATGGAGAGAGGGGATGTGTTTTAATTTTTGCAGGAATTCTGATTTTTCAGATAAAAGCAAAAAATAAGGGTTAGTCGGGAAATGTACATACAAACAAGCGGAAAAACTTGAAATTTCAGTTAGTATTCACTATTATATACGTAGGGATTTGCGATATTGGGTTCCTGTCTTTGGGACAGAGAAATAGTGATGAACCGTTATGCAGAAATTATATATACCGGTTTTCGGAAGGTATCTAGATATGAAGAATAACAGAAAAGATAGACAGCATGCGGGATTAATTGTTGCATGCTTTCTGTTTTCGATTGCTTTTTTATTTACGATATGGCTGCGCAATGCAAGAGAATTTTCAGAAAGCAAGGAGAGCAGCTGCTATATCACACAATGGGTGCTAGAATCTCCATCGGGTATCCGAACCGATATCATTCTTCCGACGAAAATCAGTCTGGAAGAAGAGGGGGATTACACAATCACGGCACAGATGCCTGAATATGCTAAAGAGGGGAAGGCAGCACTTCTATTGCGCACAAATTCGTTAAATTATGAGGTACGGTTTAGTGGAAAAGTAATCGAGAAATATCAGTCTTCCCAGGCGAAGTTTATGATGAAGCGGATCGATCTGATCAGGCTTGACGGCGACTACCAGGGAACGATTCGGATCACCTTTACTGCTAATTTAAACACACAGAATACAATGGTGTTATATCCGATCGCCATAGGGAATGACGATTCCATGTATGTGTCTATTTTACAGGTGAATCTCCCAATCCTCCTTTGGTATCTGCTGTTAGGAATGGCAGGAGGATGTGCCATCCTTTTATATCTGTTCTTAGGGAAGCAGGAGCAGGTAAGGATGCTGTGGCTGGCAGGATTTTTCGCGTTTACCGCAGCGGTCTACGGAATCAGCAGCAATACACTTATTAAACTTGTCACCCAGAATGCATATTTTATCTATATTCTACAGTTTTTAAGCCAGCTGTTTTTGCCAGTGACGATTATGCTGATTTTTATGGAGAAGGTGGAAGGGCGGTTTCAAAAAGGCATGCGCCTATTTTTCTATCTGATTTGTGGAAATGCGGCCGTTCAGGTTATCTGCTATCTGCTGTTTAATTCCATACTGCCTTGTGGAAGAATGGTTACCTCGCTGCTTTATCATGGAACTTTTCTGATTCAGTTCGTCTATGTAATAGCGGCAAGAAAGAGAAAAGGTGTGCGAAGTGGCGGTATCGTGATCTGCGGATGGATGGTGGATCTGATGCTCGATGATGTGCAGTTAGTATTCTCGGAACATATTTTTGGCATTACAGGAATGATCCTTTATATAGGGGCAAAGATGCAGGATGTGATTCGGGAGATAAGGGAGCTTAAGATGGAGATGTATCAGGTCAATCTATATCGGACACTTGCCTACACGGATTACCTGACTAAGACCAATAACAGAAATGCTTTGATAGAGGATATGACATACTACAATATTTTTCAGGGAAAGTGTGTCTGGTGCGTATTTATCGATCTGAATAATTTAAAAGAGATTAATGATCAGAATGGTCATATGTATGGGGATCAGATCATTCAGGAAATAGCAGAAATGCTGAGAAAAGAATTTGAGGGCTGCGGAAAAGTATACCGGATCGGCGGAGATGAGTTCATTATTCTTGTCTCTGATCAGGATCGTTCTTTTATGGAACAGAAGATTGCTCATCTGAAGCAGTATCGAAAGAAAGGGGTCTCATTTGCCATTGGTTATGACAGACTGCAGGAGAAAGAATCATTAGAGGCTTTGATTGCAAGGGCGGATCAGCTGATGTATCGGGATAAGCGATATGATAAAAATCAGGCGTAAGAATAGAAAAGCGATAAGAGACAGGCTGCCACACGATCGTGTGGCAGCCTGTCTCTTATCTGAATGAAATTTATTCATAGCAAAGGGATACGATATTCTCCACATGTTTTGTAAATGGGAACATATCCACTGGCTGAACTTTTGTGATTTTATAGCCTTTTTCCAGTAAGAAGTCTACGTCACGTTTCTGAGTCTCCGGATTGCAGGAGATATAAACAAGACGAGATGGTTTTAATCTTACGATGGAAGTTAAAAAACGCTCATCGCAGCCGCTTCTAGGAGGATCGATAAAGGCAACATCCGGGCGGATGCCTTTTTCGGCCTGTTTCATCATATACATGCTGGCATCCTCGCAGATGAAGTTCACGTTCTTAACGCCATTCTTCTTTGCATTTTCTTTTGCATCCGCAACCGCATCCTTATTGATTTCCACCCCGGTCACGCTCTTTGCATTCTTGCTTACGATTAAGGAAATGGTTCCGATTCCGGAGTAGGCATCCAAGACGGTTTCTTTTCCGGTAAGATTAGCAGAAGCGATAGCAGCTTCATACAGACGTTCGGTCTGCAGCGGATTTACCTGATAGAAGGATTTTGGAGAAATGCTGAATGTATATCCACATAGAACATCCTCGATTCGTCCGGTACCGTATACAACGGATTGCTTGTCGCCAAGAACCATGCTTGTCTTACGGGTATTCGTATTAAGCACCACAGTAGTGATTTCCGGATGTGCCTTTAATAAGGCGCTTACAAAATTCTTCTTTCCAGGGAAGATATCGTTACCCGATACTAATACCACCATCACCTGTTTGGTATGGTAGCCATATTTGATTAAAACATGGCGAAGCACACCGCGGCGTCTGTCTTCATCATATGGTTCAATTCTTTGAGCCTTCATGATCTTTTTGATGGATTCCATAATGGAATCCGCACAGGTTTCCTGAATCAGACACTGTTTCGCATCAATGACACGATGGCTTTCTTCTTCATAGATACCCGAAATGATATTGCCTTTGCGGTCTTTGGAAAGTGTCTGGTGAATCTTATTGCGATAATGGTAAGGAGAATCCATTCCGATGACATCTTCTACCGGATGTTTTTCTTTAAACAGATCTTCTATCCATGCCTTTTTCACCTGAAGCTGTTTTTTATAGCTCATATGCTGCAGATCACAGCCCCCGCACTCATAGAAATAAGGACATTCCGGCTTAATACGTTCTGCCGCTTTTTCTTCTACGGAAACAAGTTTTGCTGTTGTATTGCCTGGTTTATGCTGAAGGGAAATTAATGCGGTTTCCCCTTCGATTAAATAAGGAACCGAAAAAGACGCATTGTTGAAAGAAACGATGCCTCGCCCTTTCGCATCGAGCTTTCGGCACTTCACTCTATATTCTTTGCTCATAAAAAGTCTCCTGTCTGGTCATAATCATAAGCTATATCCTAACATAAAAGATGCAAAAGGAAAACCCCTGCAATGCTTAGTATGTACCAAAGAAACTTGTATATGTGGAAAATATATGCTATTCTTGAGTTGCCTTTAGAATTCACGAAAAGGCAGGGAGGACAAGCATGAGGGGAAACATAGAAAAACAAAGCTTGCAAAAGAAAACCTTCATAAGAACAGGCACGATTGTGCTCGGAGTGACGGTGTTAGCAGGATGTATTCCGGCTATGCCGGTCAATGCGCTGGAACCAGCACAGATATCCGTAACAAAGGAAGCCGTCATTGCAGCGACCATAGCGGAAAAGTACGCATTTGATCTGGACGATATAGCGGCCAGTCAGGCAGAGGAGCCTGTTTCAAAAAATGTTACATATGCGAAAAGCAGCACGAAAGATCAGAAAGAGGGGAATCAGATCGCTGCCACTGCAAAAGAAGAGGATGCCAGCGAAGTCACGGAGGAAAGCATACAATCCGTCATTGATCCTGGAATTCCGATAAGCAGCAACAATGCCAGATATCAGTATCTATTTGGCACGAATTATAAAGCATTTACAATATACGATCCTCCAAAAGGATATGAATCCGCTTCAAAAGCGGCGAAGAATATGACTACGATAACGGTGCCGGTATGGAAGATGAATGCATCCGGCAAAAAATACAAGTCTTCATACGAACTAACAATCAATCGTCTTTTGGCTGATAATGTGGCAGCAATCTTTCAGGAAATCTATGAGCTTAATATCAAATTTCCGATTAAGGTCATGAGCGGATATCGCTACCGTAAGGTAGGCGGTGTGGGACTATCGAATTCTACTTTATTATCGGTCCATTCTTTTGGCGCAGCCATTGATATTAACTATGGAGATTACGACAACGACTATTACCTCGGGGACGGAAATGACCTAAGGGATAAGACGAATTCTTACTGTATTCCGGATGAGGTCATTGCAGTTTTTGAAAAATACGGATGGTACTGGGGAGGTGATTTTTCTATTTGTTCCGACACTATGCATTTTCAATATTTAGGGCTTGATTTCCTGACCTATCAGGATAACAGTCCATTCCGTACGCTGACCACGGAGGGAGCCATGATGTCTGGAAAAGATGTGAAAAATCTGCAGCAGAGACTTAAAAAATTAGGTTTTAGTGTGAGCGTAGACGGCGTGTATGGCAATGCGACCGCGAAAGCAGTAAAGAAAGCACAGAAACGCTATGGACTAAAAGCGACAGGAGTAGTAGACTATAAGACATGGGAGACAATTATCAACCAGACACACGACATGTCTTATGTATTCTAACAGAAGCGAAAGCCTGTTTCATCATGGACATTCTGGAATGGAAGAGCGTTGTTTACAAACAAGCAGGAGACCGGACCGGCAAGGTCCTTTGATGAAACAGAAAGGATTCCGATATGGAAAGAAGAGATAAGATTAATTATTACCTGGATATTGCTGAGACCGTATCGAAACGAAGCACATGTCTTCGCCGTATTTACGGAGCGGTAATCGTGAATAATGATGAGATTATAGCAACTGGATATGTAGGAGCACCAAGAGGCCGCAAGAACTGTTCGGATTTAAAATATTGTGTCAGACAAAGGTTAGAGGTTCCAAGAGGCGAACGTTATGAGCTTTGTCGCAGCGTGCATGCGGAAGCGAATGCAATCATCAGCGCACCGCGTGAGAAGATGTTAGGAGCTACTTTATATCTGGTTGGATTTGAGATGAATACGATGGAGTATGTGAAGAACGCCAACTGCTGTTCGATGTGCAAGCGTATGGTGATCAATGCCGGAATCGACCGCGTGATCGTCCGCGACACCAACGAGGACTACCGCATCCACCACGTCGCCGACTGGATTGAACACGATGAATCCCTCGATGGTGTGATGGGGTATTAATTTTTAGGAGGGCATGACCGAAACGACTGGCAGGGGGTGACAGGGAAGGCGTGATTTTCTTTTCCGTCATCTGTGTGAGGTGCGGTGGCGGTCAGACCGCGGCAAGCCAGGCGGGCATCGATATTTTTCGCTGTTCGTCACAAGCTCGGACAAAAGGGGGGAGAATCTCCGACTATCAGACAGGAAACCACTGTCTGCTATTCAGAGATTCTCCTCCCTTTTGTCCGCCTTGATGCCGTACAGCTGAAAAAATCGATGCCCGCCTGACTTGCCGCGGTCTGACCGCCATCGCACCTCACACAGATGCCTCCAAAGAAAATCACGCCTTCCCTGTCACCCCCTGCCAGCCGTTTCGGTGATATCGCAATGCGTTTAAAAACCAAAACGCATCGCGATATCACACAGATCGTCCTTATAAGAATGAATGAATAAATGAATGGTCGAATGAACGACTGGAAGGTGAGAAATAAGTATGAATGGAAGCGCGGTAGATAGGAAAGGCAGATAGACATTTGAGCGACGGAATGAGATCCTTTTGAAGGGGCAGATAGGAAGGAAGAAGAGCTGGAGAAAGAAAAGACAGCGGGGTTATCCCCGCTGTCTTTTCTTTCTCCAGCTCTTCTTTCCTTTAACTAGTCAATCGTCTTACTTTATGCGAATGGATTCTCCGTCTTATAAAGCATGGATTTTGGCTGGTTGAAGGCGATGTCTTCTACGGAAAGGTATTTGAATACCTCGAAGAGAGACTTGCCGAAGGAACCGAAAGCTACGGCACCGTGATGAGGGTAGTTCTTCTCAACAAGGACGTGACGATAGAAACGGCCCATCTCTGGGATCGCAAATACACCGATGCCGCCGAAGGAACAGGTGGATACTGGAAGTACCTCGCCCTGTGCGATGTAAGCACGGAGCTTCGCATCTGCTGTGCTCTGCAGACGGAAGAATGTGATCTTGCCAGGAACGATGTCACCTTCTAAGGTACCTCTTGTGATGTTTGGTTCCTGATTTGGCTCGAGGCTTCTAGCCATGATCTTCTGGTTCTTCATTGTGCGGGTTGTCAGCTTGCAAGCTGGTGTATTGCCACAGTGGAAGCCCATAAAGGTGTCTTTTAATGTATAATCATAAGCTCCTTTGATATGTTCTTCGTACATGTCGGAAGGAACGGAGTTATTGATATCAAGAAGAGTTACGGCATCTTCGGATACGCAGGTACCGATGAACTCACTTAATGCGCCGTAAATATCAACTTCACAGGATACTGGAATACCGCGTCCTGTTAAACGGCTGTTAACATAGCATGGAACAAAACCGAACTGTGTCTGGAAGGATGGCCAGCATTTATTTGCGAATGCTACGTATTCACGGCTTCCTTTGTGTGCTTCAGCCCAGTCAAGAAGTGTGATCTCATACTGTGCAAGCTTTGGAAGGATACCAGGCATCTTATTGCCTTCGCCTAATTCTGCTTCCATGTCTTTGATGACATCCGGGATACGAGGGTCGTTCGCATGCTCATTGTATGCTGCGAAAAGATCTAATTCGGAGTTTTCTTCAATCTCAACGCCAACGTTATAAAGCTGTTTGATTGGTGCGTTGCATGCAAGGAAATCCTGAGGGCGTGGACCAAAGGAAATGATCTTTAAGTTGTTTAATCCAAGAATGGTTCTTGCGATTGGAAGGAAATCTTCCATCATATCTGCGACTTCAGAAGGAGTGCCGACCGGATATTCTGGAATGTATGCTTTGATGTTACGAAGCTTTAAGTTATAGCTTGCATTTAACATGCCGCAGTATGCATCGCCACGGTCATTTGCAAGACTAGCGGATGCTTCCTCTGCAGCAGCGACAAACATAACAGGACCGTCAAAATATTTGGCAAGCAGTGTCTCAGATGATTCCGGACCAAAGTTTCCTAAATAGATAACAAGAGCGTTGCATCCGGCTTCTTTTACTTCAGCCAGTGCTTTCTTCATATGTACTTCATTTTCAATCGTAGTCTGACATTCAAAAATTGATAACCCCTTTGCTTCATAAGCGCTTACAACAGCGCGTCTTCTGCTTTCTGAAAGACTCATTGGAAAACAGTCTCTGCTTACTGCAACAATACCAAGTTTTACTGTAGGAATGTTGATCATTGTTCTACACCTGTACCTTTCCGTTTGTGTTTTCATACATACTTAGTTTAGTGACTTAACTTTGTGCATAAATTGATTATATTTCCTAATCTTACCATTGTCAATATGCCTTTTCATCGAAAAGCATAGTAGAAATTTGTTTAATTTGCGGGAAAATGCAGGAAAGATACTTAAGAAAACAGAACCAGACGAGCCACTGCCAGATCACTGTCTTCCGTATAGCCTTCTAATGTCATTAGAATGTCCAGTACATAATCCGCTTCAAGCTGCAGAGCGGCTGTGATATCGGCTGCATTCCGGCCTTGTTCCGAAAGGATGCGTATGTTTTTTACGTCCTCTGCTGTCTTTTTTAGAAGGGAATCGGAAATGGTAAAGGAATCAGAGGCTGCTACGGTCTTGGCTGAAATCTCCTCAAAGGAACGGACCGGAGTTGGATTCTTTTCTTCATAGAAATCGGACATATATTCCCAGTCCAGAGTATCATCTAACGATAGATCGGGATGATTTGACTTATTTGACATAGTAATTCCGCCTTTCTGGTAAAAATTTGTAGTCGCAATATGTATTATAAACATAGCACCTAGATTATACAAGCGGGCAAGTGGTGAGGCTTTTATAACATACTTAATTTGGAAAATGATTCAGGGAATAGCGAACCTAATTGGTAAAATTGCACAATAAGGAGACAGAGGAATGTAAGATTGTGATGAAAATGATTGGGAAAGCTAAAAGAATGTTGAAAATAGTGGTAATGAATGTATAATTAAGTGTAATAGTACCAAAGAAGCGGTTAATGAGTTATCAAAAAAGATAAGAAATTGGGACCAATGTTTTTAGATAGGAGACATACTATGGATAAAGCCAATCACCAGGAAGAAATCAAAGAGAACAATGAGTACGAGTTGGTTAAGGAAACTAAATTGAAGAAAAGTATCAGGCAGCAAAAGGATACAAAGAAAAAGGGATTCAAAACGGCAGGAAAGAAGACGGCTAGGAAAGTAAAAGAGAGCGGGGCCGGCCTTGGAAGGTCTTTATTAGGGCATCTTAAGGCATTTCGAAAGAGGATGAAAGCACTGGATTACTTGGAAATGCTTGCAGGAATACGAGGAAAGCTGCTGGTCGCATTTGTAATACCGGTCATCTTCATTATTGTATTGGGAATCACGTCTTACCAAAAAGCATCCAATGCTTTGATGAAGAGTTATGAGGAAGCAGCGATCACTGCAATGGATACCTCAAGTACATATTTTGAACTGGCGATGAGTTCGATCGAGCTTAGGATCTCACAGTTAAAGACACATGAGGGGATTTTAGCGTACTATAATGGCAATCATAAAGGAAGTGATGTAGAAGAAGCGATTGCATACAAGGAATTAAAGGCATATCTTTCGAAAACAGCGTTTACAGATAATCTGATTGCAAGCATCACTTTCCTTGGCACATACGGGGATCCGCTTACAACCGGCGGTTCTTTTGAAAAATCAGGAAAGCAGCTGTATGCGGAATATATCCAGACAGAAGAAGGGATGGATGACTCCCAGAAAAAAGGAAGCTACACATGGAGAGGCAGACACAAGTATATCGATGAGAATATCACCTCTACGGTTTCCTACCCATATGCGTTTTCCGTATCTTGTTCCTTCTTTGATTCCCGATTTAAAGAGTTAGGCTGTATCGTTGCCGATCTGAATTATAACCTTGTATTCGAAGAGCTTGCAAGCTATCAGCTTGGGGATGGCTCTGTCTTTATGCTTGTTTCGGAAGACGGATATCAGGTAAGCAATGTGGAAGGCATGGAGGAATTAAAAAACCAGACATTTATACAGGATGTGAAGAATGGCGCTGAAGAATCCGGATACAGCTATGAAAAAGTAAATGGCGAAACATATCTGTTTACCTATTCTAAGATCGGAAAGACCGGAGTCATGGTCTGCGGATTTATTCCATATAAGCAACTTACAGAAAAGGTAAGAAGCATTCAGGCATTCTCTGTCATCTTTGTACTTGTGGCAGTAGTATGTGCGGGACTGATTGCAAGCATCTTATCGAACAATATCGGAAAAGCCATTCAGTCTATGACAAAAGGATTAAAACAGGCTGCAGACGGCGATCTGACCGTACAGATTGCATGTACGAGAAAAGATGAATTTAAGACATTAGCGGACAGCGCAAATGATATGATCTTTAATATGAGAGGGCTGATTGAAAAGGCTTCCGATGTAAAAGATACGGTTAACATTTCCACAGAAACCGTAGCATCTATTTCGGAAGATCTGTTGGTGGCGACAAAGAACATATCCTCTTCAATTGAGGAAATCAGAACCGGTATCGTACAGCAGGCAGAAGACTCCGAACAATGCTTAAAGCAGTCGGATGAGCTGTCTGGGAAAGTACAGATGGTAACGGAGAGTACGGAAGTCATTCAGGAAATTGCAAAAGAGTCAAAGAACGTTGTAAAAGAAGGCCTTGTTTCCATTGATACGCTCAGCCAAAAAGCGGAAGAGACAACAAACATCACCCAGACAATCTTTACGGATATGGAACAGTTAGAGGAAGAATCCAAATCCATCGGAAAGATTGTAAATGTAATCAATGATATTGCAGAACAGACTAATTTACTGTCCTTAAATGCATCCATTGAAGCAGCAAGAGCTGGGGATGCAGGACGGGGATTTGCAGTAGTGGCAGATGAGATTCGTAAGTTAGCAGAGCAGTCAGTTAAGGCATCCGGTGAGATTCAGAATATTATCGGAAGCATTCAGAATAAAACAAAGCATACCGTTGCAACAGCAAGAAAAGCAGAGGAAGTGGTTACGTCTCAGTCTAAAGCAGTGGAAGATACGATTAAGGTATTTGATCAGATTGAAGCAGCAGTCGGAAACATGGTGTCTAAGCTTCAGAACATCAAAGAAGAGGTAGAAGGCATTACAGAGGCGAAGAATACCACACTTACCGCGATTGAAAGCATCTCAGCCGTATCGGAAGAGACAGCGGCGTCCAGTGAGGAAGTGGATAATGCGGCTTCCCGTCAGGTGGATTCCGTATATCAGTTAAATGAGGCGATTGTAAAGCTTACCGGACAGTCAAAAGAGCTTGATGAAGCGCTTAGCAGATTCAAGACGAAGTAAAGTGAAAAATGGTTATGCTTGACAGGATATACATAATATTGTATAATCAGTGGTATAATCGAGTGAAAATAGTATACATTATTACATTTTTGTATACCTTCCATAAGCATTTTCTGAACTGGAGCCGCAAACCAAGTAAGAAAATGCATGTTTATGAAGTAACAAGATAAAAAAAGGCGCTGCTAATGGCAGCGCCTTTTTTTATCTTTTAGAGAATGAAATAGAAAACATAAATAAATTAACGTATATTGTCAATGTTAGAGCCTATATGGTATAATAAGGATGAAGGTATCGAATTAGCACACAAGCACAACTTAGGAGGATTTTCCATGGACATCATTGTAAAGTATATTGACGAGCTTTTGGACAAAAGTACACCAGAGCGCCCAATGTGGAATATTGAAAAAATTAAGGCAGGAAAGAAATCAGACTGGAATTACATAGATGGTTGCATGATCAAGGCGGTACTGGAAATGTACGCGATCACAAAAAATGACAAGTACTTAAAATTTGCAGATGAATTCATTGATTTCAGAGTAAAAGAAGATGGAACAATTGATGGCTATCATGTAGAAAAATATAATATTGATGATGTAAATGCGGGGAAAACATTATTTGAATTATATGACCTGACAGGAAAAGAGAAATACCGTAAGGCAATTGACTTAGTATATTCTCAGGTTGAGAAACAGCCAAGAACAAAGGAAGGAAACTTCTGGCATAAATTAATCTATCCAAATCAGGTATGGCTTGACGGTCTTTATATGGGCCAGCCATTTTATATGGAATATGAAACACGTTTTAATAATAAGAAGAATTATAAAGATATTTTCAACCAGTTCTTTAATGTATATGAACTGTTAAGAGATAAAGAGACAGGCTTATATTATCATGCATATGACTCTTCTCGTGAGATGTTCTGGTGTGACAAGGAAACAGGTCTATCCAAGAACTTCTGGCTTCGTGCGCTTGGCTGGTATTCCATGGCTCTTCTTGATACATTGGATAAATGCGATCCTGCAGGATATGAAGAGGAATATGAAAAATTAAAGGGAATCTTCAACGAATTAATGACTTCCATGTTAAAATTCCAGGATGAATCCGGCATGTGGTATCAGGTTGTGAATATGGGCGGAAGAGAAAAGAATTATTTAGAGACAAGCGGCAGCTCCATTATGGCATATGCTTTATTAAAGGGCGTTCGTCTTGGATTCCTTCCAGCAGAATATGCAGAAAGCGGAAAGAAAGCATTTGATGGAATCTGTAAGAGATACCTTCATGAAAAAGACGGCAGCTTAAGCCTTGGCGGAATCTGCTTAGTTGCAGGTCTTGGCGGAAAAGAAATGCGTGATGGTACTTACGAATACTATATGTCAGAACCAATTGTGGAAGATGATGCGAAAGGCGTTGGCCCATTCTTATTAGCATATACCGAGTTATTACGTACTCAGAAATAATAGAGTTATAGACGCATGAAAATTACGGCGCACGGTCTTTTAAAGGCAGTGCGCCAAAAATAGGATTGTCTATTGCTCTTTCTTAATAAAAAGTCGGAAAAGTTTAAAAATTATGTGAACTTTATAGGGAAAGCCTTTCTTTTTTTAGGTGGATATGTTATAAAGAAGTAGTCAGTTTGTGCCCAGGCACAGGTGAATGGCATATTAAAAAGCGTATTACTGCAGGGGGAAAATCCTGTGGAGATATGATAGATGCAAGAAAGAACGGAAGCAATATCAAATAGGAAAAGATGAGAGGGATTTAGGATGAAGAAGAAAACATTTTTAGTATCTTTATGTTTATGCCTTGTTTTGGCATTTACAGGATGTAGCAAAAGCGATTCTAAACAAAATGACAGCAACAGCAGTACAGAAAGCACAACAGTAGAGTCTACTGGTGAAGTTACACTTGGTGAATACAAGGGCATCGAAGTTGTAATGCAATCTACAGAAGTAACAGATGAAGAAGTTCAGGCAAGATTAGATAACTTCGTAAACAGCAATGCAACAGTAGAAGAAATCACAGACAGAACTGACGTACAGGATGGCGATGTAGCAAACATCGATTACGTAGGTAAAATCGGTGGAAAAGCATTCGACGGCGGAAGCGCAGAAGGAACAGACTTAACAATCGGTTCCGGCACATTCATCGATGGCTTTGAAGAACAGTTAGTTGGTGCAAAGGTTGGCGAAACAGTTGATATTAATGTGACATTCCCAGAAAACTATACAAATGCAGATTTAGCAGGAAAAGAAGCAACTTTCACTGTAACAATCAATTCCATCGGAAAATCCGTAACACCGGAATTAACAGATGAATTAGTAGCAGAAAAAACAGATTACAAAACGGTTGATGAATATAAAGAATATGTTAAAACAAGCTTAAAGACTTCTAAAGAATCCGCAGCACAGTCTCAGAAAGAATTAGACATAATCGATGCGATCATCGAAAATGCAACTTTCACAAACATATCTCAGGAAGAATACGATGCGACAGAAAAGAAGATGAGAGATTACTATGAATCTATGGCATCCGCTTACGGTCTTGATTTAGAAACTTTCATTCTTTACTACTTTGGCATGACATCCGATAAGTACGAAGAAGAAATCGTGACTGCAGCAGAACAGGCTGTAAAACAGCAGTATGTATTAGAAAAGATCGTAGAAGTAGAGAACCTTACTTTAACAGATGAAGAATACAAGACAGGTGCAGAAACATTAGCATCTAACTACAATTACGAATCTGTAGAAGCATTTGAAGAAGCAAACACAAAAGAAGTAATTGAAAACAGCCTTTTAATTGACAAGGCAGTTCAGTTTGTTGTAGAAAACGCTGTAGAAGTACAGGGTAAATAAGATAGATAAAAAAAGCGCTGAGGTCTTAGCTGGAATGATTCCAAGTTAAGATCCCGGCGTTTTTTTGTACGAGAAGGTTACATATAACGGCAGAAAAAGATTATGGTCTGGTTATGGCCTGGTTTTCATCAAGTCCTTTTAAGTATCGTTCGTTTACGACATCCCAGTTGATGATCTTAAACCAGTTTTGTAAGTAAGATTTTCTTAAATTCTGATACATCAGATAGTAGGCATGTTCCCACACATCTACGGTAAGTAACGGAATCATGCAGTGAGGAAGCGGTGTGCATTGATTCGGCGTGGAGATAATGGCAACTTCACGGTTCGGTGTCAGCACAAGCCATGCATATCCGGAACCAAATTGTTTTACCCCCGCATCAATAAAGGCATCTTTAAAGGCATAATAGGAAGTATAGGCACTTAAAATAGCAGTAAAGACACTATGTTTTAACGGTCTTCCGGGATAGGCGAAAGTGGTTTCAATCGGATCCGTAGAAGAGTCCTTAAGGGCAGGACCTACAGGCGCCATCGAGGCAAAATAAAAGTAATGATTATAGACCCCTCCTCCGTTATTGATGATATCCGTCTGAATGGCAGCCGGAAGCAGATAGTGCTTTTTTAACAGATCGTAAAGTGTCCAGTTCTGGTATTCCGGATAAGGAGCCAGTGCCTTATTCAGATTGTCTACATATGTCTTTAAATGCTTATCGTGATGGAAGAATAAAGTCCTTGCATCAATGGCGGGCTCTAAGGCATCATAGGAATAAGGAAGAGGAAGAAAAGGAAATGGATAAGTAAGCGCAAAAAAATCCATCATAATACAACCATCCAAAAAATCATTCATGTTAATGTATGATACTATTCATAAGAATGTGACAAATTGATTTTACATGGAATCATACATACTATGAACCTGGACTGCATACAATGTAAAAAACAAGTAATTCAGGATGGAACTGCCATGAAAGGCTCCAATTTGTTTAAGCATAAACAAATAGAGGAACGTGCTGCGGAGATTGCCGTATACATTATTGAGAATAATGCGACCGTTCGGCAAACGGCAAAACAGTTCGGGATTTCAAAGTCTACCGTACATAAAGACGTAACTGAACGTTTATTACAAATCAATCCTTCGTTAGCAGAAAAAGCACGCGTCGTTTTAGATTTGAATAAATCGGAAAGACATATCCGTGGCGGACTGGCTACGAAAGAGAAATATCTGCAAAAAGGCAAGAGTATGCAGTTATATTAATAGAAAACTTGATATGTGCTGTAAATAGGATTCTATCTGCAGCACATATCTTTTTTTAGGTTATAAGGAATGGAAGAGAGAGGTTGGGTACATATCAACATGAGAAAAAGAATGTTTTTAAATTCTAATATACATGAATATCCAATTATATTGATAATAAAATAACAAAAAGTATAATAAAGGTAAAAGAGTTAAAGTATTCACTTATTTCTTGCATTTTATTCACATAGAAAGTGAAAAATATGAAAAAAATATTTTAACTTTTTGTGTACCTATGTTAAAATTAGAAGGAATGTATAGAAATATGTATGTTTTCTATGACAATTCATCATATTCATCTTCAAGAATTGTGAAGATGGATAGCGTTTCATAGTGGACCGTGCAAGGGAAGGCACGGTAAACATGCCCTGGAAGGCACGTCTGTTTTTTTGATGCATATGAAAAAATGAGGACAGATCCCAGCCTAATATGAGGAATAGGATTGGGTCTATTTAGGTGCGCACTATGAATGTTTTTATTCATAAGCATAATCTGCATGTTCTGTGAGGAGAAAAAGCAGAGGCGTTTATGGTTCAATGGCATAAAGCTGTAATCAAAGAGAAAGAAGGAGAAAACATGGCAGCACGAACTTTTAAAGGCGGAGTGCATCCTTACGATGGTAAGGATTTATCGAAAGATGTGAATACCGCTTCTTTGCTACCAAAGGGTGACTTAGTATATCCTATGTCACAGCACATTGGTGCCCCTGCTAAGGCAGTAGTTGCAAAAGGTGACAAAGTATTAGTAGGTCAGAAAATTGGTGAAGCATCTGGCAACCTGTCTGCAAACGTAATCAGTTCTGTATCTGGTACTGTTAAAGCAGTAGAACCAAGACTTACAGTAGCAGGAACAATGGTGGAATCCGTTGTTATCGAAAATGACAAGGAATACACTACAATCGAAGGCTTAGGAGAAAAGAGAGATTACACGAAGTTATCGAAAAAAGAAATTCGCGAAATCATCAAGGAAGCAGGAATCGTAGGAATGGGTGGTGCAGGTTTCCCAACACATGTGAAACTGACACCGGAAAACGACGCAGCAATCGATTATGTAATTGTAAACGGTTCTGAATGTGAACCATACTTAACAAGCGACTACCGTATGATGGTAGAAGAACCAGAACGCATCATCACTGGTTTAAAAATCGTTCTTCGTCTGTTTGAGAACGCAAAAGGCGTGATCGCGGTAGAAGACAATAAAAAGGATGCAATCGCAAAGCTTACTGAATTAGCAGCAAGTGAAGACAGAATTGAAGTAATGGCATTAAAGACAAAGTACCCACAGGGTGCAGAACGTCAGTTAATGTACGCAGTAACAAAGAGAGAGACAAATGCTTCTATGCATCCAGCTGATGCAGGCTGTATCGTGAACAACGTGGATACTATGATCTCCATCGCATTTGCAGTGGCAGAATCCACTCCTTTAGTACGCCGTATCATCACGGTATCTGGCGATGCGATCACAAGCCCAGTGAACTTCAATGTATTAACTGGTACCAATTATGCAGAATTAGTGGAAGCAGCAGGCGGATTCAAAGAAAAGCCAGCTAAACTAATTTCCGGAGGCCCTATGATGGGACAGGCGATTTACTCTCTTGATCTTCCGGTAACAAAGACTTCCTCTGCTTTATTAGCATTTGTAAGAGATGAAGAAGCAGAATCGGTAGAAAGCCCATGTATCCGTTGCGGAAGATGTGTGGCTGTCTGTCCAAGCAGACTTCTTCCAAACCGTTTAACACAGTTATCTTTACGTTCCGATTATGAAGGGTTCGAAAAGATGTACGGCTTAGAATGCTGCGAATGTGGCAGCTGCTCTTACGTATGTCCATCTAAACGCCATCTGACTCAGGCAATCAAGCAGGGCAAGAAGGCCGTAATGGATTTACACAAAAAAAATAAGTAAAAGAGGTGGGACCTTTGAAAGAGATGTATAATGTCTCTGCTTCTCCGCATATCAGAAGCGGGGTTACAACAGCAGAAATCATGAGAGATTTTACAATCGCTTTAATTCCAGCAAGTGCATTTGGTGTGTACTGGTTCGGTTTTGCAGCATTCGTAGTCTTATTAACATCAGTTGCCACTTGTGTGGTTTCTGAATTCTTATATCACAAAATTGTAAAAAGACCATACCGCCCATATGAGTGCAGCGCGGTTGCGACTGGCTTATTATTAGGTATGAACTTGCCAGCGAACGTTCCACTATGGATGCCGATACTCGGTGGTATCTTTGCAATTGTGGTAGTAAAAGAAATGTATGGCGGTCTTGGCCAGAACTTTATGAATCCTGCTCTTGCAGCAAGATGTTTCTTATTAATTTCCTTTGCAACAAGAATGACAACTTACGGTGTTGATACATTTGCAGCAAGCGGTGCTACAAACGAAGGTTTATACAACTTCTACTACGGTGCATCTGCAGTAGACGGCATCACTGGTGCAACACCTCTTACTGCTTTAAAAGCTGGTGAGAGCGTAAACTTATTCGATATGTTCTTTGGATATACAGGCGGCGTAATCGGTGAAACAAGTGCGATCATGATCTTAATCGGTGCATGTTACTTAGTATACCGCAAGGTAATCTCCCTTCGTATTCCAGTAGCTTATATCGGAACATTCGCAGTATTTATGGGATTATTCGGCGGCAAAGGATTTGACATGGAATACATCGCAGCTTCCATCATCGGTGGCGGTTTAATGATGGGTGCATTCTTCATGGCAACAGACTATGTAACAAGCCCAATCACTCCAATGGGTCAGATCGTATTCGGTATCTGCCTTGGTTTATTAACTGGTATCTTCCGTAAATTCGGCGGAAGCGCAGAAGGCGTATCTTACGCAATCATCTTCTGTAACTTATTAGTGCCATTAATTGAAAAAGTAACAATGCCAAAAGCATTCGGCAGAGGAGGTAGAGCATATGCAAGAAAATAAGGTAAAATCCTCTATCATCAAAGATGCCCTGGCTCTTTGCTTAATCGCATTAATCGCTGCGGTAGCATTAGGCTTTGTCAATGAAATGACAAAAGGACCAATTGCAGAATTAGCTGCAAAACAGAAAGCGGAAGCTTATCAGACAATCTACCCAGAAGCAGTTCAGGTAGATGATGCAAACGAAGAATTACTTGCAAAAGTAGAAAACAGTCAGGCATTCTTAACAGACAACGGTTTTGCCGGTGTTGTTTTAGATGAAGCATGTATCGCAATGGATGCAAGCGGGAACCCAATCGGTTACATCTTAACTGTTACTTCCAAAGAAGGTTTTGGTGGTGACATTCAGTTCTCCATGGGTTACACAAGCGAAGGTACTTTAACTGCAATCGAAATCTTATCCATTTCCGAAACAGCTGGTCTTGGTGCATTAGCGACAGAAGAACCATTTAAAGGACAGTTTGCAGGAAGAACAGAAGATTCCTTAACTGTAGTAAAATCCGGCGCAGCAGAAGGCGAAATCAATGCGATTTCCGGTGCTACTATCACTTCTAACGCAGTAACAAAAGCAGTAAATGCAGGTATTGCATTTGCAAATGATTTATTAGCAAACGGAATAGGAGGGGTTTCTCATGAATAAGTATCTTGAGCGTTTATATAACGGTATCATCAAGGAAAACCCTACTTTTGTTTTAATGTTAGGTATGTGTCCGACACTTGCCGTTACAAAGTCCGGTTTAAACGGTCTTTACATGGGTTTAACAACAACACTTGTATTAGTTATGTCCAACATGCTGATCTCCATGTTACGTAAACTCATTCCAGACAAAGTAAGAATGCCAGCGTTCATCGTAATCGTTGCATCCTTCGTAACTATCATCCAGTTATTACTTCAGGGTTATTTAAATGATGTATACGTATTATTAGGTCTTTACCTTCCATTAATCGTAGTTAACTGTATTATTCTCGGTCGTGCAGAATCTTATGCATCTAAGAACCCTGTTCTTCCATCTATTTTCGATGGTCTTGGTATGGGTCTTGGTTTCACAGTAGGTCTTACTTCCATCGGTATCTTACGTGAGTTAATCGGTGCCGGTAAAGTATTTGATATGCAGGTTATGCCAGCTTCCTATGAACCAATTTCTATCTTTGTAGCAGCACCTGGTGCGTTCTTCGTTCTTGCGCTTCTTACAGCACTTCAGAACAAGTTCAAAGCTCCAAGCGCAACTAACGTAGAAGGTCCTGCAGGCGAACCAATCGCATGCGGCGGTAACTGCGGAAGCTGTACAGGAACTCAGTGCAAAGAAAACCATTCTGTATTAGAACGTGCGAAAGAAGTTGAAGCAGCAAGAATCGCAGCAGAAAAAGCGAAAGCAATGGAAGCAGCGAAGGCAGCGGCAGCAGCTAAGAAAGCAGCAGCGGAAGCAGAAGCAGCAAAGGCAGCAGCAGAAGCAGCGAAAGCAGAAGCAACTGCAGAACCAGCAGCAACAAAGACTGAAGGCACAGAAAATACAAGCCAGACAGAAGTATAGGGGGATTTAGATGAAAGAATTATTATTAGTGCTCATTTCAGCAGCACTTGTAAATAACGTTGTACTAAGTCAGTTCCTTGGCTTATGTCCGTTCTTAGGTGTTTCTAAAAAAACAAGCACAGCAGGTGGTATGGGTGCAGCGGTAATCTTCGTTATTACAATCGCATCCGGACTTACAAACTTAATTTACAATGGTATCTTAGTTAATGTAGGACTTGAATACATGCAGACAATCGTGTTCATCATCGTGATTGCCGCATTAGTACAGTTCATTGAAATGTTCTTAAAGAAGTTCTCTCCAAGCCTTTATAACGCGCTTGGCGTTTACCTTCCATTAATCACAACAAACTGTGCGGTTCTTGGTGTAGCATTAACAAACGTTCAGAAAGAACACAATTTTGTAACAAGTATCGTATACGGTTTCGGTACAGCAGCAGGTTTCTTAATCTCTATCGTAATCTTAGCTGGTGTCAGAGAACGTATCGAACACAATGATATTGCAAAAACATTAAAGGGATCTCCAATTGTCTTAATCACAGCAGGTCTTATGGCAATTGCCTTTACTGGTTTCGCAGGCTTATTATAAGATAGGGGGATTAAAAATGATGAATTTATTATTAGGAAACCTCTTATCTAGCACAGCTGTATTAGCATTCAACGTAAAAGGCATTGCTATGGCAGCAGCAGTAGTTGGTGTAACAGGTTTAATCATCGGTGTTTTACTTGGTCTTGCTGCAAAGGCATTCCACGTAGAAGTAGATGAAAAAGAAGTTGCGGTAAGAGAACTTCTTCCAGGTAATAACTGTGGCGGATGTGGTTATGCAGGATGTGATGGTTTAGCAAAAGCAATCGCGGAAGGAAGCGCTCCTGTAAGCGGATGTCCAGTTGCTGGTGCAAGCATTCATGCAGAAATCGGTAAAGTTATGGGTCAGGAAGTGTCTGCAGAAGAACGTAAAGTTGCATTTGTAAAATGTAACGGTACTTGCGACAAGACAGAACGTAAATATAACTACAATGGTATTACAGACTGTAAGCAGTTAGCAGTTGTTCCTGGTAACGGCGAAAAAGTATGTTCTTACGGATGTTGCGGTTATGGCAGCTGTGTGAAGGTATGTGCCTTCGATGCGATCCATATCGTAAATGGCGTAGCTGTTGTAGATAAAGAAAAATGTGTTGCCTGTGGCAAGTGTGTAGCAGAATGTCCAAAGAACTTAATCGAGTTCGTTCCAGAATCTGCAACTCATCTTGTACAGTGTTCTTCCCATGATAAGGGCAAGGACGTAAAAGCAGGATGTTCCACAGGATGTATCGCATGTACACTTTGTGTAAAACAGTGTGAATTCGATGCAATCCATGTAACAGACAATCTTGCGAAGATCGACTATGACAAGTGTACTCGCTGCGGCAAGTGTGCTTTAAAATGTCCACAGAAGATCATTCTCTAAGAATAAAAAAGAAGTGCGAGAGGCTTTGGCCCCGCACTTTTTTTAATTCTTGGAGTCCTCGCGTTAAGAGTAGCGCTAGGATATTGCACGCTCTTCGTGTGAGGGTATACGAATTTATAAAGATTTCATTTATTCTTCGCAAAAAACGTGTTATAATGCCTTTTGACAAGAAAGAATGGTTACAATAGTAAGAGACCATGATTTTTAAGGGATAATAAAAGAATCAGAAAAATATAGTAGATAAGATAGAAAAACTCCCTCATTCACCGAGTGAAGGCTAAAAAAGCATGTATGCCGCAATAGGTGCTGGCATGCGATGAGGGTAAGGGAGGATTAGTATGGTTTGTAAAGTTTGTGGAAGAACAATGACCAATGAAAATGCGAACTTTTGTGAATACTGTGGCGCATCATTTCGAGGAGATGTGGACACTTCATTTTTAAATGAGACAAAGATACCGGAGAATGCCTATAACAGCCAGGCAGGTCAGATGAGTGGGGCAGGTCAGAAGCCATGGGGCAGTCCGGTGCAAAATGTGATGGCAGCGCAGAAGCAAAGCGTAGAGGAGAGCATATCTTTTGGAAAATGGCTTCTCGTTATGGTGCTTCCGTTCATTCCAATCGTAGGTTTTTGGGCATTCGTTGTATTGTTGTTTATCTGGGGATTTGGAAAGAACACATCTCAGACAAAGAAGAACTGGGCCAGAGCAACACTTGTGATAGGCACATTCGTAATCGTCTTAATGATGGCGCTTATGGGACAGATGTTAACAGATCCCGCATTCGCCAGTCTGTTTGAAGGACTGATCTAAGAAATCGTTTAGGAGATAAGAATGGAATCGGAGCATGATGATTCTATAAAAAAGAAGCTTCTGTAAGATACAGAGGCTTCTTTTTTTATGGCAGTTTTAAGCTAAGATTGTATCGATTCTTCTAAGTTCCTCATCGGTGAACTCTAAATTCTTTAACGTCTTTACATTTTCAATGATCTGACTTGGCTTGCTGGCACCGATTAAGGCGGTGGTCAGTCGGCCGCCGCGAAGAGCCCAGGCAAGGGCCATCTGTGCCATGCTCTGTCCTCTTTCAAGGGCGATGACATTTAATTTTCTTACCTTATCAACCACCTCTTCGGTAATATTCGATTCATTTAAGAAGACGCTGGATTTATCAGCAGCTCTTGAATCGGCCGGGATGCCGTTTAAGTACTTATTGGTTAGAAGGCCCTGTGCCAATGGGCAGAAGGCGATGCTTCCGATACCGTTTGCCTGTAATACATCAAATAAGCCTTCTTCCGGCTGGCGGTTCAGCATCGAATATTTTGGCTGATGGATCAAAAGCGGAGTGCCAAGGCGGTTTAAAATCTCTACAGCTTTTGCGGTATCTTCCGGGCCATAATTGGAGAGGCCTATGTAAAGTGCTTTTCCGGAGCGTACAATAGAGTCTAATGCACCCATCGTTTCTTCAAGCGGGGTTTCCGGGTCCGGACGGTGATGATAAAAGATATCGACATAATCAAGCCCTAAACGTTTTAGAGACTGGTCTAAGCTGCTGATTAAGTATTTGCGGCTTCCGTGATCTCCGTAAGGGCCAGGCCACATCGTGTATCCGGCCTTTGTGGAGATGATCAGCTCATCCCGGTAAGGTCTTAACTCATTCTTTAAGATTTTTCCAAAGTTCTCTTCCGCAGATCCCGGAATCGGGCCATAATTATTTGCCAGGTCGAAATGGGTGATGCCACAGTCGAATGCGGTGGTGGCGAGGGCGACCATATTATCATAGTTATGGGAGGAGCCAAAGTTATGCCATAATCCGAGGGCAAAGCTAGGAAGCTTTAAGCCGCTCTTTCCGCACCGGCGGTACAGCATCTCATCATATCTTGTTTCGTTTGCTACGTACATAAAAATACCTCCATCTTAATAAGTTTAATCTGTAAAGATAGACTCAGTATAACATATTTTTACAAAAACTACATAGAGAATCCCATAGAAATGATGTAGAATTTCAAGTATTTTAATTGAAAAAATTACCAATTTCTTATATATTAGTAGTAGGAATAAAATTTAGTTTGGTAACAGGATGGAACAACTGATTTTTGATAGAAGAAACAGCCGTTGGCAGATGGCGAAAGAAATAGGAGAATGAGCTTTGGCAGAACTCCAATTAAAATGTGGAAGAGAAGGTAGACAGTATGTATCAAATGATGATTATCGATGATGAACCTGTTGTACGGGAAGGTCTGAAACATTTGTTGCCATGGGAGGAATATGAGTTTCAGATTGTAGCGGAAGGAATTGACGGCAATGACGGGCTTAAGAAGGTAGTAGAATATAAGCCCGACCTGGTATTGGTGGATGTGAAGATGCCGGGAATGAACGGACTTGAATTGATAAAGAAAGCAAAGGAATCCGGCTATGAAGGAGTATTTTTGCTTCTGACCGGATATTCGGATTTTGAGTTTGCAAAGAGTGCAGTCTCTTTAGGAGTAAGAGCTTATTTGTTAAAACCGATTGATGAAGAGGAACTAGCTGAAGTAGTAAAAAAGGTCCGACAGGAACTAGAGGAGAAAAATAAAGAGAATGATGCCATTCGGCAAAAGGAAGAGAGTGCAAGACGGGAGATGTTTCGCCGTCTTTTATTGTATAGTGAGACAAAGGAAGTGCTTCGTGAGCAGATGAGAAACTATGAAAGGGAGTTTGCTTATCCTGTTTTTTGTGTGGCTATCCTGCATGAGAAGAGTAAAAAGGGAGATGGCTTCATCCCGTATCCGTCCGATGAGAAGCTCAAACAGATGATCAAGGATATGGAAGAGACCGAATATGTGAGTATGGAGGATTGCTGGATCTTAATTTGTAAGGGCCATTCCTATGAGTATTTCCTAAAGAAGCTTCTGGCGAATAATGAGAAGGTTAAGAATCTGTACAAAGAGGAGTATTTTATTTTTATGGGGCATGATGTGGCACACTGGGAGGATCTTCATTATTCTTATGAAAGTGCCAGAATGCTGATGCGTTATCGTTTCCTGTATCATGCCCAGAATGCGATCACCATTAAAGCGCTGGAGCAGGAGCAGCATGATACGATGCCGGACCCTCAGGATCAGCTTTGTGCCCAGATTGAGATTGGCGATTTAGAGGGAATGGAAAAGACGTTGCATAATGTGGAAGGCTACTGTAAGGCGAAGCTGTTTACAGAGCCTGAGGCGAAGATCTATCTGACACACCAGATGATTAAGCTAAAGATGATGTTAGAGGAACGCTATGATGAGAAAAAAGGAGAGTTCCCTGATTTTGATGAGCTTACGAGGAAGATTAAGAATGGGGAGTCCCTGTTTGAGATTTTGAATGAGATCAAAGAGTATGCAAAAGAGGTAAGCCACATTGCCGGCGCCTCCGGAGCCGACAACGTGGTGAAAAGGGTAAGCGCTTATCTTGAGAAGAACTACCATAAGGATATCAAGCTGGAGGCGATCGCAAAGATGTTTAACTATAACAGCGCTTATCTTGGAAAAGTATTTAAAAAAGAGATGGGTGAGAGCTTTAATAATGTGCTGGATCATATTCGGATTGAGAATGCAAAGAAATTATTAAGTGAAACAGACTTAAAGGTATATCAGGTGTCAGAACGGATCGGATATTCCAATATTGATTATTTCTATGCAAAATTCAAACGGTATGTAGGAGTCAGCCCGAAAGAGTATAAGAAAGTGGTGCCGCAGGTCATTCCGGTTGTGCCTGTTCCTGATAAAATCGCTTCAGAAGTTTAAGCAGGATCGTAGCGTCTATATAGGAGAAGAATGCGAAGCCAAACACTAACATAAGAGTTGTGGTTGCGACCGTAAGGATTAACACCAACCCCTGCGCGAATACAAGGGCGATAAGCGCGAGCGTATACCCTTTGTATTCCGTTGCGAAGTAGAATGCGTTGCGAAGAGTCTGCTTTACCGTATTCTCGAATTTCGCAATCAGTGGGAATACATAGCAGAGCATGCCGGCAAGGATTAAAAGAAACAGGATGCAGAAGACACTTATAATGGTGCCGAGCACGCTCTTTAAAGAACTCCAGAAGAACAGGTTAAAACTCAGGATTAAGATCGGAATGATAAGCAAAAGCTCGGCAGCAATCGGTTTTTTTATATTTTCTTTGAAGGCATGAAGGAACTCCCGTCCGACATAGCCTTCTTTGTTTTCTGCCATACGGAAGGTAACCGTGAAAAGGGCGGTAAAGGATGGTCCGATCGTAATGACAGGCACACAGCAAATCAGGAATAGAAAATTAAGCACGGCCAGATCGCGCAGAGAAAGCATGAACTGCATGGCAGGGCCATCAATATGGAACAGATTTTTCATAGCACAGTCCTCCAATAATAAAATTTGTTATTATATGGAATATTATAGCGTAAATAGGGAAAGTGTCCAGTGAAAAAGCGGAGAGATGCATACTAATATACAAAGACAGGCAAAAACCACAAAGGATTCTAAAATATTTCGGATTCAATTGATACCATCTTGGTCTAATTCGTGCATTATGAATAAAGAAATCGTGCAATATCTAATTTTTACATGTTAAAAAGTATAAATAATGGGGTATTTTTCCAAAAACTCTCGTGATAAAGTATTAATATAAAAAACGGGAGGTTGGTAGGAATGGCTAAGGCAAAAGCAGAGAATGTACCACAGCAGGCAGTTCAGAAGAAAAAACGAAGAGGAGTACCCGAAAAGTATCGTCTATTCTTAATTGCATTGCCGTTTTTGGCACTCGTATTTATATTCAGCTATGTGCCGCTGTATGGGTGGCGATATGCTTTTTATGATTATAAACCGCCACTAAAGCTTTCACAGTGCGATTATGTAGGATTTAAGTGGTTCACGATGTTATTCCAGAACAAAGGCTGGGTGACACAGATTTTAAATGTGCTTAAGAACACATTTGCAATGAGCGGTCTCGGAATACTCGTATCGGTACTCCCGGTCGCATTTGCAATCTTTTTAAGTGAGATCAAATGCAAGTGGGCAAAGAATCTGATTCAGACTCTTACCACACTTCCAAACTTCATCAGCTGGGTCATTGTATATTCGGTTGCATTCAGCTTATTCTCTACAACAGGTATGGTGAACTCCGTTCTTGGCGACCTTGGCCTGATCAGTTCCCCAATCTCTTTCCTTGACAGTCCGAACCATGTATGGTTAAAGATGTGTTTCTGGGGCGTATGGAAAGGAGTCGGCTGGAGTTCCATTATGTATTTAGCTGCTATCTCAAGCTGTGACCAGGAACTGTATGAAGCAGCAAGAGTAGATGGGGCCGGAAGATTCCGCCTGATGTGGCATATCACGCTGCCACAGCTATTACCAACCTATTTTGTATTATTAATGCTTAGCGTAGCCAATATCCTGTCAAACGGCATGGAACAGTATTATGTATTTGCGAATGCATTTAATAAAGATAAGATTCAGGTACTTGACTATTATGTTTACACAATCAGTATGGGCGGCGGCAATACGTATTCCTTAGGTGTTGCAATCGGTATCTTAAAGAGTATTGTCAGTGTCACGCTTTTGATTATCGTAAACAGCATATCGAAAAAAGTACGTGGTGAATCCATTGTTTAAAACAAAAAGGGCAGGAGGGAAGATACATGGCGAAAGAGAAGCTGGTCGTGCCGGCAAAGAAGAAGAAACAAAGACCTGGTGATATTGTATTTCATATATGCAACTACACATTCTTTATTTTATTTACCATTATGTGTGCATTTCCATTTTATTATCTGATTATCAATACAATCAGCAATAATGATTTAAGCAGCCGTGGGCTCATTAATCTGATTCCGAAAGGAATCCATTTTAAGAACTATATCGAAGTATTTAAGATTGATGGCTTTTTACGATCTTTATGGGTATCGGTAGCAAGAACCGTAATCGGCACATGCTGTACGGTATTCGCATCCGCCCTGCTTGGATTCGTATTTTCTCAGAAGAAGATGTGGGGAAGAAAGTTCTGGTATCGGTTTATGGTTGTCACGATGTATTTTAGTGCCGGACTGATCCCAATGTACATTATTATTCTGAACTTAAAGCTTACGAATAATTTCTGGGTTTATATTATCCCGGCAATCGTACAGCCATTCAATGTAATCTTAGTTAAGACATTTATCGAATCGCTTCCGGCATCGCTTCAGGAAGCTGCCGAAATCGATGGTGCCGGTGTGCTTTCGGTATTCTTTAAGATCGTGCTTCCGCTTACGACGCCAAGCCTTGCGACAATTGCAATCTTTTCTGCAGTCGGACAGTGGAACTCATTCCAAGATACCATGTTATACATAACGGATAAGAGCCTGTATTCCTTGCAGTATCGTGTTTATACGTATATCAATCAGGCAAACTCCATTGCCATGGCAATCAAGAATTCCGGGACAGGCACTTCTAATTCTGCTTTGATCGATCTCGCAACCAAGCAGACACCTACTTCGATCCGTATGTCAGTCACAGTAGTCACAGTGCTTCCAATCCTGTTCATTTACCCAATGTTCCAGAAGCATTTCGTAAAGGGCATGATGATCGGTGCAGTAAAAGGATGAGCATTCCAGGGAGGTTTCCCTGTGCTATATTATAGAAGGAGGATGTATTATGAAAAAGAGAACAGCAAGAATGGTATCACTTGCTTTAACGCTTGCTCTTTGTGCTACGGGCTGCGGTAAAAAGAGTGATGAGGGGAAAGAAACATCAACAACAACGGATCCAACCGCTACAGAATCTGCGAGCACCAATACTCCGGCTGCAACAGAGTCAGCAGATGCTTCTAAGACAGAGGGAGAACAGAAGTATCCGGAATTTCTGACGATTGATGTATTCGCAAATGAATCAAACTATGAAGGAATCGAGACAGGATGGTTTGCAAAGGTCGTAAAAGACAAATTCAATATGGAATTAAACATCATCTCTCCAAATGTATCCGGCGGCGGTGATACCTTATTCACAACCCGTTCTGCAGCAGGAGATTTAGGTGATATCGTCATTATCGGCTGCGAGAATGACAGATTAAAAGATACGGTTACAGCAGGTTTATTATATGATATGACGGATTTAGTTGCAGGCAGTGAGACGATTTCTCAGTATACTGCAGCAATTGATAAGGTAAAAGGGCTTGTGACGGATGGCAGAGTCTATGCAATACCAAAAGAGGTTTCCTCTCAGAGTCCGGCAGAACCATCTGAGACAACAGATTTAGGATTTGGTGCTTTTGTTCGGTGGGATTACTATCAGGAATTAGGATGCCCAGAATTAAATACATTAGAAGACCTTCTTCCTATGATGAAACAGATGCAGGATGCACATCCAACTTCTGATTCCGGCAATGCAGCTTATGCATTCTCCCTGTTTAAAGACTGGGATGGCAATATGATGAACTTAGCACAACAGCCAGCACGTTTCTATGGTTACAATGAAACCGGTTTTGTATTACATAAAGTAGATGGTTCTGATTATGACAGCATCATCGACAACGATTCCATCTATGTAAGAGGATTAAAATTCTTCTTTAACGCAAATCAGTTAGGAATCTTAGATCCAGAATCCACAACTCAGAACTGGGATACTTTGTGGAATAAATATGTAGACGGTGCAGTAATGTTCTCCCCATGGTCATGGCAGGGACCTTCTGCATACAACACAACTGCGAACACAGAAGCAGGCAAAGGGATCAAATATGTTCCGATCAAAGATACGCAGATCATTTCTACAGGCGGTTCACCAGCCGGTGTTCAGGTTGTAATAGGAATTGGCAGCAAAGCAGAGGATCCACAGAGAATGTTTGATTTCATTGAATGGCTGTATTCTCCAGAAGGAATCATGAATAACTGCTCTGCAGATAGCGGTGCAGCTGGTCCGGAAGGTTTAACATGGGAACTTGTTGATGGAAAATGCCAGTTAACAGAGTTTGGAAAAGAGGCATTTGCAAATCCGGTAACTACGGCTGTTCCAGATGAATGGGGCGGCGGTACATGGAGAGATGGCGTAAGCGCATTAAACTACAAAGCCGTAAAAGACAGCGATATCAATCCGGAAACCGGAGTTTCTTACAGCTATAAGATGTGGGATTCCTACAAAGATGAAAACACAAACCCAGTTGATCAGTCATGGTCTGAGAAATATGGCGCTGATACGATGATCGAACTTGTCTTGAAAGATAATAACTATCTTGTAGAAGCAGGCACAAGCTTTATTCCGGAAGGTGAAAGTTCTGATATCACAGCTTTAAGAAATCAGTGCAAAGCTAAGATCGTAGACTACTCCTGGAGAATGTGCTTCGCTAAGGATGAAGCAGAGTTTGACTCCTTACTGAAAGAGATGCAGGATACCGTTAAGAGCCTTGGATATGATGATGTATTAGCATATGATATGCAGTGTGCTCAGGGCAAAGATGCAGCTCGTGCAGAAGCAAGAGATTCAGCAAAATAAAGAGCAGTGAATAAAAAGACAGCATTGGATTAAGCTTAATGAGTAAGCGGTGATGATATCAGACAGGTATTCTAAAATCCTGTTTGATACCATCACCGTTTTTGGTTTCCTAGGAGATTTTTTCGAACTGCCCTGATCATGAAAAATTCTGGGAGGATGCAAAAGCACAAAAAAGGAAAATATTGTAGAAAACAAAGGAGAAAGTTATAATAGTGTAAGAAAAGGATATGTGATAGAAGAATGTTGGAAGAGAGGAAAGGCGGCATGATAAAAAAGAAGTCGAGCATCAAGCATCAGCTTTTAGGGGTTTACCTGGTTGCGGTTTTTTTGCCGGTATTCGTAATTGGAAGCTATCTTATTGTAAATACAAGAAGGCTGATTTTGGAGCAGGACTATGCAAGGATTGAATCGGATAATTTAAGGGTCAGAAGCATTATGGTGGATGTGACCACATCCATTGAGAATGTGGGGAATGTCTTTCTGCTGGATCAGGAGCTGCAGAATATTATGAACGGTAGTTTTGACACGCCAAAGGAAGCGTATGATGTGTACCGGTATTATGACAGCTTTAAAAAATATCAGGACATGCATACCGAGATTTCAAGGATCGAGCTGTATCTGGATACGGATGTGGAGTACGGGAACTTTAAACAGGTGACAGATAAGATTCGGGAAGCGGAATGGTATCAGAAGGCAGCATCTACCGCTCAGCCATTGTGGATGGCGGGAGAATATATCAATTCGGTCGGTGTGGTACAGACTGAGTTAAAATATATCAGAAAGATTCCGATTATTATGACCAATCGTTTTGCAGTCCTGGTCATTGCTATCAATAATAATCATTTAAAGTCTCGGATCAATAACAATAACGTGCTGTATACCGATATTTCCGTTAATCAGGATCATGTATTTTACAGTGAGATCTCAGAGCGCGTGGGAATGCCGATGGTGGCTTCGGTAGATTATGATCAGACTTATTATCGGTATTCCGGACAGACAGAATGTGATGGAAATAAGGTGCTGATGGAGGTATCGACTTTAATCCCGATTTTTTCTTCCGATCAGATTTATATTGTGACAACGGATTATGATGCCATCCCTCATATTCAGAATATCACGTATATCTGCCTGAGCCTGATCGCACTTAGCATCATTGGTCCATTTTTTCTGATTCTTCTTTTTACCACTAGATTTAATAAACGAATTCTCACACTTCGTCATACGATGCATAAGGCGAGCATTGGAGATTATAAGATTACAGAGCATATCAGAGGAAATGATGAGTTAACAGATGCTTTTATGGATATGCAGAAAATGATCGAGAGCATCACAAAGATGGATCAGGAGATTTATTCGGCTAAGATTAAGGAGGAGCAGTTTAATTCTCATCAGCAGAGGATTAAGTATGAGATGTTAGCGAGTCAGATTAATCCCCATTTTCTCTATAATACATTGGAGACGATCCGGATGAAGGCATTAAGTGTGGGAGATAGGGAAGTAAGCCATGCGATCAAGCTTCTTGGAAAGTCCATGCGCCATGTGTTAGAAAACAGCATGAAGATGGTGACACTCGAAAGTGAGTTAGAGTACATAAAGGTTTACTTAGAAATTCAGCATATCCGTTTTGAAGACCGGATCTGTTATCAGATTGAGGTTTCAGAGGATGTGGATGTGAAAGAGTATTATATCCTTCCGCTATTATTGCAGCCGATTGTTGAAAATGGAGTCTCTCATGGACTGGAGACGCAGACAGAATGCGGCATATTGACAATCCGGATTTTTAAGGAGGAGCTGTATCTGGTGATTAGTGTGGAGGATAACGGAAAAGGCATGTCAAAGGAGGAAGTGGATTGCCTTGTGGAGCGGATGCAGAAGGAGGAATTAAGCACCGGGAAGAATATCGGGCTGCATAATATTTATCAAAGGATTAAGCTGTTTTATGGGGCCGATTATGGTGTGATGATAGAGTCCGAACCTGGCCGCGGAACAAAGGTTATGGTCCGCCTCCCAGTAAACAAAGTAGCCCTCATTGACCTTAACGAAAGTATGTATAACAGATAGGAAAGGGCCGGAGACGGTAAGGAGAGAACGATAAGGCGTGGGCTGTAGAATTCTGAATTTCATGAGGATTTGGTGGCTGGCAGAAGTCTAAAGTTCATGGAAGTGGTGTGTAGGATTCTAGATGTTATGGAGAGTGGTAGTCTGGAGAAGTCTAAATTTTATGGGGGTTTTGGTGAAATCATTTGGGTATTTTGAGAGGAAGGGGTTTGTTATAATGAGGGCATAAAAATGGATGTACTGGACATGAAGAAGGGAGAAGCGAGGAACTTTTCTTATGAGGGACATGTCTAGGTGAAATAGAATGAGAAGGGCAGGTAGGAAAGATGAAATTTAGCAATGGATGCTGGTTACAGAAGGAAGGGACGGAATGTTTTTCTCCGGCACAGGTTTATTTTAGCAAGGTGACGGACCGTGAGGTTACAATATGCGCGCCGACGCACAGGATTAAGCACAGAGGGGATACATTAGGCGGTGTGAACCTGACAATTGAGATTACGGCTCCGATGCCGGAAGTTCTTAGAGTTCAGGCATTTCATTATAAAGGGGTGCAGGATAAGGCACCGCATTTTGAATTGAATCTGGGGGATAAAAGCTTTTTATATGCACAGGAAGAGGAAGATAAGCTTGTGGTGACGAGCGGGAACCTTAGAGTGGAGATCATGAAGGAAAACTGTGCGATGACATTTTACCGGGGAAATGAGAAGATTACATCCAGTACAGGCAGGGATCTTGCGTATATGAAGACGGACTGGAAGGGACTTGCTTATGATGATGGGATGGAACATGATACCTATATGAGGCAGCAGCTGTCTCTTGGTGTGGGAGAACTGATCTATGGCATGGGTGAGAGATTCACACCATTTGTAAAGAACGGACAGAGTATTGATATCTGGAATGAGGACGGCGGAACAAGCACAAGCCAGTCTTATAAGAATATTCCGTTTTATATTTCGAATAAAGGATATGGCGTGTTTGTAAACCATACGGAAAAGGTCAGCTTTGAGATTGCGACGGAGATGGTGACACGAGCAGAGTTCTCAGTTCCGGGAGAAAGGCTGGATTACTTTTTGATCAACGGGCCGACTATGAAGGAAGTGCTGATGCGCTATACGGATCTGACCGGAAAGCCTGCGCTTCCGGCACCATGGACATTCGGATTATGGCTCTCAACATCTTTTACGACAAATTATGATGAGACGACCGTGAATTCTTTTGTGGACGGAATGATGGAAAGAGGGATTCCATTAGCAGTATTCCATTTTGACTGCTTCTGGATGAAGGAATTCTCCTGGTGTGATTTTAAATGGGATGAAAGAGTGTTCCCGGATCCAGCCGGCATGATCAAGAGGTTAAAAGAGAAAGGAATCAAGATCTGCGCATGGATCAACAGCTATATAGGACAGGAATCTTCAATGTTTGAGGAAGGCATGAAGAACGGTTACTTTATTAAGAGAAAGAACGGCGATGTATGGCAGTGGGATATGTGGCAGCCGGGAATGGCAGTTGTGGACTTTACGAATCCTGCCGCATGTAAATGGTACAGCGATAAACTAGAGACTCTTCTTGATATGGGAGTGGACTGCTTTAAGACGGACTTTGGGGAACGAATCCCGACAGATGTCGTTTATTATGATGGATCGGATCCGGTTAAGATGCATAATTATTATACCTATTTATATAATAAGACGGTATTTGAACTGTTAGAGAGAAAGAAAGGCAAAGAAGAGGCAGTTCTCTTCGCAAGAAGCGCGACGGTGGGCGGACAGAAATTCCCGGTTCACTGGGGCGGAGACTGTTGGTCTGATTATGAATCCATGGAAGAGAGCCTTCGAGGCGGATTATCCCTTACGATGTCCGGATTTGGATACTGGAGCCATGATATTGGGGGATTTGAAAGCACCTCTACACCGGATGTCTATAAGAGATGGGCAGCTTTCGGTTTGATGTCGAGTCATTCAAGGCTGCATGGAAGCACAAGCTATCGTGTGCCTTGGGCTTATGATGAGGAAGCGGTGGATGTGGTTCGATTCTTTACGAAGTTAAAAGCATCCTTGATGCCATACCTGTATCGAAATGCAATTGAAACGGCAAAGACAGGTATTCCGGTTATGAGAAGCATGGTAATGGAATATACGAAGGATTTCAACTGCGCTTATTTAGACCGTCAGTATATGTTCGGTGATTCCTTGCTCGTGGCACCGATCTTTAATGAGGAAGGCATGGCAAGATATTATCTGCCGGAAGGAAGATGGACACAGTATCTGACCGGAGAAGTGAAAGAAGGCGGCAGATGGTATGAAGAGAAGTATGGATATCTAGATATTCCGGTATTTGCAAAGGAAGGAACGATTATTGCTTCCGGATGTGATGAACAGGCCGTGTATGATTATGCAGACCATGTGAAGTTTAATGTATTTGCCTTAAAAGAGGGCGTATTAGCAAAAACAGAAGTGTATGGAACAGATGCTGTTAAGAAGGCAGAGATCAGCGTATTAGAAGAGGATGGTGTTATTACCGTTTCTGCTGAAACAGAGAAACCATTTTCCATTCGTTTTGTAAACAGAACAGACTTAAAAGAGGCAGATGGCGTGAAGGTAAAGACGTCAGGAAACGACACAGTAGTTCGTGCAGAAAAAGGCGGAGCATTCATGATCCGTGTAAAATAAAGAGGAGTGCGGGGATAAGCAGATGGATGAGAGAATTGAAAGCAAAATTGAAGAACTGATCAGTGAGATGACACTGGATGAAAAAATCGGAATGATTCACGGGGATGGCCTGTTTCGTTCCGGCGGAGTGCCTAGGCTTGGTATTCCGTGCTTAAAGATGTCAGACGGACCTATGGGAGTACGAGCGGAATTTGAGAATAACAGCTGGAAAAATATTGGGACTACGGATGATTTCGTTACCTATCTTCCAAGCAACAGTGCGATTGCTTCTACCTGGAATCGGAAGTTAGCATATCAGGCAGGGGAGGTATTAGGTGAGGAAGCGAGAGGGCGTGGGAAAGACATGATCTTAGCACCGGGCATCAATGTAATGAGAAGCCCTCTTTGCGGACGGAATTTTGAATATATGAGCGAGGATCCTTACCTGATTGGTGAGATGGCGGCTCCTTTGATTGAAGGAATCCAGAGTAAAGATGTATCCGCATGTGTGAAGCATTTTGCATGTAATAATCAGGAGGCAGGAAGACTAAAAGTAGATACCGATCTGTCAGAACGCGCTCTTCATGAGATTTACCTTCCAGGATTTTATGCAGCCGTTAAAAAGGGACATAGCTTATCGATTATGGGAGCATATAATCGTTTCCGGGGAGAGTTTGCATGTGAGAGTACATATCTTTTAAAGGAAATCCTTCGAGAGAAATGGAAGTATGACGGCGTTATCGTCTCTGACTGGGGAGCTGTACATCATACAAAGGAGGCGGCGGAGTCAGAACTGGATTTAGAGATGTCCGTCACAACGAATTTTGATGAGTACTATATGGCAGATCCATTAAAGAAGGCAGTAGAAGCAGGAGAGATCGAGGAGACTGTTGTGGATGAGAAAGTACGGAATCTATTACGTCTGATGTTCCGGCTTCATATGTTGGATAAAGAAGAACGGCAGGCCGGCAGTTATAATACATTTGAGCATCAGAAAGCAGTGCTTGATGTGGCTAGAGAAGCAGTCGTTCTGTTAAAGAATGAGGATGAACGCCTTCCGATTTCCAAAAAAGGACTAAAGAAGATCGCAGTGATTGGACAGAATGCAGAGATGGTTCATTCGAATGGCGGTGGAAGTGCTGAGATTAAGGCTCTTTATGAAATCTCCCCTCTTATGGGAATCAAGAAGCTTTTAGGCGGAAATACAGAAGTTTTGTATGCGAAGGGCTATGATATTCCGAACAAAGGTGAGTTTTCCGATATCAACTGGCAGGAATCCAGCCTGGAAGAAGGCATGGAAGCAATTGAAGAAAAGCAGGAAGCTGCTAAGAAGACAGACTGCAAAGAATATGAGGATGAGAAACAGGCTAGAATAAAGAGTGAGATGATGTATGAAGAAGCAATAGCGCTTGCAAAGACTGTGGATGAAGTGATCTTTGTGGGAGGGCTGAACCATGATTATGATGTGGAAGGCAGAGACCGTGAAACGATGGATCTTCCGTATGGACAGGAACATCTGATTCAGGGATTGCTTGAAGCAAATCCGAATACAGTCATTGTGATTGTCTCCGGTTCTCCTGTGACGATGGAATCTTTTGCGGATAAAGCAAAAGCCATGATCTGGAGTTCCTACAATGGAATGCAGGGCGGAACGGCATTGGCAGAAGTTTTGTTTGGAGAGAGCAACCCATCCGGAAAGCTTCCAGTTACGATGCCAAAGAGATTATCCGATTCACCAGCTCATCATGATGGAACGTTCGGTGATGAAGAATCTGTGTTTTATAAGGAAGGAATCTTTACCGGATATCGTTATTATGATACGTATCAGGTGGAGCCGTTATTTGCATTTGGCCATGGACTTTCTTATACGACATTTGAGCTGGGACAGGTATGGATTAACAAAGAGGAAAAAGCAGAAGATGTGACGGTAGAAATCAGCCTTGTAATACGAAACAGCGGAAAACGAGACGGGAAAGAAGTAATTCAGATTTATGTGTCCAATTGTGGAAAGAATTGCGGCTGTCCAAAGAAGGAGCTTCGTGCTTTTGAAAAGGTGGAGCTTAAGGCAGGAGAGGAACGAATCGTGACATTCCATCTGAAGAAGGAGGCGTTCTCTTATTATAAGGAAGAGAAGCAGATATTTTCTTCTGAAAAAGGGGAATATGATATTTTAATTGGTTTTGCATCGGATGCGATAGAAAAGAGTGAGAAGGTAGTATTAGACAGGAGTTATTATTACGGGTACTAATATAGAAGCTACAAGTGAAACAGAGAACATTTTAGAATAGGTGGAATGGAAAAATGAAGTCGGATTTCTTCTGTAAAAATGCAGAAGGAAACACGATGTTTTCCTGCCAGGAAAAGCAGAAGGAATCCAACTTGACAGTTCAAAGGGAATAGATTATAGTAAATTCATATAACAAATTGTGCTATTTTACTGACAAGGAAGGCAGGAGATAAAAACTGCGGATGTATTGTCAGGCCCGGCATGAATAAAGGATATGCCGCAGTTACGAGTAAGCGTAGAATCTAAGTTACAAGTAACCGCTTAAGTCACAATTAATTTCAGATGAAAGCAGGATGAAACAATGAGTAAAGTAAGAACAAGATTCGCACCAAGCCCAACAGGCAGAATGCATGTAGGTAATTTAAGAACCGCTCTTTATGAATACTTAATCGCAAAACATGAAGGCGGAGATTTTATTTTAAGAATCGAAGATACGGACCAGGAACGTTTCGTGGAAGGCGCGGTTGATATTATTTACCGTACTATGGAAAAGACCGGTTTAATTCATGATGAAGGTCCGGATAAAGATAAAGGATGCGGCCCTTATGTTCAGAGCGAACGTCAGGCTACCGGCATCTACTTAAAATATGCGAAGGAACTCATTGAAAAAGGAGAAGCTTACTACTGTTTCTGTACAAAGGAACGTTTAGAGTCTTTAAAGAGCAGCGTATCTGCAGACAGCGATAAGGAAATTACAAAGTATGATAAGCACTGCTTACATTTAAGCAAAGAAGAAGTAGAAGCGAATTTAGCAGCAGGCATGCCTTATGTTATTCGTCAGAATATGCCAACAGAAGGAACTACTACATTCTCAGATGCGATCTACGGTGATATCACAGTGGAAAACTCGGAATTAGACGATATGATCTTAATTAAGTCTGACGGATTCCCAACTTACAACTTTGCGAATGTAATCGATGATCATTTAATGAATATCACACACGTTGTTCGTGGTAATGAATATTTATCTTCTACACCAAAGTATACAAGATTATATAAGGCATTCGGATGGGAAGAACCAGTTTATATCCACTGCCCATTAATCACAAATGAAGAACATCAGAAGTTAAGCAAGAGAAGCGGACATTCTTCTTTTGAAGATTTAGTGGAACAGGGCTTTGTGACAGAAGCAATCGTGAATTTCATCGCTTTATTAGGCTGGAGCTCAGGAAGCAATGAAGAAATCTTCAGCTTAGAAGAGTTAGTGAAGGAATTCGATTATCACCATATCAACAAGTCCCCATCTGTATTTGATATGAACAAGCTTCGCTGGATGAACGGTGAATATATCAAACGTATGGATATGGACAAGTACTTTGAATATGCGCTTCCTAAGGTAAAAGAAGTGGTGACAAAAGATTACGACTTAAAGGCGATCGCAGAATTAGTGAAGACTCGTATCGAGACTTGCCTTGATATCAAGGATATGATCGATTTCTTCGAAGAACTTCCTGATTACGATATTGCAATGTATACTCATAAGAAGATGAAGACGACTAGTGAATCTTCCCTAGAAGTGTTAACAGATCTTCTTCCTAGATTTGAAGCATTAGATGATTACTCTGTTCCTGCAATCGAAGCGTTATTAAAGGCTTATATTGAAGAGAAGGGCATTAAGAATGGTCAGGGCTTATGGCCAGTTAGAACCGCAGTTTCCGGTAAGCAGTCCACACCAGGCGGCGCTTACGAAATCATGTCCATCCTCGGCAAAGAAGAAAGCCTTCGCCGTATCCGCGTGGGTATTGAGAAATTACAGAACGCATAGGGGATCGGAAAAGAGCCCGTTCGAGAGAGCTTGGCGCCGGGGGAGGTAAATCCAACGTCTGCTGACTGATTCGGACAATTTGAAAAAAATCCGTGAATATCAGACATTAAAATACAATGTCTGCTCTTCACGGATTTTTTTCAAATTGTCCGCTCAGATGCAGACTTATGGATTTACCTCCCCCGGCGCCAAGCTCTCTCGGACGGGCTCTTTTCCGATACATGGCACTACGTGCCATGTACAACACCAAAAGGCGGAAGCAGACGGAGGGCCATGAGCGTGAAAAGAACGCCATGGGGGCGACGTGTGAAGCAGGGCGCTAGGATAGGGAGGCTGGTGAGGGGAGCAGGGAATGATGGGAGAGGGAGGATGGTGAGGTGAGGGGAAGATGAGAGGAGCAGAGAGCGACGGGAGAGGGAAGATGGTGAGGTGAGGGGAAGATGAGAAGAGCAGGGAGCGACGGGAGAGGGAGGATAGTGATGTAAGGGGGAATGAGAGGGTCAAGGCATATATGGGGAGGAATGATGGGATGGGGAGGAAAGGATGAGGAATATAGAAAATGACGGCAGGGGATTGTGGTGTGGATGGATTGACGGGATTGTGGATAGAATTCCGGATTGAAGAGCGTGATTGTGGAAAAGTGATAGGGATGGGAAGATGTGGCGAGGGAGGAGGGTTTTCTTGTGGGGAGAGGTGTGGTAAAATGAGTGGGAAGTTTGATGGAACGGACGGATGATGGCCGAGTTTTTTTGTATGTGGTAAGGATGGGATGATATAGAGTATGATTACAATGAATGATGCGCAGAGAGAGGCGATTTTGCATAAGGATGGGCCGATGATGGTTCTTGCTGGGCCGGGGTCGGGGAAGACATTTGTTATTACGATGAGGACGAAGGAACTGATTGAGACTTATGGGATCGCACCGAATCGGATTCTGGTAATTACATTTACGAAGGCTGCGGCGGAGGAGATGAAGGAACGGTTTACGAAGATGATGGGCGGAGTTGAGATGCATGTTAATTTCGGGACGTTTCATGCGGTGTTTTTTAAGATTTTAAAGTTTGCGTATAATTACAGTGCTGCAAATATTATACGGGAAGAGGATCGGTTCCGGTATTTTAGAGAGATTATTGGGGATATGGAACTGGAGATCGAGGATGAGAAGGAGTTTATCGATGGTGTCAGTTCGGAAATCAGTCTGGTGAAGGGCGAGAAGATGGATGTGAAGCATTATTATTCGATTAACTGCTCGGAGGAGAATTTCCAGAAGATTTATGCAGAGTATGAAAAGAAGCTGCGTGCAGCAAATCTGATCGATTTTGATGATATGCTTCTGCTTTGTTATGAGCTTCTTGTGGCAAGACCGGATATTTTAGCGATGTGGCAGAAGAAGTATCAGTATATTTTAATTGATGAGTTTCAGGACATTAACCGCGTGCAGTATGAGATCGTGAAGTTACTCGCAGCACCTAAGAATAATTTGTTTATCGTGGGGGACGATGATCAGAGCATTTACCGGTTTCGAGGCGCAAAACCGGAGATTATGCTGCATTTTCCGGATGATTTTAAAGGGGCGAAGAGAGTGCTTTTAGACCGGAATTATCGGTCGAAGGCGAATATCGTGAACGGGGCTCTTCGGGTTGTTAAGAATAATAAGAATCGTTTTGAAAAGGATATTAAGGCGACGAAGGATGCGGGAGAGCATATCCGGATCGCCAGCTTTAAGAATCTGCCGGAGGAGAATCAGGCAATTTTAGATGAGATCGCAGATTACAGAAGAAAGGGAATTTCTTATTCCCAGATCGCCATTTTATATCGAACGAATACACAGCCTGGCGCCTTGGTGGAACGGTTTATGGAGTATAATATTCCGTTTAAGATGCGGGATGCAATTCCGAACATTTATGAGCACTGGATTGCAAAGAATATTATCGCTTATATTAAGATCGCGATGGGATCGAGGGACCGGAATCTGTTTTTACAGGTGATGAACCGGCCGAAGCGGTATATTGCAAGGGATGTGTTAGATGAGCCGGTTGTGGATTTTGAACGGATGAAGAAGTTAGTGGAGGACAAGCCGTATATCGTGGAACGGATCGAGAAGTTAGAGTATGATCTCAATCTGTTAAAGAAGGTGAATCCATATGCGGCCATTACCTATATCAGACGGTCTGTTGGATATGATGATTACTTAAGTGAGTATGCTGCCTTTAGAAGAATTAAGGTGGAAGAACTTTTCGATGTGATCAGTGAACTTCAGGAAGGTGCAAGGGAATTTGCAACGTATGAAGACTGGTTTTCCCATATTGAGAATTATAAAGAGGAATTAAAGCAGCAGATGGACCGCAACCGTCAGAAGGATGTGGATGGTGTGGCACTATCCACATTCCATGCGGCAAAAGGATTGGAATATGATATTGTATATATCATTGATGCCAATGAAGGAATCACGCCGCATAGAAAGGCTGTGTTAAACGAGGATATGGAAGAGGAACGAAGGATGTTTTATGTGGCGATGACAAGGGCGAGGTCAAAGCTTTGCATCTATTCGGTAAAGGAACGGTATAATAAGGAGCTGTTCCCGTCCCGGTTTATCGGAGAGCTTCTCTTAGATGAGGGGGATCTTTCGGAAGGTGCCCGTGTGCAGCATAAGACATATGGGATCGGAACGATCATGCAGATTAAGAACGGAAAGGTGACAATCCGGTTTGATAAGGCGCCGCTTCCTAAGACACTGGATCTGGCATTTTGCATCCGTAATCAGATCTTTCAGGTAATCCGATAAAAATCGATCGATCAAAAAAGAGGCTGTCAGGCAAAATCATATGGTTTCGCCTGACAGCCTCTTTATGTCAGAAGAATAAAAGATTATTCTTCGTCTTCTCCGTAAAGTTCATCAAATTCTGCAGAATCTAAGAACTGATCGAAAGCGTCAGATACTGCTTCAAATTCATCATCATCGTCAATGTTAGATAGATCGATTTCATCATCGCCTGTCTGTTTGAACTGATATAAATATACTTCGCCTTCTTCACCGCTATCCTGTGGAAGGAGTGCAATGTATTCTTTTTCGCCGCAAGGGAATACTGCGATTATATCGCAAACTACTTCGGAGCCATCATCTAATGTTAGTGTAACCTGATCGTGATCAAGTTCTTCTCCGCAATTACAGTTTTCACCATGTTTGTCCATGAAGATACCTCACTTATTCTTGTTATTCCGATAGTATAGCCATAAAGACAGAGGGATATACCACGATAAGAGATGGAAAAACCACTATTTGGCTGCTTCCACGTCCATGCTCAATATAACAGATACAGGTGGAAAAAGCAAGGAGTAATTATGAGGCGCAGTCCGAAACGCTTGTTCTCATTTAGCAGGAATGCTATAATGAAGAGATAGAAAAAAGAACGGGTTTATCATACAGCAGAAAGGGTGTTTTATCAGTGGAACCAAATATCAGGATCTCGGTCCGGAATCTTGTAGAGTTTATTATGAGATCGGGTGATTTAGATAATACAAGAGGCGGCAGGGAAACCGAGGCCATGCAGGAAGGCAGCAGGTTGCATCGAAAGATCCAAAGAAGAATGGGAAGCAACTATAGCGCAGAAGTACCGTTGACACTTACGGTTCCAAGAGAACGGGATGGTATCAGCTTTCAGATCACGTTAGAAGGAAGAGCGGATGGCATCATCAATAATGCAATCGAACTTCCGAAACAGGGAGAAGAGACGACCGGCCTAAGTCAGGATGAAGAAAGCATAACAGCACAGGATATCCAGATGGATACTAGTACCCGGCGGGAAGATATACAAGATGAAAGTATAGAAGAGGAAAAGCATGCAGTAAAGGAGAGTGTGCTGGCACAAGATATCCTGCATACGAAAGCGAACGAAGAAACCGATGTACAGCCGGGAATGGAACATTTTATGGCGGGTTTTATTGACGAGTCAGAACCGGCCATTATTATTGATGAGATCAAATGCGTCTATGCGGAGCTTTCTTCTATTCAGGAAATGATCCCGACCCACCGGGCACAGGCTATGTGCTATGCCTACATGTATGCGGTGAAGTATGAGAAGGAGCGCATAGGTATTCAGCTTACGTATTGCAATATGGAGACAGAAGCGATTAAGAACTTTAATGAGGCATTCTCCTTTCCTGCATTAAAGAGATGGTTTGAGAATCTGATCGGTGAGTACTGTAAGTGGGCGGCATGGCAGATCAGGTGGCAGGAAACAAGGAATGCATCAATTAAGAAGTTAAACTTTCCGTTTGAATACCGCCCGGGGCAGAAGGATTTAGTGACCGGCGTGTATCGGAGCATTATCCGGGATAAAAAGCTGTTCATTGAGGCACCTACCGGCGTTGGAAAGACAATATCGACGGTGTTCCCAACGGTCAAAGCCATGGGAGAGGGGAAGGTATCAAAGATTTTTTATCTGACAGCGAAGACCATCACGAGGACGGTAGCGGAAGAGACATTTGAACTTTTAATGAGACAGGATTTAAAGATGAAGGTCGTGACGATCACAGCAAAGGATAAGATCTGCATGTTAGAGAAGCCGGACTGCAATCCGGGATCCTGTGAACGGGCGAAAGGTCATTTTGACCGTGTAAATGATGCCGTGTTCGATATGCTGACGAATGAGACAAGAATCAGCAGAGGCTTAATTGAAGAGTATGCGACAAAGCATAATGTCTGTCCGTTTGAGATGTGCTTAGATGTGACCACATGGGCGGATGCTGTGATCTGCGATTATAATTATGTATTTGATCCGAATGTGTATCTGAGACGTTTCTTTATGAATGAAAAGAAACAGGATTATGTATTCTTAATCGATGAGGCACATAACTTAGTGGAGCGTGCAAGGGAGATGTACAGTGCGGTTTTATATAAGAAGGATTTCGTGGAGGCGAAGAAGCAGGTAAGTGCCGTAAGAGGTCAGGTGGCAAAGCAGTTAGAAGCCTGCAACCGGGATCTTTTAGAGTTTAAGAGGGAATGCGATTCCATCAGGGTGCTTGAGAATACTGGTGGGCTTACTATCCATCTGCTTCGTCTTGTATCGGAGTTAGATGAGTATTTTAAGGAAGTTGCGGCACCTCCCGGAAAGGATGAGCTTTTAAATCTTTATTTTGAGGTAAGGCAGTTTCTGTATGTGCATGATCTGGTGGATGAGAATTATATGATCTATACGGATTATGATGAAGAAGGGGAGTTCCGGATCAAGCTTTTATGCATGGATCCGTCGAAGAATCTGCTTGGATACTTAAACAAAGGAAAATCAGCTATCTTCTTTTCTGCAACTCTTCTTCCGATTGCCTATTATAAAGAGCAGCTCGGTGGGACAAAAGAGGATTATGCCATCTATGCGCCGTCTCCATTTGAAAGTGAGAAGAGACTTCTTATGATCGGAAAGGATGTCAGCACCAAGTATACAAGAAGGACGACAGAGGAATATTTAAAGATCGTTTCCTATATTGAAACCTTTACTTCTGCAAGGAAAGGGAATTATTTTGTTTTCTTCCCATCGTATCAGATGATGAATATAGTGGCCGAACTTGGAGGGGACAGGCTTGGAGAGATTACCATGCAGGAAGCGAATATGACCGAAGAGAAGAAGGAAGCCTTCTTGGCTGGTTTTGAGGAAGAACCACTTAAGACACATCTTGGTTTCTGCGTGATGGGCGGAATTTTCAGTGAAGGCATTGATTTAAAGAAGGATCGTTTGATCGGAGCAGTGATTGTAGGAACCGGACTGCCACAGGTATGTAATGAGAGAGAGCTATTTAAAAACTTCTATGATAAGAGAAATGGAAGCGGATTTGATCATGCCTATCTGTATCCGGGAATGAATAAGGTGTTGCAGTCCGCAGGGCGTGTGATTCGGACAAGCGAGGATAAAGGAGCGGTTTTATTACTGGACGAACGGTTTTTAACCGGCGGATACCAAAGACTCTTTCCGAGAGAATGGTATCCGCATGAGGTCGTGGAGAGAAGCCGGATGGAACGGATTTTAGCGGAATTTTGGAACAGGGATGAAGAGTGCTAGCTAATCTTCTGATTTTAGAATGCGAACAATCTGTTTATCGATTGTATAGAGAAGGCAATCCGAAGCTCCCGGAACTTCTCCGTCCGTATGGATGTATTGAATGGAAGAAGCATGAACGCGCATAGAACGGCATGGGATGATCTCCACTCCTTTGATCAAGGTATGTTTTCCGAAGAAGATTAAAGGCATTAAAAACAGGACACGGGTTTTGGAAAGTCCGGATACGATGCATACTGAGAGAAGCCCGTCCCGATCGGATGCATTCGGAGCCATTAATAAGCCGCCTCCTTCGAAGCGTTCATTCATTGCTGCCAAGAACAGCACTTGTTTTCGGTGAATGTTTTTTTCACCGTTAATTTCAATGGATGCATCAAAAGGGGCGGTTTTTATAAGCTGCTTGATCGCAAGCAGGATATAAGTAAGCTTTCCAAGGCGGAAACGGTTTAATATGGTTTTAAGTGGGGAAGTAAGTGCTTTATGACAGATGGAAGCGTCATAGCCCATGCCGGAACTGATTAAGAAGCGTCTGCTTTTTTCATTGCCCATCTGCATCGTTCCGCAGTCAATCATATGAAAGCTTTTTGGATGAAGAATGGCATGAAGCGCTTTTAAAGGATCTCTTGAAATGCCAACCCCACGGGAAAAGTCGTTGCCGGATCCGGTTGGGATATAGCCAAGGATTACATGATTAAAGTCAGGAATTCCATTGATGACCTCGTTTAACGTTCCATCCCCTCCTACCACAACGATTGTTTTAACACCCAGGTCTTTATCACAGATTTTTTCTGCAAGATAAGAGCCGGTATGCTGCCTGCTTGTAAAGAAGGCTTTATACGGGATGCCTTCTTGATGGATGGCAGCTTTTAATTTGTTCCAGAGAACTTTGCCGTTTCCGGTCTGGGAACTTGGATTGATGATAAAATAATACATAAAGCCCTCCTGCTTTTTTCTTCATTTTATAGCATTCCCACAGAGAATGCAAGACAGGGGTACCCTTCTTGTTATGGTCATAAAAGAGGCAAAGGGAGAATATCTTTTAAGGGGAGGGATGAAAGATGGAGAGTAGAAAGAAAATAGAATCATTTCTGATCTCAGTTATGATACCTCTGTTTATCGGATTTTTAGCAGGGGCGCTTACAAGCAATTCACAAGAGCTTTACAAAATGATGGAGAAGCCGTCATTTAGCCCACCGGCTATTCTGTTTCCGATTGTATGGACGATTCTATATATTCTGATGGGAATCTCCTACTATTTAGTCATACAGTCGGACTCAGACCTTAAGGATAAGGCAGTAAAGGTATATTTCACCCAGCTGTTGCTGAATTTTTTCTGGAGCATCATCTTTTTTAATCTGCAGAATTATCTTGCAGCCTTTATCTGGATCTTGCTGCTGATTGCCGCCGTAATCGCAATGATTGTAGTATTCTGCCGGATTAAAAAGATAGCAGGCTGTCTGCAGATCCCATACCTGCTCTGGCTACTATTTGCCGCCGTGCTTAATTTCGCTGTGTATAGATTGAATCGATAAAAGATAAGAGACCGCTATAAAAAGAGCGTAATCGCCCTTTTTGCTGGCAGTCTCTTTGTTTTTGTAAAATAAGACATACACCCTCATTTCCCATGTTTCATAGTATAGTATTGAAACATCGCAAGGAAGAATCCTGAGTCAATGTTTGTTAAGCATATTGAAAGGAGCTATATTACCTATGAGCAAATGTAGGCAGCAACAATATTATGGAAGATGTTCTGGAACACGTCCAAGCCAGAGCAGCATGCAGGGGGATATGCCGTATAAAGGAATGGCACCAGCTAGAGCAATGTTAGAGTGTGATTGTGACTGTACACTGACCAAGATGCCAGCAGGCAGCTGCCCTTCTATGAGCGGAATGCAGAACAGTTACGGGAGAGGTTATATGGATAATGCCACATGCGGATGCGGACAAGGAAGAAGATGTTATGTAACAAATAATATGCCGGATTTCTCATTAGCAATGGCATATGTTCCTTGGCAGCCATTTCAGAATGTTTATGAGGATGCAGAGGCACATGATATTGGTACCATCTTCGCAGATCTGAATCTTGATTTTTATGGAAGGAGATGTAACTAAAAATGGATAAACAAAGAGAATGTCTGATGGAACGAATTAGTGAAGTTAGTTTTGTTATGGATGATTTAAGACTGTTTTTAGATACTCACCCATGTGATCAGGATGCATTATGTATGTATCGCGAATACAGTATGATGCGTGCAGAATTAGTAGCGCAGTATACGTCCATGTATGGACCGATGTCATCATATGGAATCTGTGAATGTGCAGAATGGAACTGGACCCAGTATCCATGGCCATGGGAAGGAGTGTGCTAATTAATGTGGAGTTATGAGAGAAGACTGCAGTATCCAGTAAATATTAAAGAAACAAACCCGGAACTCGCTCAGGTGATCATCACCCAGTTTGGAGGACCAGATGGAGAATTAGGGGCATCCTTACGGTATCTTTCTCAGAGATTTGCTATGCCATATCGTGAAGTGGCAGGCGTTTTGACCGATATCGGAACAGAAGAATTAGCACATCTGGAAATCATATGCGCAATCGTACACCAGCTGACAAGGAATCTGACGGCAGAGCAGATTGAAAACAGCCCTTTCAAAAATTACTATGTAGATCATACCGTTGGGATCTATCCAATATTCGCAAGCGGGACACCATATGATGTTATGACATTCCAGTCCAAAGGCGATCCAATCACCGATCTTCATGAAGATCTGGCAGCAGAACAGAAAGCAAGAGTGACCTACGATAATATATTAAGACTGGTTCATGACCATGATGTTTGTGACCCAATCCGTTTCTTAAGGGAAAGAGAAATCGTTCATTATCAGAGATTTGGTGAAAGCCTTCGTATCGTTCAGGATCATTTAGACAGCAATAATTACTATGCATTTAACCCGGCATTTGATAAGAAATGCAAATAAAAATGTAGCTAGTTGTCATTCCCATAGAAAACAAGGAGGTCTCGGCCTCCTTTACATAGAAAAAATACGATGCCTTATTTGGCATCGTATTTTTTGATTAGACCGAAACCGATTGGGTGAGGGCCGGTATGAACTCCGATAGTGGCACCGATCTGGCGGAGAGGAAGTTCGGTGATGTTAGAGTAAGTGGAGAGAGAAGCGAGAGCCGCGTCGCGGAATTCGACTGCTTCTTCGTAGTCATAGCCGTAGCCGACACAGATCGAATAGGAGTCTGGGGACTCGTTAATCTGTTCGAAATGTTCCTTTAACTGGGCAATCAGCTTTTCTTTTCCTTTCTTACGGCTTCTTGTGATGCCGGTTGGGAAGATTTCGCCTTCTTTTAGCATGATAAGAGGCTTGATGCCGAGGGTATCTGCGGCAAGGGTAGCTAATTTTCCGATACGGCCGCCTTTTTTCAGGTATTCCATGCTGCCGATTGTAAAGATGATGCGCCCGGTGGATTTGATCTCTTCGAGTCTTGCCACGGTTTCATCGTAGGTGCAGCCTGCCTGTTGCATTCGGGATGCTTCTAAGACATAAAGGCCCTGGAGAACGGTGTTGATGGTGGCATCGATTACGGTAATGACCGCATTCGGATGGGTCTCTAGCAAAATGTTTTTGGCATTCATGGCGGCGTTATAGGAACCGCTGAACTTGGTTGTAATACAGATACAGAGGATCGGAGTACCTGCTTCTACATGTGGGGTAAAGACATTCAGATAATCCTCTACAGACGGAAGGGAGGATTTTGGAAATACTTTTGGATTGTCAATCATCTGCTGATAGAAATCACGGATGTCAATCTCAACCCCTTCTTTCTGATAGGTAGAGCCGTCAAAGGAAACATAAAAGGGAACGACCTCTATCTGATTCTTTTTTACAAGATCACTTGGTAGATCGCAGGAACTGTCACTGATAATCTGGTACTTCATAATTAAAACCTTTCTATATTGGAATTCATTTTATCATTTCTTTTTTATCACATTCTTATGTATATGACATTTGATATGGTTTTTAAAACTACTTTATAGAGCATTGTAACATATATCATATAAAAAAATAAGTAAAACTTTTATAAACTAGCAAAAACGCCGTACCATACCAAGGCTCAACTCTTTTCATGTAAGAGCCTTAGTATGGTACGGCGTTTTATCGATTAAGCGCGGAAACCGCGTCCGATGATTTCGCTTGTATTGGTGATAACCATAAAGGATTCCGGATAGTTCTGACGGATATACTTCTGAAGGTGAAGCGCCTGAGCGCGGGTCATAACCGTCAGGATAATTTTCTTCTGATTGTGTGTGAAGGCGCCCTGTGCATCACATACGGTAGCGCTTCGGTTCAGTTCCTTTAAGATATATTCACAGATTGGTTCCGGATGCTCGCTGATTACCGTGAAGTATTTGCAAAGATTCATGCTTTCAATCATATTATCTACAACTGCAGATTTTAATACAAGACCGGTTAGGGATAACAGACCGGTTTCCATGCCGAAGACCGGGAAGGTCAGTAAGGTAAGCAGGACATCCGTCATAAAGAGAGACTGTCCAATATTGCGGTTTGTATACTTCTTTAAAATCATAGCAACGATATCCGTTCCACCGGTAGAACCGCCAAGGTTAAAGAGGATTGCGGCACCGATTGCAGGAAGAGCAACGGCGAAGAATAACTCTAAAACTGGCTGGTTTGTAAAAGGATGATTCATTGGATATATTTTTTCAAGCAGGTTTAAGGAACCGGACAGAAGAAAACTTCCGTAGGCCGTCTTTATACCGAACCCTTTTCCAAGAACAAGATAGCCAATTACTAGCAGAATAGTATTCACGACAAGTACGATTGTACTGGAAGAAATCACACCATTGAATAGTTTGCTGAGAATGATCGCGAGGCCCGTCACGCCTCCAATCGAGAAATTATTTGGGAACTTGAAAAAATAAACACCGGCGCTGACAAGCAAAGTACCTAGCGTAATAAGCAGATATTCTTTTATTATCTTTTTATGTCCGGTTAATTGATATGTATCCATTTGATCCTCCTGAATATGTTTTAGACAAAGGCCATATCAGGCCTGATTTTGTCACAGCATCTTCATTATATACGCTTTGGTTTGAGAATACAACAATTACCTATTTTAATATATGGGATTGAAAGGCGATGCTGCATGAGTCTGGACTTTCATAAAAAATTCCCCCCTCCTCTCTCGTACAGCATCTGCAGTATGAGAGAAGAGGGGGGCGTCTTTTTATGAAAATCCTAACGGTTCATTTCGCTCTGAGGACCAATGTTCTTATGAGAAGCGATGATCCTGTTGATCTCGCCTAAATCAGTGGATGGAAGGTCACCAGGAATTGTATTCTTGATGGCGCTTGCTGCATTACCGATCTCTAATGCTCTCTGACAGTCATTTGTGGAAAGAAGGCCATATAAAACGCCGGATACATAAGCATCACCACTACCGATGCGGTCGATTACTTCGATATTTTCATATGGAGCTTCTTCGTAGAATTTATCTTCTTTCGCATTGTAAATGGTAGAACTGAAAGTATGTTTCTTAGGGCTTAATACTTTACGGTCTGTTGTTGCAACGATAGAGATATTGTAATCTTCAGTATAAGACTTCATGATATCTTTAATGTCGCCGGTCTTACCAAATGTTCTTCTAGAGGTCTCTTCGGACACGAATAAAATATCAACATAAGGAAGGATACGTTCGATGCATTCCTTTGCAGTTGCTTCATCCCATAGGTTAGCGCGGAAGTTAACATCGAAGGAGATTAAGGTTCCGTTTTCTTTGAACTTCTTAATGCATTCCACGGTTACATCACGTGTCTGTGGAGATAATGCAAGGGTAATGCCACAAGTATGGAATAAACGAGCGGATTTAAATGTACTTTCCGGAATTTCGCTTAATTCAATTGTATTGATGGAAGAATGTCTTCTGTCATATACAACGGAAGATTTTCTTGGATACGCGCCACTTTCGTAGAAGTAGATACCAAGTCTTGCATCTTTGCTGTCATCATAGATCAGGCAATCATCACTTACGCCACAAAAACGAAGATGGTTTTTTATGTACGTACCAATATCATTGTTTGGAACTTTAGAAATAACACCAGTGCGTAATCCCATCATGGAAATACCAGAAACGACATTTAATTCAGCTCCACCGGCACATTTTTCAAATGTATCGCCACGAACGATTCGTTCATTTGTAGGAGCGGATAATCTTAATAAAATCTCGCCAAGGGCAAGAGCATCAAATTCTCTATTTGAATCTACCGTTTGCATAATAAAATACCTCCTAATCTGTTATGTAAACGCTTACATACGGTTAATTTCATTATACCGTGAATGCGAAAATTGTCAAGTAATAGCAATAGTATGAAGTGCTTTTTAGGAATATATGCAAAAACTTGATGGAAAATTATACATATTACACGAAAAGGATAAAATAACCATAAAAGTAGTCGAAAAATAGAATAAGCAAGGATAAAGCCATTCCGAAATAAAATGAAACAAATGGAATGAAAAATAGAATTATTTTCAAGTTATGTGTAACGAAACAGCCAGGAGATACGAATAAGAAATGCAGCTTTTAAATAAAGAAGAAATACAATTCGATAAGGAGAGAAAAATGAAATTACATAAGCACACAGGATTACTGATCTGCATCATCTGTCTTTTAATGGCGGCAGGAGGATGCAGCAAGAAAGAAATGATGACGGGAGCAGACCAGGCAGAGGAAATCGTAACAGACAGCAATTCTGATCAGAAGGAAGAGGATAAGGAAGAAGATATAGAAGAAGGTGTGGGATCAGAAGCTTTTGGATCCAACGATTCCGAATCGGAAGGTTTAGAATCAGAAGGTATCGAAAGCGAGATCTCCCAAACAGAGAGTTCTGAGAACGAGAATGGGGAAGCAGAAGAGTCAGATGAATCCAAGGAAGAAGAGCCGACTGTCACCCCGACTAAGAAACCAGAGGTAACAAAGGTGCCGGAAGTGACTGCAAAGCCAACACAAGCTCCAAAGCCAACAAAGAAACCAGAAGAAACTAAGCCAACAAACACGCCAAAGCCAACAAAAGCGCCGGAAGCAACAAAGGCTCCAACCGCGACCGTATCACCAACGCCGGAACCAACAAAGGCACCAAAACCAACCGAAGTGCCTGCAAAAGAAGCAGCAAGCATAAATGATATCCATCAGGCAGTGAAAAAAGCATATGGAGAACACTATATGCCGGTTATGGCATTTGATTCCTTAACCATTTCCGAGCTATACAAAGTAGATGCTTCCTGGTATGAAGAAGCAGCTGGGGAAGGTCCGATGATGAGCGCTCATGTAGATGTATTCTTAGGATTTAAAGCAAAATCCGGCTATGCAGATCAGATTAAGGCAGCTCTTACAACATATCGGGATTATCTGATTAATGAAAGCATGCAGTATCCGATGAATGTAGAAAAAGTGCAGAATGCAACCGTATATCAGAATGGTGATTATGTATTTTTCTTAATGCTTGGCGGATACCGGGAAGATGTGGAAATAGCCGATTATAATAAGCTTGCGATTCAGACAATCGACTCCGTAATTGCCGGCAAATAAAAAAGATAGAGAAAAATGAAAAAAATTAAAAATAGGTGTAACTATTTATTTGTTTGTGCGAATAATATATGTCGACAAGAAAAATTGGACTAGACAAGAAAGAATGGAAGAAGCGGAATATCATTACTCACAGAAGAGTATTATGGTATTTCCTAAAAGAAAAAGGAGAAAAGAAGATGAAGAAAAATACAACATTTTTAGCAATTGCTTTAATCGTACTTTTAGCATTCACAGGATGCAGCAAAAATGATAACGGTGCAGATACTGCAACTCCAACACCAGTTGTAGAAGAAAACGTAACAGAGACACCAGAAGATACAACAGGTGAAGATGCTGCAACAGAAGAAGCTCCTACAGAAGAAGCTCCAGCAGAAGATGAAGAAGCAGGCGCTCTTGTAAGCAATGAAACATTAGATGCAATCCACCAGAAAGTAGTGGCTCTTGTAGGCGAAGAAAACTATGTAGCAAATATGCCTTATGATACAGCAACATTATCCGAATTATTCGGTATCGATTCAACATGGTATGATGCAGCAATCGCAGAAGGCCCAATGATGAGCGTTCATGTAGATAAATTCGTTGCAATCCATGCAACAGAAGGCAACGTAGAAAACGTAGCAAAGGCATTAAATGAATACCGTGATGTATTAGTAGCTGATACTATGCAGTACCCAATGAACGTAGCAAAGATCCAGGGTTCTGTTGTAGAAACAGTTGGTGATTATGTATTCTTCTCTATGGTAGGTTCTCTAGATATTATGGATTATCCAGAAGAAAGCGATTTAATCGATGCGTATACTGAAATCAATACACAGGTAATTGATATCGCAAAAGAAGAAATTGGCGCATAATCGAATTCCGATTCATCAATCAGATATAGACGTGTAAAAACGGTGAAGTAGGTAATACTATAGAATGGGCTATGTTGTTAAAATGCAATATAGTCCATTTTTGGCTATTTCGATGATTGAAGTGGTATCAGGCGTTTCCCTATGTTATACTACGAAAAGAAATCATGCGCATCTGTTTGGCGTATGGTTCGGAATCAATATTATGGCAGGAGGAAAAAATCCTGATGATAGGAAAAGAAAATAAGGCAATGTCTTCAGAGTTCCTAAATGACAACGAATATTATGCCAGATTTTTAGATGGGGATAAGGACGCATTTGAATATCTGGTATTATCTTATAAAGATAAACTGATTTATTTTTTAAATCGTTATGTACATAATATAACGATTGCCGAGGATCTGGCACAGGATGCATTCGTTGAGGTATATGTGCATAAGGAGAGGTTTCATTTTAAAGGAAGTTTTAAGACCTATCTGTATACGATTGGGCGAAATAAGGCAGTGGACTATATCCGAAAGAATGAAAGAATGCTGTTTGTGGCGGACTATCCAGAGGATGCGGAAGAAGAGTCTATGCTTGAGAACTTGATTAAGGAAGAGCAGAAGAGACATTTGCATGGGGCGATTAAGCAGCTTAAGAATGATTATCAGGCAGCCATTTCCCTGATTGATATAGAAGGGATGTCTTATGCCGAGGCGGCAAAAATACTTAAGAAAACAGACGGACAGATGAAGGTTCTGATTCATCGTGCCAGAAAGTCATTAGGCAAAATATTAGAGAAGGAGGGATGCTTAGATGAAAAGTGATAGAGAGTTTTTAGATGGAATCTATAAAAAGGCGGCCAGCTATCAGGATTTGTCATTAGAAGAGAAAACGGGGTCAAAAACATTTGGCAGACGATTCTTTCCCGCAGTTACAACGGGGTTGACAGCCTGCGCGCTGTTTGTACTTGTGCTGGTTGGGAAGAATACAGGAATGCTTGGTAAAAATGAGATGGCAGAGGAAGATCTGGCATCCCGGACAAGAGAAGCTTCCGAAATAACGGAAACACCATCTGAGCTTTATGGGATGTCCGAAGCGCATTATGCTGCAGAGTCGGCACTTGTGGTTTCAGGAATCATACAGAATATCGAGAGACAGAGTGAGCAGGTTATCATTCAATTTTTAACGGAGGAAGCATATACCGGCACAATTTCATCCGGTTCGCTTGTAACCATTACGGCTCCTTATTCCTCTATACTAGAGGAGAGTGAAGGCAGGAAGGCTATCCTTTGCGTCACTTTAACAGAAGATGGGGAAGGCTACATGCTTTCCAATACACAAGATGATATTTATCTCTATGCTGGTGAGGAAGATGGGGAAGCAGTATATGAATCCCTTTCCGGAACCCGTCACCATATACAGGACTTTGTAAGTCCGTGATTATCATAAGTTAAGAAAGGAAAATACACAATGGTATTTAGCAGTTTGTTATTTTTATTCCGCTATCTGCCCCTTGTGCTGGTAATTTACTTTATTGTCCCAAGAAAGTTAAGAAATACGGTTTTATTTATCGCAAGTCTTATCTTTTATGCGTGGGGCGAGCCGGTATATGTAGTGATCATGCTGTTCTCCACGCTTGTGGATTACACGCACGGAATGCTCGTTCATCACTTCAAGGAGCGCGGTGACTTAAAGAAGGCAAGGATGATAGTGGGATCCTCGATGATCATCAATCTTGCACTTCTTGGATTTTTCAAATATTCAGATTTCATTATTGGCAATATCAATGCCATTACGAAGAGCAACATACCGCTGTTAAACTTAGCACTCCCAATCGGTATCTCTTTCTATACGTTCCAGACCATGTCCTATACGGTGGATATCTACCGCGGGGAGGCAAAAGTACAGAAGAATATCATTTCCTTCGGTGCCTATGTGGCACTGTTCCCACAGCTGATTGCAGGACCGATAGTACAGTATAAGACGATCGCCGAACAGTTGCAGGAAAGAAGGGAGAGCAAAGATCAGTTCGCCTATGGTGTTATGCGTTTTATGACCGGTCTTGGAAAGAAAGTATTATTAGCCAATAATATCGGACTTTTATGGGATACCATTCAGGGGATGTCATCATCCAATATGACCGTATTATTATCCTGGATGGGAATCACCGCATTCGCATTCCAGATTTATTTTGACTTTTCCGGTTATTCCGATATGGCCATCGGTTTAGGAAATATGTTTGGTTTCACGTTCTTAGAGAACTTCAACTATCCATATATGTCGAAGAGCATCACCGAGTTCTGGAGAAGATGGCATATCTCATTGGGTAGCTGGTTTAGAGATTATGTCTATATCCCATTAGGCGGCAATCGTGCCGGCCTTGGAAAGCAGATTCGCAATATCGCCATCGTATGGTTATTGACCGGTATCTGGCACGGAGCAAGCTGGAACTTCGTAATGTGGGGTGTCTACTTTGGTGTTCTTTTAGTAATCGAGAAATTCGTGTTACTAAAATATTTAAAGAAGTTGCCAGTCATTGTTTCCCATATCTATACCATATTCCTCGTATGGATTGGCTGGGTGATCTTCGCCTTTGATGATCTTAGCAGAGGAATTGACTATTTAAAGACTATGTTCTTTGTAAATGGAAATGCGTTCGCAAGTACTGAGACGATCTATATACTATTAAACTATGCGGTTCTTTTTGTAATCCTGATCTTAGCATCCACGGATTATCCAAACAGACTTGCAGCCCGTTTTGCAAGGAAGAGAGAAGAAAGTGCTGTCCTGTCTATAGCCAAGGCGGTGTTCATTATCGTGATCTTTGTATTAGCAGTAGCTTACCTTGTAGATGCGTCCTATAACCCATTTTTATATTTTAGATTCTAGAAAGGAGACGGAAAGAATAGTATGAAAAAGCAAGAAATAAAAACAGACGGCATTCCGAATCCGCCTCCGATCAAGCGGAAAGGAAAGCACTCCAGACTTGGCGACTACCTTGTAATCGGCATATTCTTAGTGTTGATTTACGGATTCACTGTGGCAAGCCTATTATCCCCTGAGAAAGGCTTTTCAGAAAATGAAAACCGCGTCCTTGCATCCAAGCCTGATTTCACAGTAGATGCCCTGTTTGACGGGACCTATGCAACCAAGTATGAAACCTATGTAACCGACCAGTTCGTATTACGTGACTCCTGGATCAGTATCAAGACCGGAGTGGAACGAATGATGCTAAAGCGTGACATCAATGGTGTTTACTTTGCAAAAGACGGTTACCTGATCGAAAAGTTAGATGAAGAAGACATCAATAAAGATCAGATGAACAAAAATATAACTTATTTAACCAATTTCATTCAAAAGTATGCTTCCATCCTAGGAGAAGACCGCGTTCATGCCATGATCGTGCCAACAGCCTACGAGATCTTAACGGACAAGCTTCCGGCCTTTGCTACTGGTTTTGATCAGGACACGCTTCTTGATGCCATCCAGTCAGTCCTTGGTGCCAACTTCGTAGATACACGTTCTATCCTTCGTGCTCATGCAGATGATTATATCTATTATCGAACCGATCATCACTGGACGGTAAAAGGCGCGTATCTCGCATACACCGAATGGGCCAAAGCAAGCGGCTTCACCCCATGGTCAGAAGAAGACTTCACGATCCGTTTAGTAAGCTCCGATTTCCTCGGAACTATCTATTCCAAAGTCAACACAAAGGTGACTCCGGATGATATGTATATCTATGACACCGATGAAAGCTACACCGTTGAATACAACATGGACAAAATCAAGCATGACACTCTATACGCATTAGACCGTTTAGAAACCAAAGACAAATACACTGTCTATCTGACCGGAAACAATGCCCTTGTAGAAATCAACTCTACAGTCACAAATGGCCGAAATCTTTTAATCATCAAAGATTCCTATGCCCACTGCTTTGCCCCATTTGCGGCAAATCACTACGAGAATGTCTACATGATTGACTTCCGTTACTTCAACATGCCGGTCTCTAGCTTCATCGAGTCCAACAACATCACCGATATCCTAGTCCTCTACAACGCCTCCAGCTTCTTAGAAGACCGCAACATCTACAATCTTTCTAGGTAAGAGGCGATGCGATAGCGAACGGCTATGATATTCCCTTCCTTAGTGAGTCTTTTCATAACAACAATATCTCCACCTTCTCATCCCCTCTCATCTTTTCGCACATACCCCTATTAAAAGTCCGAAATCCCGAATTTTATCGAAATTAAAAGAGGCGGAGTCGAATGTGCAGGAGGCAGGCGTGACCGATGCCAAGTTGGAAAGGCGAATGGAGGGATATATTTTTCGCGATGTACGGCATCAAGGCGAACAAAAGGAGCGGGAGACCGTGAATAGCAGACATTAGGTTTTATAATGTCTGATAGTCGCGGGCTCCCGCTCCTTTTGTCCGAGCTTGTGACGAACATGCGAAAAAATATATCCCTCCATGAGCTTTTCCAACTTGGCATCGGGCATGTCTGCCTTCTGCACATTCGATTCCGCCTCTTTTAATGTCGGTAAAATTCGTAATCCTCTATTTATGTTCGTATTGGGCGATGGTGTCTGTGATGCGCTGCATAACGAGTGCGGCGATTTCGGTAGACTTCATGCCCTTGTAGTCCTCGTAGTAGAGAGGTTTTAAGTAGTGAATCTGCACCGTAACCGGTTTGATAGAGTTTGTGTCAAATGCCTTAAAGGAGTCGATCAAAGCAACCGGCACAATCGGACAGTGTGCATTCATCGCGCTCTTAAAGCTGCCGCCCTTAAACTCCCCAATCTGATTGCCTTTACGGCTCCTGGTGCCCTCAGCGAAAATAACGAAATTCTCGCCAAGTTTCACACGGTTAGTCATGTTCTTAATAACGGTCATCGACTGACGGATATCCTCACGATCGATAATCTCTGCCTGAAGAAGAGTAATGACATTGCGAAGAAGGAACACATCCTTCACTTCCTTTTTCATTACCGTAACAATCGGACGTTCGTGAGTCTCTACAAATGCCAGGGCATCAAAAAGTCCCTGATGGTTTGGGAACATAATGTACCCATTCTCCTTCGGAAGATTCTCAATGCCATGACATTCAATCTTAACCCGGCCTCTTTTATTAATCAGAGGCACATTTTTGTGCAAAAAAGCATATCTTGTAAAACGATCATATTTCTCGATGTTGCAGTACTTAAATAACGTGTAAAGCCAGAATGGCAGGTTAAAAAAACTTCTTAAGAACATCAATGCAATTCGTTTCATAGATAATCCCCCTTAAAAAGGTTAGTTGATTTCATAACCCTTCAGCATTCTAGCGCGGCTAGGATGTCTTAGTTTACGTAAAGCTTTTGCTTCAATCTGACGGATACGTTCACGGGTAACGTTGAATTCCTTGCCTACTTCTTCTAAAGTACGGCTGCGTCCGTCTTTTAAGCCGAAACGTAAGATTAATACACGCTGTTCACGTTCGGTAAGAGTATCAAGAAGCTTTGCAATCTGATCCTGAAGTACTGCATAGGAAGCAGCATCTTCTGGTCCCATGATTGTATCATCCTTAATAAAGTCTCCTAAGTGGCTGTCGTCTTCCTCACCGATTGGAGTATCTAATGAGATTGGATCGGCAGATACTTTTAAGATTTCACGTACTTTCTCAATTGGCAGGTTCATAGCATCTGCTAATTCCTGCTCGCTTGGTTCACGGCCTAACTCCTGTAACAGATTTCTGGATACACGGTAGGTTTTGTTGATTACCTCGGACATATGTACCGGGATACGGATTGTACGAGACTGGTCAGCAATAGAACGAGTAATCGCCTGACGGATCCACCAGGTAGCATAAGTTGAGAATTTGTAGCCTTTGTTGTAATCGAATTTGTCAACTGCTTTGATTAAGCCTAAGTTACCTTCCTGAATTAAATCAAGGAAGCTTAATCCACGGCCAACGTAGCGTTTTGCAATGCTGACAACAAGACGAAGGTTTGATTCTGCTAAGATTCTCTTAGCATGTTCATCTCCATTTTCAATTTTCTTTGCTAATTCGATTTCTTCTGCAACAGAGAGAAGAGGGTAGCCGCCGATTTCCTTCAGATATTGTTTTACAGGGTCATCGGACATGGCAGATGCCATAGCAGATAGATCTTCTGCATCCGATAAAACATCGGAATCATCTTCTAACTCTAATAACATATCATCATCAGGCTCATCTTCGTCGGTTGGATTTAACACAACGATATTATGAGCTTCGAGATATTCATATATCTTGTCAATCTGTCTAACGTTCAGATTTAATTCTTTAAAAAAGTCATTTACCTTATCGACTTCGATAACACCCTTGTTTGCATTGGCAAATGCAACAAGTTCTTTTAATCGTGCTTCAAAGATGTTTACTTGTTCTTCCATGAATGGACCTCCAGTATATACTTTTCGGGCGAAAAAGTCACCAAGTAGCATTATATCATAAATAATCATGTATTGGAACTACATCTTTTTAGAGAATGTCAGGTTCTGTTTCGTCTGCTTTCCTTATTATATGTTTATTCGAAATATAAATGCGTAACAAAAAAAACTTTCCGTTTCCATACTTACCAAGTCCTATTGTACTATAGGCACAGAGGCGTGTCCATAGCAAACACAAGTGCGAGAGAGGGAACTCAGGCGTGGTTTGGCGTAGAAAAAGGAAAGTACGCAGTAAAAAAATGATCGTCTGACAATTGATAAAAGATCCTATCGATGATCAGAGCATTTAGCTTAAAAGTAGAGATAATAAAGGTATTATGAGCTATAATATATGAATTTATGTGGATGAAAGGACAATTACATTTATATGAATGGAAAAAAATATAAAAAACAGCGTTGGTACAGACGGCTGAAGCGGAAAGGGGAGGGGTCATTAACGGAAGGGTACAGAAAATGGATAAATGCAGAGGAAAATCAGAATAAGAGTTTGTATACGGTCTATGTTTCACTTTCTTTTTGACCTGAGAATAAAAATGAACCTAAAAACATGTATAAAAAAAGGAGTTTCTTCTATATTAAAGAGGTAACCTTAACTAGGAGGAAAAACAATAAGCATAAGAAGTAAAAGTCTAAAAACCAAATTTTGTTTGATGTGTATAAAATAATGTAATTGTGTTAAATAATAATATTAACAAACTGTAAATCTCTCCTTGACAAGCGTGAGTTTAGGCAGTATAATCAAGTTTGCGTGCATTAGATATGTGTCGCATTAATCATGTCAATTTTCGACAATTGACTAAGCAGAAGAAATCTGCATAAGCAACCACGAATTTTCCAATACTCATCAGGAGGTGAAAAATTAATGCCTACATTTAATCAGTTAGTAAGAAAAGGTAGAAAAACAATGGAGAAGAAATCTACTGCTCCAGCGTTACAAAAAGGATTTAACTCATTAAGCAAGAAGACAACAGAAACATCCTCACCACAGAAGAGAGGTGTTTGTACAGCAGTTAGAACAGCTACTCCTAAGAAGCCTAACTCCGCGTTAAGAAAGATCGCCAGAGTACGTCTTTCCAACGGTATTGAAGTAACAAGCTACATCCCAGGTGAAGGTCACAACCTTCAGGAGCATAGCGTTGTATTAATCCGTGGTGGTAGAGTAAAGGATCTTCCAGGTACAAGATACCACATCGTCAGAGGTACACTTGATACAGCTGGTGTTGCTAAGAGAAGACAGGCTCGTTCCAAATACGGAGCTAAGAGACCTAAAGACGCTAAATAATCAATTTCTCATTACTAATTTAAAAGTTACTGCTTAGTATTTAGAATAGTAAGCCTGCTTTATAAATGCCGGGTTAATTTTTTATTTCAAAGTTAAACAACACCTAGTGGTTGCGGTATGTTTCATTTGAAAATAGATTAAACTGAGCATGAACACAGTAATGTGAGTACCGTAGAATTAATGACTGCGTAATATGCAGTCGCTATTAAGGAGGGAAGTAACGTGCCACGTAAAGGACATATACAGAAAAGAGATGTATTGGCAGATCCATTATACAACAACAAAGTTGTTACAAAGTTAATCAACAACGTTATGTTAGATGGTAAGAAGGGAACTGCACAGAAGATCGTATACGGCGCTTTTGAAAAAGTAGCTGAAAAATCCGGTAAGGAAGCTATGGAAGTATTCGAAGAGGCTATGAACAACATCATGCCTGTTCTTGAAGTAAAAGCTCGTCGTATCGGTGGTGCAACATACCAGGTGCCAATCGAAGTTAGACCAGACAGAAGACAGGCATTAGGTCTTCGTTGGTTAACAATGTTCGCTCGTAAGAGAGGCGAAAAGACTATGATCGACAGACTTGCTGGCGAAATCATGGACGCAGCAGCTAACACAGGTTCTGCTGTAAAGAGAAAAGAAGATATGCACAAAATGGCAGAAGCAAACAAAGCTTTCGCTCATTACAGATGGTAATCAGCAGAGTTTTCTGCAGCGAATGGTTCAACATTTGCACTACATTTTGAATATCGGTAGAGCGCATGCGCAGTATGCACTCTATTGCAAATGGTCAAGGGGATTTTTCGGAATCTTCTTGGCATATTTGCTACTAGAAACTATTGTAAAATTCGCAGTATTTGTGCTGCAATAAATTTAAGGAGGAAAAATCCTTGGCTGGAAGAGAATACCCGTTAGAGAGAACTAGAAATATCGGTATTATGGCTCATATTGATGCTGGTAAGACAACTCTTACTGAACGTATCTTATACTATACCGGTGTTAACTACAAAATCGGTGATACTCATGAAGGTACTGCTACTATGGACTGGATGGAGCAGGAACAGGAAAGAGGTATCACAATTACTTCCGCGGCTACAACTTGCCACTGGACACAGGAATTCGAACATAAGAAAATCCCTGGTGCTCCAGAAAACCGTATCAACATCATCGATACACCAGGTCACGTAGACTTCACAGTAGAAGTTGAACGTTCCCTTCGTGTACTTGATAGTGCGGTTGGTGTATTTTGTGCTAAGGGTGGTGTAGAACCACAGTCTGAAACTGTTTGGAGACAGGCAGATAAATATTCCGTACCTAGAATCGCATTCGTTAATAAGATGGATATCTCTGGTGCGAACTTCTACAACGTAGTAGATATGATCAAAACTAGATTAGGAAAGAACCCAGTTCCAATTCAGTTACCAATCGGTAAAGAAGACGAATTCCAGGGTATCATCGACCTTTTCGAAATGAAAGCATACTACTACCTTGATGACAAGGGTGATCAGATCGAAATCCGTGAAATCCCTGAAGACATGAAGGAACAGGCTGAAGAATACAGAGCAGCTATGGTTGAATCTATCTGTGAAACAGATGACGATTTAATCGAATCTTACTTAGAAGGTAACGAACCTACTAACGAAGAATTAAAGAAAGCTCTTAGAAAAGCAACTATCGCAGTTGAAATCATCCCTGTACTTTGTGGTTCTGCTTACAGAAATAAAGGTGTTCAGAAGTTACTTGATGCTGTTATCGAATACATGCCAGCTCCAACTGATATCCCTGATATCAAAGGTGTTGATGAAGATGGTAACGAAGTTCACAGAAAATCTTCTGATGAAGAACCTTTCGCAGCATTAGCATTCAAGATCATGGCCGATCCTTTCGTTGGTAAGCTTGCATTCTTCAGAGTTTACTCTGGTACATTAAACTCCGGTTCTTATGTATTAAATGCAACAAAGAACAAGAAAGAACGTGTTGGTCGTATCCTTCAGATGCATGCTAACAAGAGAGAAGACCTTGATAAGGTTTACTCCGGTGATATCGCAGCTGCTGTAGGCTTCAAGTTTACAACAACTGGTGATACAATCTGTGATGAAAAACATCCAGTAATCCTTGAATCCATGGAATTCCCAGAACCAGTTATCGACGTAGCTATCGAGCCTAAGACAAAAGCTGGTCAGGATAAGATGGGTGAAGCTTTAGCAAAACTTGCTGAAGAAGATCCTACATTCCGTGTTTCTACTAACGAAGAAACAGGACAGACAATCATCGCTGGTATGGGTGAACTTCACCTTGAAATCATCGTTGACCGTCTTCTTCGTGAATTCAAAGTAGAAGCTAACGTAGGTGCACCTCAGGTTGCTTACAAAGAAGGTATCACACGTGAAGTGGATATCGATTCTAAATACGCTAAACAGTCCGGTGGACGTGGTCAGTATGGTCACTGTAAAGTTAAATTTACTCCTATGGACGTTAATGGTGAAGAAACATTCAAATTCGAAAGCACTGTAGTTGGTGGTGCTATTCCTCGTGAATACATCCCTGCTGTTCAGGCTGGTATCGAAGAAGCTATGAAGTGCGGTATCCTTGGTGGATTCCCAGTTCTTGGTGTTGCAGCTAACTGCTACGATGGTTCTTACCATGAAGTCGATTCTAATGAAATGGCATTTAAGATCGCTGGTTCTATGGCATTCAAAGAATGTATGCAGAAAGCTGGCGCTGTATTATTAGAGCCAATCATGAGAGTTGAAGTTACTGTTCCAGACGAATACATGGGTGATGTTATCGGTGATATCAGCTCCCGTCGTGGACGTATCGAAGGTAGCGAAGATATCAATGGATCTAAGTTAATCAGAGGTTTCGTTCCTCTTAGCGAAATGTTCGGTTACTCTACAACACTTCGTTCTAAGACACAGGGCCGTGGTGCTTACTCCATGTTCTTCTCCACTTACGAACAGGTTCCAAAGAATGTTCAGGAAAAAGTACTTGCTAACAAAGGCAAATAATTAAATACAATCGTATTTGATTGATACGCTAAAGTAGCACAAAACAAATAAAACGACAAGGCGTACGCATATGCGTACGGCTTGTTGATATAAACTTGGTGTTTTCACTAAGTTATGCTTGAAAATATTTTGCTTATGAAATATAATTAGGCATATGAGGCCCTTTTTGCGTAGCAAGGGGCTAGGACTATATCATTTGACTATTAGAAGTTAGTGGTATAAATCAAATGTTAATTTACGCTCAGAAGAGCGAATTAAAGGAGGACGTTAAAAATGGCTAAAGCTAAGTTTGAGAGAACTAAACCACATTGTAATATTGGTACTATCGGTCACGTAGATCATGGTAAAACAACTTTAACAGCTGCTATCACTAAGACTTTACATGAAAGATTAGGTACTGGTGAAGCTGTTGCTTTCGAAAATATCGATAAAGCTCCAGAAGAAAGAGAAAGAGGTATCACTATCTCTACAGCTCACGTTGAATACGAATCCAAAGCACGTCACTACGCTCACGTAGACTGCCCAGGCCATGCCGATTATGTAAAGAACATGATCACTGGTGCTGCTCAGATGGACGGCGCTATCCTTGTAGTTGCTGCTACTGACGGTGTTATGGCTCAGACTAAGGAACACATCTTATTATCTCGTCAGGTAGGTGTACCTTACATCGTTGTATTCCTTAACAAATGCGATAAGGTTGATGATCCAGAACTTATTGAACTTGTTAAAATGGATGTAACAGAGCATCAT
>SVEB01000027.1 GCA_015057635.1 Lachnospiraceae bacterium | reverse complement strand
TCGATACGGCTGATAGATAATCGGATAATCCGGCACACCCAATTCCTCCTTGATAAGACTAAGGACCTGATTGAGAGTCGTCCCTACAGAAGTCCCAAGATTAAATAGCCGTTCCTCACCACTATACTCTGCAATCTTTAAAATGCCGTTCACCGCATCTTCAATATAAATATAATCCCTTATGACATTGCCGTCTCCCCATATAACAATCTGGTCTCCATTTAATATTTTCTGAATGAATACCGGAATCGCTCCCTGCTTCCTCCCTGTTCGGGAATCCGCACCGTATGGATTGGCCAGGCGCACGATCCTATAATCGAATCCATGCTGTACATAATATAAATACAGATATTTTTCAAGCATCAATTTTAAGACACCATAATGGCAGATCGGATCCGTACCGCTTTTTTCTTCCGATAAAGGGACTTTTTTATCCCCATATACCGTACCGCCTGATGAAATAAAGATAAGCTTCTTTGTATGGCTCTTTAACATATCCTCTAACAAAGCCAGTGTCGGAATGATATGATCGACTGCCTGCTTTGCTATATCTGTCATTCCGCTTGACGGCAGAATTGTGCTTACCAGATGAATGACCTCGTCTACCCCAGACAAACAGGAAGAAAAATCAGTAGTATGAATAAAGTCCAAATATTGAAACTCTATATTGGGCTGGTTCTTAAGTTGCTCATTCTCTCTGATGTCTGCAATCACAACCCGGTCTGTCAGTGCCAGCCTTGCAGCGATATAGCTTCCGATAAATCCGCTTCCGCCAATAAGCAAATACGTCTTCATAGCCCCTCCAAGTTAGACAGAATCTATAATTCTGCTGATATTGGACTCGAAAACCGGATAAGAAAAATAACGTTCGTAAACTTTTCTTCCATTTTCTGCAATGCCAGGCAGAACATCCGGATTCTGAATGATATACTTCAAAATGTTTGCCAGCTGTGTATAATCTTCCGTCTGGAATACAAAGCCATTGTGTCCGCTCTGAATATATCTTGATGTTCCTGTATTCGTAGAACAGATGCAGATCCTGTATTTCATCATAGCCTCTGTTAAAACAACCGGCATCGGATCATCCCTGGATGGCATAATGACCCCGGTGCACCTGTCATATAAAGCAAACAGCTCTGTCCTGGATACCGGATTTATAATCTGAACATTGGCGCATGTTGATGCTAGATTCTGTACCTGTTCCAATACCCTTGGATCTACTACTCGCCCCATAAAAATAAAGTGGATTTTCTTTTTTTCCTCCTCTGATAACAGTCTAATGGCATTTGCCATAAGATCCTGTCCCTTCCGTACCTCGTAAGTAGCCGGTATTACGAATGTCAGCCCATTCTCAACTCTTAGCTTTGGTACGCCTCTTCCTGCATCTTCCACTCCATAATTCAATATTTTAATTTCACCTGGGATCTTTGTCTGTACGATTTCTTTTGAATATTCCCCTCCACAATAAATGGATATATTACTTCCGTATCGCTTTGGAAGAAGATTTCCGATATGATTCAATCCATAGATTCCCTCATGGATCCACCAGATGACTTTTGGCAGGGAATTTGCTAAAAGCTCCACCGAATTGGAACAAACCAGAGTGCTTACGACTACCAAGTCAAAGTTTCTAGCAAAATGCTCAAAGTAATCTTTCCGATACTGACTGCCCTTATCTATGATCACAGTAACGCCCATTTCATAGTACTCCTGTCTAAGGGGACCATCATCATACGTTAACACAACCGGGAAGTGACCTTTCTTCAGTGCCATCTTAACAAACTCCTGCACTACAACCGGTGCCCCTGTGCGACTTAATTCGTGAATGACGAATAAAATATCTTTTCCACCCTGATCTCCGAGTTTTATCTGCCTTGGTTCATATATTTTATAAAAATCCGGATAATATCGTTCAAACAGTCTCTTCATCGAATCTGTAAAATATTGATCCCGTTCCAGGTATGGCCCCCATCTCTTGAGACAAAAAATATCAGCCTTATCCGCATGGCTTTTTGCTTCCCATGTATTGCTTCCTTTATGGATAATAACAGAATACGGTGTATATACACACTCATACTTGTTTTCTCTCAGACGAAATGCCAAATCTACATCTGAATGGCCATTTGGGGTATTCACAGCATCAAACATGCCTATTTTCATAAAAATATCTTTTGCCATCATAGTGCAGGCACCCGAAAGAATCCCAACCTCACGTACTAACATATGATGTATGCGGTTTGTCACAGGTTCATCCACCTTTATTCCATAAAATGCAGTTCCGGTTAAAAGAGCCGGAGATCCACCGAACATTCCTGCATACTGAATGGTCTGATTCTCATATAAAAGCATTGGGGAAACAGCCCCTACCCATGGCAGATATGCCACATCCAGCAATCGTTCAATCCAATCACGCTTCTTAGGAATGGCATCATCATTAAAGAAAACCAATCGTTCTCCGGTAGCCACAATTGCTCCTTCATTGCATTTATCAGAAAAATTAAATGGCTTGTCATAAGGATGGAATCGTACAAAACCATACCGAATATAGCGGTGCCCCAGTCTTCGGATCAATCTGGAATTTGTCACCGCAATAATTTCGATATTACTATACTGGGTATTATTGATGATTCCATCAATAACACTCCTTAAATTCACTAAAGAGTCCGAAGGAATGATAATGCTAACTTTTTCATTTCTCTTATTTAAGATCTGAACTTCATTTCCACCATAGGCATGCGTAACCAAAACTTCAAACCCTTTTCTCTGATACCATTCCTTAACAGCCTGCGCCTCTTCCTGACTGGCCCTTTCCTCATCCACAGACGGCTTTAGCCCATCTCCTATTCTCTCATAATATAGAATCCGTTCTATATGCCGTACTTTTCCTATATGGTGCGATAATCGCAGAAGCAAGTCATACTCCTGTGCTATCTGATAGTCACTTCGGAATCCCCCAGCCTGCCTTATGGATGCCGTCCGATATACCGCTAGATGTCCGGTATACATATAATTAAGAAGCAATGCCAAAGACCAGTCCGGTTTCAATGCAAAATCGCTTCCCTCATATTCATTCGCATTTTTCAGTCTACATTCGTCACTGTATAAAAAATCAATATCACGCTCTTCACTGATTGCTTTTGCCACCCAGAAAAGTGCATCTTTCGTTAGTTCATCACCTTCTCTTATAATGGCCGTATACTCTCCTGCACATAGTGCCAATGACTTATTCCATGTATCCTGATGCTGCCCCTGTCGATTCATTAAAACCTTAATTCTTCCATCCCGCCGTGCCATATGCAGACATCTACGATATTTCTCTCTTGTTCCCTGTACTATACACAATTCCCAGTTCGGGTAATATTGCTGCTGAATAGAAACAATTGTCCTTTTCATCCACTCACAGGAAGGCTGATCGGTTTCCAGAATGATAGATATTAAGGGCTTATATGCCATATTATTGATTTGATGCATAATCTGTTCCGGTGACTGCTCTGCCTGCTGGCTTATCAAGAGCCCGTTTCCAATACGGTCCTGTTGCGCATTCTGATGTACAATTCTTCCCCTCATTGCTTCTCCTCCTTTTCGTCATTTCTAATTCTTCAACTATCTTTTGGACTTCCCCCTCTATTCAAACAGATGTTATTTTAGTTCTAGCAATAACAATATATGAGTTTTTCTCTTTTAGTTTCCTTACTTTAGATGAATTTCTACACTTTTCTTTTATTGCTTCTAGCTCTTTTTGTCTTCTTTTCCAATAAAAAAGGCCGTAATAAAAAGACACGATAGAATCAGATGAAATCTCTTTCACCTGATTCTATCGTGTACACTTTTATCACGGTCACTTTTTATATTTATTTTATGCTAGAAATAGATTGGATGCCCTATCTTTCTGACCAGACTTCATCAAAAAACTGCGCTGCTTCCCTCCATGCTAATTTTGCCTCCGGCAAAATCCTGTACCCAAGCTGAAATACATGGAACATTCCTCGATACTTTGTAAGCTGTACCTGTACTCCTGCCTGCTTTGCCGAATAATAGATCCGTTCGGAATCGCTTTCTAAAATCTCATATGTGCCGGTCTGCAAAAGCATAGGTGGGAATCCATGATAGTCTGCATATACCGGTGACAGATACGCATCTTTTAAATTAGCTTTTCCCGCATAGCTGCAATCCACAAGATGCTCCCCCATCTTTCTCTTCTCCCCCGGTACCTTTCCGAAGATTGGATCCTTATAAAGATTTCGTTCTACAGACTCTCCGGTCTCTGCCAAATCCGCCCATGGAGACATCACAAAGATTCCAGCAGGGAGCTTCCGATTCTGATCCCGTAACATGGTTACAAGAGCTAAGGCAAGATTTCCGCCAGCGCTGTCTCCTGCCACAATGATATTTTCCTCATGATATCCCATTTTAATCAGGAATTCCCATGCCAAGAGCGCATCTATAAGCGCTGCCGGATGTTTGTACTTCGGTGCCACCCGATAATCTAAGGTAGCCACATCTGCATCCATTGCCATCTTGCTATATTGAACGGCTAAATCCCGATATAAATCCATCATACCTGCAATATAAGCTCCTCCATGCAACTGAAGAATCACATGCTTATGCTTCCTTCCTGCCTTCTGAAGAAGCTCTATGCTTGCCTTTTCAACCTGGTACTTTATGCATCCATATCCATCCGGTGCCTGCCATCTGGAAGGATGCGTCATAGCTTTCTTCGCTAAAACGACAAACTCTCCATGTGGAATAATCGGCAGCTTTCTAATCAAGCGAATGCACTCTCTTGTAAATACAGACCGTTTTGAAATCCTTTTAGTCCTTCGCATGCCCATATCCAATCACCTGCTTTGCTATATTCTTATCTCTATTATAACTCTATTTTTTATCAATTGAACAGGATAGAAACAAAACAATATCTTACAATTTTCTCAATAACATAACAAAAAAACGCCAAAGCTATTCATTAGCTTTGACGCTCTTTTTAAGAACAGGGGCAGTAGGACTCGAACCCACGACCTGCGGTTTTGGAGACCGATATTCTACCAACTGAACTATACCCCTATATATCAGCACTCTGTGCTTTTTGTTTTGTGCTCGCTGCACCTTGCTTAGATATAATACTATGATTTTAAAGGAATGTCAACCCTTTTTTCTTACTTTTTTAATTTTTTTGAAGAAATATGATATTTTGTGTAATGTAGGCATAACTTCTATTTATAAAAGCTGGTTCACCATTCCTATCTATAGGAGAAAAGAAGAGGCTTTCCTGTTATTTAGGCCATCCTCTTCTTTTATATGTTTTTTCTTTTATGTGCCGAAATATATTCGGCTGTAAGAAAATTATTTTCACTGCTTCTTTGGAACTAAACTATCCCTACAGCTTAAATATATCTACAATATCCGCCAGCTGTTTCGAACGTCCGACACTTTCTTCCGCTAATCTTGTCGTCTCCCCTGTCAAGGATGCCGTGTTGCTTGTTCGTTCTGCGATGGTGCCGACTGCACGGGCAGATTCCTGCAGCGTACTGCTGATACCGCTTACTGCCTCTGAAATACCGGAAATCGATATTTCTAATTCACTCATGGATGTATAGATTTCCATCATGCTTGTTTTAAATGAATCCGCATCGTTGCTGTATGTGCTGGTTACTTCCTGGAACTGCTCAAAATTCTGGCTTACAGTTGTCTGCATAAAGGAAAGTATCTGTTCCATACTGCCCCTCATATCCTGCACTGCCTGTTTTACTTCTTTCACAATATCCGTAATACTTCCAACCATCTGTGTGGACTGATCTGCAAGATTTCCAATCTCAGAAGCTACCACTGCAAAGCCTCTTCCAGATTCTCCAGCTCTTGCCGCTTCAATAGAGGCATTTAAAGACAGTAGACTCGTCTGCCTAGCAATGCCTTCAATGGCACTGGTCATTTCCTGAATCTTCTCCACCGATCCGGCACGTTCAATTGCCTCCATGCCCTGTTTCTTTATCTGTTCAAGAACACGCTTTGCTGTACGATCCGCCTCATCTGTCTTTTTCATTAATATATCGGCACGTACCAGGATCTCATCTGCCATCTTTGTGCCTTGCTGCGTAAGGGCATTGATATCATTGGCATTTGACTGGATATTCACTATGCTTACATGGATATTCTCGGCTGTAGCCGTTGTCTCTTCCATTCCTGCTGCCAGTTCTTCTGCGCTTGCAGAATTATCATCGGCGTCCTCATTTACCTGAAAAGCGATCTGATTCAGTTCCTTCGAACTATGATCGAGCTGAACAGATAATGCCTGAATCTGTTCCATCTCTGCTCCAATATGTTCACGCATCTGTCCTATGGCACGACTCATTGCGCCGATTTCGTCCATTCTGCGGCTTAATTTTTCCTGTGTCTCATCCTTTGTAAAATCAAGAGCTGCTATCTTAAAAATAAGAGACGTAAGTTTCTTAATCGGATTTACAAGGCCCCTTATGTAAAATGCTGCAAGGATCCCATTTATAAACAATGCGAATATTCCGGTTGATATATTCTTGTTAGTTGCTTCTCTCAGCCTGATACGTACCTCAGACTGACTGATTTCTACGATTAATGTCTGACCATCCTTTGAGAATCTATAACTTGCTCCATATTTATATTCTCCATCAATTGCATACTCGGCAATATCTTCTGCTAAAGATGCCTTGCTTAAAGCCTCTGTAACATTAGAATTTAATATCGTTCCAATTTTTGTGCTGTCTGGATGGTAAACAATTATATTGTCTGCATCAACCAAATAACATATGCTCGTATCCATACCACGAATCACAAGATTATCTAACATCTGATACTGTCCCTGCATTTGCTCAGACTGCATACCTTCGCCTTCTGGTTTTATCTCTTCACCGTTTGTCTTCTGGCCCGACATATAGTCATCCACCATCTCTCCATAATATTCGACACTGCTTACCATAATATCTCTAACCAGAGAAACATATAGACTCCTAGACGTAGGAATTGATGACCATAAATTAAACCCGTTGCAGATAAATGCGGTCATAATTATTAAAATGATAATCTTTACACGAATGGATGCCCATGCGCGTACTTCTTTCTTTTGTCCTTTCATTACCTATTCCTCTCTTTTGTATGACGCTTTAAAACATTAAACCGTTGCATTATTCTTCTATATTGTATATCTTTTGATACTTTTTTTCAATACATATGGGTTATTTTTTTTCCTTTTTTTAATTTTACATATGGAAATATAGATTAAAGTCCCTTTTTGCATCCCTCTCCCTATTGTTCCTATAGACTTCAAAAAAAGAGGAGCTGCCATATGGCAGCTCCTCTTTTTTATTTTTCGTATCTGCGTTCAAACAGACGAAAGATTCCTTCAATGATGATTGTCACAACCATATAAAAGATGATGCATACAAAGATCGAGAAGAATGGATACATGGTTCTCTGTCCAATGCGATTCATTACTTCTGTCAGATCATTGACGGTGATATAGCCTACAACAGTTGTCCACTGTAAGATTTGGATGGTAAGACGCTTAATTGGAAATAACGCATCTTCCATAGCCTGTGGAACACATACGCTGTAAAATACACGCTGAAGTCTTTTATTAACGGAAGCATCCTGCTTTTTCTGTGCATCCCTTACGTATTTTGCAAGGATTTCTCCCAGGTGACCTGCTCCATAAAGACCAAGCGCGATTCCTGCGATAATGGCAGGATCAAGACGGCTCTGCTTGCAGATCACATAGTAGAATAAAAGAAGCATTAAAAGCGCCGGTGTGGAACGGAAGATAAAGCATACCGCTTCAAACAGACGGGATATCCCCTTCTTTTCATAGCACATGCAGTAGCTTACCAATGTTCCGAAGAAGAACATAATTACCCATGCGATTCCGGTAACGATCAGTGTAGTGATGATGCTTCTTGCAATCATATAAAAAGCATCGCCTGCAATCAGGTTGTTCGTGATTGTATCAAATAAGTTTCTAATAAAGTCCATGCTCTCTCCCCCTTTTATTCCTGTACAAGATATGTGTATTGATTCATTGTATAGTATCCGTCTGTCATGATGTATTTCTTATCGGTTACCATCGTGCTTTTGGTTGTACCATAACAGAAGATAGCATCTACCTTGCCGCTCATCAGATTTGAGAACATTGCTTCATTCTTCATTACGACAAATTTCACTTCCCGTCTTAATAAAAGACCGATTTCATCCATCAGTGCCACAGAAAAACCGGTTGGTTCTCCGGATACATCGATTAAATCAAGCGGAGGCACTGCTCCGGATACACCGATATAGATTGGCTTTGCACTTTTATAAATGGAAGTGGATTTCATCTTGCTTTCCGGATAGCTGTAAGAGTAATCGGTCGTATCCACATACGTATCGATTAATTCCTGCAGGGTTCCGTTTTCCTTTAAGATTGCTAATACTGTATTTAACTGATCCCGCAGCTCGGTCTCATCCGTTCTTAGGGCCAGTGCGAAATCTAATTGATGATTCGTAGGGTCTGTCGTATTTAGTGCTCGAAGCCCCGATACCGTATTCAATAGATATCTGGCTGTCACATCCGAAAACCAGGCAATCTGGATTTCATTTCCCTTTAATGCGTTCACCGTCTCATCCACTGTATCAAATGCATGATAGCTATTTAGTTTCATGCCCAATAAACTTTCAAATAAAATCTTGGCACTGTTATCCGGCATGCTTGCCATCACGCCTCCAAGGTTTGTATTCTCAACTTCTGCAATTGATTCAATATGCGGGCTTTTCACGCCAGTCTCGGTTGCAAAAAGGCGGAATCCTGTTGTGATCAAAAGAAGTACGATTAACACAAGGATTGTTATGATCTTATTTTTTGTCCGTATCATTTGATTGTCACCCCGATTATCTTCTCATTTCTTGTACCTACCACAAGCTTGTTATCAAAAATAGCTGGTGTTGCTTCAATACCGGTTCCAAAGTTCATCTTATCTAACACTTCGCCGGTAGCCGCATCCATTAATAGAAGATCGCCGTTCTGACATCCCTGGATCAGATACGCTTTGCCGTCTTCTGTATAAATCACATCACCGGAGCTCCAGGAATACATCGGAAGATCGTGTCTCCAGATCTCTTCCCCTGTCTCTTTGTTTAAAGCAATGATATAACCGCTGTCAATGCTTGGAGTTTTGGATACGGAGTAAATCACATAGTCTGAGATCACACCTTTTCCTAAAATACCAGTTGATAAAACACCGCCGGCAAGACCTTTTACGGTATGAACCTCAAATGGCTTCTTCCAAACGATCTCTCCTGTCATCGCATTTAGCTTAAAGATGGCTGCCTCACCGATATTATGCTCATTTGTATTGAACTTTAAGGTCGTTGCTACATATAAGAAACGGTTTCCGTTCTCATCCTCTTCTAAAATCGGAGTGGAATTCACATCTTCTTCTACGTTGCATGCCCAAACCATTTTCATTGTATTTAGATCGATACAGCTTACGATTCCGCCGTTATCGCCCATAAACAGATAGCTCCCCCATACGGTGGCGCTGGATTCTGATCCCCATGTATACTTGCTTTCCGAGGAACGGGCTGCAGAATACGTATACTGGATAAACTCCGATGGGTTGATGCTTAAGGTTCCCTTTTCCGGATCATACTGTGTATTTAGTTTCAGCGTATATAAAACGCCGTTCTCACCCGGATAGATTAAGGTATCCGTCTCTGCATGAATGATTGGAGAACTATCATATGCATGCCATACACGAGGTGCGATTTCGTCGTTTGCCCCGAATTCATATAAAAGGGTTCCGTCAATCAGACTGTAAATGTAGACTCTCGGGCTGATGCTTTCCCCATACATACCAGTCTGCGCATCTCCTGATCCACAGATCACCATTGGGATTCCACCGGGATGAATGGAGGCTGTGCCCTTAAATGTCATGCCTACATTGATCGCCTGTCTTGTTGGTTTTCCGGTATCTAAATCTAAGAAATGAATAAATCCATCCATGCCTGGATAGATGACTTCCACTAAGTCTTCTTTTTTCTTCGCTTCTTCATACAAATTCATAATCTGCTTTGTCTCGTCATCCCATTTTACAACAAGAGGCTGTCCTGTCCAGCCATTGCCGGACCAGTAGTTCACTCCGTCACTCTTTAATACTTTGCCAGTTGAGAAGGACCAGTAATTACGGTCAAATGCCTGCTCTAAAATAGAAGCGGTTCCATAAGACTGGAGATTTCGATAGTAGTTGCCTCTAAAGGTAATAATGCCTTCTAACTGTGTAAAGTTATTTAATAAATCTGTGCTAAAGTAAATTGGATCCTCTCTTGTATAATCCGTCACCAGTTCTCCATCCACATAAAGTGAGGAGGTAATCTCTAAATTATTCGGATTTGTATTGCTTGTGGCATTGGCTACAAGCTGATCTGCCCCTTGTGCATTGGAAAGGGACTGTTCTACCGGAAGACTTCCTCTTGTGCTTACGGTATAGTTATAGATATACTTGATGTTCCCAACTTTCATTAAAAGTCGGAATACAACAAGCCCGCCCATAAGGAATATGAGCGCAAGTAACGTAAGCAGTATCTTGCCGAAATTTCGCTTTAAAAATGACCCTGGCTTTTTCATGGTATCTTGCCTTCCTTCCTGTTTCTCGTAGTTCCTTGCTATCCCTTTTTCTATTCTTCTTCTTTTTTCCTTGGTTATTCTCTATACAGGCTTACAAGTGCTGCCCACAGTTCTTTATTTCGCTCCCATATGGAAGGAAACTCACTGATTTCAAGCGGACATGCTCCGGTTCCGATTTCCACCGTTGCAGATGGGATTTCTTTCACCATAACCGCCCAGTCACCGTATCCCGCTGCATCCTGCTTATCACTTGCTGCATACTTTATCTCATATCCTGTCACCTTGTTGATCATCTTCACTAAGGATAAACAGTCGTCCCGAAGGGCCCCTGTCTGTCCATAATCCCAATAAATAACCGATCCAGTTGCATGATAGCTGATTGCTGCCACCGGCTTTACGCGATTTGTAAGATCCACAAGCGCTTTTGCTTCTGGCTCGCTTGCCGCATAGATTCCTTTATATTTTTCCGCCCCGGCATTGCTGCTTCCGACAAACTCCTCAAATCCATAATCAAAGTTACGATTTAAGTCTACCCCGTTCGCATTCGCCTTCCAGCGTTTCATATAGGTTGCAAGCGTATTTGATGTGACACCATTTGCAAAATCCCTGTTATACCAGCTTTCAATATCTGTCTTGATCGCCTCATTTGTAACACCCTCTAAGCCAAACTGACTGATCGCGATTCCATCCGGATTCACCATCGGAACAAGGTGAATCGCTACATCATCAAAGAGTGTCTCATAGTCCACGCCTTCATAGCTAGCCGTTCCCGCCTGCTCTAAATAGTATTCTAACTGTTCCATGGCAAGAAGGCTTGTCATGTATTCTCTGGCATGAATTCCTGCATGGATGATATAATGCTTTGACGCATTTTGATCTCCAAACACCGCTTCATATACATTGTTGCCATCTCTTGTGGTTGCTAACACATTCACAGTAAGACGATCCGGATATTTTTTCTTAAGAATCTCCAGATCTTCCTTCATCTCCTTGTAGGTATACTTCTGTTTTGATGTATCCACAATATCCCCCGTTTCCACTATGTCATGGGTTACGTCTTCCTCACCCGGTGTCACCATTTCCTGAGATTCTGTATTCCTATCCTCTGTATCTGAATCCGGTTGTTTTACTTCCTCTTCTGCCGGTAAAATAGTTGGAGACGGATTCTCTCCAGCTCCTGTCGGATTGCTCTGTACATAATTTCCATTATCCTTCGGAGCCTTTGAACTGCCGCATGCGGTCATGGTCCCTGTCACCACCATCATGCATATTATAAATACCAGTCTTTTTCTATCCCTTTTCATTGCATATCCTGCCCTTTACTTCTTTCTTATTCCATTTAAATGGATTCTATCGAATTCTTTTATACCGGTAGCTTCTAGAATTCTTCACATTTGCCAGTGTTATCATAAATTTATTATCCATAATTGTCAATAGCGATAACCTTAAGATATTCTTAAACCATCCTTTTGGCCTCTTATCCAATGTCTCTAGCGAATCACTGACCTGAAATGGAAAAAGCCATCTTAGCTATTGATCATCAGACAGTATTTTCTGCCCAATCACCAACGGCCAAGATGACTTTACCCGATCATGCACGGCTTTATTCATCCTGAGAGCCTTAAATCCAAAGACTTATTCTTATTCTCATCCAGTTTTTATTCGATATTCCTATAGAATTCTTCCATTGCTCCCCGATGAAGTTCGATAGCTTCTTCGAGACAGTGTACCGAGTCCTTCATCTGGTCTTCGTTATCTAAAACCGTCTGAAATACCTGGCCCAGTTCGTGGATATTCATAGTCTGAGAAACGACAAGTTCACAAAGCTGCATCAGTTTTTCCACATCTTCGGGTTCCATTACCTCGCCATACTTTGCTTCCATAACCGCGATTGTTTCCTCAATCTCATAACAGACTGCCTCAAAATTCGATATTAACTCGATGGACTTTCCTTCACTTTCCCGAAGCATATTATATACGCGGTCCTGCCCATTGATTGCATCAACGGCATTCTGCTCCACAAGCTCCTGTGATTTTTCTAACTGCTCCAGTACAGCATGCATTTTATCTTGTGTATTCATTATAACTCCTGCTCCCTAGCGTAACTGATTGATAAGTTCCTTTACATTGCGAATTCCGACTAACTGAATCCCCTTAATATTCAGATTTTGTTTGTTTACATAAGGAAGTATGCATACCTCATAACCAAGCTTTGCCGCATCCGCCACGCGCTGTTCCGCTAAGTTTACCGCTCTTACCTCTCCGGTGAGGCCGACCTCACCAAATGCGATTGTCTTAGAGCTTAACGCCTTATTCTTATAGCTGGATAAGATGGCAAGAACGATTGCAAGATCAAGTGCCGGCTCATTGATTTTCATGCCGCCCGCCACATTTATATATGCATCGCAGAATGACAGCTGAATCCCAAGACGTTTCTCGATGACAGCCATCAACAAATTCACTCGGTTATAATCGGTTCCTGCTGCAGTCCTTCTTGGCATATTAAAGTTTGTCTGACATACCAGTGCCTGCACTTCTACTAAAATAGTGCGGGTTCCCTCCATGGATGCCGCAATAACGCTTCCCGGCTCATCTTCCGGTTTGCCCTGCAACATATACTCAGAAGGATTCGTTACCTCCGAAAGACCGGCATTCTTCATCTCGAATACCCCAATCTCATTGGTAGAACCGAAACGATTCTTTACCGCACGTAAGATACGGTAAGAGGCCGTATTCTCTCCTTCAAAATAAAGTACCGTATCCACCATATGCTCAAGTACTCGAGGTCCTGCCACAACGCCTTCTTTTGTCACATGACCTACGATAAATACGGTGATTCCCATACCTTTTGCAATATGCATCAGCGCACCTGTAGTCTCTCTGACCTGGCTTACGCTTCCCGGTGCCGCTGAGATTTCTTCGCGAAACATCGTCTGAATCGAGTCAATTACTATCACCTGTGGCATAACCCTTGTAATGGTATCACTAATTAGATCTAAATTCGTCTCCGCAAGCAAAAGCAGATCGCCTTTAAATGTCCCCAGCCTTTCTGCCCTCATCTTAATCTGTCGCAGGGACTCTTCCCCTGAAATATATAAAACCTTGGTATCTCTTTCTACCAATTGTTTGCACACTTGTAAGAGCAGCGTGGATTTTCCAATGCCGGGATCCCCTCCGACTAATACTAAGGACCCTTTCACAATTCCGCCTCCTAGCACACGGTCAAATTCCGCGATGCCAGTCAGCTTTCTTTCGCTGTCTTCTGCAAGAACTTTAGATAAGGATTCTGGTTCTGCACGCTTTAGCCCTTTCGTGACCGCCATGGAGGATGCACTCTTTTTCACTACCGGCTCCTCCGTAAATGTATTCCATTCCTTGCATCCAGGACACTGTCCTAACCACTTTGATGATTCAAAGCCACATTCTTTACAAAAGAAAACTGTCTTGCTTTTTGCCATTGTTTCTCACGCTGCTCCTTTACCTGATCTGTTTTATGTAGTTTCGATACCCGTTAAACAGTCTAGCACTTTACCACGCGAACTTTTGCTTCCATATCTGGATTTAATTCCACACTTAAGACTAACTTTCCGCCTAAATTGGTTTTCATCTTGCCTACGTTTGTATCGTCAATAAAAATCTTGTATTCCTTTTCCGGTTCTAATTCCAATGTGATTTGTACATCTTCCTTAGCCTTTACTGCAAAGGAAAGCTCTCTCTCTTCTACGCTTAAATGAGAGACAAAAGATCCTGGAACAGATTCATAGATAAACATGCCATTCTTCTCTAACTTCGTAATCTCATTATAAGTCTTAACTTTATATAAATCCCCGTTATACTCGAAATCTGATACTTTTGATTTTGTCTCGAGGGTATAATCACCAAAACTGATTGTTCCATCATTCTCTTTACGAATTAAAGTTTCACACATAGCCATTTCTTTTTCCTCCTGGTTATATCTAGTAACCGATTTTACAAATCGTTCCATGATAATCTGATTTCTTTCTGATTATGCCTTCCATTATATAATAAATCTTTCCTTATTGCTACTAAAATAATCTATTTCTTTCTAAATATTTCGTAAAAAGAATGTCAAAAATAACGCCGAAAGAACCCGAATTCTCCCGGCGCCATCACCTGCATATCTGCATTAATTTTCTGCTGATTCCTCGGATTTTCTCACCCGTTTCTTACGGGAAGTCAGCTTGATCTTTTCGTCCTTATAATCAACTGTCACGGTATCTCCGGCTAGAACTCTGCCTTCTAATATCTCTTCTGCTAATTTATCTTCGATATAAGACTGGATTGCACGGCGTAACGGTCTTGCACCATATTTCTGATCAAATCCCTTTTCCGCAATATAATCGGATACTGCATCCGTCACCTTAAGCGTAATATCCATCTGTGCCTTGCTTCTTCTCTGAATTGTCTTAACCATGATCTGAACGATCTTTTTGATATCTTCCTTGGTTAAGGAATGGAATACGATAATCTCGTCAATACGGTTAATGAATTCCGGCTTAAAGATTCGTTTCACTTCATCCATAACGCCTTCCTTCATTTTCTTATAATCCGCTTCTTCATCTGTCTTTGACATAAATCCTAGCTTCTTAGGCGCGATGATGCTCTGAGCACCTGCATTTGATGTCATGATGATAATCGTATTCTTAAAGCTTACCTTTCTGCCTTGGGCATCGGTAATATGTCCATCATCCAGTACCTGTAATAAGATATTGAATACATCCGGATGTGCTTTTTCAATCTCATCGAATAGAATAACGGAATATGGATTCTGACGAACCTTCTCGCTTAACTGTCCACCTTCATCAAATCCTACATATCCTGGAGGTGAACCAATCATCTTGGATACCGAATGCTTCTCCATATATTCGGACATATCCACACGGATCATGGAATTCTCATTGCCAAACATCGCTTCAGCAAGCGCCTTGGAAAGCTCTGTCTTACCAACACCGGTCGGTCCTAAGAATAAGAAGGAACCGATTGGACGGTTTGGATCCTTTAATCCTACCCTGCCTCTTCTGATTGCCTTTGATACGGCTGTCACAGCTTCTGCCTGGCCTACCACGCGCTCATGCAGAATCTCTTCTAACTTTAATAAGCGCTCGCTTTCCTCTTCTTTTAGCTTCTGAACCGGAATCTTGGTCCATCCGGAGATGACATCTGCGATCTCATTTTCCGTTACGACTAACTTCTTCTCCTCTTTCTCTTTCTCATGAAGAAGAGTCTGGCGGTTTAAGTTATCCTTTAACTTATCCTGCTGCTTCTTGATCTCACCAGCACGCTCGAATGCCTCGCTCTTAATTGCCAGTTCCTTCTCTTCCTCTAATTTGGCAATCTTCTCTTCTAATTCTTTCATCTTCGGAGACGCAATAAACGTGCTGAGACGGACTTTTGAGGATGCCTCATCCATTACATCGATTGCCTTATCCGGAAGGTAACGATCGTTGATATAACGGCATGACATCTTAACTGCTGCAGTCAGTGCTTCATTTGTGATCGTCACATTATGGTGTGCCTCATAGCTTGGGCGAAGTCCCTTTAAAATTAAAACCGCTTCCTCTTCGGATGGCTCTTCCACTACAACCGGCTGGAATCTTCTCTCCAGTGCAGCATCTTTTTCAATATATTTACGATACTCTTCTCTTGTAGTAGCACCAATTAACTGAAGCTCTCCTCTTGCTAAGGATGGCTTTAGGATATTGGATGCATCAATTGCGCCTTCTGCCCCCCCTGCACCGATGATAGTATGAATCTCATCAATGAATAAAAGCACATTACCATCGTAGATAACCTCGGAAATTACCTTTTTGATTCTTTCTTCAAATTCACCGCGGTATTTACTTCCGGCTACCATCCCGGATAAGTCTAACGTCATGACACGTTTGTCCTTAATCGTGTCCGGAACATCTCCTTCTACAATTTTCTCTGCAAGTCCTTCTACAATTGCAGTCTTTCCGACACCGGGTTCCCCTACAAGACAAGGGTTATTCTTAGTACGGCGGCTTAAGATCTGAATCACACGTTCAATCTCTTTTTCTCTTCCAATTACCGGATCTAACTTGCCTTCTTTCGCATATTCAGTTAAGTTTCTGCTATACTGATCAAGAGTAGGGGTCTGGGATTTCCCCTTATTCTTTCCCTTATTCATATTCACTTCATTCTTGGCTGCATTTAAGTCCACGCCGCTTGCCGCTAACGTATCCATGTACAGTTTCTGAATATTGATTCCAAGTGTATTTAAAAGGCGAACAGCGATGCAGTCTGACTCTTTGATTAAGGCGATCAGAATATGTTCGGTGCCAATATATTCTGCATTCATTCGTCTTGCTTCTTTGCTGCTCTGCTCAATGATACTTCTCGCTCTTGTCGTAAAGGTAGAAGCCTCCTTCGTGCTTACCGTCGTATTGGGAGCAATCAGCTGATTTACTAACTCCAACACCTTCTCTTCATCTACGCCATTTTCCTCTATTACCTTTGTAGCAACACCATCTATCTTCAGTAATCCGATCAGCAGATGTTCAGTTCCAATGTAGTTATGGGCTAAACGGTAGGCAACTTCTGTTGCAAAATTTATAGCATCTCTTGCATTTTGCGTAAATCTATCATTCATAGTCCTTATCCTTTCCTCTGTCTGGTTGTACCGGCATTTTTATGCCAGCTTGTTACGGTACGATGTCTGCCATCTTCTGATTCAGGAATTCAGCACGATAACGGTCTCGTTCAGTGCCAGTGATGTTCTTTCCCAACATCTTCTGGAGATTGGCCGGCTGGATCTGCATCATCAGCGTATGCACATCAAACTTCTCCTTCAGCCGTATCAGCCCGCCATCAATACCAAGCTTTAACTGCGCAAGCAGCATCATAGCATCTACCGTATTCAGTCTTTTTGCATACTTTAATACTCCATAGGAGCGATATACTTTATCTTCAATCTCATCTCCGTTCATGGAAATCAGATATTCTCTGCGTTTCCGTTCCTGTATAATTGTCTGTTTTACTATCTGATTCAAATTATCGATAATTTCTGCTTCTGAACAGCCTAATGTCTTTTGATTGGAGATCTGATAGATATATCCCAAACTCTTGGTTCCTTCTCCATAGATGCCGCGGATTTCAATCCCATACTTTCCGACCTCATCTGCAAGGCGCTGAATCTTCCCTGCCATTGTAAGAGCCGGCAAAAACACCATATAGGATGCCTTAAGGCCGGTCCCGACATTGCCCGGAGATGTGGTCAGATATCCAAACTTATCATCAAATGCATACGATACTGCTTCACTTAAGATATCGTCAATCTCATCCGCTTTCTCCAGTGCATGGTACATGTCCATGCCTGCATGAAAGACCTGGATTTGAATATGATCCTCTTCATTCACCATAATGCTGATGCTCTCATCTTCTGAATATAACAGTGCAGTGTCCTGCTTTTTCTCCGCAAAAAGCGGAGTGATCGTATGACATTCCACAAACGATGCTTTCTCCACATCATTCATAGTATTCATATGACATACCTTAAAGGGCTGACTGCTTTTCTCCCCGAGGTTCTTAACGCATCCAGTAATGGTGCCGACAAGTTCTTTTGCATGCTCATCATCCAGACGAACGGAAAAATTGTAATTCTTTAAATTTCTTGCCAGACGGATTCTGCTTGATAACACAACATCTAAATCATTTGTCGTCTCTTCATACCACTTTGGCATCTTTAAGCCTCCTCTCCGGAAGTCACTCTGTGTTCTTCATTCCTTTTTAATTCCCGAATCTGATCCCTGAGTCTCGCAGCCTCCTCAAATTCCTCCTGCTCGATTGCCTGTTGCAGCTGAATGGACAGCTTATCGACTTTCGACAGCTCGTTAACGATCCGATTCGTCTCACTGACATATCCAACCGGTTTCTTGCCGGTATGAGTATCTCCTCCGTGAAGATTTTTAAATGTCTTGCCTAACAGCCTTCCAAATGCCTGGTAACAGCCGGCACATCCAAACTGCCCTTTCTCCAAGAACTCTTCATATGTCATACCGCAACTCTTACAGGCTATCTTCTCTTTTTCCTTTTCGTCCTCTTTTGTAGCCGCCGGTCCATAGGAATCTAAGATTCCCGATAACAGGCCACCAAGTGAAAATTCTCTGGTGCTGAATGGATCTTTTAATCGGAACGATGTGTGCTCTGCCGCACACTCTTCGCATAAGTGCTGCTCTTTCTTTTTCCCATTAATGATTTCTGTATAGTAGATCTTTGCTTCTCTTTTTCCGCAAATATCACATAACACTTGCCATCCCTCCTATCAAGAATCAAAGGCTGAAAACTCATTCAGGATCTCATCCATTACGGCATGGATTTCCTCACAGCTTATGTTCTTACAGATTGCCTGCGCCAAAATCATCCGCATTCGACCTTTCAGTTCTTCAATTGCCGCTATCTTATCATAGTCAAGGGCCACAACTGCACCTTTCCTTCTGTCTAACTTCACATAGCCTTCCTGCTTTAATATAGTATATGCCTTATTTACGGTATGCATGTTAATCCCTATATTATCTGCCAGTTCTCGGACAGATGGAAGATTATCTCCTTCTTTTATCTCAGCCGTTGCAATCCCTAAAATAATCTGATTGCGTACCTGAATATAAATTGCTTCATCACTGTTAAAATCGATGGATAAATACACACCTGTCACCTCACTTATTACTTTCTATATAGTAGTTATATCTGTTATAATGATAGTATAACAATATTCCCCATTTGTCAATAGTCCCCTTTATACGAGCACTATTGCCATTCCCGATCCTGCTTTTTCTTTCGGCTGCTAATCAGCCATCCGGCTGACAGTCCGGCAAGAGCCATAATAAGGCCAGCTGCAATAAGCCCCATGCGTTCCACATTCTGCTGATACTTCTTAGTGAGTCTGGCAAGCTGCAGTGACAGTTCCTCAATCCTCTCCTCCGAAGTAACGGTAAGCACATCATCACTTATCTTCTGCATTGTCTTTTCTATTCTGTCATATCGATAAAGGTTAACTTCTCCGTCTTCATCCTGAAGAACTAAAAGCATAGTATCCGGGTCTTCTTCTCCTGCCTTTACATACGCCGGTATCGTGATTCCGTTTAATAACAGAACACTCTCCTCATATCCGTCCGGAATGTTCACATTGCCCCTATTATCGGCTAGATGATAACGATACTGTCCGGCTATTACCGTATCTTCATTCTCACGATATGCTTCAATCCGATTTTCTGATACGTTCCAAAGACTATCTGTCGGCATTTCTTCTAAGTCCGCTTCTTCCTGTTTCTCTGTACTCTCCTGTATAGTTCCTGTATTTTCTTTTTCAGGTATTTCATCCTCTTTTAGAGACGGAATATTGGTTCCTGTTATATCCTGTATACCATCTGCTTTTGCCTCTTTTGTCACATAAATAGTATATACTCTTGTGGCTCCTGACTCTGCCGTCACTTCAATATAAACCTGATTCTGCCCTTCTTTTAAATCGTTTTGCCCAATTACCGATACCACCGCATTTGCATCATTTGCCAGAGCGCTGACTGCAAGACTCTTTGTATCAAGATCTACACTTGTATTATACTCCAAAATGTCTGCTTCAAAACTTGGTGAAAGACTGCCAGGATTTATTTTTAAGACACCAAGAGACGCATCGTCTGATACGTTTTTTTCATCTGCAATAGACAGAATATAAGTACGGCTTGAAATAGACATAGCATTGCCCGTTTCATATTCATAAGCGGATAAATCCCCGGATGCCGATAATCTTGTGACCCCGCTTTTTAAAACTTTAAATGTTAAAGCATATCTTCTAGTTTCCGCACTTTCTGATGCCCCTACATCAGACAGGGAAAGAATTCCGTCCCCTCCGGTTATAAAACTCGGACCGGATATGTATTCTAAATAGGATGTATCATAGGAAATATCAGCGGAAAAGTCCCCGAGACTTTCATCTGTGCGGACAACTAGGTAAATTGTCATCTCCTGCCCTGCAACGGCTCCCATCGCCATCTCTTCAAATCCTACCGATGCGCTGGCTCCATATACCGTATCTTCTTTTGTTGTGATGACCTGACCTAACAGAAGCAATGCCATGGCAAGCACCATCATCTGCTTTCGGATCGGTCTCCTTCTTCTTGTATTCTCTTTGCTTACTCTCATTCGTAACCTCATACTTGCTTTGTTATGCTCTATTTTACTCTACTTTAGAAAGCTTGTACAGAGCCGTTAAGATAAAACAATGGACGACAAGAGAAGGTAACCTTCTCTTGTCGTCCATTAGGCTGCTTCTATTTCATAAAAACAGGATTATTGAACAGCTAATTCTTCACGAATGATATTTAACTTATACGTTCTGACATCGCCATTCTGTGCGGTAACCTTGATGGATACTGTATTTGCCCCTGTCTGAAGTGCAATAACGCCACCGCCGGCTACCGTTGCTTTTGTGCTTACGGATGTGGCCGTTACGTTCACCAGTTCAATACTATTATCAACGGTAACGGTATACTCTTGCTCTGCACCGATATCGAATTCCGGTGTCATAACAAGTACTTTTCCTTCGCTGTCTGTAACCAGAATCTCTTTTAACCAGTTATTCGGATTATAAGCTGTAACCGGTGGGCTTACGGCTTCACTTGGCATATTTAAATAAACCGGTATGGAGAAGACTAGCGGCTGTGTGCTGATATCCCTATAACCGGCATATACCTTCTTTGCCTCTGCATATGGCGCTTCTATATTAGCCATATACTGATGGTAGTAGGTGGAAACCGGCGTCACATTAAATTTCTGCAGATAAATCGTATTCTGCCCGCGATTGATATAGGAACTTCCGATAATGAAAGCTCCGCCTACGATCGCACGATAACGGTTCGACCATGGAATCATAGAGTTTGCATTGAGCACCGGATCCGTGCTTCCGTTCGCTGCATACTTTAATCCATTGGCGATTGCCCCTCCGGGTGCGGTGGAGTGGTATGCTCCAATGTTATAGAAGTTATAAAGCCCTTCAAATCCTTCTACCGTACCAGAAACACTGTTGCTCAACGTTGTTGTTCCAGTTACAACTTCCTGTTTTACACGTGAGGCAAGATGATACGGACTTACGCCAGAATATTCTGCTGCACGTATAAACGTCTCTGCATAAGTGGTTGTCTGTTCCACTCCGTTGTCGTCTGTATACGTATAACTCTTTTTATAAAGCGGTGTATACTGAAGGATATGCTCTACCCCTTCCAGATTCTGATAGGATGGCTTATACGCTAATAATTCAAACTGGAAGATTCCCTTCTCATCTAAGAAGTTTCTTGGATCCATATAATAGGCATTTGCCTCTCTTGAGGCAGTTACCCATACACTTCCATCGTATACGATAAAGCTGTCTGTCTTCCAGTTATAAGCGCCGCTTTCTAAAGACTTCCATTCAATGCTTTTTGCATTGGTGATCAGATTTCTTCCTACGACACTTTCGTTATTTACTGCAGTATTCCAGTCAAGACCGGTATGGTATGCTTCAAATTCCCAGTTTGGATATAAAGCATGAAGCTTTCTTAACAGTACCTTATAACTTTCCGGGAATCCCTGTGCGGCAAGCTTTGTTTCAAAATCCGCTGCACTTGTACCACCTGATGGAGTTGGGGTTGGGATCGGCGTTACCGTTGGTTTTACAGTTGGCGTTACAGTTGGAATTGGCGTCGGTGTCACAGTCGGTGTCTGGCTGCCTGAATCTGAGTATGCTGCAAAGTTCAATTCAGAAGCCAATACATATCCTTTCACCGTCTCGTTTCCTGCCGTCGCTGTAATATAAAACCATTTCACACCGTTTACGGTCTGTTCCTTTGTAATAGCTACCTTTGTCCCTTTTGCAATAGATACGACCGTTCCGGACGAATTCTTTACATAGGATGCGCCGGTACTTGCAGTAGCTCGTAACTTCACACCCGCTGTATCTGTCACTGCCTGAACGGCCTCACGTAATGTAAGCTTTACGTAATTGCTGAACACATATCCCGTCACTTCTTTTCCATTCAAAGTAGTTTTTACCTGATACCATGTATCACCGGATGTATCTGCTTCTCCAATAATGATGAGGGCTGTCCCCTTTGTCAGCGTTCCAAGTTTGGTACCGCTTGTCGTAGCATTTTCACGGATATTTAATTCATTGGCATTCACGGTAGCCGGAATCTGATATTTAACTGTACTGCCTCCCGGTGTCGGTGCCGCAGTCGGCTTCGGTGTTATTGCTGGTGCCCCAGTCGGTTTCGGTGTTGCAGTCGGAACCGGCGTTACCGTTGGTGTCACGCTTGTATAGGTGTATGTTCCCACAAGATATAGTTCACTTGCTTTTACATAACCTCTTACAGTGGCCCCATTTATTTTAAGACCTACGTAAAAATACTTTACATTATTGACGGTCTGTTCCTTGGACACCCACACTTCTGTACTCTTTGCGAGCGTTGCGGTTGCACCGGATGCGGTCTTTACCGTTGTAGAAGAGCCTGCCGCAGTCTTAAGCGTCACGCCGCTTTTACTCGT
>SVEB01000004.1 GCA_015057635.1 Lachnospiraceae bacterium | reverse complement strand
TTATCATTTTGAAACCAGTTAACATTACATATGGCAAGTTATTTTATAACTATAAGCCGCCTGTCGAACATCCATCAAAGGAAGAAGAACAGCTTCTGAATCCTAAACTTTCTTATCTTAATGCAGGTGAGATGATTGGATGTCTTGAAAGGCTGATTATCGTAATATTCCTTACCATGAATCAATACTCTGCCATAGGATTTGTGCTGACGGCTAAATCGGTTGCCAGATATGATAATATCGCTCACAATAAACAATTTGCAGAATATTTTCTGATAGGTACCTTATATAGCCTTGTGGCGAGTATGGCTGTATATCTAGCAGTCTCTGTATTATAACCTATCCGTCTGTTGAAAATTCCTGCTGTTTTTTATAAAGCGTATGAATCTGACTATTCAAATGAAGCGAAGGTGCACCTGAAAAGGAATCTTCGCTTTCTTTCTTTTACAGATAGCTCTTGTTAGTTGGCAAGAGTAAGCATTTTTCATAAATGGCTGTAAAAGAGTGTAGTCCACAAATATACTAAAATTTAACATATGCTTTATAACGCTATTACAAACAGCAGTTAATATAGAAGAAAAAGCAATATTAAGGAGGAAAACCAATGTTATGTAATGCAAAACGTAAACCGATTGCTTTGTTTTTGACTATGTTACTTGCCTTTGTTACCGTATTTAGCAATGCAGTACCGGTACAGATTATGGCAGACGTAACGACGCAGGACGAAAGCGGTCGGGATACCGTTACCGAGAAAGAAGATGTTAATGGACTTTCTCAGATGCAGGCAGTTTCGGGAGGAGCGATATCCGGAAGTGCCATCAGTATAACTATTAAAGAAGCCAGAAGTTTGGAAACGGGTACGGAGAATGTCTGTATCACCGGTATTGTTCACTTTATAGACGGCAAGAATGTCTATGTAGAAGATGAGACAGCCGGCATTGATTTATATCTGAATCAGGCAGATCAGACGCTTCATATCGGGGACAAGCTAACGGTAATGGGTACATTATCAGCATATAAAGGGTTAGAACAACTAACCGATGTTTCTTATGAAGTGCTCGAAGAAAATCAGCCGCTTTATGAAACAGAAGTTACCATTTCGGATATTTTAAAAGATCCAAATGCTTATGAATGCAGAAGAGTACATATTACAGAGGCAGTGATCGGAGATATTAATCCATCCGGGAATACTGTATTAACCCAGAATGATGCTGTTATCAATATATATAGAATGCCGGAGACAGATGTAGTTGCCAAAGGAGATACGGTATCCTTATATGCATCAGTCGGATACTTCAATAATCCTCAGTTGCGTATCTCTGCTGTAGAGGACATTACTAAGGTTGCAGGCGGAGTTATGCCTACACCGGCTATTGTCTATGATCCGATCACAGAAGAGATGGTAACAGAGAATAATGCACAGACAATTGACGCGGCATATACGATAGAAAACGGCAGCAAGATGACTGTGATCGGCCAGGTAGCGTTCCACTACGGAAATGTTTACAATAACGCCAATAGCCTTACTACCGTGATTCTCCAGGATGTGATAGATGACGAGATTATCGGACTTCAGGTCTATGACCGGGTAAATACCTATACGACCGGTGATATTGTAGTGGTTACCGGTACAGTTTCAGAGTATGGATCTGTCCGTCAGCTAGGCAGTGTGGAATCCGTACAGGTAGTAAAAGCCGATACGCCATTTGAAGCGCAGAAACTTACAATAGCAGAACTTTTATCCGGCGGCGATTCTTATCTTTCGGAATATGTCTGTATAGAAGATGCTGTAATAGGGGCATATAGTGCTTCCGGCAATACCCCAATAACAGACTCTACCGGTACGATTAATCTTTATAAAGGCGCTCTGCTGCCAGAAGAAGTCTCAGAAGGAGACACGATCACACTTTATGCAGCATTTTCTAAGTACAATACGACCTATCAGCTGAGAAATGGTGTCTCTTCCGATTATGTGAAGCAGCTCGCAGGTGATGATGTGATCGTTGATACTTCTGTTGTGCTTCCAGTCGCTTCTTGGGCAGGAACCGGCACTTATACAGAACCGACTGTTTATGCAGACCTGGATGCTTATAACGATCAGTTAGATAAGACGGCATATATTACCCATTCTTCAGGAAAAGTGCCTCAGATTTCTACCACTTCAGCAAATCACCTCGGATTTAAAGGAAATCAGGAAGGCGATTACTATCTCATCACTCTTGACAGCCTGTTATATGGAAACATCACGTTAAACTACTCTATGAAGAGCTCTGCAACCGGTCCAAAGAACTTCCAGGTTGCGTATAGTGTTGATGGGGAACAGTGGACAGATGTCGCGCTTCATTCTATTTCCCAGAAATCTACCTTTGAGAATTTCTCCGTTACCCTTCCGGAGGGTGCCAATAATGCAGAAATGCTGTATATCCGTCTTATGGTAGCGGGTAACGTAGCCGTTAATGGAAATGAAATTGGAAAAAGCGGGACAAACTATCTGTCTCCTGTAACAATTACCGGATCACCGGTTATCTCAAAAACGATCGCAGGCTATCCTGAACTGACTCCGAATGCAGGAGCTGTGCGGATTGGACAGGAAATCAGCATGAAATCCTCGACAGAAGGCGCATCTATTTACTATTCGATCAATGATGGAGAATATAAGCTTTATAATTCCGATGAAAAACCGGTATTGGAAGCACTTCCAGCGGTTGTTACTGCCTATGCCGTAAAAGAAGGGCTCCAGGATAGCCTGAAGGTAACCTATGCTTATACATGGGAGCAGACAGCACCGGTAAATGCAAATCCAAATGGCGGTGCTAAGACAGTTGGAACTAAAGTTAGCCTTTCTTGTGATACAAAGGATGCTATCATCTATTATTCCTTGAATGATGGAGTAGACTGGAAGGTATATCATGATGCGGAAAAGATCGTATTATCAGAACTTCCATGTAGCATTACAGCTAAAGCGGTAGCGGATGGGTGTAAAGAAAGCGAGACTTCCGTATTTAGTTTTACAAAGAGACTGAATGAAGAATATAATATTTACTTTGGACAGCTGCATTCCCATACTTCCTATTCGGATGGTACCGGAACATGTGAAGAAGCATTTGATTATGCTAAAAATACAGCAAAGCAGATTGATTTCCTGGCTGTTACGGACCATTCCAATTCCTTTGACAATGCATCGAGCGCTTCCTTAGCGGATGGATCGATGAGTACGGAGTGGATGGAAGGTCATGAGCTGGCAGACCGTTTTACCGATGATTCCTTTGTTGCTATTTATGGATTTGAGATGACCTGGTCAAACGGACTTGGCCATATGAATACATTTAATACCGATGGTTTCCAGAGCCGTACTCAGACAGATTACAGTACCTATTCGACGGCTCTTGCAAACTATTATACAACCTTAAAGACGGATACGAGTTCCCTCAGTCAGTTTAACCATCCGGGAACTACATTTGGTGATTTTACGGACTTTGCTCATTACGATGCTGAGATTGATAACCTGATCACCTTGCTGGAAGTAGGAAATGGGGAAGGTGCCATTGGTTCAAGCGGATATTTCCCATCTTATGAATATTATACAAGAGCATTGGATAAAGGCTGGCATGTAGCACCATCCAATAACCAGGATAACCATAAAGGAGCATGGGGCGATTCCAATACAGCAAGAACCGTTATTTTAGCGGATACGCTGACAAGGGATAATATATATGACGCAATGCGCAATATGCGTGTCTATGCAACCGAAGATAATGATTTAGAGATCACCTATACCTTAAATGATGAAATTATGGGAACTATTCTTTCCTCCACTCCGGAAGAGGTATCCATTGACCTTAAGTTAAAGGATCCTACCGATTCTGCAATCGGCAAGGTAGAAGTTATCGTAAATGGCGGTTTAAGCATTGCTTCTAAAACGGTTTCTTCCAATGAGGCTGAGCTTACATTTGAACTTCCGGCAGATTATTCTTATTATTATATCCGAATCACACAGCCGGACAACGATATTGCAGTGACCGCTCCTGTATGGACCGGAGAAGTAGAGGCAGCAGGTATTTCTTCTGTCAGCACATCCTCCGCGTTAGCAGTAAAAGGAGAACCATTCGATATTACAACGGTACTCTATAATAATGAAAAGGAAGCGTTAGATATCCAGTCGATGTCATTTGCAATTGGCGATGAAGTCATTCATACCGTGGATCTTGCATCGAATGATTTAACGACCGTACCATCCTTTACAGAGAAATCTTATACGTTCTACCATACCCATTCAGAAGCCGGAAGCGTGGATATTCAGGTTACCGTCAAAGCGTTGCTAAATGGCGTTGAGAAAATATATAAGGGCGTACTAAATGAGAATTTCGCGGATCCTTCCATGGTCACGAAAGTCGTGGTGGACGGGACTCATTATAACGATTATGTAACCGGGTATTACGGCGGTAATATGGGCAATTTCGCATCAATTGCAGCAGAAGATCAGGTGAAAGTACAGATTGTAACGGATCAGATTACTGATGAGACATTAAAGGACTGCAGCCTGCTTATTATATCAGCACCGGCTAAAAAAAGCGGAACAGCTAATGCAGGTAACTATACAGTATCTCATTTTGAAGATCAGTTTATTGAAACAGTAAAAGAGTATATCAAGCGGGGCGGAGATGTGATCCTGTGCGGTATCGCGGATTATCAGGATACGGAATCCGGCCAGACTTCTGTGGAAATGAACCGTCTCCTTAAGGCAATTGGAGCTACTACGAGAATCAACAGCGATGAAGCCGTGGATGATGAATTAAATGGCGGCCAGAACTATCGTTTATACCTGACTGACTTTAACATGGATTCTGAATACACAAAAGGTATCCAAGACGGAAGCCAATACAGCGCATACAGTGGATGTACCGTTCTTTTAGATGAGGATGCTGTCAAGAATGGACAGGCAGAATACCTGGTAAAAGGACATAAAAGCACGTACTCCATTAACAGCAAGACTTACGCAGATGAGAATTATCATGAGGTTGAAAAAGGAAATGCATATATGCTGGCTCATGAGAGTCTGGAGTCCGGAAGCAATCTGTTTATCTCCAGCACTGTGTTTATGTCAGACTTTGAAGTAAAAGCAGAGATGGATAATATATGGGATGTGCCATATGCAAATCGTACCATTATCCTCAATATATTAGAGTCTTGTAAAACATCGCTTGCAAATACCCCGATTGCTAAGATTCGTGATGGTGAGATTGGAAACATCTATCAGGCTGAAGGGATTGTAACAGCAGGAACCAAGGAAGGCAATGCATTCTTTGATACGATCTATATTCAGGATGAGACAGGCGGCATTAACATCTTCCCAATCAATGAGGGAGAGATCCTGCCGGGACAGAAAGTAAAAGTAACCGGATATTTGGATCAATATCTTGGCGATCTGGAATTACGTGTGATTTCAGCAGAAGTGACCGATACGTCTGTGACAGCGATAGCGCCGTTAGAAGTTACCACAAAGCAGGCAATGGATTACATGGAATATGGCGGCATGCTAGTAAAAGTAAAAGGTGTCGTAACAGATGTTATATTAAAAAATGGCATAGTAGAAACAATTCTTGTTAAGGATGAGAGCGGTGTAGAGGCAAGAGTATTCATTGATGGCTATATACTGGCATCAGATTCCTCTTCAGCAAAATTAGAAGGCTTTGTAACAAAAGGAAATACGATTTCTGCAATAGGACTTGTATCTTATGATACAGAAGGTGAAAGAATCCGTGTTCGTGACCGTTCCGAGATTGTTTTTGTATCCGCAGGCTCTGATACACCGGTTACACCAACTATCACACCGGCAGCACCGACTGAAGTTCCGGTAACTCCAACAACGGTACCGGTAAAACCAACCGAAACACCAGTGACTCCAACCATCACACCAACTGTAACACCAACTGTTCCGTCAAAGCCGTCTTATGAAGAAGATGATTCAGACAGTACACAGACGAAAACAGACTCAGCAATAAGAGAAACGGATACAGAGCGTATTGTAAGCATTACTGTAACCAAAACAGATGCAACAGGGAATAAGACGGTTACCACAACGGAATATGTTTACGATCTTACTACAGGCGCTTACAAAGGTATGAAGACTACCAGCTCTGTGACAGATTCGATAGCAGCAGTTACAACCGTGATTGAAAAGAATGCAAGAAATGCTGTTATTACTGCAGATGCACAAGTTATATGGAAAGATAGTTCCGCTCTTATAAAAAATGGTATAGCGAAATGGCAAGGAACCGTTCCTCAATCAGCGTTATTAACTGCTGCAGAAGGATTGAGCAGTCAAACACCGCTTCTTGTAACCGTTACGATTCCAAACGCTGTTGCAAAACAGCTGAATACAGGCAATGTAACAAAACTTGAATTGAATCTGGTAATTCCGAAAGACATTGCCAAGAACACCTCCATTCAGATCTCTGATATTGTAGTATCCGATACCATTCTTCTGAAAGCGAAACAAAAGGGAAAAGAAGTAGTGGTACAGGTTAAGACAGAAAATCAGGCAGTTCAGACAGATACTCTGACTCTGTTATATGGCATAAGCTTTGATGGAGCTATGTTAAAAGTGAAAGATGCAAAGATTCAGACGGTTAATGCTGCACTTGTTACAAACAAGATTATAAATTGTGCTTTTGTAAGCAAGACACTCACCGGCATTCTATCAAAAGATACCGCGAAGAACAGTTTGCTGCTTACATTCAGACAGGAAGGTGCGTTCCCGCAGGCAGTTAAACTAATCGTTAATGGAGCTTACTATGGTTTGAAAGCAGACAGTACTCTTTTTGGCTATGCATATGAAAAAGAAAATGAAACAAAGCCATTCTTATCATGCAGTACCGAAAAGACAGTTATGGACAAAAACGGTTTTCTTACCCTTACCGTAAATGCAGGAGGACAGTATGTATTACTTGCAGAACAGCAAACAGATGCGGTGGTTTCTTCACTATGGGATCAGGTTGCTGTTGCAGTAAAGGATACGATGAAAAAGAAGGAAGTAGCGGACATTGCAGTGACGCTTCCAAAGGGCGCTGATGAAACAAGCGTTTCTTATTTTTCTTCTAAAAAGTCTATTCTTACCGTAAATAAAAACGGAAAAGTATATGCAAAGCAGAAGGGCAGTGCAACGATTACGGTTACAGTTATGATAGACGAAGTGCAACATAATTATGATGTTCAAGTAACCGTATACTAATGCTAGGAGAAAGAGAAAGGGAAACAAATGAAAAAAAGGACGTATTCAAAAAATCCTGCTCCATCATCTCTTAATAAGACATGGAGCAGGAAGAAAAGAGAAGTAAAAAAAACAGAAAAAAGTACACTAGCTGAAAAGACAAGAAACACAAGACTTGCCGCCTTCTTAATCGGTGTTGTTGTATTATTTATTGTAATCCAAATGATAGAAAACAAATGTCTGATAGAAGGAGAAGAGGCAATCTCTTATTACAAAGGAGTCGTCCAAACTGTATTATCGGATAACTCTAAACCTGATGAAAGTACCGAGGGTGTCCGAAGGGGCACCCAGGAACTTGAAGTACGGATAACAAACGGCCCTTACAAGGATACAGTGGTCAATATTAAGAATTATATGAGTGCTCTTTATAATGTATATGGAAATGAAGGCACTAGGCTCATTATTCGTGCTACCATGTATGAGGACGGGCCAAACTTTACAATTTATAATTATGACCGTTCCTTTCTTTTATATGGTGTCATTTTACTGTTTGTTGCACTGCTTGCAGTGATTGGCGGAAAAAAGGGGATTATGGCTCTTATCAGTCTTGGTTTTACTATGATTGTTGTATTTAAGATTCTGCTGCCACTACTGATCATCGGATATCCGGCGCTTCTTGCGACAATTGCGATCATTATCATCACGACATTATTCAGTTTTATTATGATTGATGGAATCAACAAGAAGACAGTGACCGCATCTATTGGTACATTAGCCGGTGTGTTATTCGCTGGATTTCTTTCCTGGGGAGCCGGCATAGTCGGCCATGTGAGCGGATTCCAGATGCAGGAGGCAGAATCTCTTTTATTGATTGCAGGAAATCATGGAATGAAAGTAAAGGATCTACTAATCTGTGGGATACTGATTGCATCTTTAGGAGCAGTTATGGATGTGGCGATGAGCATTGCTTCTTCCGTCCATGAACTTCATGAAGTGAACCAGAAGATGACTGCAAATGAACTGTTTCGTTCCGGTATGAACATTGGAAAAGATGCGATGGGGACTATGGCAAACACATTGATTTTAGCATTTACCGGTTCCTCTTTAAATCTGCTGTTAATGATTTATTCCTATGGAATAAGTTATACTCAGTTAATCAGTACGGATATCATTGCAATTGAGATTATAAGAGGGATTGCAGGAAGCATCGGTATCGTGCTGACAGTACCTGCAGTTGCATTTTTAAGTTCCTTTATAGAAACGAGACGTTAACTCCCTTATACTTTAGCCTTTACTTTATCCTGTAAGAATGCTATCATGGTAATTATAGGAAAAGTTTTCACTAAATCGTATGGGGGTGCATGGCATGAGATGTCCTAGCTGTAAAAGTGAACGTATCATAAAAGGACGGTTTCGCGGAAACGCAGATATTTTCTTTGTACCGGATAAGAAGGATTCTTCTGGTAAAGAGGAATTTCCGGTTGAGGTGTACGTATGCCAGACTTGTGGCATGATCGTGAATCTTGGCGTAACTGGAATTAAGAATTATATCGAAGAATAATGAAATAGTATTAACGGGCAAAGCCGCCCGGTTCTTTCTTGTATAAAATCGGCATAATGCCGGAGCTGATACAGGATAGGACCGGGCGGCTTTTGTTTTAAAATCATACATACAAGCACGCTGGAACTTTCATAAAATTAAATAGGAATTCTTGGATTAATCTAGAATATTTCGTCGTTTTGTTTCTTGTATTTTCAAATTCGGCTAGTATAATCGTTAGTGGATATTAAAAATTTAAAACAGAGGTAGATAAAATGGTAAAAGATCTTACAGTCGGGAAACCAAGCAAAGTGCTTTGGGCATTTTCCATTCCTATGTTTATCAGTGTAATTTTTCAGCAGCTCTATAATATCGCAGACAGCGTGATTGCAGGAAAATTTGCCGGTGAGGATGCCCTGGCGGCAGTAGGGGCTTCTTATCCGATCACGATGATTTTCATGGCAATCGCCGTAGGGAGCAATATTGGATGTGCGGTCGTGATTTCACAGCTGTTTGGAGCAAAGCAGATTAGGGAGATGAAAACAGCAGTCTATACAACTTTGATCTCCAGTCTTATATTAAGTGGGGCATTAACGCTTCTCGGGCTAATCTTCACTTCTCCGCTTATGAGAATGATTCAGACCCCAGACAATATCTTTTTAGATGGAGCCTTATACTTAAGAATCTACATAGCAGGACTTATATTTCTTTTCCTGTATAATGTATGTACCGGTATCTTTACTTCGCTTGGGGATTCTAAAACCCCTCTTTACTTTCTGATTGCCTCCTCCCTCGGAAATATCGCATTAGATATCGTATTCGTAGCTGTCTTTAAGTGGGGCGTGGCAGGTGTGGCTCTTGCTACCTTCTTAGCACAGGGGGTATCCTGTGTTCTGGCGCTTTTTACGCTGTTTAAAAGGTTACGGCATTTTGTAGTTGAGAAGAAGCCGGATTATTTCTCCTATATGATGTTTAAGAAGATTGGCAGTATCGCAGTTCCAAGCATCCTGCAGCAGAGCTTTATCTCCATTGGGAATATTTTTATCCAGTCTCTTGTCAATGGATTCGGTTCTTCCGTTATAGCAGGCTATTCTGCTGCCATTAAGCTAAATACGTTTACGATCACATCCTTTACTACTCTTGGAAATGGATTATCCAGCTTTACAGCGCAGAACATCGGTGCAGGAAAGACCGAACGTATTCGGGATGGTTTTCGTGCCGGTATGCGTATGACTCTTCTTGTAGCCGTTCCGTTCTTTCTTTTATTCTTCTTTGGCGGTGAAAGAATGATTTACCTATTCTTAAATGAGCCAAGCGAGGATGCCCTTCAAACCGGTATTGTATTTTTAAGGATTGTATCTCCGTTTTACTTCTTTATCTGCATTAAGCTAATGGCAGACGGTGTGCTTCGCGGTGCTGGTGCCATGAATTACTTTATGATAGCAACCTTCTCGGATTTGATTATTCGTGTTATTTTGTCCTTTATTCTTTGTAAGCCATTTGGATCAAGCGGAATCTGGATGTCATGGCCGCTTGGATGGGTGATCGGTGCAGCACTTTCCCTTGGATTTTATCTGAAGGATAAATGGATTGTGAAAACACCGATTTTAACGGAAGATTAGTACCTTTCCATTCGGTTATGCATCGTTGTTCATTCGACAAAATGTCACGAAACTTTAATTCGTAAAAAAATATTCATACCTATCCTCTTTCATGCATGCATATATTATAGCATGCTATTTAATATAGGTTCTGCATATAGGGGAGGGTTTATATGTCTGCTCAGAATGATACGAAAATCAGGCAGTTATACTCTGACATAGATGAGGAATTGAATAAGGTACCATTTGGATGCATATGGCCTCGTTTTCATAAATTTGATTATGCGTTATATACCAAAGAACTGATCTGCCTGCCTTCCAAAGTGATTCCCGCAAACCTGGTTCAGAATAAGAAGAAGTTATTTGATTTTGAAGGAAAGCGATATATTTTGTGGAATGCAAAGCATAGCAAAGCACCGATTCAGGATGTGGCATCCGATCTGGTTCATAAGATGTTCCATGTGTTTCAGTATACAAGGAATGAGATGCGCATACCGGATGAGAAAAAAGGACTGAATTATCCGGACAATGCAAAGAATTATTATCTGAAACTGATGGAAGGATATTTTTTGTCCCGGGCGATTATGACGAAAGACACAGAAGAGAAGAGGGCATGCTTCTTTGATTTCCTGTTAAAGCGGAAACAGCGTATGAAACAATATGGAGAAGATTTGGCATTCGAGTATTATATTGAGACGGTGGAAGGTTCCGCCGAATACTGCGGATTAAAGGCGCTCAGCTATATGTCAGAAGAGCGGTATTGGAAGAAGTTAAAAGAATGCTGTTATCATATGGTTCATGACAGCACACTGTTATTTAATACCGGACAGTACGCAGCTTATGCAGGTGCTTTGCTTTTATTGTTAGCAGAATGCCTTCAGATACCGGTGTCAAAAGAGATCACAGGTAATAAGTTGACGATATTTGAGGAATGCTGCAAGTATATTACAGAAGAAGAGAAGATGGAGCTACTCTCAGATGAGTGTGTAGCATCCATTTCCTCAGAAGAGACAATTCACAAACTGTATGAAGAATACATCCAGTCACAAAGCGGTTCCAATCAAAAAGAGAAAAAAGATGATGAACTGTTACGCATATGCCGAATCTAAAAAGCGATATCGTATGTAAAAAGGGATGTCAAACAAAGAAAGCGCGGGAATGATCATGCTTCAGACCCAAAACTTTCATAGTTTGACATCCTTTTTTGTGTTCTATGAAATAATCCGATCATTATCAGGAAATGGCAGCCGGATGCAGCAGAAGTCGTTTGCCGTTTTTTTGATTTTATATTTGAAATTGAGAGAATATTCCTGTGAGAAAGGCAGAAATGGAATAATCAAATGATTGTTTTTGAATGATCATCAGTCAATAATCGGATTATTTTATGCAAAAGTGCTTACGATACATGGAATATGCATGCTATAAATGTACGCATTCACCAAGAGAAAGAAAATGATTATTGAGTTTTATCTTGCATATTGGTAATATTTAACTTGTTCCAAGGGCGGCGATTGGTGAAAGTGATACAATATGATCGCCATTTACAAAAAACGAGAGAGGGGTTGTGAACCAATGGATGCACCAGCTGTTGCTACGGTTAATAAGAAGAAGGCAGCAAAGAAAGCAAGAGAGAAAGTCAGTCAGGTTCCGTTCAGGACCTATTTTAAACGGCATTATCTTCTTTATCTGATGCTGCTTCCGGGACTGATTTACTTTATCATCTTTAAATATGTTCCTATGTTTGGTATTGTGATCGCATTTCAAAATTATAGTCCATGGTTAGGAATTAAGGGAAGTCAGTGGGTTGGACTGATGCACTTCAAGAATTTCTTTGCAAGCAATGATTTCGGTATGCTGTTAAGGAATACATTATGGATTTCATTCTTAAATCTTGTATTCTATTTCCCAATGCCGATTATTATCGCACTTCTTCTAAATGAGATTCGACATGAGAGATATAAGAAAGTCGTACAGACTTGTGTTTATATCCCGCACTTTGTTTCTATGGTAGTTGTATACAGCCTTACCTACATGCTGTTAAATGAAAGCTCCGGTATTATCAATCAGTTAATCGAGCTTTCTACCGGTCATACGATTGACTTTTTGTCAAGCAAAGCATGGTTTCGACCGTTGATCATCCTTCAGAGCATGTGGAAAGAGACCGGCTATGGTACGATTATTTTCCTCGCTGCATTAGCAGGCGTTGACGTTCAGCTGTATGAAGCAGCAGAAGTCGATGGAGCAGGCAGATGGAGAAAGCTATGGCATATTACACTTCCAGCAATTAAAAGCACGATTATCGTTATGTTAATCCTTCGTGTTGGTTCTATCTTAAATACAGGATATGAACAGATCTTCTTAATGACAAACTCCTTAAACCGCTCTGTTGCAGAAGTATTTGATACGTATGTATACAGGCAGGGCATTACGCAAGGATCGTTCTCCTATAGTACTGCAGTAGGTTTATTCAAAGGTATTGTCGGAACGATTATGGTCCTTACTACGAATAAGATATCGAAAAAATTTGGAGAGTCAGGCTTATATTAATGCTTAGAAAGGAGAGATAACATGGCAAAAGCAGCAGTACAGGCAGGCGGCTCTTATACAACATATAAACGTACTGGCATTAAAGGGCGTTTCAGCACCCGCTTTGGAAACTTCATGATTTATTTCATATGTGGATTATTGGCTGTAATCGCACTTCTTCCATTCTTATATATTGTAGCCGGTTCCTTTGCAACAGAAAGAGAGCTGACCGAGCGTGCATTCTTTATCCTGCCACATGAGATTTCCATGAATGCATACAAGTACATCGTAAAGACAGGAACCGTATTCAACGGCCTTAAGAATTCCATCTTTTTAACCGTTGTGGGTACTTTCATCAATATGGCATTTACCACTACATTCGCTTATCCTCTATCTAAAAAAGATTTCAGAGGAAAAGATGTCATATTGAATATCATCATTGTAACAATGTTATTTTCAGGCGGCATGATTCCTTCCTATATGCTGATCCGTAACCTGAAAATGATCGATACATACTGGGCTCTTACCATTCCAGGTGCCATCAATGCATTCAATATGATTATTGTAAAGAAGTTCTTCCAGGGACTTCCGGAAGAATTAGAGGAATCTGCACGAATTGATGGTGCATCGGACTGGAAGATCTTTATCAAGATCGCACTTCCGTTATCCAAGCCGGTTATGGCTTCTATTTCCTTGTTTTATGCAGTAGGGCACTGGAACGATTACTTTGGTTCTATGATCTACTTAAACACTGGAAAGAAATTCACGATTCAGCTTGTTTTGCGCCAGATCGTATTAATGGCACAGGGCATTCAGAGCGATGGCTCCATGATTGATTGGGGAAATGTTGGTGCACCGCCTGATCAAGCTGTAAAAATGGCAGCTACTGTAGTTGCAACAGTTCCGATTTTACTGGTTTATCCTTTTATACAAAAGCATTTCGCAAAGGGGGTAATGGTTGGATCAGTAAAAGGTTGAGTGTTAGTTTTTAATTCAATTCAAGGAGGGTATTTTTTATGAAAAAGAGAAAAAGTGTGGCACTGGCATTATGTTTGGTTTTAGCATCTACTAGCCTTTATGGATGTGGAAAGAATAGTTCTTCTACAGCTACAACTACAGATGGAAAAGGAGAAAAAAAGACGGTTAGCGTTATGACATTCGATTTCTCCTCATCAGGCGGTGCTATGACTGGTGAAAATGCACAGAAAGTAATTGATTATGTGGAAGATTACACCAATACCAATTTAGAGTTTCAGTTTGTTCCTAGTGACTCCTATGAGGATAAATTAAGCCTGACATTAGCATCCGGTTCCGATATGCCAATGATCATAACAGTCGGAAGCTTCTCTGCTAATATCGTAAATAATGCAAGAGCAGGTGCATTCTGGGATCTGTCCAAGTACATTTATGATTCTGAGAAGTATCCAAACCTTTCTCGGGCAAATAAATCCGTTAATGAAAGTATTTCTGTAGATGGAAAGCTCTATGGCGTATATCGTGCAAGAGCACTTGGTAGATATGGATTCGGATACCGTGCAGACTGGGCTGAAAAACTTGGTATCTCCAAGCCTGAAACGATCGAGGATTTCTATAACATGTTATATGCATTCACTTATAATGACCCGGATGGAAATGGTGTAGATGATACATACGGATTAAACCTTTGTAAATATACCGGTCCTCTTGATGTTATGCAGACATGGTTTGGCTGTGGCAATGGCTGGGTAGAGAAGAATGGTGAATTAGTGCCAGTACATATGACAGATGAGTATATGGAAGCACTTGAATGGTTCAAGAAACTATATGATGATGGCTTAATTGCCAAAGACTGGGCAGTACGTGATACCGCAACATGGCAGAATGATAACAAGAACGGCGTAGCCGGTGTATATGTAGATATGATCGATGGTGCAAGAAGAATCTGGGATTACTATGAAACCGAAGGAATTCCAAGTGTTATGAACGATGGAACCAATGCATCCATGGAACTGATGGGCGGCCTTGCAAAAGAAAAAGGTGGTGAAGTTCACAGTCTTGCAACATCCGGTTACAACGGATTCTTTGTTATTACAAAGGGTGGCGCTAAGACCGAAGAAGACTTAGAAGCATGTCTTCATTTCTTAGACAAGATGTGTGATGATGATATGTTAATCACAACCGGATATGGTCTGGAAGGTATTCATTGGGAACGCGGTGAGAATAACAAATATGTACAGTTAAGCACAGACCTTGATATTGCAAAGATGGATTACGATGGTTTAAATCAGGTTGTTGCTTATATTCCAACCTCAACAATCACAGGTCTTAACTTTGATGTAACAGACCGTGTAAAGATTCAGAACCAGCTGTATGCGGATAATGAAAAGGATGTCGTATTCAATCCTGCTGCAGCATTTATGATTAACTCCAATACGTATACTTTAAACGGTGCAAACTTAGATACCATTATCAGCGATGCGAGAACACAGTATATCGTAGGTGAGATTGATAAAGCCGGATTACAGGCTGCATGGGATTTATGGTCAACAACCGGCGGTGCTGATGTTATCAAAGAAGTAAACGAAGCTTACAAGGCTTCTAAATAGGGAATTGTCTTTTATGGAAAAAACGGAAATCCGCTTAGGAAATCCGTTTTCCCCATAAAAAGACAATAATAACAACCGCTTCTGTATATTTCTACACAACGAAATACCAAAATATTCTAGAATTATGTATCATTTTTCTAAAATATGTGTTAATATGGTATTAATGTTTGTAAAATATATACAGGGGCGGTATTTATGAAAAGAAAAAAAAGGTATAAAAATTTTAAGCATAAAATCTTTTTAATTCTTGTTTTAGGTTCTTTATTACCTTTCATTCTCATGGCTTTCTATACCTATCATACCTACATAACAGAAGTGAATGAAAAGGTCGCGCTCTACAATGACAGAACACTGGAACAGTTAAAGAGCAGTGTGGACTATGTAACAGAGAGCATACGCATGGCTTATCTGGATGTCTTAAAGTCCGATTCTGTGAAATGGTTCTTTGATGAAGATGTTGAATACAGCAGCTACACCCGGTTAAAACAGGCAGGGGATTCCTTGTCTGGTCCGGTGTTTCTGCGTAATTATATATCTAGCTATGCGCTGATTAATTTTAAGACCGGCTGTGCTTTGACCAATTACCGGATCTATGAAAAGAAGGACATATCCAATTATGATGAGATCCTAAAGGTGGAACAGGAGACGTTAAAGGAGCGAAGCTGGTCCTATCTGATGAACGCAGATGAGACGACAGGAACAATCCCGCTTTCCGATCTGTCCTTTGTAATCAAGGCGCCGTTAAATGCCCAGAATACAAACAGCCTTTTAATCGTGAATCTGAACTGGTATCAGATGAAACTTCTTATGCAGACGGAACTGGAATCAGGTGCGGTCGTGGTCTTTGATAACTCCGGAAAAGTGATTTACAGCGAAAATGAAATCATGTCCGATTTTATCCAGTCCATTATGCCTTCTTATAGTTCACTTAATGATATGAGCAAGCATCAGAATGAGTTTGCCAAAAAAGCACCGGAGAAATTCTCGATGATCTATTCGAAGAGCAGCGGATGGCTGTATGTGCAAAGCTATACAACAAAGACGGTGAATCATGCCGCATTTGGCATTCTGTACACGGCGATCATAATTGGCATGCTGGAAATTATTCTGATTTTTCTTCTGGCACGATTTGGGACAAAAAGGATTTATTCTCCAATCTCAAATCTCGTTCAGAACGTACATCAGACAACACAAGACCCGAAAGGAATGGATGACAGGGATGAATTTACTTATATCGATAACAGATTTCATGCCCTTATAAGCTCCAATCGAGATATGGAGACAGTCATCGACCATCAGAAGATCCAGTTGGCCGAATTATTCACTACAAGGCTTTTTAAGGGGCTGATCAAGAAAGAAGAGCTTGATGAGAAGCTTGCAATGTTTCATATCGTACTTTCTCCTCTTATGTGCATGATCACCACCTGTATCTATGAAAATGAAGAAGAGAAAGAGCTAAAGGATACGGAACAGGATTACGCCAGAATCCGTGTTATGGACAATATGCCGGGATCGATTACAAATCAGCTTCTATTCCCTGTTATCAGCAATAATGATGTTATGATCATGATTGTGGGTGCCAATACGGAAGAAGATCTTGAGAAGAAGTGTTTTGTCCTGATCAAACAGCTAAATGAATACATAAAGGGAGAAACGGGATGTCAGGCCAAATATGGGGTCAGCAAGACATTTTCCGATGTATTCGGTCTGCGCCAGAGCTATAATGAAAGCGCAGAGGCCATGAAGAATAATGATCATCCGTCAGAAGAAGTAAATGCTCTTGAGGATATCACCTTTTATTCGGATATCGCAGCACCAAGCCAGAACACCTATCAGTATGATGTTCAGGCAGAACGCATGATGCAGAAAGCAATCGATGAATGCGATAAAGAAGAAGCATATCGGCTGTTTAATGAATTCCTAAATCATCTTTTAGAGGAAAAGGTAGTATTTCATGAGCTATCTTTCCATCTGCATCGTATGATGATTGCAGTTCTCTTAGTAGCAACCAATGCAGGGCTTTCCTTGAATCATATATTTGGCGATTCCGCCTGCAACCTGTTTGATGCATTTAACCGGCTTTCTGATGTGGAAAAAATCCGCTGGTATTTTAAGCACCGTATTATTGCACCGGTCATTGATCAGCTTAAGGTTTACAGGAAAAATTCATCCGAACTGGTATTAGAGAAAGTGACCGCCTTAATCAGCCAGTCAAAAGGAGATATTACCTTAACGGAATGTGCGGATCAGCTCGGATATCATCCAAGCTATATCTGGAAAATAATGAAGAACAAAGTCGATATGACGTTTTCTGATTATATTATAAAAGTAAGAATGGAATATGCGAAAAAGCTGCTGACAGAAACGGAACGGTCCGTAGGAGAGATTGCAGAGGACTTAAATTATACGAATGCACAAAATTTTATCCGTTTCTTTAGCAAGCATGAAGGAATTACACCTGGAAAGTATCGGAGTTTAAGCCGAAAAGCAAAGGAGATCGAATATGCAGATCAGATTAACTGACATAAACGATGCATCCGTCACCATTTCCTGGGATCAGGAGCCAGATGCATTATCTTATACTGTTTTATTTGCCAATAAAAATACGCCAAAGATGAAATACAAGGAACTTGCAACTATTACGGACAATCAGTATACAATTCCCTATGCCACACATATCCCGTATTACGTTAAGATACGTACGAATACAGCAGCAGGGAGCAGAATTAGTGATGTATTTCGTACACCGGTACATAAAGTATTCCATGAACAATTAGAAAAGCTAAACCGCGGGCTGATTGCGGTAAAAACCAGCGAAGGCGTATTCCTAAGCTGGCGCCTGATGCTTGATGAGGTAGATGGATATACCAAAACGGGCATGTCCGGCTGCAGTTTTGCCGTACTTAAAAATGGATGGGAGATTGCAGAGGTAACAGACAGCACGAACTATCTGGATACGGAAGGGAACGGAAATGACCGCTATCAGGTGATGGCTCTTTTTGAAGATGGGCATAAAGATACGATTCCATGCCCGGAAGTATCTGCATTTGCAGGTGATAAACCATAT
>SVEB01000026.1 GCA_015057635.1 Lachnospiraceae bacterium | reverse complement strand
TTGGCTGAATCGTATGTAAATCAATTGTATATGTCTCATCATAGGATGCATCTTCATCCGCTTCATAAACCGTATATGGCTTTTTCGAATGTTCGCTCATATAAGCGATCGTAATGTCATCCACCGGGAAGATGCCGTTCTTTGCACCTGCCTCGATCGCCATATTTGCAATCGTAAAGCGATCATCCATGGATAGATTTTTAATTCCATCTCCCATAAACTCCATGGATTTATACAGTGCGCCATCCACACCGATCATCCCGATAATATGTAATATAATATCCTTTCCGCTTACCCATCTCTGAGGCTTTCCTGTCAAATGAAAACGAATTGCGGAAGGTACTTTAAACCATGCCTTTCCGGTAATCATACCGGCCCCCATATCCGTGCTTCCGACTCCGGTAGAAAATGCGCCGAGTGCTCCATAGGTACATGTATGAGAATCTGCACCAATACAAGTTTCTCCTGCTACGATCAGCCCTTTTTCCGGCAAAAGCGCATGCTCGATCCCCATCTCCCCGATTTCAAAATAATTCGTGATATGGTGTTCCTTTGCGAACTCTCTCACACATTTGCAGTGCTCTGCTGATTTAATATCTTTATTCGGAGTAAAATGATCCGGTACCAGCGCAATCTTATCCTTGTCAAATACACTCTTCTTCGCAAGTTTCTGAACCTCCTTGATTGCAACCGGTCCGGTAATATCATTTGCTAACACCATATCTAAATTCGCTTCAATTAACTGTCCTGCCTCTACCGTATCAAGGCCTGCATGAGCAGCCAGAATTTTCTGTGTCATCGTCATTCCCATATATAATCCCTCCAACTATGTAATCTCTTATACCAGACTTCTTATATATGGGAATTTGGACTTCTATTTCAAACACTACGACTTTCTGTCAGATATCGTCCTGCTAGGCTGTGAAGATTGCGCTTACAAATATAATAAACACAACGAATAACCCATTTGCTGTAAGGAAAGAGAAAATCGGAAACTTTTCCTCCGCCCTTCTTGCCGTAACCATACGGCCCTTTTTCACCACAGCACGTTTTAACAGATTGGACAATCCAAACCCAAACATAAATAAGTATGCAACTGGTATCAGATATAATAAAACATTTGCACCTACCACAAAAAATTGATAGATAAAACTCGGAAGACCGAATGCTTCCGCATTGACCGCTGCCACCATAACTATAACAAATGTTGCGATTACGGCTGACAGAGAAAGTGAGAGTACTTTAATTGCCTTTTCCATAGTGACCTCCATATCTATGATCCTGCACACCCTTATTTTACAAATAGAGTGGCTTTTTTATCATATCATACTTTGAGTCACTTTGCATCGACAATTCTCTCGTTTCCCTTCATTCATGATTTATGTAAGGAGGCGATTTGCTTTCCTTCCTATTGCTTTCCTTCCTAAATTTCTATCATTCCGCGGTTTCCTTCATAGATCTTATAAGTTATGGCCCTTTATCTGCCACTATTCTTTATCCCATTCTTTAAGTTTGCTAGATTTTCTCAGCAATCAGGCTTCCCATCTGTCTTGTTCCAACAAGCTTATCGCCTGCGCCTTTAATATCGCAGGTGCAATACCCTTCCTCTAACACCTGACTTACCGCCTGCTCAATTCGGTCTGCTTCTTTACATAGGTCAAAGGAATAGCGTAACATCATAGCTGCGGAAAGGATCGTGGCGATTGGGTTTGCCATATCGCGTCCTGCGATATCCGGTGCGGATCCGTGACTTGGCTCATACAGGCCAAAGCTTCCATCGGATAAGGAGGCAGATGAAAGCATTCCAATGGATCCCGTCACCATGCTTGCTTCATCCGATAAGATATCACCGAACATATTCTCGGTCAGCACTACATCAAACTGCTTTGGATCCTTTACCATCTGCATCGCACAGTTATCCACTAGCATATTGGTAAGCTCCACATCCGGATAGTCCTTTGCCACTTCAGAAACGACCTGTCTCCATAGCCTTGACGTATCTAAGACATTGGCCTTATCTACCGAACATACCTTTTTACGGCGCTTCCTTGCAACCTTAAATGCCCACTCTGCGATACGCCTTATCTCTTTCTCATCATATGGCATAGTGTCCACTGCTTTTCTTAAGCCATTTTCCACAAAGGTCCTTCGCTCCCCAAAGTAAACCCCGCCGGTTAGTTCTCTGACTACCACAAAATCAAATCCCTCCCCGATTATGGAATCTTTTAATGGACATGCTTCCCTTAACTGCTTAAATAATACTGCCGGACGAAGATTGCAATATAGATTTAATCCTTTTCGAATTCCTAAAAGCCCTGCCTCAGGTCTTAAATGAGGCGGCAGCTGGTACCACGGTGAGGTGTTTACATCGCCTCCGACTGCCCCTAGCAGAACTGCATCACATGCTCTTGCTGTTTCTAGCGCTTCTTTTGTTAACGGCTCTCCATATGTATCGATTGAGATTCCTCCCATTAAAACTTCTTCATAAGAAAATGTATGGCCATAGACTTTGGCAACTTTCTCTAAGACTTTCTTTGCTTCTTTTATGATTTCCGGTCCAATCCCATCTCCTTGGATGACAGCGATTTTTGCTTCCATATGCGATTCTCCTCTTCAATGCCGCAGCGTTTTTATTACCCCGATTATACCATCCCCCCGCCCATTCTAAAAATACCAAATAAACATACCTTCCATAACCTGAGGATATAGCCAAGGGTATGAGCAGGCAGATGAGAGGGGCAGACGGACGAAGGAGAGGAGAGCGGTACGGGAAGCGGCGGGGAAGATGACGCGAATGAATTTCGAAATGTCCGGTTCATGACGAACAAAAGCGTTTTGGTCTTTGAATAGCAAACAGTGTCTTCCTGTCTGATAGGCAAAGACCAAAATGTTTTTTGTCCGCTCATGCGTCCGAACATTTGAAATTCGCTCGCGTCATCTTCCCCGCCACTTCCCGCACCGCTCCCCTCTCCTTATGTTGCTGCAGGAATCTGATGGCGTGTGCTGTTCTACCGATCTATTTCTGGCGTTTACACTAGTCTGCTACCTTATACAGTTCTGTCGATTTATTTTTCTTTTCGGTTACAGTAATTTGACAGCTTGGCTGTATTTATATTGACTGGTGTAATGTATCGTCTGTTTTCAGAATCGGTTATGGGGGATTGCGTACAAATTAGTTCTTCTTATCAAAGTGTCTCCTGAACATGCCTTTAATATTAAGTGTACAAAGGTAGTTTAAAAGCCCGGGCCCTGATCTTATGAAAAAATCACTTCTCCATGACCTACGAAATCAAGATGTACGAGGGAATCGTTGGTGCCGCCGAACATATCATTTTTGCCGAGGGCGATATGGAAGGTTCCGATCATTTTCTCGTCTAATACTTCGCAACCGCATAAGTCGGTGACACCTGGATTCATGCCGATTCCTAGCTCACATACTACGTTTCCGTTTGGAGGGAGTTCTGCTAAAAATCCGTTAAAGGCTTCGGAGTCGGATGTGATAGCAATTCCATTCTCAACGGTTATTGTAACAGCGCCCATATCCTCGCCATCTGCAAAGAGCTGCTCAAAATAAACGGTACCGTTTGTCTTATTTTCGAGAGGTGCAATACAGATCTCTCCGCATGGAAGGTCTCCATCTCCGGCATCTTTTTCCCACTCTCTTCCGGTCAAATCTAATGTTAGGATACAGTCAGCACCGGTATGAATGGATACCTGTGTCTTTGTGCCGATTTCCTTTAATTTATCTTCACATGCTTTTTTTACTGCCTCATAGTCAATGTCACACGCTTTTATCAAACGTTCTTCAAATTCTTTTTCTTCCATTCCGGCATCGGCTGCATTGTCTTTGGATGGAATACGGATTTGTACCATCTTTGGCTTAGAGACTAGCATACCAAAATATCTTCCGATATACTGGTTCGCAAGTGCAATCTGCTCCTCTTCAAGACCTTTTCCAGGAAATCCAGGTCTTGTCATCATAATATCCAATACAACATCTACTTTATCAAACATGGAGAAGAATTTATCGTTATAGCATCCTTCTTTCATAGCGGACAGGATATTGCGGTTTTTCTCTAATGATTGATGCAGCTCTACCGGTGTTGCTCCAAGGGCTGCTACTTCATAGGAAAAGTTATGTACGGTTTCTAACTGATCATCGTTTCCCCAAAACTGGAGAAGCACTAAATCATCTTTTTTAATTCCCACTGCATTTACAAGCTTCTTTACTAATTTTCTATCAAACATCTTCTTCCTCCTTCATTCTAAACCTAGTGCCTACCAGCACTACTGCGAGTCTTTCATTCTGTTTGTATTGTCTATGTCTTTTTGAATAAGATTCCATATAATTCTTTTTATTTCCAACCTTATCTATTTTGTTATTATACTCATTTATTCTTTATTGTCAATCTATTTTTATAAATATAAAATTAAATTTGTATGTAGTGATTTTATTTAATCCTTCTCCAGCCTTGTTTTTTCACTATCTAACACCCTTTATTCTGATCCCTAATCTAAATCTGGTTCCCTGGTATCTTATCAATTTCTCGTAACAATAATCTGCCTCTTATTTTGATGTCTTGTACGGATTTCCTATGTTCGTTCCTTCCTATCCAAAACTTACGATATAATCGCGATAATAATCGGTACACATGAGCGCGCTTAAAAATGAGCGAAAAAAGCCCCTGGTTCTGATCAGGAACCAGGGGCTTTTTTCAGCAAAGTCAAAAATAAATAATTTATGATAAAAAAGATACGATTGAGTCGTTTCTCTTTTATATCCGTTAGGATTTTGTGCTTTTAGCGAAATCATTTTAAAATAATACGGTTAAAAGCATCGTCGAATCTCTTCTATAAAATGAAGTATACAAGGAATAGCACGCCGAGTGCATACATAATTGGATGTACTTCTTTTCTTTTTCCCTTAGCAAGCATTAAAATCACATATGCTAAGAAACCAAACGCAATTCCTTCTCCGATGCTGTAAGTAAGAGGCATCAGGATGATGGTTAAGAAGGATGGGATCGCGATTTCTGGTGCATCCCATTCAATTTCCTTTAAGGAAGTGCATAATAAGGAGCCTACGATAATAAGTGCAGGCGCCGTAACCCCGGAAGTGACAACACTTAACAGTGGGGAGAAAAATAAACTGATTATAAAGCATCCAGCAGCGACAACGCTGGAAAAACCAGTTCTTGCACCTACGGAAATACCGCTCAGGGATTCCATGCAGGTTGTTGTGTTTGTTGTACCGAATACGGCACCTACACAGGTCGCAACAGAGTCTGCAAGAAGAGCTCTTGGCCCGTTCTTTACGCTGCCGTCTTCTCTAATTAAGCCCACTTTAGAGCCAATCGCAACAAGAGTTCCGGCTGTATCAAAAAAATCCATAAACAGGAATGTAAATACTACTAACATCATTTTGGCGTTGAATAAATCGCCTAAATGTCTCACTGCCGCACCAAACGTCGGAGCCACAGAAGGAGGCATTGCAATAATTGCGCTTGGTGCATCTACTACACCGATTAACACGCCGCCGATTACGGTTACTACTAAACCTAAGAAAATCGCTGTCTTCACACCGCGTACCATTAATACGGCCATTACTACGATCCCGAAGATGGACAGAAGAACCTGCTTGGAGCTTAAATCACCAAGCGCTACATAAGTGGATTCATCCCCTACGATGATTCCGGCATTCTTAAGTCCGATAAATGCGATAAATAAACCGATTCCGGCAGTCACAGCGAACTTTAAATTATTTGGAATCGCTTTAATGATCATTTCACGGATTCCAGTGATGGAAATCACAGTAAAGATCAGACCTGACATTAATACAGCTGCCATTGCAGTCTGCCATTCAATGCCCATTCCGAAACACACGCCAAATGCAAAGAATGCATTTAACCCCATTCCGGGTGCCAATACAGTTGGAAACTTTGCAAACGCCCCCATAATAAAGGTACCTACCGCACTTGCGATCGCAGTTGCAGCGAATACACTTGTCTCAGACATTCCAACCTGAGAAAGGATTCCAGGCACGACAAATAGGATATACGCCATTGTTAAAAATGATGTAATACCACCTAAGATTTCTGCTTTAAAATTTGTGTTGTTTTCCTTGAATTGAAAATAGTTAGAAATAAAGTTCATGATATCTCCCTTTAAACATTACTCGTGTACGTGTTACATTTCTAACTATGCATAAAGGTTGACAGGAAACTGATTTAGCAAAATAATCCTGTCACTCATCCGTCATCTGAAATGATGCTTGATGCGCTCAGGATTCTTCTATTTGCCTGTTACAGCCTAGAATTAAGATATTTAGACATCTCCATTGATGTGTTCAATTTTAGATTATAAAATACCTTATCGTAGTCGAATCATAGGTGATTCGGTAGAAACGGTCGATCCATTATACCAACTTTATACGATAGTCTTTACTCTTAGTGGTTCTCTCCCCCACTAATTGTCGATTTGTGTTGCCATTCTACCAAAAGAATTCGCGTTTGGCAAGCTTTTTTTTAGGGAGATGTCGGAGGAAGAGGTATGGAAGCGAGGGGGGAGTCGCCGACAAAGCCCAATCCGACAGAGGCGCCGGGGATATATAATTCCGATGTTCGGACGCAAGCTCGTACAAATGGCGAGGGAATTCCTTGCCTATCAGACAGAAAAACACTGTCTGCTATTCAAGGAATTCCCTCGCCATTTGTACGCCTTGAGCCGGACATCCGGAATTATATATCCCCGACGCCTCTGCCGCATTGGACTCCGTCGACGACTCCACCCTCACTTCCATACCTCTTCCTCCAACATCGCAATGCGTTTGAAAAACAAACGCATCGCGATAATGCTCAACGGATGGGCGATGCTACATCTGCTGAATACAATGTATCTCCCTCCCTGTATGCATATCTTTAAATTAATAACTAACATACATTGGATCAGCTAACTAACTAACTAAATAAATAAATAAATTAATTAATTAATTAATTAATTAATCTATCAATAAATCAATACATAGATAAATAAATCCGTAGATAATAAATTAATACGTATATTAAAAGTTAACATTGGGCGTTAAACGAACGCACACAGGGGTGGGCGCTCCCACGATGAAAAAATGGCATAAGAGCATGCCCTTTTTCCATCGCTCTACGACTCGCTATCGTCTCTACATTCATCCGTCCGTACCACCATAACGTCTCCCCATTACTAAAAAAGCGCCACTCTTGTGAGAGGTGGGCACAATGCGTTTCGTTTTTTGAAACGCATTGTAATCCCGAGCGAAGCCCCAAGGAGCATAGCAGGCGGTGTGGATGAGTGGATAGTTTCCGGTATCCGGGTGTGGGGACTTCAGACGGGGGGATATTTTTCCGGGTGTACGGCATCAAGGCGAACATCCGTGTGTGCCGGTCTTTGAATAGCGGACTGCGAAGCTGTCCGATAGTCGAAGACCGGCACACACGGATGTCCGAGCTTGTGACGAACACCGGAAAATATATCCCCCTGTCTGAAGTCCCCACACCCGGATGCCGGAAACTATCCGCTCATCCATGCCGCCTGCTATGCTCCTTGGGGCTTCGCTCGGGATTCCCTAAATCAATACAAAAGCACCTCCCCCACCTCCGTCTCCCGCGCTTTGTTGAACACAATGACGTTTCCAAAGCCTAGGCAGGAGGAGGCTTCGGTTTGGTCGGTGGGGGTGTTTACCTCCTGGTGACAGATGATTGCTACATACTGCTTGCCATGAACTGAAATCTCGACAGCCTCTGCCCACTCATCCGGGTGATAATTCTGTTTAAAATTAGATTTGACAGGGACTTTCTCCACCAAGATCTCATCCATACTTTCCTTCTTCTTCCCGTAGATCACGGTAAACATCGAAGCAAATCCCTTCTTCTTAAGCCTTGCCACAACTGTCTCATTTTGCTCTGCCTGATTATAATTCCTGGATAGTCTTGTCTGCTTTTTCTGAAGGTTAACGCCGTCCGATAAAAAATAAAGTTCTGTTTCCTGTGTTTTTCCATGATACGTGACCTTCTTTCCATTCACAGTCACCTCACCTTGGCTGTTAAAATGAAAATACTGCTCGTATTTATGAGAGCCGCCGGTATACAGTTCATCCATGATAATATATACATCCGGCTTGATATAGATGATCTTGCGGTTTACAAATACCCCGTTTTCTAAATCCATATATCCAAGATGCCCGCCCTGCACAAACTCATACTCATCTGTAAACGTATGCTTTTGGTTGACAGGCTGTGAGAGTTTCGAGCATTCCCAGGAGTCCTTGCAGACAGTAAATAGTCTATCATCCACCGTAAGCGTGTTATGAGCAGTCGGATCTTTGAATTCATACCGTTCCGGCCCTGCCACATAATTATAGCGTCCGGCATCCATCAACACATCTTCTCCGTTTATCACAAGATCGATATGTAACTTATCGGAATGTCCATGTCCGGCCCCTAAGGTTCCGCATTGAAAATGAAGGAGGTTTCCGGTTTCGCTCCAGTTTGAACGGAGGTAATAATTTCCGCTGTCCATCAAGGCAAATGAAATATTCTCACTCTCTTCCTCCTCCATTTCCTCATACTCATACTCTGCCCCTATGCCAAGATCCCAGACTGTCTCAAAATCCAGTACTTTGAAACCATGCTTTTTTAAAACCGGGTCGTCAAAAAGGTAAGCAGCCTTTGTGATCATATCCCGCACATCGGTATCATCGCTGTCCCCGTTCATAAACTGATGATGATCAGGCTTGCTCCAGGCGATATTGACAAGCGCCATCTTATGAACCTTCTCATAGATGACAGCCGGGATCGGTATATGATTGCGTTTTGCTAAAATAAGCACATCCATATAGCAGTGCAGCACCTCATTATGATACATCGGAGACTGCTCCCACTGCACGCCGTCACTCATGATCTGCAGCCTTGCCTCTGTGGCCATATGATCTAGCGCAATTTTAGCATACTCTTTTGTCTGCTCGCTTTGTGGAAATGTCATCGCAATATTGAATAACCCATGATTCTCAAGTACGCCCCAGTTACTCATCAGACGAAACGGGGAATGGGATTCAATCAGGTAATTGGCATGAACGGTGAGGCTTTGATAGAACGCATCCACAATCTCATCGGTCATATGCGGGCTATCCTTAAAATAGCGGAATGCCTTAGACCAGTATTCCCCCCGAAGTCCCGCCTCAATGGTACGCCAGCATGACCATTTATTCTGATTGCAAAGGGGCATATTTTTTATCCAGTGCATCAAAAGCTCAAAGAACTTTTTCGCATATTTCTCATCTTTTGTAAGGGCATACGCCTGGCCAAGACAGATAAAAAATCGATGGCGGTTAAACTGATAAATGAACTCTGGATCATTTCCCGGCTTATAATCCCATACAATCTCTTTATCAAATATGACTGGCTCATAAGTCCGTTCCATGTCCCATTTCAGGTCAAACAGAAACTCATTCCGAATCACTTCGTCTGCAATCCGTAAAATATGGCTCACATCCTCCGGCCAGTTCTCTCTACAAAAATCTGCGATTGCATCCGGATCATCAAAGTAATAGCATTCATTTTCCCGATCAAAGAAATCAGCTTTTGTCATACCATCCTCCAAACGACTATTTTTCTTTCTTTAGCCTTCCGAACTCATTAAAGTTTTCTTTTAATGCTTTCTCTACCGGAATATATGGATAGAACATTAAAAGTGCCTGCAAGATTACAACCAGCATAAGTACCAGTCCCTTTACATCATCTGATGTATTTCGAATCAGCACAAATAGTACAACCGAGATAATGGCCGCAATGATTCCTAAGATCATCCAGATCTTGCCCGCCATCTCATGTGCGAACCTCCATGTATGCTTGCTCTTTTGCGACCATTTGGTACGATACCCGCTCATTCCGTTCCGATTTACCGGCGGTTTCTTTCTCCACCTTGCACCTAAGATTATCATGCCAAGTGGCATTAACAGACTTGCGATAAGACAAAAAACAAACATGTTTATCCCTCCTTTTTTACGTTTACCGAATGCACATCTTAAATGCGCCTTACAGCTTCCTGCAAAAATCAAGTCTCAAATCTAAAAGAATATTCTAAACTTTTACCAGTACAGATTCCAATCCTTATAAAGTCTTGTAAGAGCCTCCATATAAAAATAATCACCCCAGGAATTACACTCATCTACACCATAATGGCCGCATGTATTATACGGACTATGCTTGGAATACGTAGAATGTAATACCAGGCCGTTGGATATCTTATAATCATTGACCGAATAGTGATCGGTTACGGATTTCATGATCTTCTTGGCAGTCTGTTTATAATAATCGGCCTCTTCTTTTTCCATATACTTTGCCATCTCAAGCATTCCGCATGCGGCGATGGATGCACTGGAGGAATCTCTTGGTTCGGCATCCCCTCTTAAAAATTCCAGATCCCAGTATGGAACTAAATCTTCTGGAAGATGACCAATAAAATAGTTGGTCACCCGTTTAAAGATATCTATGTACTCTTTCCTCTTTGTATAACGATAAGCAAGTGCGGTTCCATAAATACCCCATGCCTGCCCTCTTGCCCAGGCACTTCCATCCCGATAGCCCTGGCAGGTTGCGCCGTGATTCGGCATTCCGGTCTCTTTGTTAAAGAAAAAGGTATGCCAGGTGGAATCATCTTCTCTAATTACATTTGACAGTGCCGTATGGATATGCTTATCTGCGATCTCCTGATATTTATCATTTCCAGTCTCTTTGCTTGCCCAGTATAATAACGGCAGATTCAACAGACAGTCAATGATGAGACGGTAGTCTTTCACATCTTCCATTGACCCCCATGCCTGAATAAATTTACCCTTAGGCTGATAGCGGCCAATCAGCTGGTCTGCGGCAAGAATAGCAGCCTCCCTTGCTTCCAGATTTCCTGTCAGCTTATAAGCAGCCACACAGGAAGGGGTATATAAAAATCCCATATCATGATGATCCACGTCCACTTTATTCACGATCCGGTTGTAGAAACTTCCAACCTGACTGTTTGCTGCCTTTAATAATCTCTTATCCCCGCAGAACTCATAAGCAAGCCAGATCTCTCCGGTCCAAAAACCGGTTGTCCATCCCACGTTGTCAATTGGTTTATAAAATCCATTCTCACTGAATGCATTCTGAAACTGATCTGTGAATTCACCCAGATTCCGAATAATCTGTTCCGATGCAAACTCTAATGCTTCCTTCACCTCTTCCCTCGTAATACATTCCTTTTCTACTAAACACTCATTCCCCATAAAAGTTCCTCCTGCAAATAGACTTCCTCTGTCATCCTATAAGTTTCAATTTCAAAATGGCTGAAGGTATAAAACCGATAAAAACTTATTCTTATTATACCATTTATCCGAACTTTTTGGAATTATTTTGTGATATATGTCATTCATTGTTTATATAAGAAAGAACGCTACGCAAGCCGCAGAGTGAATTTTAGGCCCGGTAGCTTGATGAGTCAGGCATTCTATGCTGCAAATTCCTGATCCACCATGCTATCGAGCCTAAAATTAACTCCGAAGCTTGAATGAATAACTTTATTTTATAAAGGTAAAGGAGATCAGATTACACATAATCTTCCCATCAAAAGATTCCTTAAACCATCCGCCATAAGTTCCCTCAAATACAAAGTATACAGCATGTCTTCCGGTCACGCTCGCCACAACGGTCTTTATAAGTCCGTCATCTGCCCCGATTTCGCAAATCCCGATCTCATCTCCATCCTCTGCGTCCAGATGAATATGCATCTTTCCTCTGCTTCCGCTTCCTTCAACATTTGCGATAAATTCCATCGTGCTGCTTCCGTTATCCTGTCCGAACTCAAAATACTTAAATCCAATCACACACCCTTCTGTAATATTCACAATCGGTCTTACAAAACGGTTCTTCTCGGTGATATAGCATCCGCCCTTTAATACACAGGCGATATCCGCCTTTACCTCACGGTAAGGGGAAAGAGACTCCTCAAACCCGAGCGATGTCATCTCCACCTGCGGAATGGTCCCATCCGGAAGGATTTCAATCTTTTCCACACATGCACGCCTTGACATGATCGTATGATTTGTCATCCGATGATAGAAGATATACCACTGCCCTTTTATATTGCAGATAGATCCATGGTTATTTCCTCCCGGATACTCAACCCCGTTGTCCACGATAATCCCTCGGTATGTAAATGGTCCCGTCGGGCTGTCTGAAGTCGCATATACAAGCCTGCTGCCGGTTCTTGGTGAATAGATCAGATAATAGGTATCCTTAATCTTTCTCAGAGAACATGCCTCAAAAAAGGAAAATGGCTCCTCTGTAGGAATGATATCCGGAATATAGCTTCCCGGTTTAATACGTGTCATATTCTCTGCCTCAATCTCCGCCATAAAAGACTGCTCAAATCCACAGTATACATACACTCTTCCGTCATCATCCACCAATACTCCGGGATCCACAAACCAGCCATCCACCATTACCTGAGGAGCATTCTCCGGTATCTGATATTTGGAGATTAAGGTAAACGGTCCTTCCGGCCTGTCACTCTTTGCAACACACCCCTTGGCACCGAATATATAGGCATACAGATAATAACTTCCGTCTTTTTCTACCACATCCGGAGCATATAACGGCCCGTCTGTCCACGGGGTATCCGACTCATGATCAAGGTCCCTCCTTGTATGAAAGATATCGCCATGACATACCCAGTCATTTAAATTATCTACCGGCGCTGACCAAACTTTCAGCTTATAATCACAAAACATATCTGATCCTGCCGTATCGTGAGAGCCATATATATACACTCTGTTTCCAAACACTCTTGGTTCGCCATCCGGTATGTACTCCCATCCTGGTAAATAAGGATTCGCCATCTCTCCTACCACCTTTCTTGTATTGCCGCTCTTTCAGCAATCTGTCCTTATTGTTTTTCATCGCTTCTTTTCCTGCCGTTTTCTTTGCCTCGTCGATGATATTTTTCCTTCATTATACAAAAATCTTTCTGCTTTTTTAACCTTTAGAATTGCACTCATATCACCCACAATTTTAGCGTTTGGTAATTGATTTTCTGCTTCCCGATTTTCCATTTCTTCTATCCCCATTGACTTTTTACAAATACTGGGCTATTTTTATAATATCGTTTAGATTTCTTATTGATTTTTATCTTATATCCATATCCTCAAACAACCGGACTAAAAGCATGAAGCAATTCAATCCGTACTAATTTGTTTTCATTATCCGTAACAAAACATTGTTTTTTCGGCTATCTCATTCTAAATAAATGGAGGACTTCCTATGTTCATTGAATTCGCGAAAAATTATTCTGATTCTCTTACGTCTTTTTCTCCCTATCCCCCTGCCTCTGACCGGAACGCTTATGAAAATCTCTCAGAAGATTTAAAAACTCAGATTATAAAAGAAGGGGAGCGTTATCTTAACTATTCCTATCCTTCTCTTCCGATTACTGTATTTATGTCCTTTTTACGTACCGGCAACCGTGTCGATTTCGAGAATATCTATTTTGCAAGACGCTATGCGTTCAACGCGCTTGTCATGGCGGAATGTGTAGAATACAAAGGCCGCTTCTTAGATGATATCATCAACGGTGTATTTACCATCTGTGAGGAAAGTGCCTGGCAGCTTCCTCCTCATAACAGCTATAAACGAGGCGGTGCAAATGAGCTGCTGCCGGATCCCGAAACTCCGGTCCTTGATCTGTTTGCCTGTGAAACCGGTGCTCTGCTTTCGGTATGCTATTACCTGCTAAAAGATGCCCTCAATACTGTCCACCCCTTTATTAATAAACGGATTCTCTCCGAAATCAGCCGCCGCATCGTAACGCCTTATCTCACCATGCATTTCTGGTGGATGGGAAATGGAGACGAGCCGATGTGCAACTGGACCGTATGGTGTGTACAAAACTGCCTTCTTACGATCTTTTTGACCGATCAGCCGGACGAAATCAAAGAAAAAGCATTTCATCAGTCCTTAAAAAGCATTGACTGCTTTCTAAAAGACTATGGAGAGGACGGCTGCTGCGACGAAGGTGCCCAATATTATCATCATGCCGGTCTCTGTCTGTTTAATGCCATGGAAGTGCTAAACGGAATTACAAACCATTTCTTTGCCCCTCTTTACCAAAACCCTAAAATCCGCAATATCGCCTCCTATATTCAAAATGTTCATGTATCCGGCCCTTATTTTCTTAACTTTGCGGACTGCTCCCCTGTTGCAGGAAGATGCTCTGCCAGAGAATATCTCTTTGCCAAACGGATTCAGAACCCCGATATGATGCGTTTTGCTGCCACGGACTTTAAAGAAAGTGAAGAAAAGCTTCTTTCGGGAGAAATCAATCTCTTCTACCATTTGCAGCATCTCTTCACCTACGATGAAATGATGCATTACTCCACCACCTCCCCAGTCTCTTACCCAGACCTTTATTATCAAAGCGTCGGCCTATTCATCGCAAGAGATAATCGGTTCGTCCTCGCCGCCAAAGCTGGAGACAATAACGACAGCCATAACCATAACGATACCGGCAGTATTACCGTCTACCAGGATGGGAAACCTCTGCTCATCGATTTAGGGGTTGAAACTTACTGTGCTAAAACATTTTCAGACAAACGATATGAAATCTGGACCATGCAGTCCTCCTATCATAATCTTCCCGCCATTAACGGCTATATGCAGCTTCCGGGTGCCGCTTACAAAGCCACTGACGTACATCCTTTCTTTTCCCATGACACCTGCTCCATCACCATGGACCTTGCCGCTGCCTACCCAAAAGAGGCCGGACTCCTTTCCTACATCCGTACTGTTACCCTGCGAAAAAATCATGTCATCACCTTAGAAGATCACTGGACCCTGGCGCCTTCCTGCTCCCATAAAAACAGTGTTATTCTCTCCCTGATGACCTACGAAAAACCATCCCTCCACCCAGATTCCATCCAGATTGGCACCCTTTCCACCATCACGATCTCCACCACAGGCTCTTCTGCATTCGTTTCATCCGGTTCCGCCTCCCTCCCTATCTCTTCCCTTTCTTCCATTGTCAGCATGGAAGAGATTCCGATCACCGACGCCCGTTTACAAACTGCCTGGAAGCACAGTATCCACCGCATCCTTCTGACACCTCCCGGCAATCAAATCAAGCTCACCATCCTTCCGCTTGCCTAACCATCCTTCCAATCAGGAAACGAACAAAAAACCGCCCTGGTGTTTGACTATGAGACAGACTCTTTATCTGTCTCATAGTCAAACACCAGGGCGGCCTTTTTTCCGCTCGCGCATCCGAATATTCGGAACCATAAGCTCATAGCCTCGCTCGTATTCTCATTCCGGTTCCCGGACGCATCCCAAAAATCTTTCGCCTCTACTTTACCTGTGAGGCATCCTCTGCGGCTTCCAGCCAGTATTGAGATCCATCGCGGAGGCGTCCAAGAATTCTATACATAAACATCTCACGGCGTATCAGTTCATGATCGCTAAACAAGATCGAATCCTGGATCACCGCATTCACTTCCTTCTCTGTATATATTCTTCCTTGCTCAAACTTTTGAGCAAGCATTCTTAAAACAGATTCCCGAAGCATTTTCTTCGCCGGATACTGTTTCAGCTTTCCATCCTCACTCCAGTACTTTTTAATCATATCCTCTGCATCCATGCCAACTTTCCTCTCATCTTTTCTCTTTTTATAATTTTACCTAAACTTCCCACTTAATTTTTATCTTATCTCACCCTACCTTACCCTGTCTTACATAAACCAGCCTTGTTTCCCGCTCTCCCGTACCGTCTTCTGGTAGACACGAATCTGATTCTTAAAATATTGATAAGATAAAAGACTGATCACCCCGGTCATAACGCCGACCGGAATAATCTCAATGATCCTTATAACCGTATCTGATATGCTCTTTTCCGAAAATACATGATAGAACGGCAAAACAAAACACGGTATCGCCCAAAGCCCCTGAATCATCAATAACTTCTTCAGCCAGATGTCCGCAGCCTTCTTACCATATATCATAAACCCAATAAAGAATGCAGCAAGCATCATAAAGCCATCCGCAATCAAGGAATAATCCCTTCCAAGCTTTGTGATTCCTGTAATGGTGTTATCTGTAATCTGCCATTTAATCAGTCTGCCAGCCGCCAACCCCATAAAACCAATCAGACTTGTAAACATCACATATACAATACAAAATCCAATGGCGGTAAATTTAAATGACTGTTGATCCTTCCTTCCATGTGCCGCAAACGAGCAAATCAAAGGCAGGAATCCAAGCGACATCAGAATGCTCCATACTCCCTCTGCATCTCCTGACTTTGTAGCGGCTGCTATTACAAAAGCGGCCGCTGCAAGAAATGTTGCAACCGATGAAATCATGCCAAGCGAACGATTCATTCTACCGTACCTCCCATGTTATCATATCAAAAATACATTCCCTAAAAAGTATATTACACCCATTTTTTAACAACAACAAGTGAAAGTCCGCCCTGTGCGATACAAATCAATAAAAAATTTGAGTTTCTGTCTCTTTTCTAAAATATTTGTCAATTCTTCTAAAATTATCCCAGTTTATAGTAATTTACAAACTTTTCTGCTGATTTTGATAGTGTTCGATCCTTGCGATACGAAAATCCGACATCACGTTTCTCAATCGCTTTCGGAAGTTTGATTTCCACCAACTCTCCACTTTCCAGCTCCCGCTTCACAAACTGCTTAATCACGCATGCCACGCCGATTCCGGCCTTTGCGAATTCAATCAGAAGATCCATATTGCTCACTTCTAATATCTGTCCGGTCTTCATATGATTCTCCCTAAAATACTGGTCAATATAAAGTCTCGTAATATTCTTCTCATCCAAAAGCATTAGATTCGCTCTCTCTAAAATCTTCTCTGCCGACAGTCCCTTTCCCTCTCTCACCTTCAGATGATTTAAATAACCTGCCGTCGCAAAAAAGCCGTCCTCAATCTCTCCAACCGGATAAAACTCCAGTTCCTTCATCTGATCCGGCCTTCCGATCAACCCGATATCCAGTTTCCCCTGTTCCAGCAATTCCATCGTCTGAAAAGTAGACTGGCACTGAATCGTAAAATGCACATGAGGAAACTTCTCAGCAAACTCTTTCAGATACGGAAGCAGCATATACTTGCATAATGTGGTGCTGACTCCTATCTTAATATGTCCGATTCCCAGATTGCTAATCTTCTTAATCGTATTCTCGCCCTCCTGCAAAGTCAGAAAAGCCGATTTCGTATACTCATATAACTGCTTTCCTTCCTCTGTCAGCCTCACCCCTCTCGAGCTTCTCACAAACAGAGTAACCCCCAGATTCTGTTCCAGCTTCGAGATCGACTTACTGATCCCCGGCTGACTTATGTACAACAACTTGGCTGCCCTGGAAATATTCCCGGTCTCCGCTACCACATTAAAAACCCGGTAAGCCGCCAACGAAAAATCATTCTCCATACTCATATCCTGCCCACTTTCGTCATTCCGCTCTTCATCATCACAATCCCATCCAAGCACTCTCCTTCATTATACCCATCCACAATGCTGATTTCAAGGACACTTCCATATTCCCGATCAACGCTCTTCCTCTCACCATACATTCTCACTCCCTTACACTTCTTTCTGCCACATCCCTTCACTCTCATCGCCCCCTCTGCACGCTTGCAAAGCCGTGCTCATCCCCCGAAATTCATTTTTTAGAAGAGGCGTGAGGCCGTAAGGACGCCAAGCCCGCCGCCCTATATTTTTCAAGTGTCCGGCTCATGGCGAACAAAAATGGAGTCCGTTCTTTGAATAGCAGACAGTGCTTTCCTGTCTGATAGTCGAAGAACGGACCCCATTTTTGTCCACCATGCGTCCGAACACTTGAAAAATATAGGGCGGCGGGCTTGGCTTCCTTACGGCCTCGCGCCGACTCCCCCAGAGGCATTCCTACACCAGGCTCTTCTTGTAAGCCTCAAATGCCGACGGCAGTGAGTATTCTGCATGAATGAGTTCAGGTGTCGCCCATACGAATTCGGATTCAAGTGCAGAAGAAAGAGATGCCATCTTAATGTAGTAGGCCTGCATATGCCATTCGATATGAGAGAAGATATGCTTTGCGCTCTCAAGCTTATAAATCTCCTCTGCGTTCATCCCTTCCTCCTTCAAAAACTCTTCCACCTGTTCCATCTCCATCTTTCGTTCCACATTCGGAAGTTCCCAAAGACCTGCTAACAGTCCCTTATCCGCACGTTTTCGAATAGCGTACTTTCCTTCATACTCATAAATAAAAACGGTTCTTGCCTCCAGCTTTCTTGCCTTCTTTGGCGGTTTCACCGGAATCTGCATCTCTGTTCCGGAATGGAAGGCCTTGCACATATGCATAAGCGGGCACTGATCGCATAACGGCTTTCCATTTGGAATGCAGACTGTAGCCCCAAGTTCCATCAGAGACTGATTATAATCCCCCGGTCTGTCCTTTGGCATAATTGCAAGTAAATCCTCTTCCAACTGTTTCTTTACCTTTGGCTTTGTAATATCATCAAAGCTTCCTGCCACACGCTTTAATACGCGAAGGAAATTTCCATCCACTGCCGGAACCGGAAGACCGAATGCAATCGATCCAATGGCACCTGCGGTATACGATCCGATTCCTGGAAGCGCTAACAGCTTATCAAAATCAGCTGGGAGCTCTCCGCCGTATTCTTCCACAACCACCTGGGCAGCCTTCTTTAAGTTTCTCGCTCTATTATAATACCCTAGACCTTCCCATAACTTCATTAACTTCTCATCATCCACTTCCGCTAAATCCTTAATGGTTGGAAGTGCTGTGATAAAACGGTCAAAATATCCCTTTACCGCCTCCACCCTTGTCTGCTGAAGCATAATCTCCGAAATCCATACATAATATGGCTGCGGATTCGATCTCCACGGAAGGATCCTATGATTATAATCGTACCACTGAAGTAAGTATGGAATTGTCTCGGAATAGTCATAATTCATGAAATTTTCTCCTTTTTGTCGATCGATGAGTCATTATCACTCATTATAACATACAAGAGAATCCCAGACTAATGTAAATAATTGTATCATCCTATCTACTCGTAATTTTTCAGATACTCTATCGCAATCTGCGTCCGGTGTGTAAGCCCTGACTTATCTAAAATAAGACTGATATGATTCCGTACCGTTCCATCGGAAATAAAAAGTGTTGCCCCGATTTCCTTATTGGACATTCCCTTTGCAACTAAAGATACCACCTCAAGTTCCCGTTCCGTTAACTCCTTAAAACGAGGGCTTCCTTTTTTCTCTTCTCCCCTCGCTACCTTTTTCGCGATGTAATCTAAGATATCTTTTTGAAATACCGTTCCTCCTGCTGCCACTGTGCGGATCGCATGCAAAATCCTATCTGCCGGCGAATTCTTTAATATGTATCCGGACACCCCTGCCTCTAATGCCCGCAGAATAAAATCCTGCTCATCAAATGTGGTAAGAAGAAGCGGAATTGCTAACTTCTCCTCTAACATAATCTTTGCTGCGTCAATTCCATCAAGTCCCGGCATCCGGATATCCAATAGTGCCACATCCGGCTTCTTCTCCCTTGCATACTCTAAGGCTTCCCTCCCATCCTTTGCGATTCCTTCTAAGGAAAAGTCTGTCTGAGTCTGAATGATCATCTTTAGTCCCTCTCTGATAATTGCATCGTCATCTGCTAATAAAATCCGAATCATATTCCACCCCTTCTCTTAATGATCGATAAAAATATTCGTAATCATAAATCCATAATCCCGGTCGTTAAGAAAGAACCGCCCGCCGGCCTTGATCGTCCTTTCTTCCATGGCCTGTATCCCTAATCCTTTCATCAGTTCCTTCTGCCGAACCTTCTTTGTTCCATTGTCTTTATACTCCACTGCTGTCACTTTATTCTTTCTGCTAATCCTTAGCTCGAAAATCGTTGCATCCGAATGCTTTAAAAGATTCGTAAGCGACTCCTTTGTATTATCATAAATACAGGAAAGGACCTCAGGATCAATCATTTCTACATTTCCACACACCGTAAGCCTTGCCTTCCGGTCATGATTTATCTGAAACTCCTCTAATAATTTCTTAATCTCATGCATTCCCAACTTTTGGATGACTGGACGTTCCTCCCGAAGGGCGGCCCTTATATCATCGACTCCGTCCCTCAGATGAGCGACTGCGCGACTGATCCCCTCCTTTGCCTTTTCCTTATCCTGATCTAATATCAGCATAGAAGCCTCTAACATAATAATGCTTCCGGATATGCCGTGTCCCACCTTGTCATGAAGCCTTGCTGCAAGGCGATTGCGTTCCTCAAGCGCTGCAGTATCCTGAAGTGTCTTCATATACTGTCTGTTATCCTGCAGCTTCTCCTCCAACCTCTTAATCTGTGCCCGCTGCGCTTCCATAGTCTCGCGGCACTGAATAAGATGTGCGATACAGGACCGGCTGAAATATAAAACAGCATACACAAGGATCATTTCGAATAGTGTGCCTCCGTCCACCTCTGCAATAAAAGCTGCAATTCCGCCTGCGCAGGCTGTAATCCAGTAAAAGCTGGTATCCTCAGCATATAAATCCGTCACTTCTGTAATAAATACCACAAACAGCAAAATCAGTACGGTAGGATTAAAGAACAAGCATACGGCTGCTGCGGCTAAATCCGTAATGCCAATCCACTTTCTCATCTTATGAAAAAAACTTAAGAAAAACTGGAGCGCTATCACGCAGGCAAAGACAAGCGATGGAATGACTATATTGATCATTCCATCGCCTGCCTTAAGCTGTTTTTCTGCAAACAGCGCGAGCGCTATGCATTTGAATAGTCCGTATAAGGACTCTTTATCCATTTGGATCCCTCCATTTGTTATCTAACACTTTCGTTCTCTCTTTACAAATTGACAGCCCGCAATTAAAAAGAATAACACTGTAAATAATACAAGTACTAAAATATTCGGTCCAATCTTCATGGAAGCGTTCTCACAAAGTCCTCTGATTGCATTCATAAACCAGTAATGCGGCATAATGCGGCTGATATTGGCGACCGCTTGTGGTACCCGATCAACCGGGAAGTAAGAACCGCCTAAGATCGGTCCGATGGATAAAAAACCAATGATCAGAAACATCATCAGCATCTTGGTACGGCATAAAAGCGATGCCATCAGACAGAATGCAATGCCCATCAGTAAAAATAGCGACATCAGGATTGTCATCTTTCCAAATGGAATGATCACTTCATCGCCCTTTATTCTAATATAGAGCTCAAATAACACAATTGTCCCAATACCGCTTAGGAACGTGAATGTAATACTCCCCAGCAAATACTGAATCGGTGATACCGGTGCCGCCTTGATTCTGTCATAAAGGCCTCTTTCCTTATCTTCCATAATGCTGTATGCCATCGCCAAAGAGCTGAACATAATAAACATACAGTAAAATCCTTCTGCCATATTCATTCCCTGTACAGCTTTCAGTCGTTCATGATCCACTGCTTTGGCATTCTCACTCTGCACGGTTTTATTCTCTTTTTCAAAAGCCGTAAGCATCTGCGTAAATATTACCTCATCATGGTCCGCACTCTGTATCAGCAGGTCCATGCTTCCTAAAAAAGACTCCAGATACACCTTGATAAAGGCAGCATTCTCATAATCATCCAGTGTTGTCAGCTCATATTCCCCCGCCCTTCCGGCTTCCAAGAAGTTTTTGAGAGAATTTTCCTTTATTTCTATTATAGCGGAGATATCGCGGTCTATCAATTTATTTACAAAAAAATCGTAATCCCCATCCGTTAGCACCTGCATTCCCAGATCCTCACGCATATAGTTAAGAAATGCTTCCGACATAACAGAGGGATCCTTATTAATCACTGCTACATATACCGGGTCCACTTCTCCCTCTTCATATAAGCCTGACATCATAGTATAGATATTTGCCAAAAGAAATGCTGCAAGCAGTGCGATCAGAATAATGATACGATTCTGCCTGTGCCCATTCTTTATAAATAAAATAACATTTCTCATACAATCCCCCTATCTCGTTTCCTGCATCCGGTTAAAACGGATCACACCCATTATTGTAAATATCACTATGATCACAGCCTCTATTGCAATAACCTGAAACGCTCCCTCTCTCTCTCCAAAGATGGTAAGAGAAAATGCCGCATTTTTCACATAAGTGATCGGCATATATGGTGCCAGACCGATCTTCACGATTGGCTGTGCAAATGCTCCGCTAAAAAATAGCATCAACCACATTAACGGCATAAACACAATCGCCGGATTTCCTTTTACAAATAAACTGATGCTCACTGCACCGCTTAACATAACAAGCATTGTCATAAAAAAAAGCATAAACAAAAGGACATTATTGAAAACCCCGGTTGCATATCTGACATGGAATAAAAGGACGCTTGCACTCATAATGACCGCGATCTGAACTACTGCACTCGGCATCATGCCGATTAGTTTCTGCAGATACAGATTCGTACGGTTTAAAGGCGCTGCGATCAGACGGTTGATCGTCTTATTGTTCCGTTCATCCCCGAATGCTCCAAATGCCTGAACGGAAGAGAAACAGATAATCATTAAAAGCATGCATACTCCATAATAATCAAGCATAGAACGATTCTTATTAAATTCGACATCCTTTATATACTCCTTATGTTCTGCCGAGGTCAGATTCATAATCTTTGCCGGATCCGTATTCTGAATGCCCGCAATCGCCTTCTCGCTCTGCATAAATCCATTCATTACGGCAGCCAATGTACGGTTTTGCAGCGCGTCATTTCCCTGCAGGATATGAACCCCATCATTCTGAAATCTGACAAGACCTGCGATCTCCTCATTCGATATGCGCTCCCTTGATTGCGCTTCCGTCTCCATTTTCGTAAAATAAAAGCTGTCTCCCTCTTCATTAATGGCTGCAATAAACTGTTCTGCTACTGCTAAAATAGCTGGATCATCCGTTTCCATCACATACTCAGCCTTTAGCGTTCCTACCGTACTGTCTGCCGTTTCTAAGGAATTTAAAATATTTCCCAGCAGATAGATTAAGATAAGAGGAAAAGCAATTAAAAATATAACGCTGATGCGATCCCTGAAAAATGCTCGAAATTCATTAATAATAATCATGTTGCCTTCCCCCTATCTTAATTCGTGCCCCGTAAGCGCTAAGAATACGGTATCAAAATTCGGCACCTCGCCATTTACATTCGTAATCGTCAGTCCTCTCTTCATAAAAATAGATAAGATCTTAGACAGGCTGTCTTCTCCATTATTGATATCCACTCTTGTGGTATCTTCCTTTATGGTGATATTTTTGATTCCCGGCAGAAAGCTGATTGCCTGCTTTAGTTCATCAAAATCCTCTACCTTTTGGGCAGTCGTAATATAAAATGACTTATAATCCGTCACTAACCCTACTAACTCGTCTTTTGTTCCCGCTGCTACAAGCTTTCCATGATCCATGATTGCGATCCGATCACAGATTTCCTCAACCTCCTGCAGATAATGAGACGTATAAATAATTGTTGTTCCATGTTCCTTTAACGTACGGATGGAATTTAAAATATGCTCCCTTGACTGGGCATCCACACCGACAGTCGGCTCATCCATAACGATCAGTCTCGGACGATGTGCGATTCCGCATGCAATATTAAGCCGTCTCTGCATGCCGCCTGACATCTTCTTTGGCTTCTCCTTGTTGTGTTCGCTAAGTCCCACAAAATCAAGTGCCCTCCTCGCTTCCTCCTCCAGCTTCTTTCCCCTAAGTCCGTATAACGAAGCGAAAAACTTAACATTTTCAATTGCAGTAAGATGTGGATATAACGCAATCTCTTGGGGTACGATCCCCATTAACTTCTTTGCCTCCATCTTATCTTTCTTCACATCAACTCCTGCTACCATTACCTTTCCCTTATCCCCGCTAAGCAGAGTCGTGATAATGGAAAGGGTTGTGGATTTTCCGGCTCCGTTCGGCCCTAATAGTCCAAACACCTCTCCTTCCTCTACTTCAAAACTTAAATCGTCAACGGCTGTGAATTCGCCATAATTTTTCGTAAGATTTTTAACAGTTACAAACTCTTTCATATTGACCTCCCATTTCATCATTTCCCTTCGTTACCTATAGCATAATCCTTTTATTTAAGATTTTGAAATGACGAAAGGAAGATTTGAGGCATGACAAATGTAATGGATCAATCATGAATTTTATGCACCTGTGCTAATTTTCCTCAATGGTTTATACCATTTTTATCTAATTTTGTAAAAGTTAGTTAACATTTTTGACGCAAGATTGCCAAATATTTGGTGTAAAATATTAATAACTACAGATAAGATTTGCTGCACCTGCAGCATAGGGGATATCATAACAGGGGGGGCGAATTACTATGAGAAAAAACATTATGAACCGAAGATCACTTCAGATACGTGTGCTCTATCTTCTTAGCATACTGACAATATCTTTTTCGTTAAACGGGTGCGCCAAATTAGCTAGCACACCAGCAGGCAGTCAGACAGCTGTTGTATCGCCTGATACTACATCTGAAACGCAGTCCGTTTCCCCTGAAAGCAGCGAGGAATCACCGACTGCGATCACTCCACTTCCGGAAGAAGAAGATGCTAACAATAATGAGTCGGGAGAAAATGCACAGGCTGAAAATAAAAGCCCTGCTCCAACGAATTCAGCAGATACCTCCAGTGATGATACCCTTCTTTTAACTGCTGACGAAGCAAAGATGCTGATTGAAGAAAAACTAGACATGAGAAAATACGCTGTAACACTTTTATCCGATACGCTCTCCATCGCAGGGAATCATTACTATCAGTTTGTAGTCAGTGAACAGGCTCTGGCTATTGAACCGACTCTGATTGTCAATAAATATGATGGTCAGATCACCTGTCTTGCCGCAGATGGCACGATTACTTCCTATTCCTCTTATCCGCTTTATAATCCGCTTACGGATGCCGTATGCGACTGGAACGGCATCTACAAACGCCATGTATCGGAATCAGAGACAAATGCCACACTCTTAATGGCACAGGGAGACTCCACTTCATTTGAATTCTGCATCGATGCCATAAACAGTTCACTGAATATCGGACAGCTGTATGGAATTGCTACAATTGAAGGAAATACTGCTACTTTTACTGATGATCAGGGATTTTCCCTAATCTTTAAGATGACCGATGATGGACTTACGATTCTGGAATCCGGCCTTAATATCTATGCCGGACATAACGTGACCTTTAACGGTGACTATACATATGAACAGCAATTCACATTAAAAGATAAAATCACCTCTGATAAGGCGATCGGTCTTTTAAAGACGCTGGCTCCGGGGAATCTTGGTCTTCCAAACTCCATTATTAACTATCAGGTAACATCAGATGATATAATTTTGAATGTGAATGATAAAATCTGCTATTCCATCAGTGTATATGACACCTCCACTGAGAACGAAGTCTTAATGAATACCTACTATGTCGCTATTGATGGCAGTGTGATTTACCGTTTTGATCGTACTTCTTTAAATAGTGTGAGAATTTATGAGGCATCTTAATGGCTGCAAAATAAAATAACGGCCCGATCCGAATTTCAATGATTAGGCCCATCCATAAATGGCCCGCCCGTCCAGGACTTTCCTTGTCGGGTGGGCCTGTTTCTGTTATAATAAGCGCATACTGAATATTGCAAAGGATGAAAGGAGTATCTTATGTATTCAATTGGTTTTATTGGAATTGGCGTAATGGGACAATCCATGGTACGCAATTTAATGAAAAGAGGATTTGAAGTTTCGGTTTATTCCAGAACAAAGGAAAAGGCAGAAGGGGTTGTTGCAGACGGTGCTATCTGGTGTGACGATATCCGTTCCTGTGTTGCCGGCAAAGATGTGGTAATCACAATCGTAGGCTATCCAAAGGATGTGGAAGAGGTTTATTTCAAGGAAGACGGAATCCTTGCTTCCGCTAAAAAAGGTGCTGTCTTAATTGATATGACAACTACAAGTCCTATGCTTGCAAAACGTATCTATGCAGCTGCCAAGGATGCAGGCATGGACGCAATCGATGCTCCTGTTTCCGGCGGGGATGTTGGTGCAAAAAATGCTACCCTTTCTATTATGGCAGGCGGCGATAAGGAAGCATTTGACCGTATGCATGATGTGTTTGCTGCAATGGGCACAAGCATTATTTATGAAGGCGAAGCCGGCAACGGACAGCATACTAAGATGGCAAACCAGATTGCGATCGCGGGTACGATTGCAGGGGTTTGCGAGGCTCTTGCTTATGCCAGAAAGACCGGACTTGATGAGCAGACTATGCTCGATAGCATCAGCGCAGGCGCAGCAGGAAGCTGGCAGATGACAAACCAGGTTCCTCGTATGTTAAAGGGCGACTTTGACCCTGGCTTCTTTATCAAACATTTTATTAAGGATATGGCGATCGCAACCAAAGAGGCTGAGAAGGAATCCCTTACCCTCCCAGTCCTCCACGATGTCCTCACCATGTACCGCACCCTAGAATCCCAGGGCCTCGGCGACTTAGGAACTCAGGCACTTATTAAGTATTTTGAGTAGGATTTAGAGAATGTCACAGTAAGTACCCAAAGGGGGCGGTGTCAGAGTCGGCGGCGGATAGAATCCGAGATGTTCGGACGCGAGGACGGACACTATTATGAAAATGTCTTCGACTAGCAGACAGAAATACGCTGTCTGCTAGTCGAAGACATTTTCATAATGGTGTTCGCCTCGAGCCGGACATCCCGGATTCTATCCGCCGCCGACTCTGACGCCGCCCCCTTCGGGCACTTACTGTGACATTACAATGCGTTTCGTAAAAGCCGAAACGCATTGTGGATACGGATGACTGGTGATGAAAAGACGATCACACAGAAGGCGATGACAGCGAAAACAAGCTTTCAACTGCTTGATGGGATGATTGGAGAAAAGGTCGATTCTTTTACTTTTAATTTTGTTCATCTCTTGCTTCTATTTTTATATTTTTATGTTCTTATACTACTATACTTTTACACTTTTATTTTTTACACACTTTTCGTATTTTCTCTACGCCATCGTGTCTCCACATCACAATGCGTTTCGCCTTTTGAAACGCATTGTGATGTCGGACGAAGAGCCGGTGACGCGGGAGGAAGATGAATCTGGATGTCCGGCTCGAGACGAACTGTGAGGGGGAGAATCTTTGAATAGCAGACAGTGGTTTCCTGTCTGATAGTCGAAGATTCTCCCCCTCACTGTACGTCTCGCGTCCGAACAGACGGATTCATCTTTCTCCCCGCGTCACCGGCTCTTCGTCCGATACCCCCTAAATCATAAGTTGCTACAACATGGTCATGACTGTCTGAAGAGCCTGGTAGAAAGAGTCGGGGGTGTCGAGCATGGACATATGGCCGGCTCCTTTTAGGATGAACTTTTCTTTGCAAGGGGCATTGATCGTGTCAAAATACTTTTCGGCTATTTTGTATGGGGTCTGATAGTCACGGTCACCGAGGAGATAGAAAATCGGGACATCGTAATTTCGGCCTAAATGATATAAGGAATAAGTCATTAGAAAGTCCATGACTTCTGTATTGGAGTCAGCGGCTTTGATCATGCTTGTGATGTCGCAGAAACGAAAGGCCGGGCTTTTTAGATAATACATAATAAGCTTTGGTGTGGCCCCTGCTGCTAATTTGTATTTTTGCTGGAGCTTTCTTACTTTCATGATTTTACGCTCCATGTCCTTATTAAATTCTTTGAGCGGATAGGTTCCGATTGCACCCAGAGCTTTTATGTCTTTTTGGTTTCCGGCCCGAAGGATGGACTTCTTTAATGCTTCATAACCGGTACGCTCATTTTCCTGCATATCGATTACCTGACCTGCTCCGATATAGGCTAATACTTCTTCCGGATATTCTTTGATAAAAAGGGTTCCGAGGACAGTCCCCCAGGAATGACCGATTATCAGGATTTTTTCTTTGTTGTATTTTTCTTTCAGGTGCTGTACGACCTGATATGTATCATGAAGCAGCTGCTGTACAGTAGGTTTCTTCGCTTTCGGATTCCTTGCCAATGTCTTTCCTGCACCTCTTTGATCCCAGTGCACGACTGTGAATAATGTGCTCCAGGTATCCGCAAATAAATAGGCAATATCTGCTTCACTGGATCCCGGACCTCCATGCAAGAATAATGCGACCGGCAGTTCCTCTTCTGCCGGATAGGCTAACAGGTACTGCTCCTGCCCATTAATTTTTACGTATTCTTCCGTATATGCACGCGTTTTCTTCCCCATTATTTCCTCCCTTTCAGCCTTCTTCCTATGGCTGTGCTTTCTTTTCATTTCTTCTTTCCTTATTCTTTTTCCTTCTCGGCCAGATGCAGTACATCGTAACTAACCGGCCACCGTTACCCCTAATATATCATAGCATTTTCCTACTTTCAACGCTTCTAATCGGCTTCTAATAAAACTCTAACACTCCTTTGCAAAATACAGAAAATATTAAAATATAAGGCATGACCTCTTCCCCCTGCCTCATACCTTATAAAGAGATTGAAACATAGGAAGGATCGGAAATTGAATTATATCAAGGAGATTGCTTCAGGCGATTTCTTCGCTTTGAAAGCATTGTATAAAGAGTATCATACCAAAGTATACCGAATTGCATTATGCATCTTAAGGGACCCATTTCTAGCTAAAGAAGTGGCTCAGGAGACTTTTCTTCGTGTTGAGCGCAACGTTTCCTGCTACAGTCCCGTTATTAGTGAGGCTGCTTTCATTCTTGCAATTGCACGATCACTCAGCTTAAGTATTCGAAAAAAACGTGCTACTGAAATCCCGGAATATGCACAGCCCACTGCAAAGAATGGTGATTCTGTCTTTGGATGTTTTGATGAATTTATAAATCTTTTATCTCCGCTTCCGGAAATGGAGCGTGAGATCTTATATCTTCGATTTATCGGTGAATTAAATGATAAAGAAATTGCAATGATTTTAAACAAGAATCCTCGCGTAATAAAACGGCTTTATCAAAAAGCACTATATAAACTGGATATAGAATGGGGCAGAAAGGAGGAGGCAGTGATACTGCCATAAAAATAGTATGAAGAAAATAGAACGAATTTTAAAAGAGAAGGCGGATCATATGGAGGTGCACTCTGATAGCTTTATGGGTATGAGCCGCATCCACGATATTGCAGACCATACAAAAGAAGTCAGTGACCTTCTCTTACATAACTCAGAGAAACGAATGGCAAAGCGGGCTGCGTTCTGTATCACCGGCATTGGTGTGCTGTTCCTTTCCTTTTTGCTCGGACTGAATACGATTCCTGCTTTTGCCGATACGGTTTCTTCAGTTCCCTGGCTTAATACACTTACAAGTCATCTTTTAATTGAACGTGGCTTTAAGGATACTGGGAACAGCAGTTATCGAAATGAATGTAATCTGACCGCCATATCCGATGATCTTACTCTTTCTCTTCCCTATGTTATTGCAGATGAGCATAATCTTATTTTCTTCTTTCAGCCACCAGACGGCATTTTAACCAAAGAGGATGACTATCTAAAGCTTTCCTCCCTTACACTGTCCGATGCTGACACGGGTAAAGAGATTAAGACTATCACCTCCTTCTCCTCTGTATCAAAAGTCAGCCTGCTGGAAAATAAGCATCTGTTTCTTTTAAAGACGAGAATCGATGGGCAGGGAAAACAGTTTCCGCAGTCTCTTACCCTGACTGTTTCCTTTCAAAAAATTTCTCTAAAAGATGCCTCATCCCCCCTCTCCGAACAGGATACCGCTTCTGACAGTATTCTAAATGAAATCGGTCCCTTTACGTTTCATCTGACGCTACATGATTTTGTAAAGCCGATACTTCATTCCATCAATCAGGCCGAAACCATAGCACAGCAGAGATTCACCATCTCCTCTCTTAAGACTTATCCAACCGGTACTGAGATTTTAGTTTTATTTGATGATGCAAATGCTTCTTTTATTGTTGATATGGATTTTTCAGTGAAATCTGAAGATGGCACTCTTGCAAAGCTTCCGGATGACCGGATTCGGGCAGACTATGAAGAAGATTATTCCTCCGCCATCTTTTTTATAGAGGCGGATTCCTTTGAAGAATCCTCTTCCGAAACACTGTTACTCACCGGAATCTCCCTGATTCCAAAGGAAAAGGAGTATATCACCATTGACCTTGCAGCAAAAACCATGTCTCCAAGTCCAAATGATATCACCCTGCTTTCCATCGAGGAAAAGGACTCTTCCATCACATTAGCATTCCTGTTAAATGGCTCCTCCGTCTATAATCCATTTGCTCAGTACTTCTTAGATTCCAATGGTCTGTCCCACTCTTTATCCAATTCCGGCACAACCATTGAAAAAGGGACGGATGGAAGTACGATGATTACGGCATTTTTCACACTTACACCTCCTCCGGATGGCTTAGTCACATTAAGAAGAACCAATTCGCAGTCTGTTTCTGTCGAAAATCCAGTTTCCATCACACTGCCGGCATTTGAAGAATAAGAAAATAAAACCATAAAAGGACTGGGACTATTCCTCCTGTTATATCCTATATAGAGGGGAATAGCCCCAGTCTTTTTGCTCCTTTTACGTAAGCGATCATTCTATCTTTTATCTTTACTTTTGTTCTTGCTTTTGCATTTGTTTTTCCAAGTTGATCAGTTTCTTTTTAATGTCAATTCCCGGCCCATAGCCGATTATTCTCCCATTTGCTCCGATAACCCTATGGCACGGAACGATAATCATAATGGGATTTTTATTGTTAGCACCTCCAACCGGCCTGTAGGCTTTCGGATTTCCGATCTTTCTTGCAATGTCCGCATAACTGCATGTAGAACCATAAGGGATGGTACACAACGCATTCCATACTTTCTTCTGAAAATCGGTACCTTCCAGATGAATCGGTACATCAAACTCCTTCCGTTTCCCATCAAAATACTCCATCAGTTGCTGATATGCCTGTTTCATTATGGCATCTTCGCTGTCTTCGTGATATTGGGCATAGCTGCGATCCACATATAGTGCCGTTAATGCGGTTCCGTCAGATTCCATGCACATCATCCCAATTGGTGTGTTGTAATGAGCGATATGCTTCATCCTGCCTTCCTCCTTTTACTAAAACACTAGAACAATTCATCTAACAAAATATAGTATCTTATCTTCTTCCAGTCCGGTTCTATTCCCAGTTCTTGAAACAACTGTCTTTTATAATCATTACGTTTCCCAAGATTATGTTCTAAGCTTCTGACACATAATGCGATATCCTGCCACCGGTCCGCAATTCCGGCATTGCCTAAGTCCAAAAATCCGCTTACCTTTCCATCCTTTATAAAGAGGTTTTGGGGACAATAGTCCCCATGAGAAAAGACAAGGTCTTCCTTAGGCCGATTCTCCTTAAGCCAAAGTAAAAGCTCTTCCGGACCCGAAAACCCATCTTCTCCATACGTTCCCGGCTCCAAATCATCCATCTCACAGCGTCCTTCCTCGATCGCTTTCTCTGCCAGACGAAACTTATTGTTTAAATCATTTTGATAGGGACATGCTTCTATGCTTACGAGCCAAAGCATCTTTAATCCTTCTGCCAGACAACGAATGAATTCCTTCGGACACCCTAAATACTCCTTATCACAGGCCATCTTACCATCAAGCCTTGACATAAGCAGATACTGCATGCCGTCCTCTATTTTATGAAAAATGACTTCCGGAACGGGCAGTTTTTTATCCAACCATTTTAGCATTCTGTACTCATTCCTTGAATTTTCGCCTTCTGCTTCCATCTTTAATACCATATTCTCAAAACAGAGTACCTGGGAGTCGGATTTTCCGATCTCATCAATTGTATAATTCTGACCTGCAATCTTCTTCTGAATACATTCGGGTATAGACTGTTGCATTGTCATCCTCCTTTCTTATCCCATAAGCTTATTTATGTACAAAAACTTTTTCTGCCTTACCTCCCCAGTCGTCTTCTCCATCCATTCCAATAAACACTATTCCTGCTCTTCTTCCTTCCTTGCCAAGAACATCCGATTATGCATATCATATTCTCTGTAATAAACGTCCTTATACTGCACACTGGTAAAATACTGATGGAACAGTCTCTTCCATTCCTCTGTCGTATTATTCCATAATAGCATCCCGTCATCCAATAGATTTCCGGAAATCTCGCTTATATTTAGTTCCAGCTGCTGCTTTTTAGACAGATACGGATTGACCTTTATTAATGCCTTTCCATCCGGGCGTAAAATGCGTCTGATCTCCTCTAATAACTCCTTTGCATCATCCGGATACATATTATCAATTACATTGGAAAGCACCACTGCATCGATGGAATTATCATTCCACCCCTTTAGCCGTTCTGTACTTCCGTCAAGGAATAAATACTCGCCGCACTTCATCATCTCTTTCCGTTTCATTGCAAGACCGATTCCTTCTTCTGACATATCGATTCCGATATGCTTTCTTGTCCCCCTCAATGCACAGTAAAATAAAACACTTCCGCTTCCGCATCCAAAGTCCAAAATCCGTTCCGTATCCTCACACAGCCAATCTAATGCCGCATCAAATGTCTTATTGCCAGTTTCTCTTACCTGTGGCACCGTGACGGCCCCTTTTTTAAAAATAGTATTCCACTGCTCTTTGCAGTCCTCATATTTCTTTTTCATTTTTTCATCCCGTCCTTTCTTCTATTTTATGATGCCTCCAAAGTGTAAGATATCGACTCTTCCTGCAAGTACGACTTCTTTGGTATCGGATTTTTTGATTTTCAATCTACATAGCTAAAATGTATTTTTCGTTTTGTCATTCTCTTTTGTGCTTTACCGCATTTTTCTATCATTTGAGCTATTGGCTCTATCAAATAAAACTCTCTTTAGAAAAAGGCTTTTATCTCTTATTCTAAAAAGAGTTTTATGAAAAATTTTATTCCGTTATCATTATGATTGTAACTGTTTTTAAGTGATTTTCTTTATTTCATGACGCGAGTCATTCTCCTAACTCAAAGTTTTGTCCCTTCTTTACTGGCTTTGAAGTTCTTTCATCAGCCTTGCGCCCATTACCGTTGCCGGAATCCGATATCCGGGTGCCATATTAGAAAGAACCACGACTGCCATCTGTTTGTCCTTATCAAACCCCAGATAGCTGTTAAAATGGCTTGTCCCTCCATTATGCCAGATAATATTATTTTCCTCATCAATCATCCAGCAGATGCCGGCTGCATCCATGCGAATCCCCATTTTCCCATACTGCTTTGTGGTAGCATTAATATCGGCTATTTTTTGATGACTAAGTGCAAGATATGGAATCTGCTCGGTCATATGAATTCTGGCATAGTCTAACATATCGTAAATATCAGAAATGAGCCCTCCTGCCGGAAGATATGCATCCTCCTCCTCCCAGTTCCAGTAGCCGGATAGATTTCCCGTACCATCCGAGATCCGCGTATTCAGTAACTTTAAATCGTCTTGGATAAACTCGTTCATAAGCTCTGTGTAAGATTTATGATAGACCTGCTCTAGCACGGCTCCTATAACCGAAATGCCAAAATTGGAATAGCGGAAGGAATAATCCTTATCCTTTAATGAAATGGCCTCCACCTTTTTTAGAAGACTTGTCTCAGAAATGCCGTAGAAATCATTTTCCTGTCTATGAAAAAAGTTGGCTGCCATCTGCCACTCCCAGTAATATCCCTTATAACCGGATGTATGGGTAACAATACGTTTTAAAGAAGGATAATACGGATTGTCGGAAAGAGGCAGATATAAACCGATTGAATCGGTTAACGCTACTTTTTCCTCTTCTATTGCTTTACAAAGCAGGGAAGAGGTGAATGTTTTTGTTAAGGAACCGATTTCGTAATCATAAGCCTGCTCCGGCAGTACCGCTCCATCCTTACCATAAACCGTGATTGTAACCTGACCATCCTTTATAGTCCCGATCGTAATTCTTGCCTCTTCCTTTCCCTTTGTCGTATAGGCAATCATCTCGTTAAGTGTCATCTTGGGAATTATTCCCATCTGGTATCGCATTACGAACCAGAATATCAAAGCGCCCAAAGCTAAAATTACAAGTATAATTCCCAGAATGCGGATCCGCTTTCTCCCAACTTTTATTTTTGACATATTGCCTCCATGCTGTTTTCTGATTATTTTTCTCTTTCTGTTCATTCCTATTGATCAGGTATGTATGGCAGTTACCATATGACACCCCGTTCTTCCTTTCTTCTTACCCATTCCGCCAGCATATGGCTTCCCCAGTAATAAGCCTCTCGATTATCATACTGGCGATAAGCGCCTTCCATGCATGAAATTAAGAACAGATAGATATCATACCACTCTGCCCGAATCCTCTGTGATCCAGACAAGTGCTGCATTCCGTATCCCTCATAAAATGCATTCTGTATATCATAGGTCCGGAACCCAACCTCTAATAATTCATCCCCCCATAAACAACGTTCAAAATCAATGATTCCGGTCACCTTTCCATCCTGTACAAATACATTGCCGGCCCACATATCCCAGTGAATGAGCCTTGGAACCGTAACTGGATAAAATGCCTCTTTCTCTCGCTCTAACAGCGTAAGCAGTCTGTCTTCGGTAATATCGATCCATACTTCCTTCTGCTCTGCATCCAGGTAAAGGTCCCGTATCATGCTCTGGAACACTGCATACCAATTCTCACCCTGTTTTTCGGGCTGTCCGTAATATCCAAACTTCGTTCCGGTCACCTGATTGATGGCTGCTGTATATTTTCCCATTTGATAAAGAATCGCATTCTTTTCCCGCTCCGTCATGCCGTCCATGCAGGAGGAAAAGCTTTTTCCCTCCAACCGTTCCATAAAGAAATAATCCGCATCACATATGGTATGGCTGTCATCGTAAAATAAAATCTTGGCTGCCGGCACATCGGTCATCCTTCTGACCTTTCTCATACAGTCCACTTCACTCGCCATAATATCCTTCTCATATGTCATAAGAAGTGTAGATGCAGGCGGCGCTATCTTTAAGATAACACTTTTTTCTCCCTCCATCCCAATCTCATATGCCGCGTTAAAAAATCCTTCGTTTAGTTCATTCACACTTCGCATCTCCTCACCCGGAAATGCCGTATGAAACATATCTTCCAATGTAAAAGGACTTACCTGATTCTTCGTAATACTGGCCGGCATAGCGTTTCCTCCTTACCACTTATTTAGACTGTCAAAAGCCCGGTATAACAGATATTAAAATTCCAGACTACTGATCTTAATCGAATGCTCCATACTGCTGTCTCTGCCTTGCAGCTTCGTAAAACATAACCGTTGCCGCACATCCCACATTAAAAGAAGAAGCATAAGACGTCTGTGCCATCGGGATTGTTCCTAACAGATCGCATGTATCCTTAAATGCGTGACAAAGTCCATCTGTTTCATTTCCAATCATAAACATGACCGGAGTCGATAAATCCAGCTCATAAAGAGGATATTCCTTATGGGCGGTTGTTCCTATTACCTGAAAAGTCGGATACTGTTTTTTCATTTTCCGTATAAACTCAAATACCATCTGATTTTCCGGCATTCTGACAATCTTCAAGTTGAAAAATGATCCCATCGAAGATGTAATAACCGCAGGTTCATAGATATCCACACTATGCCCGCTAACAATCAGACATTCCACCCCCAAAGCATCGCAGGAACGAATGACCGTTCCTAAATTTCCTTTATTGGAAGGCCGGTCAAACAGTGCAACCACTGGATTCTTCGAAAACTCATTGAGATTCAGTTCATCATTTCTCATCTTCACGACCAAAAGCAATTCCGATGTGTCTTCCTTATCACTTAACGCTCTCATCAGTTCCGCAGTCAGCTCATAGTTCTTCTCCGAATGTGTCGTCTGTATGATAGTTTGTGCCCAGTCTGATAGTGGCAGCTCTCTCGTATATAAAATGGATGCGATTTCCCATCCCTTTTCAATGCATTCATTGATATTGCGGACACCCTCCACAATAAACTCCTGATACTTATATCGCTTGTTGCGATTTGTCTTTAATACTTCAAACTTCTGATATAAAGCGTTTCTAGTCTGTATCTTTTCTGTTATACTCATTCTTTGCGTTTCCTTTCATTTCTCTTTCTTTTTTAGGAAAATGTAAATTCAGGTTTCGTAATATTTTTACTTTTTATTCATGTATCATTTTATCACGCAGTAAAATTAAGGTAAATATCAAGAAATGAAATTACGAAATATTTTTCGGTTCTTAGGTTCCCGTTCCGCCCTATTTCCCCTTTATTTTTGCCTTGTGTCACTATTTCCTTGTTTGCTTTGTTTACTTTATTCATTTTCTTTGTTTTGATACCAATCTGCTTTTTTAATCGTCCGCTAAATATGTGCTCAGGTTTAATACATCTTTCACCAGAATTTCATTAAACCGCTCAGGTTCCTCAAACATCGGGCTATGTGCGGAATTCTCAAAGGTATAAAATGCTTTTAACGGCGCTATGATCTCCTTACAATAATCCTTTGCCATTTGATAATTCACCGTATAATCATATGCTCCGGACAGAAAATAAATCGGTACGAATATTTCCGGCACTACTTCTCGAATATCACAATCCGGTGACCATTTCGTCTGTTCTAAAGAAGAATGCTTTAATAGCGCCCTTCCCCTCCATATATTGATTTTCTCCTTTAATGTATACTCCTTTGATAAAAGAGATTCTAAGAATACTCCCTTCTCAATGGATTTCATATCCCTTGTTGTCCCGATCCCAGCCTTGTGCATAACCGAATCCCGGATTCTCTGGTATTCCTTTGAAGTATATTCCATACCGGCAAGCTTCTTGACTGTCTTTTCATCCCCTTTTTCCTGATAATACTTAAGCATATAGTCATATGCCAGTCTTTCCGACTCCACCTGAGAGGTGATCTGTGCTTGTGCAAGATAAGCATAATACAGTTCCGGTGCTTCCTTTACAGCCTGAATTCCAATATACGTTCCGAAAGAATGAGCCAGCAGATAAATTTTTTCCTTTGAAAATCGTTCTCGCAGATAATTGGTCACTGCAATTGTATCTTCTATGTACTGCTTAAGAGTCAGTTCCTCAAGCTTGATATCCTTATCATAAGATAGTCCCGCTCCCCGCTGATCCCACCAGACAACCGTAAAATTCTTCTCAAGCCCAGTCGGATATTTCCCAGTCAAAAAATACTCTGGCATGCCCGGTCCTCCGTGTAAGATCAGCAGTACCGGATTATCCATATTTTCGGACTGAATAAACATGCCCTGCCTGCTTCCGTTAATTTCAACAAACACTTTCTCTGATAAACTGTTTGGCATCACATTTCCCTCCTGATCCATAAACACCCTTACCTTTCCTGTACTACGAATAAGCAGCAATAAAAACACTAACAGCACACATCCTGCAAGTGCTGCCAGAACAATCACTATTCGTTTTGCTGCTTTCTTGCCTCGCTTTGCCACCTTCATCCTCCCTTATGCTTATATTCCCTTGTATTGGTTCAGTCTTATATGAAAATACGTAAATATATTTTGCTGGCAATTTATATATCTAGTTCAAAGTTTCGCTAGAATTCTACAAATTTTTTTAACCGTAATCAATCTCTTCAAAAAGTAATATTCTTCCCCCCTATAAACGTTTTAAGAAAAAATACTCCGAGAAACCATCCTCCTTATTCTCATAAAATCCAACCTGCTCATAACCGACTCTTTCATAAAATCCTTTTCCCTGCCAGTCAAACGTATCAAGACGGATCATATTAGCACCAAGTTTCACCGCCCTTTTCTCGACTTCTTTCATAAGTGCAGTGCCATATCCAAGTCCCCGGTATGCTTCCTCCACAAAAACAGTGGAAACATAGAAGATCTTAAATGCGGTCATACATCCGTCAAGACCAGCTATCAGCTTTCCATCCTTTTTGATGCCAATGCTGACCTGACCGTTTAACTGGTAGGTAATATGCTGCTTATCGTAAGTATCCAGCATTTCTTCTAACTCATTGATTGCTTCGTTGTCTAACTCTTCCATTCTGTAATCCATATCTTGTCCTATCCCTTTCTTTAATCGAATTGTCTTTTTCTTATCACATTTCCATACTTACATACGATGCTTTCTCTTTTATCTGCATGAATGCCCAATGCCTCATCCATCCAGGAAAATGATTTCGAATAATCGTTGTCCTTTCTAAAATGAACCGCAATATACTCTGCCTTTTTCACCTTTCCCTTGCATGCCTTGCAGAATCCCTTAACCGGGGATGCCGCGCTAAACACATGGATCGGATATACGAAAATAACCTTCTTATACTTTCCGATATTCCTGCTTACTGCATCAATCGGCATCGCCCATCCGTGCATTCCGAATCTTCCAAGCCATGCAAATCCAAGAAAGCCCTTTGTGCGTTCCGGTGTCGTGATCTCATACACATCCGCTCCGATCTCATCTGCTTTCTCATATGCAATCTTTTTGCTGTATCCCATTCGCGAAAAATACGCCACTAATACATCCGGCTTTTTCCCGATATTCTTATACGCTTTTTCGCTAAATGAGAACTCACTCTGCTTTAAAAAGATAATATAGGCCAGTCCGCATGCAAACTGTAACAGCCCAAAAATAAAATATGTAATCGACATAAAATTAGCAGGAAAGATCACAAACTGAATCATGATCCATAGCATCAGCGTGATTCCAAACAAACATCCAAGATAAGGTCCCGCCTTCTTCCTTTTATAAATCAAGAATGCCGCAGTCAGATTTGAAATCCCATTTACAATGAAAAGTGCGATTCCCGGAAAAATAAAATTCTGAAACAATACATCGGCAAACGGCAGCACCTGAAAATACGGAAGCAGCCCCTGCATGCTCATAATACTTCCATCCGGTTTTAGCAACATCCCAGCCGATCCAGCCACAGCCCCGATGCCAATAAACAATGTCCAGAAAATCATAATGCGTCTCGCAATACGAACTCGCTCCATAAAGCCCACCCTCTCCGTAAATTTTTTCTTGTTTTTTACTTGATTTTCATTCTAGCATTAACTTAATCTTTCGTAAAGCATAGAAAAATGCCTGACGGAAATAATTTTTAATTTCTGTCAGACAATCTTCCTTTTACTCTATACGTAATGATTTCTTATATGGCTCTATTTCCTCCATACATTTTTAATCCGCCAATCCCTTGGCCTCTTCTTCTCGATATGCTGTCATCTCAAATGTAGTATAATGCTGTTTAAACTCCTTGTTACCCCAAAAATTCTCTGCTCCGGTTCATCTTCTCCCCAGATCACTCCCTTTCTACTTCTGAAACCGTACACCGCACACACTGCATCTTTCATCCTTTTCCTTCACCTTCCGGCTTCCACAGGCCTGACATTCATAAATCCCCTCATCAATCTTCAACTTCCTGTTTCTATTTCGATCATAAAAGCCATTAATCCTCTTATCCTGGTGAAGTTCAATTGCAAGCCATATTCCAAAACCAAGTAAAATCAACATTCCTAACACAAACGATCCCATCCTAATTACCTCAAGAATCTTCGATTCTCCGGGTAAAATCCCAATCCCAGCCGGCACTCCGAATGCCAGAATCGCACCCGTCAGTATCACCTTTCCACCATACCAGATTGAATTAATCTTTTTCACCAAATCCCCTCCATAGCCCTTTTTCTCCTATTTTATACCAACTTTTGCATTGATGTCCATCCATTTCTCGATTCCCAAACCAGTGCTGCCCCCAGCCGCTGCACCGCCTATCTTCCTCAATCACGAAGTGACTGAACTCCCCGGAGGCCTCCAGGTAAGACAGCACGGACACGGAATATTTTGGATATCTAATCTCAAGGTAAACATGGACGCAAAAAAATCCCCGACTATCAGACATCTTGATTTTTAATGTCTGATAGTCGAGGATTTTTACGTCCATTTTTAAGCCCCAGCAAAATACTGGAATCATCTATGCCCCAGCCACCTCACCGGGCGGCCTCTCGGCAGAAATCTTTATTTTGCTAAAAGCATCATAATCTCGTTGGAGCGCTCGATGAAGCGAGTCATAGCCTCTGGAGTTAAAGGCTTATGGCTAAGAAGTGCTAAGTCGTAAAGCTGTTCACAGAAGAGTGCTGTATTGTCAGCATCCTTATGATCAAATACATACTGAACTAAATTGTTGTTTGCATTTAAGATTAAAGTCTCTTCTGTACCCATCATAGTAGGGTCCATTCCGTACATATTGTACATCTTCATCATTTCCTGCATTCTTCTGCTTTCCTCAGAAAGAGTGATCATAGAAGAAATCTTACTATCCTTTAACTTTTCAACCTTAACAGTAAGCTTATCCTTATTTAAAACCTTCTTAAATAATTCAGTAAGAGTCGTCTGTTTTTCTTCTAATGCTTTCGCATCATCACCAGTAGTCTCTTCCTTAAAACTTTCGGTTAAGTCCGCATCGATTCTCTGGAAACGAACTTTGTCATTATCTCTCTCTAACTGAGTAATAAATGGCTGATCGATATTATGAGTTAAGATTAACGCATCAATGCCCTGTTCCTTGAACATATTGATATACTGGCTCTGCTGCTGTTCATCTGTCACATAGTAAACAACCTGTTTTTCTTCCTTCTTCTCGTCCTTCTGATCAGAAGCTTCTGCCGCTTCCACTGTTTCTTCTGCTTTAGGAGCATCTTTTTTCGCTGCTTCTAAGTATTCAGGAAGAGTTTCATACTTCTTTTCTAAGTTCTTGAAAATAATGAAATCTTTCATTTTTTCACGGAACTTGTCGTCTTTTAAGCATCCGAATTTAATGAATGGACTGATATCATCCCAGAATTTTTCGTAGTTTTCTCTTTCCACTTTGTACATACCGGATAACTTATCCGCTACCTTCTTGGAAATGTAATCGGAAATCTTCTTTACAAAACCATCGTTCTGTAATGCACTTCTGGATACGTTAAGTGGAAGATCCGGACAGTCAATTACACCTTTTAATAACAGTAAGAATTCTGGAATTACTTCCTTGATATTATCTGCGATAAATACCTGGTTGTTATATAACTTGATAGTACCTTCAATGCTGTCGTATTCTGTATTGATCTTAGGGAAATATAAGATACCCTTTAAGTTAAATGGATAATCCATATTTAAGTGAATCCAGAATAAAGGCTCTTTGTAATCATGGAATACATGACGGTAGAATTCCTTGTATTCTTCCTCTGTACATTCATTTGGATGTTTTGCCCATAATGGATGAGGGTTATTGATTGGTTCAGGACCTTTCTTTTCTTCCTTCACATCTGCTGCTGTACCGTCTTCGCTTACTTCAGCATCTACAACATCCTCTTTCTTTTCTTCTTCTTTTTCTTCCTCTACAGGAGCGTTTTCATTGATAAAGAAGATTGGAACTGGCATAAAGGAACAGTACTTTTCAATTACTTCTCTTGCTCTGTATTCATTGCAGAATTCATAGCTGTCTTCATTTAAGAAAAGGGTAATTTCAGTACCGCGTTCTGTTCTGTCGCTATCGGACATTTCAAATGTAACGCCTTCTTCAGATTCCCAGCGAACAGCTGTTGCGCCTTCTTTATAAGATAAGGTATCGATTTCAACACGATCAGCAACCATGAATGCGGAGTAGAAACCTAAACCGAAATGACCAATGATCTGTTCTTCATTTGCCTTATCTTTATATTTTTCCATAAATGCAGTCGCACCGGAGAATGCGATCTGATTGATATATTCTTTTACTTCATCTGCGGTCATACCGATACCGTTATCGATGAACTTTAATGTCTTCTTTTCAGGATTAACCTTTACTTCGATCTTATATTCATTATCATCAGGAAGTGAAACTTCGCCCATTCCTTCTAACTTCTTTAATTTCGTAACAGCATCACAGGCATTTGAAATTAATTCACGGAAAAAGATATCATGGTCGGAATATAACCATTTCTTAATAATAGGGAAAATATTTTCTGAATTAATGGATAAACTACCACGTTCCATACTCATGTTCAACACTCCTTTGTCTTATATATTATGGTAAGCTGCCCAAGCAGCCTTTCATTCATTTTCTTAACTGTTTATAACTATAATACTAGCTTTTCCAAATGTCAAGAGAAAATTAGCACTCATTTTAGTCGAGTGCTAACAAAACATTTTCTTAATCTCTTAAACACCTATATTTATCTAGGATTTCCACATGATGAAGCAAATTCTGCTGCCTAGATTTATTTGTATATTTTACCATATAAATTATTGACAAACGATAATTTCATCCATATAATGGTATCAAATTATCGAAAAACAATAATCTCAAAAAGGAGTGTTCCTATGAAACGAAAGTCACTTTACATCGTACTGGCATCAGAAGCATTGCTTCTTGTGGTACTAAACCTTGTGCAGATTTCCTTAACCGGCATCTTCACCACAATCTTAGCCTTTCCATTCGAACCGTTAGGGCGTCTCTTGCGATTTCTGTCCCTTTCCGGACGTTTTGGAAATGCGATCGCACTGACCCTTTATGCAGCCATCTGCCTGCTCCCCATCTGGCTCTTTGTATGTATCTCAAAAAAGCGAAAACGAAAGATAGAAGATGGCATGCTGTTCGCCCTTTCTGCCCTTTTATTTCTGACATTGGAGAGGATGATCAATCCGGGGAATGATATTTTCTTTCTTTCCTCTCTCTTTTCACACTCTCCGGTCGTGGCAAAAAGCATATTAGGAGGCACCACTTGGTCCATCCTGATCGGATATCTGCTGTTGCGCATGCTAAGACTCTCCTTTGAAAGTGATAACGAAAAACTAAACCGTTACCTGTTCGTTCTTCTTGATGTGCTGAATGCAGCCTTTATATGGGCAATCTTCGGATCCGGCTTTCAATCGCTTCTCTCTTCCTTTGCTTCCCTTCGTGCGAATAACATTGGAACAGAAGATACCCTTTTTATCAGTTATCTATTTCTTGTGCTTCGTTTTGCAATTGATGTACTCCCTTATGCGTTCTCCATCCTGACCGTGTTCCTGGCACAGGATATGCTAAAACAAATTCACGCGGATTCCTATTCCGAAGCCTCTGTCTTAGCAGCAAAAAAGCTCTCCCACTGGTGTAAGAAAACGCTGATTGCCGTGATCATATCCAATATCGGCTTTAACATCATACAGATTTTATTTGCATCTAAGATCCGCAACGTAAACAGCACGCTATCCATTCCACTAATCTCCCTTATCTTTGTGCTCTGCCTGCTCTTATTCGCCCGCATCATGGCGCAAAGCCGGGAAATCAAACATGACAACGACTTATTTATCTAGGAGGCAGCTATGGCAATTCGAATCTATTTAGAAGAAGTGCTAAAAAAACGAGGTATGACCTCAAAAGAACTCTGTGCCATGGTAGGAATCACAGAAGCCAATCTCTCCATACTGCGCAGCGGAAAAGCAAAAGGTGTCCGGTTCGGTACCATCAATCGAATCTGCTACTATCTGCAGTGTGATGTGGGAGACATCCTAAAATTTGATGGACAGTTAGATGAGGAGGAAGAACATGAAACGGAATAAAATAATCGCGCTTTGCCTTATGGCAGCCATCTTTATAAGCGGCCTGAATGGGGTATGGCTTGCCGATGAAAGTGCAGCCACCGCTACACAAAAGAAAGAAGATCAGTTAATCGGTGTCCTGATCACGAAAGAATACCTGAACCTATTTGACACAGAAAGCTATCTAAAAGATCATTTTGGCAGCATGATAGCCAGTTCAAACACGAACCACCTTACCCAAGACAGTATGGACAGCTCATACGAGAAAAAACTCTACGCTACACTTGTCACCACAAAAACAACGGATTCCGATACAAACGAACTAACGGGATTCCCCGATTATCAGTTTGAAAACGTCGACGGCATCTACTTTATGTCACCGCTTATAACTAAAGATGGTGAAAACTATCGTACGATCTCAGGCAATGACAAAATCTCCGATCTATTCACCTCCGTTGGCACCACGGATGCCGGTGAGCAGCTTAATCTGGAAGGCACCCTCTATATGACAAATACTGTCGGAGAGAGAATCTTCTACTTTAATCCAGTCTACCAGACAGAAACCGGTGAAGTCTACGCCCTTAGCGGTCAGGGAATCTCATCAGGTTTGGAACAGCCGGTTGGCACCAGCATGAGTCAAACCTTAACTGCCGCTACAACCACAGCTGAAAATGGCACCGAAACCTCTGTTTCCTCCACCGTCAAGGTAACCATTTCCATATGCCCTGCCCCGTTTGAAGCCACCATCCTTCAAATGAATGCCGACAATCAGATCCTTGCTTCCACCACCTACGATATTGATACCCTGCCAGACTCCATCACCCCACTTGCAGATACCGCCTATCTCATTGCCGAAACCCACAGTAAAGATGTCACCGGCACGATCACCATCGACCGCACCATCTTCTCCCTATCCGACGAAACCCTTTCCCTGTTCCAGCCACAACCTGATGGAATCTGCATCAAACACCAGATTCCACTTAACTGGAAGGAGCAATCACACTAAAATTCGTCCTTTGAAACATGATATCTCTCCCTGCCTCCCCCCCACGTTCCTCTTTTAATCCTTCCGGTCAATCATCCTGCTTTTTAAGGAATCCATACCGGAAGTCCTTCTTCCCTCACTCTAATCTGCAAGTTGATAGATGGAATGGAAGGCGGGATGAGCCGAGAAAAATACGGCGGTGAGAAAATACCATCTTACATGCGGGGGCGGCTATAAATATCCTATGTCCGGCTCACGACGCACAAAAAGGGTTGGAATCTTTGAATAGCAGACATATGCCTTTCATGTCTGCTATTCAAAGATTCCAACCCTTTTTTGTTCGCTCGTGCGTCCGAACATAGGATATTTATAGCTGCCCCCGCATGCAAGATGGCATTTTTCCATCGTCGCTTCTCTTTCGGTTCATCCTGCCTTCCATTCCATCTATCAACGTCCTACCTGCGTGCGTCATACCTCCACAGGAATCTCATGATACTTCAGAAACTTCTTCATGTTCTCGTCCCACTCGTGGTCGATAGTCTTGTCCAGGGAGAACGTCTTAAAGCCGGTTCCGGTAATGCCGGTCAGTTCCCCATTCTCGTAGCGGATATTAAAATAAAGTCCTGTAATATCATCCAGATACTGCATCAGGTTAGCCCTTCTTAAAATCGCCTCTGTATTCTCATGAGAAAGCTGCAGCACAATATGAAACGAAAGTGGCGTTTTATTCCCCTTTACCAGGCTTAAGACAAACGGACGTACCTCGCTCCATTTCGAATACTCTCTGCCGCCTAACGCTTCCAATTCATCGGTATTAAAATAGCTTTTATTAATTCTTCCGTCCACACGAAACTTATTAAACGTATTCATCTCTAACTCCTTTAAAAGAAAGTTATCAAATACGTTCTGGATCAGAATCTTCGCCATGAACTGCTTTACCTCTGGAATCCTAAGTGCAATCATTCTTCTCTCTCCTTTGCTTCTTTCGATAAAACTAACGACAAAACACATAGCGGACGTCTATAACAAATCATCTGCTATGTGCTCTAAAATCAATGCCTACCCAGCGATCAGATGAGAAATCAGACCGATTACAAACAAATGAAGCGGGTAAAACGCATAAAATGCATATTTGACTTTTGGTCCCTGTTTCTGATTATAAAAATAAAGCAGAGGCAGGGCCAGAATACAGAAGAACTGTACGCCTCCGCATAAAAAGCCTACTAACAGCACAAAGCATATCGCCATCTTCTTCTTCTGATTATGATAGATATAGAAGCATAAGATAAACAGAATGCCTAAATAACTGTAATCCGTTTTCAGCGCAACCGCCAAAAAGCATCCTGCAATAATCGTGATTACAGCAAGTGTATTCATCATAACAGGCTGAGCCCGATATTTTTTAATAATATAATCGTAAAAACTGATTACGATCAATCCAATCAACAGTGTGAAAAAAACATTCTGATACAAATTCCAAAATGGTCTTGGAATCAGTGCATAGTCAAATGCTGCTTCAGATATCAGCGCAAAGATCCCTAAACGGATCATATAATTTCTTAAATTCCTAGTATGAAAGAATCCCTCTACTAGTAAAAAACAGTAGATAGGAAACGCAATTCTTCCAACACCCCTGCCTATATTATAACCAGCGCTTCCGTATGGCAGGAATACGACTGCCATATGATCAATTAACATTGCAATGCTGGCAATCACTTTTAAAACAAATGAACTCAAATGAAACTCCCTTCTTATCGTGTCGTACACTTTTTCTTAACGTGCTTCCCGCTCTTTAGTATCTGTCTCTTCTCCGGATTTCCTCTGCACGCTTTCCTCATGTGTATCCTCAATATGGTCTGTAAACACCATAATAGATCTTGGGGGTACGACAATATGTTTCTTTCGGCTTGAGAACCCACGCCGAATCAGTGTCTGTGCGTCCTCTTCACCATCTTCCTTTTTGCTGTCTAGCTTCTTGGACTTGCTTATCTTCTCACTCTTATATCCTGGTGCGATTGTCTTTAACAATTCCACCCACTCATGTCCTCTTGGCAGGTCTGGCAGATCAAAATCATGATCTTCCCAATGCATATTGATGGCAAAATAAAAGAAGCAGTCTTGCTTACCGGGAGTTACCATTGCATACTTTCCACAAAGCATAATGCCCGATGTCCTGCAGTAATTCGAATAATCCGGATACCATGCCTTTACCCCGTGATACGAGATATCAGGATATCCGCACGAGATATAATCCATAGTCCGTAATTCAATCGTATTATGAAGAACTCTGTGCTCCTTACGGATTCCAATCAGCTGTTTTATAAAGTCAAAAAGCTCTGTATTCTGCTTTTTCTTCTTCCAATCAAGCCAGCCGATCTCATTATCCTGGCAATATGCATTATTATTCCCATTCTGCGTATTGCCAAACTCATCTCCTGCTAAAAGCATCGGCGTTCCCTGACTAAAGAATAGCAATAACATTGCATTCTTCATCATCTGAAGACGAAGTTCTTTCACCTTCTTCTTCCTTACATCGCCCTCCATGCCGCAGTTCCAGCTATAATTATAATCGGTCCCATCCCGATTCTGTTCATCATTCACCTGATTATGTTTCACATCATAAGAATACAGATCATGCAGCGTAAAGCCATTATGATCCGTAATGTAATTAATCACCGCACATTTCTCGCCATTCCTGCGGAAACGTTCCTGTACACGGCTTACCTGTCCTTCATCTCCTTTAAGGAAACGTCTTACATCCACTAAGAATCCATCATTATACTCTGCTAAATTTCTGAATGCCGGCGTCACTTCTCTTCCGTATACATAATCCGGATTAAAACAGTTCGCCAACAATTTTGTTCTTGCAAGATAAGGATCCGTTGCTATGAATGTCTCCGGTGAAATATCCGTATTGATTCTAAATCCATCCACATGGTATTCTCTTACCCAGTAGCGCAGACAGTCCAAAATCATAATAGCACTCATACCACTTGGAAATGCCATATCAATCATGACTTCGATTCCATTTGCATGAAATGCCTTCACCATCTGCTTAAACTCTGTCTCCACATTAGCAGGCACGGATGCGTAAGAAGCCTTTGGCGCAAAGAAAAAGCTATCCTTGCTATAGCCCCAGTAATTCACCTTATACTTTCCTTCATTAGATTGCTTCTGAAACTCCACGCTTCGCTGATAACGCAGCTGGTTTGTATAAGACGGTACCCCATAAGAAAGATTCTCTTCCTCCATAATCTCATTAAAATCTACGATGGGCATCAGCATAACTGCATTCACGCCAAGTTCCTTCATATATTTTAACTTCTCCGTCACTCCAAGATAAGTGCCTTTATGTCTTACACCGGACGATTCATGTTTGGTAAACCCTCTTACATGAATCTTATATAAAACCATATCCGAAAATGGGATATTCGGTGCCTTATCATCCTTCCAGTCAAACGTCTCGTAATCAATTGCCGCCCTAACCAGTCTCTTCTCATGCTCACCAAGATGTTTGCCAAATACGTCTCTTCCGACAATCCTTCTCGCATATGGGTCTACAAACTCCTTGCCAAACGCCTCATATGCATAACAGTCGCCTTCTATCTCATCCGCCCTCAGCCTGATACGAAACACGGCCCCGAAGCGATGTTCTTCTTTTAAAACAATCTCCTGCCTTGCCTTGCTTTCACCACTTTTGTATATCTTAAGCTTACATTCATTTGCATTCAGAACAGAAACTACAAAATCAAAATACTCTCCTACCTTTGTCACACCAAGTTCTGATGTAAGAGCTGGTTCGGAATATCCGATATTCTGTTTTTTCCCTGCCATTCTTACCTCCGTTCCAACACATCTAGCCTGTACCTTTTTTCTAAGTTTACAAAAGATAAGTTTATGTTTAATCTATTGAAAAATTTTATATCCGTCACATAATTTTATGATTTTCTAAATTAATATATCTCTTACTATTCTAACCATTAATACGTAATAAGTCAATGTATTTTATGGAAGGCCACCGCATGTCTTCCCTGCATTTCGACTTTATGTGACATCTGTTTTTTTCTTTCTCCCATAGCACTTTTTTCTTTTCCCTCTTTCTCCCCATTATCATTCTAAATTCTATCTATCCTTCTAATTTCACTGCCTACTATGCTCCCCAATCTCACTTCTGACTTTCCTCCTTTTTCCCTTGAACATCTCTGTTCTCTCTTTATTCCCCAACATCTTACCTGACTTCCTTCATCGCTATCTTTATTTTGTCTTCATGATCAAACATCCTACCTTTTTTCCTCCATAGACGCCTTGATTTTTCCCCACGCTCCACCATCTCACCTGCTGTCCTCCTCGCGCCCTTCATTCTCTTTTCGATCTCCTCGCCTTTCTTGCTTCTCTCACTCCCTTCGCGTCTCTTGCCGTGATTCTTGCTATCCCCTGCAAGGACGGATGTCTGTTCGTCTCCCACTGCAAGAGGCAGGGATGGCAAACGTGCATGGATAGTCCCAGTGTCCGGAATCAAGGCGGACAGAAACGAAAAAAAATCCTCGATCATCAGACATTTTATTTTATAAATGTCTGATAATCGAGGATTTTTACATTTCTGTCCGAGCTTGTAACGAACACGGAACTATCCATGCACATCTGCCACCCTCTCTCTTACAGTGGGGTGGACAGACATCCAATTAACTAGTCTTCTGTAACAACAGATACTGCCTGACGCTTACGAGCAGCGATATCGCTATCGAGGTATTCATCGTAAGTGGAGATCTTATCGATTAAGCCGTTATCTGTAATTTCCATGATACGGTTAGCAGTTGTCTGGATAAACTGATGATCCTGAGAAGTAAATAATAATACACCGCTAAACTTGATTAAACCGTTATTTAAAGCAGTAATCGATTCCATATCAAGGTGGTTAGTAGGTTCATCCATGATTAAAACGTTAGCACCCATGATCATCATCTTGGATAACATAACACGCACACGTTCACCACCGGATAATACTTTAACCTGTTTTACACCTTCTTCGCCTGCGAATAACATTCTGCCTAAGAAACCACGAACATAAGTAACATCCTTTTCTGGAGAGTATGGCATTAACCAGTCAACAATGATTTCTTCACCAGAGAAGTCCTTTGTATTATCCTTAGGGAAGTAAGCCTGAGTCGTTGTGATACCCCATTTGAATTCACCGGAATCTGGTTCTAATTCACCTGCTAAGATCTTAAATAAAGTAGTAGTTGCGATTGTATTGGAACCAACAAACGCTACCTTATCACCACGGTTGATGATAAAGGAAAGGTTATCAAGAACCTTTACGCCATCCACTGTCTTAGAAAGATTGGTTACTGTTAAAACTTCATTACCGATTTCACGATTTGGTCTGAAATCGATATATGGGTACTTTCTGCTTGATGGACGGATTTCATCTAATTCGATTTTTTCAAGAGCACGCTTTCTGGAAGTAGCCTGTTTGGACTTAGAAGCATTCGCAGAGAAACGACGAACGAATTCCTGTAATTCCTTGATCTTATCTTCCTTCTTCTTATTTGCTTCTTTCATCTGTTTGATCATTAACTGGCTTGATTCATACCAGAAATCATAGTTACCAGCGTAAAGCTGAATCTTAGCATAATCGATATCCGCAATATGAGTACATACTTTATTTAAAAAGTAACGGTCATGGGATACCACGATAACCGTATTATCAAAGTTAATTAAGAACTCTTCTAACCAGCGGATCGCTTCTAAATCTAAGTGGTTAGTAGGCTCATCTAGAAGTAAGATATCAGGGTTACCGAATAACGCCTGTGCTAATAATACTTTGACTTTTTCTGCACCATCAAGTTCACTCATCATCTTGTAGTGTAAATCAGTCTCAATACCAAGACCATTTAAAAGAGTCGCTGCATCAGATTCTGCTTCCCAACCGTTTAATGTTGCGAATTCACCTTCTAATTCACTTGCTTTGATACCATCTTCTTCTGTGAAATCTTCTTTTGCATAGATTTCATCTTTTTCTTTCATGATATCATAAAGTCTCTTATTACCCATAATAACAGTGCTTAAAACATCATACGCATCATATTTATAATGATCCTGCTGTAAGAAAGATAAACGCTGTCCTGGAGTGATAATGATATCCCCCTTAGTTGGTTCAATCTGTCCGGAAAGAATCTTTAAAAATGTAGATTTACCAGCACCATTCGCACCAATTAAACCATAACAGTTGCCTTCTGTAAATTTGATATTAACATCTTCAAATAAAGCACGCTTGCCTAATCTAAGTGTTACATTACTTGCTTGAATCATATTTATACCTAGCCTTTCTTCAAAGAGATCCCGATTGCCGCGCTCTCTTTCTGGGTCTTAAATTTCTATCTAAACATACATTCTCTGAGCAAAGCCATCTTACCCATCTGCCCGCTCACGCTACTACTATTTTACCGAAAATTGATTATTTTGCAAGTGATTTTTCTGCGCGCCCTATATTTTACTTTTTCAAATTGAGTTTTTTGCCCTATCTTCCCTTAACCTGACACTTACAGTATGCACCTTTTCCGATAAATACAATCAGAATTCCGAGTGTCAGATATAAAAACGGTGCAAACTGCCAGTTTGTAAGAAATACTCCAAATACAGAAATAAGTCTTGGATCAAAAAAGCCTTGATCCGCCTTTAATAAATTGATCGGTATGAAATTCCATGCATGCGACAGACCTCTAAACATATAAGGGATGGATATGATTCTTGCCAAGAATGTAACAGCGATCAGAATCGCCATTGCCGCCATACTGCTTTTGAGTAATTCTCCAAGAACCATTGCCAGAATCCCGATTAAAATTAGGGCTAGAAACAAAAGTCCTGTCAGAATAAGAAATGCCTGCCCCATTGTCATATTTCCGGAATACCATGGCAAACATACAACCTGCACCATAGCCGTAAAGCCATCACTTCCATAAATGGCAAAATTGCATCCTATGACAATTGCTACGAAAAGAGCCGTCGTCCCAAACGTTATAATGCCTCCTGCTATCAATTTGGCAAAATAAAGTTTCCTTCTTCCATTCTTCGTGCATAAAATAAGCTGATCTGTTCTTTTTACATGTTCTTCTGCAAAGACACCACTTATGCAGACTGCAAGAAAGAACGTCACCAGCATGCAGATTATGTAGCTGCCGGTCATTTCAAGCAGATTGTCATACGCATCTGCATACTGATATACAAATGGTTTTAAAAGATGCTCCTCTTCATTCATCCAGTATTGTCTCTCACCTTCCGTCAACCGGTTTGCTTCCCACCACATTGCTGTCACATCTTTTCTTGCCTGATAAAACTCTTCTTCCCGAACCGTCAAGAAATCAAGTCCCGCCTCAGACGTGATGCTTACAACCGTCCTTTTGATGCCTCCATAAGGACGCACAACATTATTATACGTATCCGTTCCCAAATATTCCTCTGATGTCTGCCCCTTAATATGTGCATATGCTTCCTGCATTTTTAAAAGGAGTTTGGAATCAATCTTTTCTCCTGACAATGCCCTTCCATTTTTCTGTTCAATGGAAATCGCCTCTGCATGAGTCTCTAAAAACTCTCCGTTCACATACATAGACCCGAAATAGTTAGAACAGCTTAAAACAAGCTGGAAGATAATGAGCAAAGTAAGCGTAATCCAGGTACTTTTCTTTCTCAGGATCTTCTTAATCTCAAACTGTACTAGCACACCCATTCCTTTCATTGCTCCTCACCTCCAAACTCTTTCATATAGAATTCCTCCAAATCCCCCTCAATATCATCTCTTGTCCCCTGAAATACCAACTGTCCCTGATTCATCATCAAAATATGATCCGCGATCCGGTCCACATCCGAAACAATATGCGTGGATAAAATCACAATGCTGTCCTTTGCAAGCTCCGCAATCAGATTTCGAAACCGTACTCTCTCCTTCGGATCAAGTCCTGCTGTCGGTTCATCAAGAATTAGAATTTTAGGATCATTTAGCAGTGCCTGCGCGATTCCAAGACGCTGTTTCATGCCACCAGAATAAGTCTTCACTTTCTTTCCCCCAGCATCCTCCAGCGAGACCAGTTTTAACAACTCCTTTGCCTTTCTTACTGCCTGTCGTTTTCCAAGTCCTTTTAATGCTGCCATATAAAGAAGAAAATCCATTCCCGTAAAGTTCGGATAATATCCAAAATCCTGTGGAAGATATCCAAGTACATCCCGATACTCCTCGTTCTTTACATCAATTCCATCAAATGAAATCGTCCCCCCTGTCGGATTCAAAATCCCACAAAGCATTCTCATAAAAGTCGTTTTTCCTGCACCATTTGCACCTAACAGTCCATAGACCCCTTTGTGAAACCGCAGTGAGATCCTGTCAACCGCGATCTTATTCTCATATTGTTTTGTTAATCGATCTACCACTAACTCCATGCCAATCCCTCCGCCATTTTAATGGTCCGATAGCCTTCCCGCATCGTCAAATAGAAAAACACTGCTACTGCCATCCCCCATACTCCAATATATCTTGCCTCGTAAATCCAATGATACTTTTCAAATCCAATCAGCTGAATCAGACTGATCATTGCTGAGAAACCTGCACACAGATAAGTTCCTTCCTTTGAAGCAAACTTTCTCATAATCAAAAAGCCTCCTGCGGCTGTCATAAGATAAGGCAAAAGCATATAGAGCATATTCCGTAATATTCCGCTTCCGCTTAAAAAAGCTATTCCAATCAGCAGAATTAAGTTTTCTATTCCTAAAATCTCCATTCTGATCATAAGCACACTCTTTAAAGAAAAGCGTGCCGTCATCTCCAGTTCGCTCATGCCATATAAAACCGAGCGAATGCTTCCCGCAACCGTAACCATCACTAAAAATGGAATCATTGCAAAAACCGCTCCAAGCATCTGTTCTGCTCCAAATCGACTTGCCACTCCTGCTCCTAAAAAAACAGTTACCGAGAAAACCCAGATCCACTTTGGCAAATACGAAACCTGCACCTTCATCATCTGTAACATGCTAATCTTCTGCGGTTTCATCTTCCGTAAAAACTCCCGCTTTCTTAGCGGTTTTGGTGCCTCAAAAAAAAGCTTCAGTTCATCCTTTCTTTCCTGTCTCATCTGAAATCCCCCTTTCAAGCTTCTTTAAAATCCGTTTCATTTCCCGGTACAAAGCAAATCTAGACATCTGGTACATCGCTCCGATCACAGAAACCGGTACCTCGTTCACATACCTTAATAAGACCATCTCCCGTTCTGTTTCTGTCAGCTGTTCCATTGCCATCCGAACGGACAGAGAACACACCATTGCATCCTCCTCATTATCTCCTGGCATTTCATCCGGAAGCTGCTCCATCCGTTTCTTCCGAAACTCATCCACACACAGATTCCTGGCAACCGTATATAAAAACGCCAGCGGCCGTCCAGCATCCTTATAATTGTCGCATTCCAGAAACCGAAGGAAGGTCTCCTGCGTAACATCCTCTGCCAAATATGCATTTTTAAGCTTAAAATAACAGTAGCGGTAAATCCGGTCATACTGCTCCTCCATATCCAATGCCATCAGAATTCCTCCTTTCACTATGTATAACGTCCCACCTCTTACCGATGTGCGGAAAAATATATAAAAATTGTATTTTTTTCTTTTTCATTATTTCACCCTACCATAAACCATTCGTTTTTGCATTCCTTCCGTTTCTAGAACAAGACGCAAAAATCCCCGATTATCAGATATTTTGTCTTTTAAATGTCTGATAATCGGGGATTTTTGCGTCTTTATCCGTCCTGCGTCCGAACATCGCCAAACGCTTGCCTCACGCCGCCGACTAACGCACGAGGGAATTTTCTCATATTAGACTTCGAAGAGCAGGTCTCCGTAAGTTGGTACTGGCCAGAGGGACTTGTCGACGAGCGTTTCGAGGGTATCGATCGGACGTCTTAAAGCTTCCATAGATGGGCATACAGTGAAGTGGAAGAATTCAGCTGCTTCCTTGCCTTCCTCTTTCTCTCCTGCTTCTGCGATCACTGCAGATAAAGCAGTAAGAGCCTTCTTAGCATCAGCTAATAAAGAGGAAGTCTGTACTAATAACTCTGTCTGAACAGAAAGATCTGCTTCTGGGCAAGCCATCTTAACCGCATTAATAGAACCTGCAAGCTCGCTTGTATACTTAATAGCAGCCGGAATGAACTTTCTGGAAGCCATTTCAACCATAGTCTTCGCTTCAATATTAATAGCCTTGGAGTATGCCTCGTAGTTGATTTCCACACGGCTTCTTAACTCTGTTTCAGAGAAAACCTTATGCTTTTCAAATAAAGCAATGGATTTTTCTGTTGCTAACACAGGGATCGCTTCTACCATAGAACGGATATTTGGAAGTCCTCTTCTAGCTGCTTCCTCTACCCATGCTTCGGAATAACCGTTTCCGTTGAACACGATTCTCTGGTGTTCAGTTACGGTCTTCTTAATTAAATCATGTACGGCTAAATCAAAATCTTCTGCCTTTTCTAACTCGTCTGCCATATTGCATAACACATCTGCCACAATTGTATTTAATACAACGTTTGCATCTGCAATAGATGCAGAAGAGCCAACCATTCTGAACTCGAACTTATTGCCTGTGAATGCAAATGGTGAAGTACGGTTTCTGTCAGTAGCATCTTTTTTCAATTCTGGAAGCGTATGTACGCCGGTGCTTAGCTTGCCGCCCTGTTTCGAGCTTGTTGCCTCACCTGTTTCAATTAACTGAGATAATACATCGCCTAACTGTTCGCCGACAAATACGGAAATGATAGCTGGAGGCGCTTCATTTGCACCGAGTCTGTGATCATTTCCCGGATTGGATGCGGAAAGTCTTAATAAATCTGCGTGTACATCCACTGCTTCTAAGATAGCTGCAAGGAATAATAAGAACTGGATATTCTCATGAGGAGTCTTTCCTGGCTCTAATAAGTTCTTGCCTGTATTGGTTACCATAGACCAGTTATTATGCTTACCGGAACCATTTACGCCTGCAAATGGCTTCTCATGGAGAAGACATGCAAGACCATGACGGGTTGCCACTTTCTTCATTGTATCCATAATTAACTGATTATGGTCAGTTGCGATATTTGCTGTAGTGTAAATAGGTGCAATCTCATGCTGAGCCGGTGCCACTTCATTATGCTGAGTCTTAGCTAAGATGCCAAGCTTCCAGAGTTCATTGTTTAACTCTTTCATAAATGCAGCGATACGTTCTTTGATGGAACCGAAATAATGATCGTCTAATTCCTGTCCTTTTGGAGGCATGCTGCCGAATAAGGTACGGCCTGTAAACACTAAATCTTCTCTTCTTAGGTATTTTTCTCTGTCTACTAAGAAGTACTCCTGTTCAGCACCTACGGAACAGGATACGTTTGTCACATCGCCATGACCGAATAATTTTAAAATACGCACTACCTGCTTGCTGATTGCTTCCATGGAACGAAGTAACGGTGTTTTCTTATCAAGCGCTTCTCCTGTATAAGAACAGAATGCAGTTGGAATACAAAGCGTAACGCCTGCTGCATCTTCTCTTAAGAAAGCAGGTGAGGTACAATCCCATGCTGTATAGCCTCTTGCTTCAAAAGTAGCTCTTAATCCGCCAGATGGGAAAGAAGAAGCATCTGGTTCACCTTTGATTAATTCTTTTCCGGAGAACTCCATCATAATCTTGCCAGCCTCTGCCGGTGTAATAAAGGAGTCGTGCTTTTCAGCAGTAATGCCTGTCATAGGCTGGAACCAGTGAGTATAATGTGTTGCCCCTCTTTCAATTGCCCAGTCTTTCATAG
>SVEB01000025.1 GCA_015057635.1 Lachnospiraceae bacterium | reverse complement strand
CGCCGCTGCACAAAAAATGCTCAGGAGATTACAGAGCATCTTCTCAAAAATAAATAATAAAAAACAGCCCTTGTTCTTTACCTGGCAGTCAGTATTTTTTCTGTCTGCCAGCCAAAGAACAAGGGCCATTTTTTTGCTCACGAATCCGAACATTCGGAATGGAATCAGCTCCTAGACTCTTCTTTCCTCAGCCCTCCATCCCTAATCCTTTTATACTCCGGAGTAAGCAGAGAATCCGCCGTCGATTGGGATTACAACACCTGTTACGAAACCAGCTGCTTCGTTATTAATCAGGTATAATAAGGTACCGTTTAATTCTTCCGCTTCGCCGTAACGTCCCATTGGAGTTGCTGCGATGATCTTCTTAGATCTTTCCGTTGGTGTGCCGTCTTCATTAAATAGTAACTTCTCATTCTGTTTTGTTACAAAGAAGCCTGGTGCAAGTGCGTTAACACGGATACCGACTTTGGAGAAGTGTACCGCTAACCACTGAGTGAAGTTGCTGATTGCAGCCTTAGCACCGCTGTATGCAGGGATCTTGGTAAGTGGTGTGTACGCATTCATGGAAGATACATTGATGATATTGCATCCGGTACGGCCAATCATATCCTTTGCAAATACCTGGCTAGGAAGAAGAGTTCCGATAAAGTTTAAGTTAAATACGAACTCAACACCGCTCTGGTCAAGGTCAAAGAAGCTTACGGTATCTGCTTCGATATCCCCCATCTCAAAGTATTCCTTTGTTGTGTTGGCTCTTGCATTATTGCCGCCTGCACCATTTAACAGGATATCGCATGGGCCTAAGTCTAATAACACTTTTGCATGTACTTCTTCTAAGTTATCCTTCTGTAAAACATTTACCTTATATGCCTTTGCAACACCGCCATTTGCAACGATTTCATCCGCAATGCCTCTTGCTGCGTCTTCATTCAAATCTAATAATGCTACCTTAGCGCCTGCTTCTGCTAATGTCTTTGCGAACATACCGCATAATACGCCGCCTGCTCCGGTTACTACTGCCACTTTTCCTGTTAAGTCTGTTCCAAATGTTAAACCCATAATCGTATCCTCTTTCTATTCGTTATTATTTACTCATCTTATCGATTGCTTCCCATAAGCCATTTAAGTAAGTTGCACCAAGTGCTCTGTCATATAAACCATATCCGGCACGGCCTGTCTCTCCCCAGATCATACGTCCGTGATCCGGTCTTACATAGCCATCAAATCCATTGTCATAAAGCGCTTTCATAATCGCAAACATATCTAAGGATCCACAGCTGGATAAATGTGCTCTTTCTTCAAATCCATTCTCTAAGATTGCCACATTTCTCATATGAACAAAATGGATTCTTCCCATTGCAGCATATTTTGCTGCCATCTTTGCTACATCATTCTGATTGGAGCATCCTAAAGAACCTGCACATAAGGTAATACCATTATGTTTGTCATCTACTAACTTTAGGAAGCGGTCCAGGTTTTCTTCACATGTGATGATTCTTGGAAGACCAAAGATGGACCAGCAAGGATCATCTTCATGGATTGCCATGTTGATATCGTATTCTGCCGCAACCGGAATGATTTTTTCTAAGAAGTACTGTAAGTTATTCCATAAATCATCTTCTGTCATCGCATTGTACTGTGCTACCACTGCTTTTAACTCATCTCTTGTATAACTTGCATCCCATCCCGGAAGCGTTAAGTCAGAGTCGCTTTCCAATGGATTTACCTGATCAACCTGTTCCTGATAATATACTAAGGAGGTAGAACCATCTTCCAACACATGATCAAGCTGTGTTCTTGTCCAGTCAAATACCGGCATGAAATTATAACAGATGCACTTTACGCCGGCTTCACCAAGACGTCTGATATTTTCACAATAGTTTTCGATATAACGGTCTCTTGTTTCTTTTCCTAACTTGATATCTTCATGAACCGGAACGCTTTCAATCACATCAAATGCAAGGCCGGCATCTTCAACCTGCTTCTTTAAACGTGCGATGCTCTCTCTGCTCCATACTTCGCCAACCGGAACATCGTATACTGCTGTAACAATAGAATGCATTCCTGGAATCTGTCTGATATTCTGCAATGTTACTTTGTCGTCTTCACCATACCATCTAAAGGATAATTTCATAAGTTACCTCCGAATTTCTTTCGTTTGTTTATGTCGTTATTATATCTTACAATGGCCGATTCAGCCATTGACATAGTTGCTGACAACATTGCAAAATTTGCGCTTTTATGTTATTATTGCTATACAAATCTAATTTTCGTAATATTTTTTATACATTTTAACAAATAAAATACCATATTCTGAAAGGGACACTATGCAAAAGGAGTTATTTACCGGTTTTAATAAACGCCAGTATATGCAGGCACCGGATTATGAGATCTTCTATTACAATGACAAGAACTTAAATCATGTATCCCCTCATTCGCATGATTATTATGAATTCTATTTCTTTATGGAGGGGGATGTGACCTATATGGTGGATGGGATTTCCTATCCCTTTTCTCCCGGCGACTATCTTTTGATCCCACCAGGCATTCCCCATTACCCAATTTTTAATTCCGCCAATAAAGCCTATCGGCGTTTTATCCTATGGATCAGTAAAGAATACTATAATGAATTATGCAGACGCTCCCATGATTTTTCCTACAGCTTTGACTATGTGAGTGAGAAACGATTTTACCGTTTTCGCACGGATTTCATCACCCACCAGAAAATTCAGGGGGAACTCTTAGATATGATTGAGGAGAAAAACGGGACCAAGCCTTTCCGAGAACTGAACATGCAGCTGATGATCTCTTCCTTCCTGCTTCATTTGAACCGGATTACTTACGATATGGCAAATCAGATCAAACCTGAATATCGGAATGTGCTGTACTTGAATATCTGTGATTATATCAACCGGCATCTGGCCGATGACCTATCCCTTGATTTTTTATCGGAATTCTTTTATGTAAGCAAATATCATATTTCACATACTTTTAAGGAAAACATGGGCATATCCCTGCACCAGTATATCTTAAACAAACGTCTCCAGGCATGCAAAAACGGCATCCTTTCCGGAATGCCGTTTACAAAAGTTGTGGAACTATATGGATTTGGAGACTATACAAGCTTTTACCGGGCATTTAAAAAAGAATACGGTGTCTCTCCAAAAGAGTTTAAAAGTCAGAACAAGCTGCCGGAAGACTTTATCGAATAAATGGCGGGGTGTGTTTTCATCCCATTCTCTCTATCGTTTCCTGACAGCTTTTTCATTCTTTCTTTAATTGATCTTTAAAGTATGCAGCAGTTCCTCAAAGCAAACCCCGTCTGCCCTTGGAATGTCTAGCTCAATAGAACGCTTAATGCATTTTTTAATGAAAGAGGAGGCCTTTTTTACCGAACGGCCGAAGTCCACGCCATTCACCGCATCAGCCGCTACAATTGATGCAAAGATATCTCCTGTTCCGGATCTTCCGGTTCCTACTTTATGGGTTCTTAAGATCCGGTATTCTTTTCCTTTCTCATACACAAGATTCGCAATGAAATCTCCCTGACGAATGCCGGTGATCACTACCTTATCCGGTCCTTTACCGGCAAGACTTTCTGCCATTGCCACCAGTTCCTTCATCTTCCACTGCTCCTCTTTATAAGGAGTATCCGTTAAGATACATGCCTCAGTCAGATTTGGTGTCAGGATGTCCGCATAATGAACCAAGCCCTTCATTGCTTCACACATTTCTTCTGTATAAATGGAATAGGTCTTTCCGTTATCCCCCATAACCGGATCGATCAGAACAATTGTCTGATCCGTTCGAAATTCATCTATAAAAGTCTTAACCATCTGAATCTGCTCTTTTGAGCCTAAATATCCTGACATAATCCCATCAAACTTAAGCCCAAGCTTTTTCCATTCCTGCATATAGGGAACCATGCGATCGGTATAATCATCGAAGAAAAAGCTTGGATAAGCGGTATGATTGGAAAATATAGACGTTGGAACGGGGTTGCACTGTACCTTCAGATAGGAGACAATCGGAAGCGTTACGGTCATGGAACATTTGCCAAAGCCGGATATGTCATTGATTGCTGCTATTTTTTTCTGCGTATTATGTGACACTTTTCCTCTCTCCTTTTTTAGTTTCTTATGATAGTATATGAAAACTGGCAGTTGGTAAACTGCCAGTTTGTTATTCATTTAGCATGCCAGTTTATAACATGCTTCGTGCGTATTCCACCAAGAGTTTTCATTCATAAGAACGTTCAGAGAATATTCCTATGAATGAAAAAAGACAGGGTAACAACACTATGAAAGTGCCGTATCCCTGTGCCATTTTTATATTATCCTTTTATTTGCTTAGCGTCCGCAACAGAACTTATATTTCTTGCCGCTTCCACAAGGACATTTATCATTTCTACCAATTTTTAAAGCTTTTGCAGGTCTTGCTGCTGGATGAACCGGTGCCGCCTGCATTGGTTTTTTTACAATCTGAATTGCTTCAAACACAGTTCTGATCTCATCTGGAATCACAATCCGGAACTCTTCACTTTTCTTATCTAAGAAGAAATAAAGGAAACCAAACAGACGGTAACGCATAAATGTAGAAATCACATCTGCATCCCCTGCCTTGAATTTCTTCATGGAAATCGTCTTTAACTGTTCAATTACTTCTGCTCTTTCGCCTTCAAAGATTTCCTGTAATTCATTGTGAACTGCTTCTTCAATCTTTTCAGCAAGCTGATTTACAATTTCTTCTTTTTTAAGCTTGGAATTTGTAATCCCGTATCTTGTAGAAATTTCTAATAATTTCGGTTTTGTATAAAAGCTTAAGCATTCCTTTAATCCGGTTGCTGCTTCTCCCGAGATCATTACGTCCTTTAATTCCTTCAAATACTCTTCATTTAAAGATTCTTGCATTTGTTACCTCATTTCCCAATCTACTTATATTGTATGATTCTAAATTTGATATCTTTTTTATACGGACCTGACAAAATAAGCTTATTATCTTCTCCAATTAAGCTTCTTTTTATTCCCTAGTTTAATAGTTTACAATAATTTTTCCATTAGGTCAAGTAAACAGATGCATTATTTCCACTCCGCCTGGTTGTAATATATTCCATCCATGTTTCCATACGGTACTATTTTTTTAACACCAGCAGATGAGATTATGATTATCTCATATCAAACTTCTCAACCGGCTCCGGCCCCCGAATTACATGTCTTCGGATCCGCAGCACACCGCTGTCATCCGCCTCCACTCTCCACTGCACAAGCATGATCTCATTATTCTGGATCTCAATACCGCTGATGCCCTTTGTATGGATGCAGCATCCGCTGTTAAAGTAAGGGAGCTGCCCTTTCTTTGGGAACTTCATTCTATGGGTATGGCCGCAGATCAGCATCATCCGATGCTTCGCAATCCACTTCGTATACTGTTTCTCCACCTTATGACGTTTCGCCTGATTCTTAGCCGGACTTGCCGGATTCCTGAATCCTACCACATGCATGAAACGCCAGAAATATCGAAGTAATAGCATATTGACAAACCATAGCTGATCATTCATCAGATCTCCCTGATGTCCATGCAGCACCAAAATCTCCTGCCCGGTCTTTTTCTGCTTTAAAACAAGAGACTCAATTGGTCTGATCCCTTTAAACAGCTCCACATCCTCATCCTTGTATTCATCATGAAAGTAGTAATAATATGCCTTTACATATAGCCTATTACGCATAAAAATATTGTGATTTCCATAGATCATGATATACCGTCCGGCATCATAGAATTTCTTCATAATCGTAAAAATATCGGTATGCGCCGCCCGAATATGTTTAAAATGAGCATGCTCCCATAGATCATCTCCGTCTCCATTTTCAATATACGTAAAGCCTTCCTTGTAATAATACTGAAGTGCCCCGAGCATCAGAGTCTGATTTCTTATGAACTCGTCGGAAAGGGAGTCATCCCCACGGTGAGAGTCACTAAAGAATATAATTTTAGAGTTCTCATCAAAATATTTTACCTTTGCTTCATGATATGCCTGTGTCAGCCTTCTGTTTGTATATGCCATCACTATCACCCTTTTACGAATCTTTTATTTTACTGAAATTAGTAAAAGTATTTGCATTTGGATTGAAATTACTCCATTCTTTCCTAGACATCCTGTCTTTTAAACACCATGAAACTTGCGGCAAGCACTGCTGCGATTGTCACCACCACAATAGCTGCCGATCCGAATGAATTAAGCCGCTCAACAAAATCTATTCTTTTCTATACAAACTTATTCACTGAACAGGTTTTGCTCAAAACTTACCGTAGGTTTTGATTTGAAACTTTTAGGATTGATTACACAATATTCTAGCCCCTATGGCGTACACTTTCCGATTTTGTATCACTTTGGATACAGTTTCTATAAATTGTATCCAGCTTCTGCTTACATTGTATTTTGAACTGCTAATATGGTATAATGGTATCAATATGAGCACTGAAGCAGAATGAATAAAATCATGTTTTAAGAAACAGGAAAATGCAATGGATGCAAAAAAGGATCAGATCAAACATGAATTAGCAAACTGTTTTAAGAGGCTAGTAGTGACTGTACCATTTGAAAAGATAACCATAAAAATGATTGCAGATACGATTAAAAAATGGGGTCTGACGGATGACACCCACAGCTGTGAGGAACTTTGCGAAGCCTATCACTATCTGCTTCGCCACTCGCTGTTAGATCTTTTAAACCGAGACGAAAAGGAGCATTAAATGGAACTTATCCTAGATGAACGGACCATTCATGTGACCGTCCAGTACGGCAAGCGTGAGAAAATGGTTCTTGATGTGACACCGGAAGGACTTGTTACGGCAAAAGTCCCAAAGAAAACACCAGAAGCAGATATCCTCGCTTTTGTAAAAAGGAATAAAAAACAGATTTTAGATGTGTACAAAAGATTGGAAAACCGGGTGGTAATCACCAGACAGAAAACCTATGAAGACGAAGAGAAATTTCTCTTTCTTGGGCGTGTCGCCACATTAAAGGATCTTCTTCCCACCATCCCGGATAGTGAAGAAGAGACCCGTTCTGCTCTAAAGCAGTTTTATACCTCAAAAACAAGAGAGATCGTCAAAGAGCGGGTACGCCATTATGAAGGAATCATTGGGGTTAAATCCTCTGGCATCACAATTGTAGATTCCCCTAAGTCGTGGGGCACCTGCAATTCAAAAAAAGAGCTGACTTTTAATTATCGCCTTTCCATGTCCCATCCTGCCGCGATCGATTACGTCGTGATTCATGAACTGTGCCATCTCCTTCACTTAAACCATGACCGGTCCTTCTGGCGAAAAGTGGGCCTCTACTGCCCTTCTTACAAAGACTTGGAAGACTATCTCGCCCAGTTTGGCGGTGTCATGACGATCTGACAAAACTCATGGAATAACGTAGCTTTGTCCCGCTGAGGCAAATGTTTCGTGCGCCCCCGTTAAAAAGAGCCATCCCCCTCTATACTGAGAGTGATGGCTCTTTATTTGACAACAAAGTGTCTTAACTATTATCGAATCATGTTCCAGACTTCCTCTACTTCCTTCTTTTCTTTATCGATATTAGTCAATTGTTTGTTTTTTTTTTGACTCTTTTTGGTCTCTTCCCCATACCGTGTATAGTAGTGACTATAATACTTGTCTTTCTTCTGCAGCACCACTTTGTTTAATACAACACCTAAGATTCTGGAATTTACCCGTTCTAACTGTTCCATAACTTCCTGTGCTGCGCGGTAGCTTATTGCATTATTCTCGATCACCATAATGGTTCCGTCACAGTTTGGTGCAACAACTGCACTGTCGATTACATATCCAAGAGGAGGCGTATCGATAATAACGTAATCGTATTGATTTCTTAATGTATCAAGCAACTTTTTAAAGGCATCGCTTCCTAATAATTCGGATGGGTTAGGTGGAACCTTTCCGGCAAAAATAATATCCATATTTGGAATATTGGTAGCATTCACGATCTCATCCATTTCCTTCTGTCCGGACAGATAATAGGACAGGCCTACTGATGTATCGGAAACGCCATAACGGCCGGCTAATACCGATTTTCTTAAATCAGCATCTACTAAAATAACACGGTTTCCGTTCTCCGCAAAGGATCTGGCAAGATTAAAAGATACCGAACTCTTTCCTTCATTCTGTGTGGTGCTTGTTACTAAAATAGTCTTAACTTCACTGCCGCAAAACTGTATATTGGTACGTAATGTCTTATAAGATTCATTGGAACGCTGGTCTAATTCTCCAAGCTTTTCAAATTTAATTTTCTGCATAATGAAAGCTCCCTTCTCTTATCTTCTTTTCTTATTTTTCTTTGCATGACGTCCTTTGTTCTCCTCCATTGGAATAACACCAATCGTGGTAACTGCAAGATATTTCTGGACATCTTCGGTTGATTTCACTGTATCATCTAATAAATACATGACACATACAATACCGGCTACTAAGAACACTCCAAGAAGACCGCCAATCATTACGTTTTTGGTTAAGCTCGGGCTTACCGGATTTAAAGATACAACACCGTCTTCCACTACGTTCGGCTCTGCCATATCCATAATCTCTGAAATCTGCTGTGACGCTACACTTGCGATCTCATCTACTATCTGTTTTGCTATGTACGCGTCCGAATAGGTAACCGTAATCTCTAAAATTCGAGTATCGGTCGGATTGCTGATCGACATACAGCCAAGAAGCTGTTCATGTGACATATTAAGGCCCAAATTCTCGATAACCTTCTCTGTTACCTTACGGCTTTTTATCAATACCATATAGTCCTTTGTAAGCTGGGTTCCAAGCTGTAGATCACTTAATGTAAGTGAAGTAAGATCTGCCGATTTGCTAACAACATATAGTTTGCTTGTTGACTCATACATCGGTGTAATTAACGTTTTGGTTGCAACACCTGCGCCTGCTGCTACGACAAGTCCGATCAGAATCATAAGCCATAATTTGCTTTTCAATACTGAGAATAATTCTCTTAAATCAATTTCCATTTCATCTCTCTCTGCTGTGTTCATATTACTTCTCCTATCCTGGTTATTTAAAAGATAATGGATCCTTATTAAGTTCTTGTAAGAGCATATCCTATATAAAAAAATAGTTCCTATCTCTTTTTCTTCTCGCTCTGTATTCTCTATATCTGCCTCTGTTCTTTCGTTTTCTTGACGCTCTTCTTCTGCACTGATTTCCCCTGTCCTCTCAACAATAAGTGTTGCTAATAATTCTTCTGTTCTATTCTCCCCTTTCGTTTTCCTGACACACCATCGTACCCTTTTGGTAATTTATCTCTTTTATTGTCATAATTTTACATAATGTTATGATATATCAGCCAAAGTTCTTTGTCAATATAGCTTTTGTAAATTTATTCCTTTTCTTTTTTTTCCACCTCCTATCCTTTTATTCCAATAAAAAAAGAAAAGCTCCCGCTATGCTTCAATAGCATAACGAAAACTTTTCTTTTCTCTGTAAGTTTCTCACCTTATCCTATCGGTTTCTAATAGTCAAACCGAATTCTCATTAAAACCCACGCACAAATCCCTTTAAGATTGGAAACAGCCCCTTTTTCTTCTGCTGTTTTACTGTCTGCAAATCATCTGTGTCGTTTAAGGACAGTACCTCTTTATAGCGCTCTTGAAATGGAACCGCATCATTTTGTATAAATTGGAGCACCTCTGCATACTCTCGATTGTGGTCTAACAGTTTCCGCTGTTTATCCACATCTGCTGTTACCACGATCGTAACAAGCTTATGTAAAAACTGTTCCCCGATTACCGTTTCGAAAAAATCCGGGCGAAGCCGCAACGCCTCATACATCGTAGATGCATTCTCCGGCGTATTTAGATTATACAGTCCCATACATCTTTTAATTCTTTGCAGATCACGGATTCCAGCATTATACTCTTCCTCTGTTATGAAATTAAAATTACCTACTTTCCATAATTTCTCCACGAGCATATCTCCTTTTTGCAATGGCTAGAACAGGCATTGCTATTTATGTACTTTAGGATTAATTTATCTTATTTTCTCTTTGGAATATTGTATCGTATCGTATGAACTAATAACGGATATTAGTTTGTCATAATATAGTCTATATTATCAAATTTTAGAAAAAAAAGCAAATTAGTTTTTTGCTATTTTAAAAAAAGACCGTTATCAAAACAAATCACCGAAAAATCTTCCGGAAGATGTTTTAAATACCAGTCTTTTCTTATTAAAAATTGATTCGATTGTCTTTTGCTATGCCGCAGCCGGCTCGTCTACTACATTTCGGAGCCATTTTCCGGAAGAAAGCCTTCTTATTACAAAGAAGATCTTAACCACCTCTTCCGTACAGATTAAGAAAAATACCTGCTCTATGCTAAAGCCTAATACGGTTGCTCCCAGAAATGCTAACGGTACCGCATAGAACCATACCGTGCAAAGCTGTAACAGCATAGTGAATCTTGTATCCCCGCCGCCTCGGAAAACACCGATAATCATCACGACCGAAAAGAAACGAAGTGGTGCGAACACTGCCATAATACGGAGCACGTTGATGGTAGCGTTAATGGTAGCCGGCTGCACTTTGAATAGTGCTGTGATGAACGGTGCAAGGATTGCTACACAGATTCCTAAGATAACGCCCGATAAAGGAGCTAAGAAGGCAATCTTTTTGGAGTAGTCATGAGCTGTCTCTTCCTCTCCGGAACCGATCTTATTTCCTACCATAATGGCTGAGGATACACCAAGTCCAGTTGCAATAACAACAAACATATTATTTAAAGTCGTTGCGATCTGCATGGTTGCGACCGCATTCGTCCCGATCTGCGCATATGCCATGGAATATGCGGTCATACCGATACTCCATACAAGCTCATTTAGGATAGCAGATGTGGATACTTTAAAGTAGCGTCTGATATCCGGCATGCCAAATGAGAACATCTCTTTCATTCCGGATGCTACTAAATTCTTCTTTCCATATACCGAGTAAAGAACATAGGACATCTCAATGACTCTGGCAATGGTAGTCGCAATAGCCGCACCGGCTACGCCCATAGCAGGACATCCAAGCTTTCCGAAGATCAGTACCCAGTTTAAGAATGCGTTGGAAAGCACGCCGATTAAACTTGCAAACATTGGAACATTTGGCTGCTCCGTGCTTCGAAGTGCGGTGGAATAACCCTGTGTGATGTTCGTTAACATCGTAGTTACGGATACGATTCTCATATACTGCGCGCCAAGTGCGATTACTTCTGCATCCTTTGACAGGATTCCCATAATCTGATGCGGGAATAAAAATCCACATAACCCAAATAACATCGCTGTAATCCCACCAACGCTTAGGTTGATGCCGAGCATCTTTTTAATATTGTTTAAATCCCTCTTTCCCCAGTACTGAGCCATAAATACATTTGCACCTGCATTTACGCCGCCGATTGCAAGAAGGAAAATAAAGAAATACTGATTTGCCAGACCAACAGCTGCAATCGCGGTCTCCCCAAGCTTACCGATCATCAGGTTATCAACCAGATTTAAAGATGAGGTGATGAAATTCTGCAAGGTGATAGGAATGGCAAGCGTGATCAATGTGGATAAAAACACACGATCCTTTAGCATATTCCGAATAAACTTCTTCATAATTGAAACTCCCTTTTCTTAAAGAATGAAAAACAGGTCTGCTGCAAAATAAAGCCTCGTGGAAGGGGGACTATTTCTGCGCAAAAAAATAGAGCAAATGGGTTGTCATAGCCGCCCATCTGCTCTATCCTATTTTTTATTCCGTCTTACTTTGATCTGTTCTTCTTGTGAACAGTTCACCGATTAAGAATCTTAAAGGATTTTCTCCTATTTGTCAATCCCCTTTTTAGGAGAATCTAATATTTTGGCCCTCTTAGAATAAAGATTCTTCATTAGCCATACCGGATATTACGAAATCTGCAAGGATATCACCGCATGCAGCATCGTTGAAAATGTCCGGAGCGATATTTACGATTGTAAATGCATTGGCTTCTTCCATGAACTTAATCGCGTTCATCTCCACTTTATTGGCAGGATCTAAGAAACGCTCGCCGTCTCTCACTTCGAAATCCATACGGAATTTCTTTACTTCCTCTTTCATTACGCCATTTTCATCTTTGCTTGATTCTATTGCTTCTAAGTACACTTCTTCTTCATTCTGAGTTATGTTTAACTGCGTAATATTTTTATTTAAATATTCGCCATACTGTTCCTTGATTAAATTGTGAATACTGATTGTTTCCATCCTGTAACCTCCTGGTGGCTTTTAAATTTATCACAGGATTTATTATAACAGCTATTCTCCTGTTTTGCACTAGGATTATAAAAATAATGTCGAAACTTAGCATATCTGCAATTAATTTCTTCACTTCGCACTGGGATTACAAGACATTTTTAATCTCTTCTAATGCCTGGGTCAGCTGTTCTAAGACACCTAATGCCTCCCTAAAGGATTTAAATGCTGCTTCGTTATCTCCGCGTTCCGCAGCATTTAAGCATTCTACGCCTTTTCTATGTAGTTCCTCATGTTTTGCTTTCATCTTCTGATAGGATCTGCTCTGCGTAATCCGTTCGTCCTTAAGGCCATTGTACCAAAGACCAAGCTTACAGCCATTCGGATTTTCTACGTTCTTCCGCTTCAGTTCTTCAAATCCATAGATTCGATTCATCAGTCTCCATGTATAAATGGTATGATCCACCTCAAAGATCTCAATCCATTCCTTCTGACTTAAGGAAGCGCTCTCTCTTACTATCTTTCCTCTTACTGTATCTACAGATCTGCTGACTTTAAATAACAGGTTTCCAACACCGTTACAGCAGTTTTTCAGACTATCTGACTCATCTGCTACTTCATCGATCATCTCGATGAACTTGGTGGTTGCGCGATCCTGTTCCCCTACCTGAATTGCGATCTTCTCAATATCCGCATCTACCGTACAGATGGATTCATAAATCCCCTGTACATCCTGAATGGACTGCTGCACACCTTTATTTCCTTCATTAATCTGACTGGATGTCTGATTGATCGTGATAACAAGCTCGTCAATATCTGCCTGCAGTCTGCTGATATAAGAAGCGATATCATCCGTTGACTTTCTTGTGCTGTCTGCAAGATTCTTTACTTCATTCGCAACTACTGCAAACCCTTTTCCGGCCTCTCCCGCTCTTGCCGCTTCAATAGAGGCATTTAAAGATAAAAGATTGGTCTGTCCGGCAATTGACTTTACAATATCGATGATTTCATTGATCTTTCCGGTGTTGACTTTAAATGCCTGCACCATCTCATTGATCCGGTTGATATCATCATAAGATTTATTTACAACCTCCATGCTTTGGCTCATGTTATCCATACTTACCTTGGAAACATCCACTGCATGGCTGATATATTTGGTAATATCGTGCATGACGGAGGATATGTTTGTGATCGCATCTCCTAAGTCCTTGCTGGTTGACTTCATTCCGTCCAGCGCTGTACTCTGGGTAGCTACAGAATTTAGCATCTTATCCACTAAATCCGTATTTCCTACCACCTTCATTGCATCATTAAGGCGTATTGCACATTTATTATTAGTATCTAGCATCTTTGTCAAAAACTGATTATACACTTCACCTAGTTCCTTGTCTTCCATCTGCTCTGTATCTACAAGCTCATATGTTCCGTTTAAAGCCTGCTTTAAAACATGAATCATTTGTTGTCTGTCCGGATGTTCCATGAAACTTTGAACACTCTTGTTTTTCCCTGCTCTGTTTTTTATCAAAATATTCATTCTGATTCCTCCATCTGTATATACAGTTTTACAGCATTATTTTATCATATTTTTACATTTTTGTCTATTATTTGATTTTTTATTCACCTTTTTACATATATTTGTGTCCTTTTATATTTTTTCTGACAGAATTCCCTTAATTAATGAAAAAACGTTCTTTCCCGTCTGACCTTTTCATACAGCCATCCGGTGAAAGAACGTCTTTTTATCCTTTTGTGCTCTAGGATTGCGACTCACTCTGTACCAAATCCGTCAGCGGCTTAAACGTATACCCCATTTCCTCCCACTTGGTTAACAGTTCATCTAAGATCTCCCCGTTGGTTTTTGAGGTGCTGTGCAAAAGAACGATAGCGCCCGGGTGGATTCTGCCTAATAGTTTCTTAAATGCCTCTTCCTTCGTCGGCTGCTTGTTTTCATACCAGTCCACATAGGCAAGGCTCCAGAATATCGTCTTATATCCCAGTTCCTTTGCCATCTCTAAATTCTTAGTGCTATAAATTCCTTGAGGCGGACGATACAATTTTACCAGCTCTTCCCCTGTCACCTCTTTATAAAGCGTCTCCAATCCTCCTATTTCCTTTTTGAACGCTTCCATGTTTCCTATCTTTGACATATTTGGATGACTCTCGGTATGGTTTCCCACCGTATGTCCTTCCGCTATCATCCTTTTTACAAGATCCGGGCTTGTTCTCAGATAGTTTCCTACCAAAAAGAAAGTTGCCTTCACATTATGTTTTTTTAGTGCATCCAGAATCGGGGCTGTATTCCCATTCTCGAAACCGGCATCAAATGTCAAGTAGATTACTTTTTCTCCTGACTGATCGATATAGTAGGCATCGTATTTCTTCATTTCATCGGCAGTCGCATTGGCAACCGGCGCTTCCCCTTCCTGCTGAAAGGAAAGTCCCCAGTTCTCTCCGCTTGAAGATGTCTGCACAACACTTTCCTGCACAAGCTGTACGGTCTTCGCAATGCCTGCTCCTGCCAAATACATGAGTGCAAACAGCAACAGAATTCCAACTACTTTCTTCGCATCTGCTTTTTTCATAATCTCTCCTAAATGACTATTACTACAATATATTAGAAGAATCTAGCTTCATGCCAATTAAGTTTGAAACAGAGTATAAGAGGTCCTATGCTTTCCTGTAAATCAAAAAAAGACCTGAATACTCATTCAGGTCTTAATAAGCTGGGCTACAAGGATTCGAACCTTGAGATGCTGGAATCAGAATCCAGTGCCTTACCGTTTGGCGATAGCCCAATATTTATTTTTGTGGAATACGTTTTTGAGTATATCATAGAGAAAATAAAAATGCAAGTACTTTTTTCAATTTATTTTATTTTTGTCCCGAATTTTAATCTGCACATTCATATTTCCGCTGAATATATAAGTAATAAGAACAATGATAGAGGATCCAAAATGAAACGACATAATCTTCTCTACGTCTTCCGCAGAGAACTGCATCATGCCCGATCTGCAGACATTAGAATAAAAGCTAAGATAAACCAGAGTTTCTTTGGCACATGCGTTGCCGGAAAAATGGAGGCCTTGATAAAAGAGGATCTGACAAGGCATACCGGAAAAGTACAGATTCAGAAACTGCTTGTAGATTATGAGAAGCCTGAAGAACGCTCGAAGTCAGATGGCTGTCGGCCAAAAGTCTGGTATTCTTCCGCCTCTTCCATCTTTCAGGTGACCTATTTTCTCTCCACCTTCTGTTCGGACTGTGAAGATTATCTCTTAAACTTAAGCATCTATGTTCCGGTGGAACTAGATGATATCTGTCCTGGGATTGAGACCTATACGCTTGCAAATACAGCATCCAAATCCATTCCGGGCTACCGGGACAGCCTTCTCGCCGTAGAACGTGATCATAACTGTTTTCACTTCAGCTTTATCTTAGAAACAATCGGAGACAGCTGCCAGAAGTTTGTCACCCAGGCTGACTGGTATGTCATTCTTTCTTAAATAATCCGGATATTATTTCTTGGTATGTTTTCTTCAGGATATGAGAAAGCAGCTGGCACACGCTCTAAATCCCGTGCGCCAGCTGCTTTCTCATGCCCTTTTATCTGACAGGCTCCTCCCACCATTCTGCTGATACCGCTGCTGCAAAGCTTTCCCCCAAAATAAGCGATGTAAGCTCTGCCACATAACTGCAGCCCGGTGCGATTAAAATCTCACCGTTTATATCCGTTATTGCGGTCTGGTATGCCGGTACTGAACTACGTGCATCTGCACGGCATCCCTTTAATAAAAGGTTACGTCCAAAATAGACATTGATTCTGGATTCTTCTCGGAAATGATACGTATTGGTATTCCGAATCCATTCTGCGATTTCAATATTTCCGCCAACCTTTCCTGCAAAGTAGGTGATAAGACTAAGAGGCAGCACACTATGATTCATCGCATATATCCGTCTTATGTAAACATTCACGCCGGACTCTTTTGGATTTATTAGTGCAAATGAAATCCGGTCTTCTGTCCCCGCTTCAAGCATCTTCATCGTTGCTTTGTAATACTCCGTCAGAAGCGCCTGCCGGCATCCATTGCTGATATCGTTCACGATTTCCGGTCCTGTGCAGGAACAGAAGTCGCTAGAACCATAATCATCGTCATATTTCATATCCTGCATTCCTTCTCCCTCTACTATTTGCATTTACATTCCCGAACCACACATTCCCACCATCCGAGCGATGATATCATGTCGAATCCCAGGCTTCCCTCTAATGCTTCCGCTTCTGCAACATAACATTTTCCCGGAGCTAACACAATGCTTCCCGAAGGTATTGCAGAATATATGCCATATGGAGGTATTGAAAACCTAGTATTCGCATTATTTTCTTTAAAGATAGCCTCTCTTCCATAGACAATCCGCGCCTTGGCTTGTTTCTTGGAAAAATACGTGTTGGTATTATCGATGCATTCGCTGACTCTTAACTCCCCTTTTACTCTGGAGCACAGGTAGGTTGTCACGGCAATAGCTGAGGATGACAGGTTACTATGCAGTGCTTTATTGATAAATACATTGACGTTAGAATCCTTTGGGTTCTCTAATACAAAATAGCTTCTTTCCATGCTTCCCCCGGATAATATCCGGCTTGTGCCCTGATAGTAGCAGGCCTGCAGCATCTGAATATATCCATTATGCAAGTCACATACAAATTCCGGTTCTCTACAAGTAAAGAATTCTTCCTCACTGGAACTGCTCTCTTCATATCTCATAATCATCACTCCTCTTATTGACTCGCTCTATTCGCATTCAGATTCCTCTGTCCTGCATTCCCACCATGCAAATGAACTTACGACGCTGGCATTCATCTCCGGAATGAGACTGGCCATCTCCACAACCAGACATTTCCCTGGTGCTAAAAGGATGGAGCCGTTTACATCTATCACATGCGTCGTATAAGCTGCCAAAGCGAAACGGGTGTTTGCCTCTCCACCTTTTAGTAAAAGATTACGTCCGCCTAAAATCCTTGCTCCTGCATCTTTTTTTTCAAAATACGTATTGGCATTATTCACATCACGACAACATCCGATCTCTCCTTTTACGTGGGCCGTCAAGTACAGATTCACTAATATAGGAGCCGGAGAAGCATTCATATAAATGCCCCGATTAACAAAGACATCAACTCCCGAATTCTTTGGATTCTCTAAGATGAAATACGCCCTCTCCCCAATTGTCAGAAAAAGCGGTTCACAACTTCCTTTGTAATAACATCCTCTTAGTGTCTGATCATATCCATTGCTCATATCATTGGTATACTCCGGTTCTGGGCAGATGAAAATCTCATCTGAGCTCTGACTATTTTCTTCATATCCCATAAGTTGTCTTCCTTTCTATAATATTGGATTCTCTTCTCCCCTTGCGAATGCTCTATCCATACCCAAACAAAGCTTTCCTTATTCATCCTATTCATCTGCCCAATGAGATATTACTAAAACTTATTAAGAGCGGGTTATCATCCTCTTTCCTTCCTGCCCTAATGCAATCAGCTTCTCGCAATACATATGATTTCTCTTGTCTAAATCTTCATCAAATACAGACAGATCCGGCAGCGATACCGCAAAATAATCAATTTTCACATGATCCATCTGATGTTCCTTCCCGTATGTCTCCAAGGCATTAAACCGTTTTGCCGCCTCATCTTCCTTCTTAAGCTTAATAAATGCCATTCCCTGATAATAAATCTGATCAGCCGGCTGGTCATTATAGTACATCTCACTCTGGGGTCTGTCCTCTCCAAGCGTGGCTTTCTGATATGCTTCCTGTGCCTTTTCGAATCTTCCCATCTTTTCATAGATCACACCGATATGATAGTAGATTTCATTATCTTTCTGCCCTTCTAACCTTCCTTCTCCTAAATTCTCCGGATAAATGAGCGCCTCTTTTAAGAGAGAAAGAGCCTCTTCCCATTTCTCTTCGCTCATCTTTTCTTTTGCCAGATTTGTAAGCGCTCTTACATATTCTTTCGGAACCTTTCCTTCTCCGCCTTCCCATGGATGGAACTTGCGTTTTTTTATGATAGAAAATGCCTCCCTGCTGCGTCCTGTATCATTTAACAACGCTGCATACTGCAAACACAGATCATCGCGCATTAAGACCGTATTAAGATTCTGCTCCAGATACAAGAGTCGCTTTTCACATTCCACATCCATCTTTCTTCTTAACTGATCTAACTCCAGTAAAATCCTTGCATCCTTTGTATCAAGGGAAAATGCCTTCTCCATTAATGCAAGCGCTTCCTCTTTCTTTCCCTCTTTATTGAAATACTCAATAGCCAGATTTCGAAGCACCGTCGGGTAAGCATCGTCTATGGATGCAGATTTTTCCCAAAGCTCTTTTGCAACTCTATACTGTTTTTTATCATAATACAGATTACCCAGATAGTAATATGCCTTTGCTCCATTCGGATTCTTCCGTATTGCCTCCGACAAAACAGCGATATCGCTTAACTCATTCGGAAAGCAGCAGCGCGGGTCCAGACTTTCCGCCTTCTTAAGCAGACGCAGCACCTCCTCCTCCTTGGAAAGCTTCCCGCAATAATAAGCCTTATAGTAAACAGGCATTGGACTCTCCTTTTTGCATAGGGATATCATATCAAGCGCTTCTTCGTAAAATCCAGCTATCGCGTAATCTTTTGCCGCCTGTAAAAAGTCCGTATCCTTCCGGTTCTCCTTTTCAAATCTCTCTTTGTCCAGTTTCTCATTTTCGCGGGTGTGATTTAAGAGCTCCTCTTCCATCATTAAGACCAGGCTAAATGGATCCTCCTTTTTCCCTTGCTGTATCCATTCCGCCGCTTCTTCTTTCCTCTTAAGCTTGCGAAGCAATACTGCCTTTAGGGCAATTGCCTTCTGATTTCCTGCATTTCTCCTGATGCACTTATCAATGAACTCATAAGCCTTCTCGTATTTCTTCTGACCTGCCTGAATCACTGCCAGATAATAAAATGCCATTTCCTTTTGGGCAGCCGACCAGGAAGCCTTATAAAATGCATCCTCTGCCTCTTTATACCGTTCCTGATAGAACAGACACAATCCCAGATCAATATACGCTTCACTATCATACGGATTCGGATTATACATTGTCATTCGTTCAATTGCCGTCCTAAAATATGCTTCTGCCTCTGACATCCTTCCTCGTTTTAGCAAGAGCATTCCATATGCCTGATTCAGCCGCACATCTCTCTTATCCCGTCTCAGCCCTTCTTTATAATAATCTTCCGGCTCATAGGTAGCATGACGGTACTGCTCTAAATGAAACCCTGTCAGATACAGTTCCTCACAGGTTTCGATCTCTTCCGGCGCCTTGGCTGCCTTTGCCGCTTCCGGCATCGATCCATCCCATTCTTCCACCGGTGTATAAGAAACAAGCAGGTCTTTGTCCTGGCTGCAAACCTCTGCCTTTAACTCCTGCGGCTTATCATAAGAAAGCGGGATTACCCTTTCATAGGCATCACTTGGCGAGATTGTAGCTCTTTCCTGAAAACAAAGTTCCCCATTTCGATACAGACTGATCACAGCCTGTTCCTGTTTCTTCGTCACATATACCTTCACCACTACAGACTGCGGCTCACAGCTTATGTTAATGGCAGCCTCTTTTGTAGCATTCTTGACATAACCGATATTCTTGTATGGCATAAAATACTGATGGAATGTCTTTTCCTCAAATGGCTTCAGCCATGAAAAATCAGGCTGATTATCCGTAAACATTCCGGTCATTAACTCAATATACGGTCCGTCCTCATCCGTCAAGTTCCGATCCCATGCCTTTCCAAAATCACCGCATCCCCATGTCCACTGTTTTTTGCCCGGTGAGATATGATGATCTGCCACATGTAAAAGCCCTGCTTTCTTCGCATAATCATAACCGCCTACGAAGTCAAAATCCGATTTAGCCGCCATATAAGATGTTGGCACCGGAATATTGGAATACCGGGAAATATCACAGCCTGGAGCATAATTATGCTTATAATAAACGCCATCCGCGATTGGAAACTTGGATACATCCCTTTTTCCGTGATCCATTACCGCATGTACATCAGGCGGGAACACCGACTGGGTATCCTCATTTACCGCCACAGCCGGATTTGCCCACCATAGGAATGTCTGTGGAAATGAAGTCCCATTATAAAGCTTTCCTTCAATATCGATATAGGCAGTGCCCGGATGCAAACTGATTGTCGTGATCACGCTTGTCCCATACATCCGGTCCACATCATGCAGTAACACCGATACGCTTCCGTCCTCCTTTTGTTCCATCTTAAAATCCGTCGGCATATAGGTAGTCGGCCTATGATGCTGAGGCCAGTTAAATTCAATCCCACCAGAGATCCATGGTCCTGCAAGCCCCACAAGGGCAGGCTTAATCACATGATTATAATAAACAAAATCATAGCCGTTCGTCTTATCATAAGCCCTCTGAATCCTTCCGCCTAACTCCGGAAGCACCATCACAAGCAGATACTCATTCTCCAAATAAACAGCCTGATACGGTCTTTTCTCTTTTTTATCCTCAATCTTTTCAATTACCGGATACGGATATACCTTTCCGGAACTGCCCTGATACACCCTCTTCTCTAAAAAAATCGGATTCTTTTCTTCCTTTCCGACTCCATAAGTCGGAATCATAATGGTTTCTTCCCAAATACGTGCCTTCTCCATCTTAATCTGCTCCTTCTGAACTTTTTACAGGCTTATTTTTGCCTCTTTGCCTATTGTAGGCCTGACAGACTTCAAAGTCATTAGGCTTGATTGACAATCAATTGTAAAAAATTGCTCTCTTTCGTATTGCCTTTTTCCTTTTATTGTCTATAATAAAAGGAAATGAATCTTATTTAATTGCTTATATCCTGTTTTTTATCTTGATACCCGCTTATCAGAAAGGAGACTTTATCTTGAAAGCCTGCGAACCGTTTGTAAAAAAAGAATCCGATTTCTATCCTTATACCCCAAGTCCCACCGCCAAAAAACTATTTTTCTATCCCATCTGCTTTGGCCACTATATCTATGAACCCGGCTATCACCTTGCGCGTTCCTCCTATGACAGCTTTCTTTTACTTTACGTGCTGTCCGGAACACTCTATGTAAATCAGGGCCAGCATTCCGTCACTGCCACCAAAAACCAGGTCATCCTTCTTAACTGCTACCTCCCGCATTCCTATGGCACCAGTGTCGGGTGCGAAGCACTCTGGCTCCATTATGACGGGTTGCTTGCAAGGCCCTGGTACGAAGAACTCTCAAAAACCACTCATATCCTGTATTCCGATATACATGTGCCATCCATTCACAATAACCTTCTCTCCCTCTATCACTCCTTCCAGGCGCAAAAACTATTTCCGGAATCCAAGATATCTGACCTAATCTCCTCCTCTCTCTCTGAGCTGTTTCAGAAAACCACTGCCACCTATACCTCATCTGACTTTATAAAAGAGCAGACCCTTCCCTATATCGCAGCCCACCTAACCGAGGAACTCTCCCTTTCTGATCTTGCCTCCCACGCTGCCCTAAGTCCCTATTACTTTTTAAGGCTCTTTAAAAAGCAGACCGGCCTCACCCCGCACAACTACATCCTCACCGCCCGGATCGACATGGCCAAATACCTCTTAAAAACCTCCTCCCTTCCAATCAAAGAAATCGCGTTCCGCAGCGGTTTCACAACCGAATCCGCCTTCTGTAACTCCTTCTACAAAAAAACATCCCTCACCCCTTCCGCCTATCGTGGAGCGCTTACTACGTAAGCGCTCTAATGATCGCTGCTGCCATGCTGCTGCCTCCAAGTCCTATAATTGTTTCCTATAACCCTTCTCTCTTATCCACTCCTTACCCGCAATCATGATTCCCCTAACTCCATTATTCCTTTCCCTTTTTCTTTCAAAATTCAATTCTTCCCTCTAAATTGTGTTTTTTCTAAATCATTTTTTCGGGCCGCCTTCCGGCGAACCGCCCTTGTGGTAAGGATTGAGGCAGATGAAGACGGGGATGTGGCCGAGGGGGGGACGCACCAAGCGCACACGGAGCCCGGAGCACAATGGATTCGCATGTCCGGCTCATGACGAACAAAATCCGATTTTTTCTTTGAATAGCAGACAGCGCTTTATCTGTCTGATAGTCAAAGAAAAAACCGGATTTTGTCCGCTCATGCGTCCGAACATGCGAATCCATTGTGCTCTGTGCTTCGTGTGCGCTTGGTGCGTCCCCCCCGGTCACATCCCCGTCTTCACCTGCCTCAATCCTCGCACCACCCTTTATTCCCCTTCAAACAACGGCGTAGAAAAATATCGTTCTGCCGTGTCCGGAAGGATTGTAACAACCGTCTTTCCCTTGCCGAGTTTGGAGGCTAATTTAAGGGCAGCGGCCACATTCGTGCCGCTTGAGATTCCGCACATCAATCCTTCTAATCTGGCTAAGTCCTTAGCCGTTTTGATTGCTTCTTCATCGGTAATAATACAGATATCCTCATAAATAGATAAATTCAGAATATCCGGTATCAGTCCGTCCCCAATCCCCATCTGCAAATGTGTGCCGATATTGCCGCCTGCCAAAATTGCGGCATTCTCCGGCTCCACCGCCCATATCGTAATATCAGGATTGGCTTTCTTTAATACTTCCCCAATTCCGGTAATCGTGCCTCCTGTCCCGATTCCCGAACAGAATCCATGAATCGGCCCGTTTACCGCTTCAAGGATCTCCCTTGCGGTATCCTTCCGGTGTACCATTGGATTGGCAATATTGGAAAACTGCTGCGGCACATATACATTCGGGTTTTCTCGTTCCATTTCCAACGCAAGATTTAAACATCCCTGAATGCACTTTCCGATATCACCATCATCATGGACTAAAACAACCTGTGCTCCATAATGCCTTACTAACTTACGACGCTCCTCACTGACCGAATCCGGCATAATGATAATCGTCTGATATCCTTTCACGGCACCGACTAACGCCAGCCCGATGCCCTGATTTCCACTTGTCGGCTCCACGATAATCGTGTCCCTTGTAATAATCCCCTGCCTTTCCGCTTCTGATATCATGTTATAAGCGGTCCTTGTCTTAATGGAACCACCTACATTCAGTCCTTCAAACTTCACAAGCACTTCGGCATGATCGCTCTGATTCATGGCATGCAGCCGGATAAGAGGTGTATTCCCTACTGCATCAAGTATCGTATCATATATCATCCATTCCCTCCTTATGGCCATTCCATTATGCGGGCAATGATTTCACCTGATTATTAATACATACTCGAAAATATCCGATTGTATGCATGTGGATTTAAATACTTTCTTTTATGTTCTAGCTCTCTATTTTCAGCATATTTAACCTTCTTATTTCCATCGCAATAAAGAAGACTGCCACAGCCGATGCAATTCCATCGGAAAGCGCATTGCTTAGATAAACTCCCGTTACGCCGATTCTCGGAGCCAGTAAAAGAACCGCCGGTACAATTATGATTCCATAGCGTAAAAAAGAAAGCGCACTGCTCCGCTTTGCCTTGCCCACCGCCTGAAAATACTGAGCACTTACCGTCTGAAGCCCCACAAGCGGAATCATAGCAAAATAAAGTTTGATTCCTTTGGATGCCGCGTCTGCAAGTTCTGCCTCATCCGTAAACATCCCAATTAAGATTCCAGGGCATGCTTCAATCACAAGAAACAGCGCAGAGGACAGTAAAAATGCTGCCGCAAGCGAAAGTTTCAGTGATTTTTGCACTCTTTCATACTGTCTGGCCCCCCAGTTATAGCCACATATCGCATTATTCCCTTGAACAATTCCAAACACGACCATATGATAAAAACTAAAGATACTTGACATAATCGTTACTGCCGCAATATCTAAGTCAGTTCCAAATCGCAGCAGACTGTTATTAATAAACACATTGACTACCGTTGCAAGAAGCTGTACATAAAAAGAAGGCATGCCCATCTTAAGGCTGTTTTTAAGGAGCATCCACTCCTTCTTTGGCTTCTGTCTCTTTAAGTGAATCATAAAATCACTTCGTCTGATAAATGCATAAACCACATAAACCGTAAGCACAGTCTGCGAGATCACAGTCGCCGCTGCTGCTCCTGCGATTCCCATATGAAATCCAAAGATAAAAATCGGGTCTAAGATTATATTTAAGATTGAGGTAAGGACGATGATCTTCATGGATGTCTTAGCCTGTCCAATGGAACGAAGCGAGTTATTCAGACAGTATCCGGGAATTCCAATCACCGCACCTGCTACAATAATCACGATATAAATTTTCGCATAAGGCAGCACATCCGTTGAAATGGATAACAGCGATAGAATGGGATCTAAAAACAGAAGAAACAGTGCTGCAAATCCGATTAAAAATATTATAATGTATTTAAATGCCAGATAAAGCACTTCCTCTGCTTCTTCCTTCTTTCCTTCCCCTAATAAAATAGAGATCAGCGAAGAACTTCCCACTCCGATTAATAATATAAATGCCATCTGAAAAATCTGTACCGGCATCGTAATACCGACTGCCGTCAGCGCCAACCCATTGATCTTTCCTACAAAGATACGATCCACAATATTGAAAATCGCACTGCTTAACATTCCAAGAATCGCCGGTATACTAAGTTCCCATAACAGCCGGCTGACCTTTTCCGTTCCAAGATTATGTTGTTTCATCTTACTAATTCCTTTTCTTTTTTCTCTTCTACAAGCATCTTATTCCTTTTTCCTCTTTATTTCAACAGGCATTCCAATTTCTTTATAAAAACACTTCCTTATCCACTTATTAAATCGTCTTTTTCTGACTTTTTGACCTGAGTTTTGCTTACTCTTTTTGACTTTTTTTTCCTTCTGAATTTTTATACAATTCCGAGGTTTTTAGTCCTATTTTTTGTTAATTCTTACCCTTGTATTAAACTGTGAAAGTACTAAACTACATACTTGTAAATAATCTTTTTTCAATTACATTCTTTCCAAGGAAAGGATGGTCTATATGAAAAATAAGAATTCAAAGAAAGCTCCCGCTAATCCGGTCAGCCAAGCAATGAAAGCATCATCTACATCAGAGAAAAGCAACCCAGTCACGATGAATCCAAAACATCATAAAAACCTAAAAAAATCTATGAATAGAACAAAAATCCCATTATTACTTGTAAAAAACAGGCAGACGCATGAATCTTCTTTCATGTGTCTGCCCGCTTTTTTTATCTGTCCTCTCTTAAGCCATCTGATGTCTTCGGATTAAAGATGCGATAAAATAAAATACCGCGCTTCCAAGAAATAATGCTGTCAGATGCTGCATTTTCCCTATTTCCTGCCCTTTATAAAAAAGTGTGATTCCCATCGTCTTCTTAAATTCCATCACGGTTTCCTCGGGTACCGATAGAAATGATTTATGAATTGCATCTTCCATCATCAGTTTCCGCAACAAAACACCTCCATGTGACATCGGCACTGCCTTCACGACAGTCTGCATCCCGGCATTTAACGAACCAAATGGAATATAAACTCCGGTCATAAATCCGCTTAATGTGCCTACCACCACATTAAGGCCCGAATACGCACCATGACTTTTTATCAGGCTGACAAGCAGGAACGATACCCCCGCGGAACAGATAACAAGCACTCCCAACACATAGATCACTTCTAACAGTGCCCTAAGACTTAATGCACGACCGCCCCGCATTACAATATAGATCTCTGCGCCTCCAAGCGTGATCAGGCTGATACCGAAGCTGACTAAAATGGCAGTCATTATATAACCACAGGAAATCTCCCATCCGGCAAGTCCGGATACTATCAGATCCTTTTTCTTTCCGGAAACCGTATCATCCGTACAGATTCCAAGAACCCCGAGTGTCGTCGTGATGGTGCTGACTTCCAAAACCCCGGACAGGATATAAGTATCTAACAGATACCGGCTTTCCTTAAGATTCTCAAGCGCCTTTCCAATCGAATCTCCCAAGAATAATACATACAAAAGAAGAATGATCACAATGCCAAAAAAAGAGAAAAACACAGTCCCCTTATCCCGGATATATACCTTCAGATTTCTAAGAATGAAAGCCCCCATTACGCCCTGCCTCCCAGTACCTGCAAGAATACATCCTCCATGGATGCTTTATGGATTTCAAATGCCCTTAACTCCTGTCTGCACTCTTCTAAGATGGAAACTGCCTCATTTGCGCTTTTTACCGGCACAAGCAGGCTTTCCTCACGGCTGGTGCAGGAAATGTTACGTTTTCTTAACTTTCTTTCCGTCTGCTTTATAGATGCCGTCTTTAAGCTTAAGATATCCATGCCACATGCAAGGCGCAGGTTTTTAGGCGTTCCTTCCGCTCTGATCTTTCCTTCCTTCATGAGTACAATATAGTCGGAATCGGCCACTTCTCCCATATAGTGAGTTGTACATACTATTGTAATGCCATATTTCTTCTGATAGTTTCTTAAGATCTCCCATATATCCGAGCGGACATGAGGGTCCAGCCCTGTCGTCGGCTCATCTAACAAAAGTAGATCCGGCATATGAATCAGCGCCCTTGCAATATCAGCCTTTCGCCTTTCGCCTCCGGAGAGTGTCCCATATCTGCGATCCATGATTCCCTCCATCCTCGCTGCTTTTATAAAAAGCGGCAGATGCTTTGTTAAAGCTTCTTTCCCATTTGGGTAGAAGTGCGCCCTGGCATACAGATTTTCTCTAACACTCAGCGTTTTGTCCATAAGGCTTTCCTGGAATACAACACCGATATGGGCGCGTATCCTCTGATCATCTTTTCCAACTATATCGCCTCTTATTTTCACAGTACCGCCATCCGGCTTAAGAAGCGTGCCAAGAATGGACAGAATCGTTGACTTTCCCGCTCCATTTTCTCCTAAAAGCGAGAACAGTGCCCCTCTTTCCACACCAAAGTTCACCAGATCCAATGCCTTTTGTCCCTTATACCATTTTTCAAGCCCACAGACTTCGATGATTCTTTCCATTGAAAAACCACTTTTCCGCTTTTTACTATTTTACCGGCACATCCCGTATTATATTCCATTATTCTTCCTTGCCATTTGGGCAAGTCTTGAAAGCATATCAAAGATTTGCACCGGGGTTGTGCTCTTTCCACGCCTGCATTCCTTTTCACAGTTTTTCCCGGTACAACTGATGCATGCGTTCTGCCATTCCTTTTTCAACTGTCTTGCTGCTCCTGTCACATTGCCTGCACTAAGCCTTCTTGTAATGTCAGGGATCGGAATCTTTTTTTCACATGCCATCCTGCACGGCGCATCCTCGCAATACTGGCAGCACATCGCAAGCTTTGCCAGAGAATCCACCTCTTTATTCTCACTGATTATAAGATCCTCTTTTAAAAATGGAGGCGTCACCACAGTAACATAATTTTTTCCTGCATCATTTCTTTCAAATTCTGCTAACCCCTTCTCCCGAAGAGAGAGGTTAGCAGCTGCAATTCCGGATACTGTGACTGCCGGTGTCCCAGTCCCCATTACCGTTCCTTCCCCACAGCAGTACAGGCCATCAAAATCCGTTTTCGTGTGCTGTCTCTTTAGCATATGCTGTCCTAACATCTGCTTCGGCCCGGCAGCTGCTCCCTTATATTTTCCACAATAATGCGTAAGGGTAGAAGGAGTCGCTAATTCCGAGTACACAATTCCCTTCACAAGATTCGGATAACGTTTCTGTAAAACAGAAAGAATCCGCTCTTCTTCCCTCTTCTTCTGAAACTCATACTCCTTGCTTTGATACCATCCGTCGTGTCCGTCCGGCCATGCAGAAAAAGTAGGCCCAATTGCCGTCAGCACATGATAGGCAGGATCGCATAATGTCCCATCATCCATGCTATGTACATAAACCGTGATCTCACTTTCCTCAATCTTTGCCTTTTCGGTAATCAGCATCTCAATTGGAAGCATTTCTTCCGGTAGGGCCTCTCGTTTTACAAGGGCATAATAAACAACCGATCCATAGGTCGGCTTATATTCCTTTGGCAAGGGTATCTGCAATAATTTTTCATATAAACTCCATATATTTCCGCTATAAATAACCTGATCGGCTCCGATTACCTCGCCTCCAATAAGCTCAATGCCGTATACTTTCTTTCCATAGTGCAGGATTCGTTTTACCGGGGCCTCATAACGCATCCTCCCCCCATGTTCCTCAATAACTTTCTCTAACTTTCCGGTGAGCTGCATCGTAGAACCTGCCGGATAATAGCTCCCTCCATAGTGATTATCCAAAAACATCACAGCTCCTAGTACCGCCGGCGCTTCCTCCACCGTCGCATAGCAGTAAGTAGATGTCAGCTTATCAAAGAACTGAAGGATATCGTCCCCTTTAAAATACCTTCTAAGCACACTTTTCATACTGCGGTTCATAAAACTTAAGAAATGAAGATAACGAAACGGATGCTTCCGAAACTTCATTGCTCCATCTTCCTTCTTAAGCACATCCGGCGAAACGAAAATCGGGGTGTCGGCAATCACATCTTCATATATCTTTGCAAAGTCATGGTAAAACCTTCGTATCCCCTGCTCCTCTTCCGGGAACACCCGGACAAGCTCTGCTAAAAACGGTTCTAACTCTTCATAGAATATGATTTTATGTTCTCCAAACCAGATCGCATATAATTCTTTATGCCGTATCACTGTAATTGGTTCTTCCAATACATTGAACAGATAGCGGTGCGGGTTAAATCCATATTCTCCAAACCCGTACAGCATGGATGCTCCCTGTTCAAAAATCGCTCCCTGACGTTTAAAAATCCCGCAGGAGCCTCCAGGTTTATTCTGTGCTTCTGCGACAAGTACTTTTCTTCCTCTTTTGGCCAGCAGCGAAGCAGCTGTCAGTCCTGACAGCCCTGCTCCGATCACAATCACATCATACCGTTCCATCGGCGTCTTTCCTTCCCCTCATGATTGTCCGTTAATGGTTCCATCTTATATATATGCTGTACCATACTGATTCAGTAATTTTTCTATTTTGAAAATAAACGTTCAAACTCCTGCAACATTGTTTCGAACTGTTTTAAATCTCTGATTTCCTGATGGATCGTATCTTTTAATAACTGTTCCTGACTTAAGATTGCATTATCGATAGCCTCAAGTTCCAACGCATAGCGTTCTTCTGATTCTAAAAAGCCAAACGTTATTTTTTCGGTTTCCTGTTCCTTTTCCATAATGCTCTCTATCGTATCAAACAGATTCACGTGTCCCATGATTCTTCCGGCCCCCCACATCAGTTTTTCCGGCTCCCGATGGATTACATAATTTGTAAAATACTCATATACTTCCTTCTCCCAGTGGCAGGCATACCAGTTATTATCCACTTCGCTTAAATAGTCCTCCACCGCTTTTGTGGCCTCCCCATGCTTTATAGCCTGTTTAGCCCCGTAAAGATTTCTTAAATTATCACAGATCACTTCATGTGGAAACTTCTGCTCATCTTCCCAGTTAAGCCGGTTAAACCTATCCTGCCCAAACTTAAAGATAGCAAGAAGCTTCTCATTCATCTGTTTTTCTAATATCCGCTCCTGCTTACCAAATAACGCAGTGCCTCTTTTCTTTTCATGATCAGATCGAATGTTTTGGATTACAGCATTTACATGCTCTGCCGCCTTTTTTGCTGCCTCCACTGCATCTGATAACCTCTCTTTTTGGATACCTGCCTGCCGTAAGATCTTATGATCGATGGACTGTTTCATTGCCTTTAGATGTACTACGAAATCATACGGAATCACGCCCGCCTGATCAAAATAAAATACCAAAAGGCCATACAGGATATGATGGAACCGATATGCATCCTCATCATACGTATCCATGTTATCAAGCTGCGTATGATAATGAGAGCGGCTGAAACTAGATTCGATAAAATCATTACGAAGTGCAGGAACACCGCCGATTGAGAACGAATAATCGTCGGCCCATGTCTGGATGGGAGCCACCACTTTTACTCCGTCCGGATAAACGCTTTTTGGTGCCGGAACCTGATTTACAAATTTCCTTAGAAATGGAACAAGCTCGTAGACAGCCCGGATCTCATCCGCACTTTTGTGCTCATAGGCCGGCAGTTCGAAATTCATATCCACTACCGACTTTTTTGCCCACTCCGGATGGATTCGAAAGATCTGATTATAGGCCCCACAGGACCAGTCATATCTTGTATCGCTGATCCCCCATTCTTCTGCTGCCAAAGCATTGAAGATTATCGTTCGCTCCGGCTGATATCCGCTCTTTAAGATTCCCTGTGCAATCCCGAACAGCATCCCAACAGCCGCATTATCATCCTGAAAGCCTGCAAAATAAGAGTCATAGTGGGCCGAAAGAAGGAGATAGGAGTCCGGGTCCTTTCCTATGATCTTGCCGGACACATTGTAAGCTGTTCCGTCATATTCCACCACAGACTTCACATCCAGTGTCACCTTCAGACAGTTATTGTTCTTCTTCAACGCTTCCTTTAGCAGGTCTGCATCCCGCTTTGAGATGGAAAGCGCTCTTGCATCAGCAGGTCCGCATATATCATTGGCATTCAGCACATCCGGGCTCGCTTCCGAGAATCCCTCCTTCTGTACCGCTACGATAGCGGCCGCCTTCTTGACCTTTGCCTGCAAAGCGGGATAATTGATCCACCATTCATCGGCCTGATTGATATCCACAAGCAAAAGCTTTCCTTCTACCGAAAGGCCTGCTAAGTCCTGCTTCGTTCCTCTGCCCGCATATAGAATCTCAAACTCCTTTGGTCCATTTGTATCAAAGTTCACCTGATATCCGCCAAGAACCGCCTTTATAAGCTGTCCTCCAGCTGTTCTAAACTGCATATTCGCCTTTTCATATTCCCAAGTATCTAACGTAAACGGATCCATTGCCACCTCTTTTAAGCCGATCCGTATCATTTCCTGATAGAGCATCTGTCCGGTCTGTTTTTCCGCTTCTGATCCCGCCGTCCGATACCCCAAAAGCTCATTGCACTTTATCTCTTCCATCTTCTTTGCCAGATTGTAGGCATATGAAATATTGACATTCTCACTATAACGCTGAGACTGTTTGTCTAAACTGCCTGCTGCTTTCCGTTCCTTCATTTCTGCCATACTCATTTTCATCACGCCTTCATTCCATTTTTTATTCTGACTTTTCTGCCGATAGCCGGATTCTGCCTTCTTATGCGGCATCTTTGATACCTCACATGCAATCATAACTTAGTTAAAAATTTTATCATACATTTTTTTCCATGTAAAGTGTACCCGGAATAAAAAAGAAAATCCACATCATAAGAGATATTCATTTCTCTTTATGACATGGACTCCTTTCTATTCATTATTTTCCTGGTATAATCACTGCATCAATAATGTGGATCACACCATTCTTTCCTACGATATCTTTCTCAATTACATTCGCATTGTTGATGGAAATCTGTTTCTTATCGGCTGTAATCTTGGCTTTCTGCTTATTTGCCATTGTAATCTCTTTACCGGAAAGTTTCAGCGCGTCTTTTGCCATTACTTTTCCAGGGTAAACGTGATAAGTAAGCACATCGACGAGTTTTGCCTTGTTGTCCGGTTTTAACAGTGCCTCTAGCATAGTCGCATCAATTGTTGCAAATGCTTCATTGGATGGCGCAAAGATGGTAAATGGACCTTCGCCTTTTAAGACATCGGTAAGACCTGCTGCCTGAATTGCCGCTGCCAGTGTGGAAAGCTTTGGATTGGCTGTAATTAAAGATGCAACGTCCTTGCTTCTTGCATCATTCGGCTTTTCGGTTGCCGCTCCCGGCGTTGTAGTCGTATTCTCTGCCGCGCACTCTGTTTCGGGAACATTGCCTGCCTCTGCTTTATCTTCACTCTGTGCAAGCGTTAGTGTCCATCCGCTTAATGAAAATATCAGTGCTGCCGCGCACATCATACAAACTAGTTTCTTCTTACCTGATTTTTTCATATTAATAGGCCTCCTTATTCTTTCTAATATTAGGATGGTCATATATGATTGCTTTATTCCTAATTCCATTCATTTCACAAAATGCACTTTTTAGTAAACAAATACGAGAAAGCAGGATGCTGCTATCTCCTGGCAGCATCCTGCTTTCTCTTGTGTTGGTTCTCACAATGGTATCGATACTAAAAAATGATAAGAATAAGAACAAGGATGATAAAAGTATAAAGCGATCAGGGATGTTTTTTATGGTATTGGCTGGTGCCAGTGCATTTAAAGATGCACCTACTCAATTAACTGATTACTATTACTTTTGGTATTAGATTAGTATTCGTTCCGTGTTAACTCATCTTATTTCAGTCAGCCTAATTCTTAGACAATATAAGGTCTTTCTTCTCAATGAGTTCTTCGTTGGCAAATAAAGCATCAACTGCGATCAGGTACTCAAAGAGGCGCTGAGATTTACGGATCTTTTTAGCATAAGTTCCATCATCGGAGAATACATGGATCATGTAGAACCATAATTCCTTCATTTTAAATAACAGGTTGCGGTCTCCGGAAAGGATCTGCTGATATTCCGAAAGGATTCGATCATGGAAGGCACGAAGAACATCTTTTTCAAGACGGGTACCGTTCTTCATTAAGCCGATCAGGTTTGGATCGGCAAGCATGCCTCGTCCGACCATAACCGCTTCTACTTCCGGAAACTGCTCATGGAAGCGTTCATAATCACCTAAAGTGAATAAATCACCGTTATAGCACACTGGCATTTTTGCGATTGCCAAGGCTTCCTTAAATACGGAAAGATTCGGTGTATTTTTATAGTAATCTTTTTGGAGTCTTGGATGGATCGTCAGCTCTTTGATTGGATAATCGTTATAGATTTGCATGATTTCCATAAACTCGTCGGGATTGTCAATTCCAATTCTGGTCTTTACGGAGATGTCCTTCTCTCCTGTGGCATATACTTCTTCAAAAAAGCTTCTTAATTCATCTTTTCTTCCTAAGAATCCAGAGCCTTTTCCCTTGGATACTACGGTTCCGGACGGGCACCCTAAGTTCAGATTGATTTCTTCATATCCTAAGCTTCGGATCTTGTCCACAGTGAATAGAAAATCAGACGCTTTGTTGGTTAATATCTGCGGGATTATGGTTAACCCTTTATTGTTTTCAGGGAGAATATCGTTGATCTCTCTGTTTTTATAGTTTCCGCTCTGGTTGGCGACAATGAATGGGGTATAGTAACGGTCAACGTCCGGGAAAAATTCATGATGGACATTGCGGTACAGATAACCGGTGACGCCTTCCATCGGTGCAAAATAAAATTTCATTCGTAACTCCTTCAAACCTGTTTTCTCACATCATCCCCCATTATACCCAATCCCTCACCGGATTTCCACTAGAAAAAGAGGGTATCACGTGCCCCCACCCCCGCCGCACGGGCCACATCGATGGCGATGTTCGGACGCACCACGGACAAATGAGGGAAAATCTCCGACTATCGGACAGGAAAAGCATCTGTCCGCTATTCAGAGATTTTCCCTCATTTGTTCGCGGTGAGCCGGACATCCGCCATCGATGTGGCCCGTGCGGCGGGGGTGGGGGCGCGTGACATCGCGATGCGTTTTGAAAAACAAACGCATTGCGATGCACGGACGGATGTGTTGGGTAAAAAAATGATAAGAAAACAAAAAGATAGTGAATGAGATGAGGAATGTAGTGACATTGAAAATTTCGTGCACTGAAATAGCTCGAGACTGAGGAAGACAAATGATAAAGAGAAGAAAAATAATAAAGATGATTTGTACAGAAAATAAATATATTTACGTTTTTGGTAATTTTAGGTATAATAAATAAAATATACAAATTCATCTTTAAGAAAGGATACTTTATGGAGATAAAAACAGAACGACTGGTGATGAAGCCTTATTCAGAGACGGATGAAAACGATATGATTGCTCTGCTGACAAACGAATGCATTAAGGCAACTTATATGATTCCGGATTTCAAGACGAAGGATGATGCGATTGCTATGTTTAGAAGACTGTATCATGATTCGCATTCGGATGATCATCTCGAAATTGGGATATATCGAAACAATAAGCTGATTGGATTTTTAAATGATGTAGAAATGAACGAAGACATCGTAGAACTGGGATATGTGATCCACCCTGATTTTCATGGACTTGGATATGCAACAGAAGCGCTAAAAGCCGTGATTGAGAAATTATTTGAGATGGGCTACCAGGAGGTCATCACAGGAGCATTTGAAACAAACACTGCCAGTATCAGAGTAATGCAAAAATGTAATATGCACCTGCTTTCCAAAACAGAGGATATACGCTATCATCAGACCATGCACCACTGCGTATATTACTTCATAAGAAGAACTTAATACCTTCATATCTTATCTTAATTTATTTTATTATGTAATCCTCCCTTCCACCATCCTTATGAAGCGCGATTGTCTGATAGCTTAACTGGTACGATGGATTGATCGCAGCACGGATTGCTTCGTATGTGCCCATTGTAATATATCCTGCCGGTGTATGGCCGTAAAGAGCATCCTTTGTAAAACCGACAACGGTAAGAGAGAGTCCGGTTGTGGCATCTTTGATTATATCGCCTAACTCAATTCCTTCCCCCATATAAGAATCATCTAATACTACTTCATAATCACCGGAAAGCATTTCGCCTTTGCTTACCTTCGGATTTTAATATCCTTTAGGATCGATTGCAAAATAAGTAATATCAAGCTTTGTTTCGCTTCCTTCCTGCTTCATATTCATTCTCTGAATATTTAAAGGTGTTCCATCGCCGCCTGTCATGCCCTGAATCTGCTCTAATAGTCCGGTGTCTAAACTGGATACGGTGATTAAATCATCCGCTCCCTCACTTAATACGAACGATACGGCATCCGTATTCTCGATTGCGGCACTTACTGCCCTCTTTAAGCCATTTGCAAGACCTGATAAAAAAATCACCATAAAGATCATTAACACCAGGATTGCCTCTATCAGCACGAATTTCTTACGGCTGTGTTTCATTTCTTTCCATGCTAAACCCATTTCTCTGTAACTCCTTTTTCTTTTTGTTTGCTAAGGCGACCTTCTGTTTTTGTGGACATCCGTTACTGCATTATAACCGTGTTCCAACCGTCTTTTTACTCCCCTTAGACTGTCTCTCTATCTGTTTTATAACTGTCCTTTAGCAGCTTCTTCGTTATTTCTTACTATACAGTATTGATCCAAACAGCTAAGATTTCCAAACTCGATTGTTTCCTGTACCTTAAGCACAGATTGGAGTATACCGCATGAATGTGACCTGAATATGACCTTGGCATGACGCCATTATGTTTCCACCTTCCTTTTTTGTTTCATCTTCCCTAAAAGTCCTATATGCCCTTTTCTTAGTAGCAACTCATAAGAAAAATCAAATACGGATCTGGAAATATTCTATATATCATAACAAAATTTTGGTTATTATATTGACATATAATTCTAAATATACTATATTAACTGTACTAAGATAATTAATACAGTTAATATAGTCTGCTGTAACAGAAAGGAGAAGCCATGATTTTAATCGACTATAAAGACCGCCGTCCGATTTATGAACAGATTGTAGAGAAGATCGAGACGCTGATCTTAAAAGGAGTCTTTGAACCGGATACCATGTTGCCTTCTGTGCGAAGCCTTGCAATTGAGCTTTCGATTAACCCGAATACCATTCAGAGAGCCTATGCAGAGCTGGAACGAAGAGGCATTACCTATACCGTAAAGGGAAAAGGAAGCTTCGTCAGTTCACCTAAGGAACTGATTGACAGCAAAAAAGAAGAATTGAAAACTGTGCTGCAGGCGGAATTTAAGCAGGCAAAAGAAATCGGCATCACAAAAAATGAACTAATTACGCTTATGAATGCCAGTTATGAGGAGGAAAATGAATGATTGAAGCAATTAATATAAGCAAAAAATTTGATAGCATTCAGGCCGTCGATCATATCAGTGCCACGATTAAGGAAGGAAACGTATTTGGATTAATCGGCACAAACGGCGCCGGAAAAAGTACCTTCATCCGCATGCTCTGTGGAATCTTAAAACCCGATAGCGGAACGATTACCATCGACGGACTTCCTGTTTTTGAAAATCCAGCTGCAAAGAAGCTATTTTTCTACATTTCAGATGAACAATACTTTTTTAACAATGGAACTCCTGCAGATTTAAAAGCCTTTTACCGCACCGTTTATCCTGACTTTGACTCCGTCCGTTTTGATGACTTATTAAAGAAATTTGACTTAGACAGCAGACGTAAGATCCATACCTTCTCAAAGGGCATGAAAAAACAGCTATCCGTTTTATGCGGCATCTGCGCTAATACAAAGTACCTGTTCTGTGATGAAACATTCGACGGACTCGATCCGGTTATGCGACAGGCCATAAAAAGCATTTTCGCAAGTGAAATGGAGTCCCGCGGCATGACTCCGATTATCGCCTCCCATAATCTTCGGGAATTAGAAGATATCTGCGATCATGTTGGGCTTCTTCATAAAGGCGGAATCCTGTTATCAAAAGATTTAGAGGATATGAAACTAAATATCAGCAAAGTACAGTGTGTTCTAAAAGATGAAACAGATCCAAAAGCAATCTTTGATGGTCTCTCCATCCTTTCCGTTGAACAGCGGGGACAGCTCTATACCATTACAGTAAGAGCATCCAATGAAGACGTGGCAGAACGGCTGCGCTACCATGATCCCGTATTTTTCGAAGTGCTTCCACTTAGCCTGGAAGAAATATTTATTAGTGAAACGGAGGTTGCCGGTTATGACATCAAAAAGCTTATTTACTAATTTATTAAAAGAAAATATGAAACACCGTATCTGGACACTTGTCCTTTCCTGTCTTTCATTTTTCTTTGCACTCCCTGTCTCTATGGCAGTGATCACTCAGAATGCAAAATCATCTCGATACCGGGAATATTCCGATACGGTTGCACGTATTATCAATTCCATTGGCTCCGAAAGCGTTCTTTTAATCGGAATTACAATTGTTGCATCGATCGTGTGCGGGATCGGCGGTTTTTCCTACCTGCATTCCAAAAAGAAAGTTGACTTTTATCACAGTCTTCCATTGAAAAGAGAGTTTCTTTTTTCCATCAGCTACCTGAATGGTATCATTCTGTATGTTATTCCTTATTTTATAAGTTTGTCTGTATCCCTTCTTATTATAAAGAGTAACGGATATATGACAAAAGAAATAGCGGCTGCCGCATTTATTGGTTTTGGGATACATACACTTTTTTACAGCATTCTGTATACCTTTTCTGTTATTGCAGTATTGCTGACAGGAAATACCTTAATTAGTTTATTCGCATGCGGTACGCTGTTCCTTTATGGTCCTGCCATTTATTTTATCTGTACCGGCATGTTTGAGAATTTCTTCTCCTACTATTCCACGGCAATCCATCCGGAAAGAATACTGCACTGCTTATCACCGGTGACTTTCTATTGTGATGTCATTACAAGCAATTCCTATGGCTGTGCTTACCCTAACTTTTCTACAGGTACTTTCTTTATCACGCTTCTTCTGCTTATCCTTAGCGTGGCCGTGGCCATCTTCTTGTATCAGAAACGCCCTTCAGAAGCTGCGGGAAAAGCAATTGCATTTCGCGTTATCGAAGCTCCTGTTAAGTTCCTAATCACAATTCCGGTATCCTTGGCTGCCGGACTTTTCGGTCAGAACTTAATCACAGATGGAAGCTTTTCGTGGTACCTATTCGGAGCACTGTGCGGGTTTCTCCTTTCCTATGGCATTATGGAAGTCATTTATCATTTCGATATTCGGAAAGCGTTCGCCCATAAGATTCAGCTGATTGCCTGTGGTGCCCTCACGCTTGTAATTATTGTTCTGTTTAAGACAGATGCATTCGGCTATGATTCTTATCTGCCAAAGGAAGATTCCATCGAAAGCATGAGTGTGCACTTCTCATCTATCGATAAATATGTGGACTGCTATGATACCTCCTCAGAGAAACTCTCCTATATGAGTGCAGAAGAATATGCCTTAACTCATATGGAACTTACCGATTTCTCCGCTGCTTATGAAATCCTAAAAGACTATCTTGCTTTCAATGAAGAAAATCTTTCTTCCTCTGATTATGCATATTCTACAAAGGGTGACTGGCATACAAACCTTTCCGTAAAATATACATTGAAAAGCGGCCGATGTGTTTATCGCTCTTACTTTATTAATGGAGCAAAATATGAGGATCTGATTGCACAGATTTATGCTTCTGCGGCTTACAAAGAAGGGGTTTTCCCAGCCTTTACGATGAAAGCCGATAGGATTATGGGTATTGACTGCAATACTGTGGCTGATACTAAGACCCTTACCTTGTCTTTAAAAGAGAAAGAAGAACTGCTAAGCCTTTATCGCCAAGATTTATATGAGCTTACGTTAGAAGACTTAAAGTCATCTGCTCCGTCTGCTGTTTTAGATATTCGTCTTGGTTTCGGCGATGAATCTTACTATATCTCTGCCTATGTATACCCAAGCTTTTTACGTACCCTCTCTTTTCTGAAAGAACATGGATTGGACTGCATGACTACCCTTGATCCTGAACGGATTATAGACCTGACTATCCATCAATATTCCGATAAGTATTATCCAAGTGCTTCCGATAAGTATTATCCAAGCGCTTCCGAAGAGATTGCATCTGTTTCTGCAAAGGAAAAAGTGCTGCGTTTTCAGGATAAGAAAGAGATTGCACAGATTCTTCCGTATCTGATTCCAACTAACTTCCACTGGGGAAACGATTCTCTTTTAGAAGTCACGGATAATATCGAGGTAATGATCACCTACCAGACCGATGACTACGGAAATGAAACCACCCTCTGGTTCGCCTTCCGAAAAGATGGGGTGCCAGACTTTATCATGCAAGAATTAAACAAATAAGCAAAGATAACGCTTTGCCTCTAACTACATCTGCTAAAAGGACGGACTGGGTTACAGTTCAGGTAAAAAAGCCTGAGCTGCCCCCTAACCCGTCCTTTTATTATGCCTTCCAAAGTAAAACTCACTCGAAATATGAAATACCGAATATAGTCATAAAATTTGATACAATGTGCAAATAAAAAGTGGTTTTAGACTAATTCCGATAGAAATCAACACTCGAATATGGGATTTTATCTCCAAATTATGCATTCATTATCAATTATATAAATAACGAAATAGTCACATTCTATCTTATGTAAGGTGCTAATAACTCGTTTTCATTATGGTAAGTACAAATGTCTATTTTCTATAGTTCTAGCATCGATACTGTATGCATTCATGAATTCAAGCTATTTCACAGGATTCACATCCAGCCTTCACCAGATGGGGCTAACGCGAGTCCTATGCCTAAGCCAATGATCAGCACGCCATTATTAAATATCCTTTGATTGTTTTTTAGAATCATTTGTTTTTCCTACGAAAGCAACCACGAAACAAGAAGGAAGAGTGAAAGAAAGAGGAGGTGGGGCGTTGTGGGAACTGTGGTCCGAAATATCCGGCTCATGACGAACAAAACGTATTTCATTCTTTGAATAGCGGAACGTATTTTCCTGTCCGATAATTGAAGAATGAAATGCGTTTTGTCCGATCGTGTGTCCGAACATCCGGATCACAGTTGCCGCAACGCCCCACCTCCTCTTCCTTGGGCTCTCATCCTTTGCTCGACTTTCTATGACAACTTTTTTCAGAAAACTGGTGAAAGTAATATTATTTGTATATCTTTTGTAATAAATACTGGTAAATAAATGCAATTGTATAATCAATATTTACATTTTGGCTCGAATAATGTATTATCTTGTTGTGAGTTGTTACTAAAACTTTTCACATTTGCGAATATTTCAAAACCAATCATCAGTTTATGTATAGAAAGGATATTGATCATGGCTACTATTGGTGTATTTGACGTTCTGGGTCCTATTATGATCGGCCCATCATCCTCCCACACAGCTGGAGCTGCCAGACTTGGCAAAATAGCTAGAACAATTGTTAACAAACCAATTAAAGAAGTAACATTTCTTCTTCATGGTTCATTTAGAGAAACTTATAAAGGACACGGTACTGACCGAGCTCTTGTTGCCGGAATTTTAGGAATGGCTCCAAACGATGCGAGACTAAGAACTTCTCTTGCAATCGCAGAAGAAGAAGGAATTATCGTTCATTTCGTTCCTGCTGATTTAGGACAGGTTCATCCAAACACTGTTAAGCTCGTTATCCGCGATATCGAAGACGTTGAATGGGAAGTTCTTGGTTCCTCTATCGGGGGTGGCCTAGTTGAAATCAATGAGATCAACGGAAACAAAGTTCAGATTACCGGTGAATATCCAACCATCATCACATGTCATGATGATATTCCAGGTACAGTAGCAAAGATTTCTTCCTTATTCTATGAAAACGGAATCAACATCGCTTTCATGAATCTTGTAAGAAGCCAGAAGGGCAAGGGCGCTACTATGACATTTGAGATAGATTCTCCAGCAAGTGCTGAAATCATAGATAAAATTAAGACATTTGAAGGTATTAACCGAGTTATTGTCATCAATTCTTTAGGAGGTAATGAATAATGAATATCGCAACATCTGGTAAAGAACTTATTGAAATCTGTGCTGCAGAACAGATTTCCCTTAGCGAATATGCAATCCGTTATGAGATGGAAACAAAGGGAATCTCCCGTGAAGAAATCTTAGAACGTATGAAACAGACTCTTGAAGTAATGAGAGAAGGCGCTACATTAGGCCGTGAAAAAGAAGTTCATTCTTTAAGCGGATTAATCGGCGGAGATGCTTATCGCTTACAGAAGTATCACGATAAAGGAACTTCCTTAATGGGAAATGGCATTGTTAAGGCAATGGCGATGGCGATTTCTTCTTCTGAAGTAAATGCATCCATGGGACGTATCGTTGCCTGTCCTACTGCCGGCTCCTGCGGTATTCTTCCTGCTGTTATCTTAACAACAGGTGAAATCTTAAATAAGACAGATGACGAATTAGTTCTTGGATTACTTGCATCTTCTGCTATTGGTATTATCATTGGCATGAATGCAACATTTGCCGGTGCCGAAGGCGGATGTCAGGCAGAATGTGGTTCTGCTAGCGCTATGGCAGCCGGTGCTGTGGTTGAGCTTATGGGCGGTACCCCTGAAATGAGCTTACATGCCGCTGCAATCATCTTCAAAAATATACTTGGTCTTGTTTGCGATCCAGTTGCAGGACTTGTGGAAATCCCATGCGCCAAGAGAAACGTGTCTGGAGCTGTAAACGCTCTTTGTACAGCGGATCTTGTTATGGCTGGCGTAACTTCCAAAATCCCATTCGACGAAGCACTTGCTGCTATGTATAAAGTAGGCGTGAATCTTCCAGTTGAATTAAGGGAAACTGCTTTAGGCGGTGTTGCTGCTACCCCTACAGGTAAAGCAATGCAGGAAAAAGTTTTTGGAAAAACAAACAATTAGTTAAGCGGAGGCTTTAGAAAATGGATATTTTAATCGGAACAGCTCTTTTACTTTTAGTACTTGGACTATTTACATTATTCTGCTACAAAGCACCAGACGGAATGAAAGCCATGGGTGCTCTTGCAAATGCTGCATGTGCCAGCTTTCTTGTAGAAGCATTTCATGATGCATTCTTCGGTGGCGTTTTAAACATTGGTTTCTTACAGCAGGTTGGTGCTGCTAATGGTAGCCTTGGCGGCGTTGCTGCTGGTATCTTAGTACCTTTAGCTCTTGGCGTATCCCCTGTATACGCAGTTTTAACTGGTCTTGCAGTATCTGGCTTTGGTATTCTTCCAGGTTTCATCGCAGGTTACCTTGTTGCTTACCTTGTAAGATTCTTAGAAAAGAAAGTTCCTGCAGGTTTAGACCTTATCGCGATCATCATTATCGCAGCTCCAGTTGCACGTCTTATCGCACAGCTTGTTAACCCAGCTGTTAACGGTACTTTATTAAAGATTGGTGATGTTTTACTTTCTTCTGCAACAGCTAGCCCAGTAATCATGGGTATTATCCTTGGTGGTATCTTAACTGTTGTTGCTACTGCTCCACTTAGCTCCATGGCTCTTACAGCTATGCTTGGTTTAACAGGTATCCCTATGGCGATCGGTGCTTTAGCTGTATTCGGTTCTTCTTTCATGAACTTCGTATTCTTCAAGAAAATGAAATTCGGTTCTAAGAAAGATACTATCGCAGTTGCAATCGAACCTTTAACACAGGCTGATATTATTAGTGCTAACCCAATTCCGGTTTACGCTACTAACTTCATCGGTGGTGCTTTAAGTGGTATTATCGTAGCTCTTATGGGCCTTACAAACATGACTCCTGGTACAGCTACTCCAATCGCTGGTTTCGCAGTTATGTTCGCTTACAACCCTGCTGTTAAAGTATTAATCGCAGCAGCTGGATGTATCGCAGTTAGCGTATTTGCAGGTTACCTTGGTGCCTTCTTATTCCGCAACTTCAAAATCCGTACTGCAGCAGAAATCCGTGGTACTCAGGAATAATATTCTTCTAAAGACACTCTTCGGAGTGTCTTTTTTTGCTTTGATTTAGGGGGTATCGTGAGAAGAGGGGGAATGGGAGGGAGCGGCAGCATATTACAGGTGTTCGGACGCGAGGATGGACATTCTGTCAATTTGTCTGCCCCTGTCATACAGGAAATCACTGTCTGCCAGGGGCAGACAAATCGACAGAATGTTCACCTCGAGCCGGACACCTCGTAATATGCTGCCACTCCCTCCCATTCCCCCTCTTCTCACGATATCACAATGCGTTTGTAAAACAAACGCATTGTGATAAGAACACGGATATGGTGATATTTAAGAATACATTATATATATGATTGATTTGATAAATTGCCGCCGCACACTCGTGACTTTAGTCGTGAGTTAGGCGGCTTTTCTTGAAATATTCATTGACAAATGGTATAATATAAATATGGAAAAAACAGTATATTTTCGATATCTAAAGATGTTACACATGGTCGCAGATATATATACTCGTTGCAATATCATATCGTATGGGTTACCAAATACAGAAAGCCCATATTTGTAGG
>SVEB01000003.1 GCA_015057635.1 Lachnospiraceae bacterium | reverse complement strand
TTCTTCCTTTTTAGGCTGAGAAGACTCTGTCTTAGCAGGAGTTTCTGCTTTCTTAGCCGCAGATTCACTGCCACCTGCCTGTCCTGCAGATGCTGCCACCTGTTCGCCTGCGGACTCTGGCTGTCCGCCATGACTTTCTGGGCTTCCACCCTCGTCATCGGAATCAAACCTTACATTGGCAACCTTCACATACTCGTACTCGCACATCTTCTCCTGATCTTCTTCCTCACGCTCTAAGAACTCGAATACAATCTTCACATGGTGATTAAACCGCTGTGAAAACGTAAGCTCTAACATCTGCTTGATGTCAGCCCCTTTCTTACGGTTTAAAAATGTATCCTCCATCTTAAGCGTCATCGTATCTTCAGTAAAGCTGATTTCACTATTACGAAGCACATTATAATCCAGAATGCTGACATCCTGAAGTTCTTCATAAAAGCTCTCCTCATACAGATTCCATAAATTCTCTAATGTATACTGTGCCGACAGCACATAATTATCACAAAGCTGTACTTCATTTTGCGTACCGGCAAAAAGCTGCTTCTGCAGCTGATATTCCATCTTCTTAATGATCTTTCTGGCAATCAAACGTGTTGACTGGATATAAGTAAGTACTTTGTTATTCTGTCTCGAAGCAACTACCTTCACTACTTCCACGTCTGCAAATAACTCTGCAAGTGAATTGTCCACATTTAACTGATCGAATACTTCAAAAAACAGCATATTCCCATCTCCTACGTATCTAAACAAAATCAATAGACAGCTGCAATCCTTCCAAATGAAGAATCACAATTGTCTATTCTCAATCAATTCCTGAACAATCATTATAAAATTTCCGGTATTCAATTGCAATGATTTTATCGAAAAAATTTACTGGTATTCATGCTAAGATTCGACATTCTATGCTTGATATCCTATCCCCTTTACGATAAACGAAGCCCACTTTTTGCTGTCTTCTATCTTCGAATGCTCATCGCTTTCTTTATCCACTCGCACCTCATGCATAGCCAGAAGTCCAAATGATGACGCAATCAGCAGATCTGCTGCCTCTCTTGCTGACAATTCCGTCTGAAACTGTCCCTTGTCTATTCCGTTTTGACATACAGTTGTAAACGCTTCTCTCATTTGCTCCGAACACGCCAGGAAACTAACTCTCTGAGGCAGAATCGCGGATTCCGTCTGCTTTTTTAACATCGCGAACCGATTAAACAAAAGAAAAATCTCCGCCTTATTATAGTAGTTAAAAAACAGCTGATAAAGCACTGTCTCCAGCTGCTTTGCAGGATCTGTCTCCTTTTCCTTCTGCTCTTTTAACATTCTCATTAAAAATGATAGAATCCTCTCCATCACTGCATAAAACAAATCCTTTTTATTTATAAAAAAGCGATGCATATTCCGCTTTGTAATCCCTGCCAAATCCGCGATCTCATCAATCGATATATTGTCAAATTCCTTATTAAGAAAGACTCCTTCTGCTACCTCAATCACCTTTTGTCTTAAGGCTTCCTTTTCTGCCTCTCTTCTCTTCTCATAAGCCATGCTAGCTTCCTCCTTCAATTCTATTATGTATCAAAAAACTTATTTCAATCTTTGGAGTTTAACTGTGTAAAATAACAGGGGCCCTGGGATATACAGAACAAAAGATAGGACTAGATTATGATTTATTCCAATTCTTTAATTTTACGTGATGCCAAAAGTGATGTCAATAGCTAAGTTTACGGCATCATTTCATGCAAAAAAGTCTATTGGTAGCAATGCCAATAGACTTTTTATGTTTAAATGACGGGCTTATTTTTTTCCAGTATCGAAAAATCTAAAGATCACGTCAATACTTACTCGGTATAACCAAATGCAAGAATTGTAAATTCTTTACCTTCATCACCTGCATGCATCTTAATCTCTACCACATGCTCTGCTGCTGCTTCATCGTTAAAGATCACTGCCGGAAGCGGGTTATTGTAAGCACCGTTGCTATAGCTGTCAATTGTTTTAACAAAAACGCCATCAACATACACATCAACACTGCCGGCATTGCTATTGGATGACTGTTTATACGCAATCATCAGATTCTTTCCATTCATCGTCATTACGAAGCTCTCATTTGAACTTGTGCCATCATGCTTCCAGTTCTTTGCAAATGTGATACCTCTGTTATAGCGATATCCAAGCACTGCCGTATCAACGGTATCAAATCCACCTTTTTCAATGATAACCGATTCTGTGTCATTTTCAATCATCTTCATGCCTTCATAGGAATTGCCGAATACCGTATCTTCTGGAATTTCAACGTCCACATCTTCTTCGGATGCGTTCCATGTTTCAAAAAGATGCTTGATACAGTCTGCCATGATCTGATGACCGTAATCCGTTGGATGATAAAGATCCGAGAAAAACTCATCCTCTGTCAGCGTATGATTGTCGTTGATTTCCGGCAAAATCGCATCACTGATGCTGATCATTGGCAGATTATACTTTTCTCCAAGCTTTTTATATGTTTCCTGCATTGTGTAGCCGGATTTAAATACACTAAATACTAAAACGACTGCCGGATGATTTTCGGAAGCTAATATCTCGCGGATCAGGCTTTCATAGGCTTCTCCGCCTGTCGGCTCCTGATAATCATTTACTGCGAATTCGATGAATACAACGTCCGGTTCGTATACTGCAACATCTCTTTCGTAACGAATAATGCCTAATGCACTGGAAGTGCCACTGATACCTGCATTCACATAATTCACATTCTCAGAATCCAAATGGAATGTATCTAAGAACGCCTGATAAGAAAGGGCAGCATATGTCTTATTTGCTTCTGAGTTTGCTCCTTCTGTGATGGATCCACCAATATAAGCAACGGTAATCGAACTTCCGCTAATCGAGCTTCCGCTTACTGCTCCGCCGGAAACTGCTTTTGCTAATACTTGTTTAAAACGATAATTGTTCCCTGCGCTTAATAAGGATCTTGCAATCATGGCATCATAGTCTAACTCTATTTTTTTATTTGCTGCCGCGATTATCTTATAATAAGAATCTTTTTCATTTAGTTTACTGTCATAGATCAGCGGTTCTTCCGGTGTTCTCCAGGATACATCATCGGAAACGCCCCAGAATGTAACACTTGAGATTTTATCCGCTTTTTCAACTAATCCTTCGAATAATTTTCCATACATCTCAGCCTGTGCTGCGCTCTGCTCTGCTGTCGGTGCTTTTGATCCGCCAACGCCAATATCCAGCTCCGTAATCTGAACATCATAGCCTGCTGCTGCAAACTTATCAATTGTGTCTGTAACCATGGATACGGACGGATAACCGATGCTCAAATGAGACTGCATACCAATACCATCAATATTTCCGGCCGCTTTCACCCCTTCTAAGAAGGACAGGATCTCTTCTGCTTTTCCCGGCTGGTAGCAGTTATAATCATTATAATATAACTTGGTTCCTTCTTCTGCATACTGTCTTGCATACTTAAATGCATCTGCTACATAAGAATAATCCCCATATACGTCATGCCAGTAATTTGCCATGGAAGGATTGCCTTTAGCGGATACGACTTCATTACATACATCCCATGCATAAATCACTCCCGGATAATTGGTCTTGCAATAATCCATGATTGTTTTGATATAGCTTTCCAGACGCTGATCCATTACTTCTTTGGATACATAAGCATTGCTTGCATTAAAACCTTCACAAAAAAGCCACTTAGGCGTCTGACTATGCCATACTAACGTATGACCTCTCATTAATAATCCATTCTCGATTGCATACTTGCAGTAGTCGTCCAGACGATTTTCATTAATGGAAACCTCACCAGTCTCCTTGCTCTTCGTCTGATTTAATAATATTTCCGGTTTTAGTGAATTCTCAGGCGTAATGCTGTTGTACTGCTTCTTTACAAGCCCAGTCACTGAAGCACTTTGAATACCGGTATCACTGATCGCCACACCGATTTTGAATAAATCCGCATAAGTCTGATACAGGCTGATATAAGATGCTTCTTTTGCAACATAGAAACAGTCTACATAATATGGAACCATATTCTCATCATCATATGGGGAAATTCTAAGGCAAGTCTTTGCGCCTGCTGCCAAAGTAACGGTAGTGGAAAATAACTGCCATTCCCCATTTGCTTCTATCGTATTTAAGACAGACCAGCCATTGTCCGTATCTAAGAAACGAAGTTTCGTCCCTTTCTCAGCTTTCACATAAGCAGATACATGAAAGCTCTGCTTGTCTGTTGTCACATTCTCATACTGCCAATATAGGCCTCTATAGTTCTGATCCGGTGTCAGATACAGTGATTTCACCCCGCTATATGCTTCGTCCTCTACAACCTTAGCAGTGCCGCTTACCGTATAGGTTTCCTCTTCTTCAAAATCAAGATATTGAACCATATTCTTGTTTACATATACCGTACATTCATATTCATTTCCTGCACCGGCAGATGCCGTGATCGTTGCAACACCTTCGGAAACAGCTGTAATAAGTCCTGTTTGAGAAACTTCTGCAACTTCTTCGTCACTGCTTGTATAGGTAAGCATGTCATCGGTATTTGCTACAAGCTGATACTGATCGGATGTGGAATTAAATGCAATCACTTTGCGATTTAACCACAGCTCAATGTTATCTAAAACAGTAACGGTGCAGGTAGCTTCTAACGGCTGTCCCGTAATCGTTTCATTTGTTGTAGCAGCTGTGATTGTCGTAGTACCGGCGCTCACTGCCGTAACAGTACCATTTTCATCAACCGCAGCAACAGTCGGATCAGCACTTGTAAAGGTAATAGCGGTATTCGCTGTTGTATCCCAAGGAGCTAATTCTGCCTCCAATACATAGCTATTTCCAACGCTCAATTTCAGTTCTGATTTATTCAGCGTCTCTTTCGTAATTAAAACCGGACCACGATCAATTTCCATAATTACTACATCATCTACATAAAATGCTTCCCCAGCTCCATCCGGAACTAAGAATCCGACACGGCAATAATTGATGTCTTCCGGAAGCGTAAATTCAGCTTCGACTAACGTCCAGCTGTCATTTGTAGCTGTAACCGTTGTAAGTTCCTGTGCATTCACATAACTAAATACACCATCCTTACCTGCAAAAAGCTTTAACTGGACATCTTCCTTAAGAAGTGCGCTTCCAAGCTTCACTGCAAATGCAACATAATAGGATTTACCTGCTACCGTAGCATCTCCCGGTGCCATTTCCATAAATGTTCCGGTGGAATCCTTTAAGAAGATACATCCGCCTGCTGTACCGTAATTCGTAACCTGCAGACCATTTCCGGACTGTCCCATATTCGCCTTGATCGAATAAGAACCAGAACCATATAATTTGCTCACAAGGTGTCTATTATCTTCAAAATCCTCATAGTATGCAATCGTATCTTCTACTACCACTCTTACTACGCTTGTATTTCCGTCAGCCGCAGTCGCTGTAACAGTCGTACGCCCTTTCCCCTTAAATGTAACGATTGTGGTTTTGCCTGTTACTTCTGACAGCTCAGCTACGGAAGGATCGGCTACTGTCCACTCCAGATCCTGATCTGCTGTTAAGGTCACAGTATCACCAATTGACTGACCAACGACAAGAGCATGATCAACGATTGGATTGGAGGAAATCCTTAACTCACTGATTGCTGCGGACAAACGCTCATACTGTTCATCAATATCAGCCTGTGTTGCATTTTCATCCGCTAATACTGCCTTTGCAGCAGCGATGCATTCCGTTACCACATAGCCATTGTAATAGCCGCTTACATCCATTTTTTCAGCGATTGCAATCAGACTCATTAAATCATATGGATTCAATCCGGACACATCATCTGCATTCCGTCCGGCAAGGATGATATCCCCAAACACAGCAGTATTATTCCAGCCGCTTCCTGTACGATCAAAGACATTCAGTGTTGCGGATCGGCTGTTTCCTTCTGCCACATTGACCTGTAAATCAAATCCCATTACTTTCTCAAGCTGTGGAACATCCTGAAATGCGATTCTTGCTTCAATCAGATATCCGTCATCCACAACCTTTGCAGCTGTGTAGAAACGTTTTCCATCCCCTTTATCCACTGTCTGCATATTTTCATAGTTTACTCTGAAATGCAGATCGTCTGAGCCATAATCCTTTGTCTTATCATCATTCTCATCCATAAAGATTTCGATAGAATCCTGCTGATAAGCATCCCCTGACTGTACAGACAGGTTACTGTCTTTTACCTTAGCTAATATATAGATTGCATTATCGTCCCATAACACCTTAAAGACAGCCGATACATCCGTATTCGCCGAGGCAATCAAAGGAGATACTGCAACTGCCTTATCCCATACTTCATCAATCTCACCATCAATTACCGGTGATCCAAAATTAGCTACCATTCTGCCCTCTGAATCAAGCCCATTATCATTGACTGGGACAGGGGTCACAGTCGGAGCCGCCGTTGGTACTATCGTTGGAGTTTCCGTTGGTACAGCTGTTGGCGCAATCGTTGGAATCTGTGTTGGTACAGCTGTTGGTGCTACCGTTGGTGTTGCCGTTGGCACCTGTGTTGGTGCTGTTGTCGGAGCCTTCGTTGGGTTCGGCGCCGATGTTGTATGTACAACAGATTCGGTCGGGGTAAGGGTAATCTTAATCTCTCCTACTTCTACAATTGTTCCGTTTACATCTACTTTAACCTTTCCATCCCCTTTAACTACCGGGATTACATCTTTGCTTGATACTTTCACCGTTGTATTCGCTGCTTCTTTATCAGCTAACACAAGCGTTACTTTCTTTGTAGCTTCCAGGTTAATTGCTAATTCGGTATCAATCGTCACATCATCTGCTGTCACAACAACTTCAGGGACACTGCCTGCTGCACCCTTGATATTGATATTGCAAGCCGCTTTTGCAGAAAGTTTTAAGCTCCCGTTCACTTCAAAACCAGCGTTTACACCTTCATCTAAGGCCCAAACATTCAGTTCAGCGCCATTTTCTACAATGATAGCAGCATCCGAATACAGCTTAACTACATTCCCTTTTGCAAGCTCTTCCCATGCTTTTTCTTTCATTGCTCTGATTTCGATTTCTTTAAATACTCCGCTGTTCTTGATGGAAGCATTCAAAGCATTCACTACCAATCTTGTATTCTTATAATTTCCCTTCGGAATTACGAACTCTTCCTGCTCTTTTGTATTAATTCGGATTTCCCCTGCATTATTCACAGCAAGTGCACGTTCTAATTCTGCCTGGTTTGCAACTGATGCATTCGCTGTTGCGGTAATGGTCACTTTATCAGAGACTTTGCCGTTTAATGCAGTGGCCTTTATTGTAAATGTCCCCTTCCGTAATACAGTTACCATACCGTCCTCATTCACCGTCGCAATATTCGGATTACTTGTGGACCAGTTGATAAAGTCACTTGTATCTTTGGTCGGATAGGCCAGGTCAAAATCATAAGATTCACCGATTAACATGCTTCCGATCTTATTGGAGATTGTAACCGAAGAAGCTGGTTTCTTTGATTCCCCTTTCACATATACGGTTGCGGTTAACGTATAGTTCCCTTTCGTGGAAGTAATCTTACATGTAATCGTAGCTGTCCCTTCTTTAACTGCTTTTACTACACCCTTCTTACTGACTGTTGCTACTGACTTGTTACTGCTGCTCCATTTGTAATCAGAATCGGAAATTTTGTTTGCAATATCAAATGCATACTTAGTTCCGACTAACATATACCTGTAATCTGACTGTTTTAATACAGGTACCCTTCTTGTGGCGGCTGCCTGTACATTCATGATTCCAAATGGACTACCGGTAAATACCATTGCAATCATTAAGACGATAGCCAACAGCCGTTTCAAAACAACACTTTGCTTCGCATTCATAACCCTTCTCCTTTCAAATGCTATAACTTCACCCCATTTCACCGCCTTTCCATAACCCCGTTTCTGTTTCAATCATGGAATGGCTTTATCCTCCGCATCCATATTACATGAATTATCTTTTTGTATTTTCTCAAATAGTATTTTGGGGTTGTATTTACGATTACGAAAGGTTGAGATGATGATAACAGCCCAATAAGCAGAAAGGCTCCGACAATTAACTGCTATATCTAATTAGAGCACCAATTAAGCAGAATAAAAGTATTCTTTTTAAGAGCACTGCACTGCTTACCATTTGAACTCATTTGTCCCTATTTTTTTCATAAGTCACTTTTATTATTTCACCTTTCTTACCGCTTTTCTAACTATCTATTGCGAAGCATCTCTCATTTATTGTCAATTCCCGATAGAAACTTTCTTCCTGTCCAGACAAACCAAATATAAAGCATCAAGACAGACAAAAAGTGAGAGAATTTCTGACTAACAGACCGTATTTTTCTGTCTGATAGCCGGAAATTCTCCCACTCTTTTTTATACCCTTATAGCTAAAACTCTACTTCTGCTTGCTTAATAAATCCAGTTCCTTCTTAAGTTCCGGAAGGAGTTCGGATTCTGGGACGTTACGGATCACCTCGCCCTTTTTGATGATAATGCCCACTTTATTACCACCGGCAATACCAAGATCCGCTTCCTTCGCCTCACCAGGTCCGTTTACTACGCAGCCCATAACAGCCACCTTAATATCCAGGTCATATTCCTGAACCATCTCTTCTACCTGTTTTGCAAGGCCGATCAGATCGATGTTCGTACGTCCACAAGTTGGGCAGGAAACCACTTCCACGCCGCCTTTTCTAAGGCCTAATGTCTTTAAAATCAGCTTGGCAGAACGAATCTCCTCAACCGGACGATCTGTTAAAGACACACGGATGGTATCGCCGATCCCCTGATGTAAGATCAATCCTAATCCGATAGAAGACTTAATATTACCTGCCACGATCGATCCGGACTCTGTAATACCAACATGAAGAGGATACTTCGTCTTCTGTGCAATCAGTTCATGAGCCTTTACACACATTAAAACATCGGAAGACTTAATGCTGATAACCAGGTTATCATATCCAAGTTCCTCAATCACCTTCACCTTATCCAGTGCGCTTTCCACAAGCCCTTCTGCAGTCACATGACCATACTTCTCTAAAATATCCTTTTCGAGAGAACCACTGTTAACCCCCACACGGATTGGAATATTTCTTTCCTTTGCCACTTCCACAACTGCTTTCACACGGTCAAGGCTTCCGATATTGCCCGGATTGATACGGATCTTATCTGCTCCATTTTCCATTGCTGCGATTGCAAGACGATAATCAAAATGAATATCTGCAACAAGAGGAATATGAATCTGTTTCTTAATCTCCTTTAGTGCAAGCGCCGCTTCCATTGTCGGTACCGCACAACGGATAATATCGCATCCTGCGGCCTCTAACTCAAGAATCTGTGCAACTGTCGCTGCCACATCCTCTGTCTTTGTATTAGTCATAGACTGAATTAAAACCGGATTGCCTCCACCGATTTTTCGATTGCCGATCTGAATCACTTTCGTATTATCACGATACATAATAAGCCTCCAAGCCATATTTATAAAATTTCGTATATAAAAGCATCCTTTGGGATCCCTCTATTTTACTTTTCTATTTCTTTTCACTATTTTAACTTCTTTATCTCATATTCTATCTTTTGTATTCACAAGTCATATTACTATACCTTGCTCTCATTTTTCAAGCTTAACTTTTAAATACTTTTCTAATACTATTCCAAATTTCAGCTTTTAATCTGCCCTATGTCAGCCTTGTACTTGCTTTTTCAGCCTTGTACTTTCTTTCACTGTTCTTGCTTTTACTGTTCTTACTTTCGTTTTTGCTGTCCTTGCTTTTGCTGCTCTTCTATTTACCTCTGATTCCTGTCATTCTCCAGCCACCGGCTCACCAGTCCCCAAGCCAAAAATCAATTACGAAGACCCCGGTGCATAAAAAATAGGTGCAGCCCAAAAACAGCTGCACCTATTATAGCATAGATTAAAAAATATTGCGAATATCATTGTAGAAAACAAATACCATTAAGGCCATAAGAAGGATAAACCCGATCATATGAACGTAACCTTCTTTTTCCCTGTCAATCGGTTTGCCACGGAACGCCTCAATTAATAAGAACACAAGTCTTCCACCGTCAAGAGCCGGAATCGGAAGCAGGTTCATAACGCCTAAGTTTGCAGAAATCAAGATCGCCCAGCTTAGTAGATTACCGATTACCGTTACAATACCATATGACTTTGTCACTTCCACTGTATTGTTAAGTTCGCTTACAATACGTACCGGACCTGCCATATCAGATGTATTCGCTTTTCCGGTAAACAGCATGCCTAAACTCTTAAAAGTAGAAGTAATGACATATTTCACTTCATAGAAGCTATATTTAATTACGCCAAGGGCATCAGTCTTCACCGTACCGCCTGTATTATAAGTAAATCCTACTGAAACACCTTCCACCATCTTTGGCGTAACAGTAATATCGTAATCCAGACTGTTTCTTACATAAGTAATGGTAACCGCTTCGCTTCCAAGCGGATTCTCGCTAAAGTAAGCTTCTAACTCCTTGCCGGTTGAAACGCTCACACCGTTGATTGCAGTAATCACATCACCAGCCTGCATGCCTGCTTCCGCTAATGGGTAGCCTTCTACTAAAGAGCCGACCTCCACATAGGAATCATTTGCTGTATAGCCAAAACCTAACTTATAGGACTGAATATTCTCTGGTACTAATGTGGTTGCGTAGCTTTTTCCGTCTCTTTCATATTCCACTTCGATTGTCTCACCCGCAACCGCAGGGTCTGTCATAAAGTATAACGCTACTTCACGTCCGAACACAACCTTATGTCCGTCAATCTTGGTGATCACATCACCACTCTGAAGCCCTGCACTTTCCGCCGCCTGTCCTTCTGTCACACTTGTGACAACTGCCGGATCGTATCCCATTAAGCCTACCATTACTAAGGATAATAAAAAGGCAAGAATAAAGTTGAAAAATGGTCCTGCTACAATAACAGAAATTCGTTCCCATACATTCTTTGAATTAAAAGAACCTTCCTGCTCTGTCACATCGTCTTCCCCTAACATCATACAGGATCCGCCAATTGGAAGGATCTTCAGGGAATAACGGGTGCCTCCTTTCACAAAGGAAGCAATTCTTGGCCCCATGCCGATTGAAAATTCGGTAACCGTAATCCCTGCTTTTTTTGCAAGCAGGAAGTGGCCGAGCTCATGGAAGAAAATAATGAGGCCAAAGATAATAATCGCTATCAAAATGCTCATCTTATTTACTTATCCCTCTCTGTTAATAAAATCATATGTTTCCTGCTCTGTCTTCAGAATCTGATCTAAATCCGGATTTACAATTACAGTGTGTGCCTGCATTGCCTTTTCAATCAATTCCGTAATTGCGAGATAAGAAATCTCACGATTTAGGAATTTGGCTACAGCACATTCATTTGCCGCATTATAAACAGTTGGCATACTTCCACCGATTCGCATTGCTTCATAAGCAAGACGAAGACCTGGGAAATTTGTTAAATCCGGCTTTTCAAATGTCAGACTGCCAAGCTCAAAAAGATCTAATCTCTTTCCCGGAAGAAATCTTCTTTCCGGATAGAATAACGCATACTGGATTGGAAGCTTCATATCCGGTGTTCCCATCTGAGCGATGATGCCACCGTCCACATATTCAATCGCGGAATGGATTACGCTCTGTGGCTGGATCACGACCTCAATCTGATCAAGTTCCACGCCGAACAGCCATTTTGCTTCCATTACTTCAAGCCCTTTATTTACCATAGTTGCAGAATCGATTGTAATCTTTCTGCCCATGGACCAGTTTGGATGCTTTAAGGCATCTTCCACCTGAATATTCTTAAGATCTTCTCTCTTTCTTCCACGGAATGGACCGCCGGAAGCAGTTAAGATAATCTTACTTACCGTAGACTCTCCAGCCTGATTGCGATCTCCGCACTGAAGTGCCTGGAAAATAGCAGAATGTTCGGAATCAACCGGAAGCATCTTCACACCATACTCTTTTACAAGCGGCATAATGATATGACCTGCCGTTACCAGTGTTTCTTTATTCGCGAATGCAATATCTTTCTTTGCTTTAATTGCTTCGATCACCGGACGAATTCCGATCATGCCTACAACTGCACTAACCACGATTTCCGATGTGCTTTCTGTTGCACAGGCAATAAGCCCGTCCATGCCGGATACAACTGGTATATCAAGATCCTTAATGTTTTCTTTTAGCTGTTCTGCCTTCTCTTCATTGTATACGCAGACGATAGATGGGTGAAACTCCCTGATCTGTTCTTCTAATAATGTAATATTATTCGCAGCTGCTAAAGCAGTTACCTTTAAATCATCATTATTTCTCACAACTTCTAACGTCTGTGTTCCAATAGAACCGGTAGAACCTAATATCGAAACGTATTTCATAAAGTTAACTTCCTTTCTTATCTCGCCCAGATCTGTGCTAAATAAAATACGATTGGAGCCGTGAAAATCAGACTGTCGAAACGGTCTAAAATACCACCATGCCCCGGAATTAATTTTCCGTAATCCTTCACGTCATGATTACGTTTGATTGCAGATGCCGCAAGATCCCCGATTGTAGAGATCACCGCACAGCAGCCGCCAATAATAGCGAATGCCAGAAGTGGATTGCTTACTTCTGTAATGTGGTTTTTAAATACCGCAGCAAAGATCACACCGATTGCTGCCGCTCCGATAATGCCGCCAAATAAACCTTCTACTGATTTCTTAGGGCTTAAGATCGGAGCCATCTTATGCTTTCCGATTGCTCTTCCGACTAAATAAGCACAAGTATCAGATCCCCAGGATCCAATAAATGCAAGCCATACTAAGTATTCTCCGCCATCCATCATACGCACGCGATAGATAAAGGAAAGCATCACTGCCACATAAAACAGATTGAAGAATCCAAGCATAATCTGCTCTGACTTATACTTTGGAAAAGTCAATACATAGATTGCCATCATAATCAGCAGATAGCCAATGAAAAACGGAACCAAATATTCTTCTCTTTCCATATATAAAATCAGATAATACAGGATGCAGGCAAGATAGCCTGCTCCTGCGATCAATGTTCTCTCACTCCGTATTATACGATACAATTCCATCATACCAATTAATGAGATTCCTAACAATACGCAAAACAATACATTTCCGCCCATTACAAGAGAAAGAATTGCAACGGCCATTAAGATACAGGAGCTTCGGAATCGTACCCAAAAACTTTTGTCAAACATTAGACGCCTCCAAATCTGCGTTCTCTTTTGTTAAACTGCTCGATCGCTTTTATTAATTCCTTTTTATTGAAATCCGGCCATAACACTTCCGGATAGTAGAATTCAGAATACGCAACCTGCCATAATAAGAAGTTGCTCAGACGCTTCTCACCGCTTGTTCTAATGACAAGTTCCGGATCCGGAATTCCCTTTGTATCCAAATATCCATCGAAAGAAGTCTGATTAATCTGATCTAACGTGATTTCTCCGTTCTTGTAATCCTCTGCCACTTTTTTCATTGCACGCACGATCTCATCTCGTCCGCCATAGTTTAGGGCAACCTGGAAATTAAGCCCGGTATAATCCTTACTTGCTTCTTCCAATGCAGCGATCTTCTGCTGAAGGTCTTCATCTAATCTTGACTTATCGCCGATTACACGGACACGCATATTATTCTTTTTGCTGTTTTCCATGCATGTACTCATATAGTCACGTAACAGCTCCATTAATGTATCAATCTCAGACTGCGGTCTGCTCCAGTTTTCTGTGGAAAATGCATAAACTGTTAAATACTTGATTCCTAAGTCATAAGCATCCCTGCAAACCTGTTCTACAACTTTACCACCCTGCTTATGGCCAAAGTTTCTAGGCATCAGTCTCTTCTTTGCCCATCTTCCGTTACCATCCATAATGATAGCAACATGTTCTGGTATCTTTAAACCATCTAAATTATCTGCCATAGTTAACCTCTCTTTTTACAGCCCTTGCCACATAAATGCTTCTACCTTAACTTGCACGTTTTTTCAGAAAACATTCCTATTTTAAAAGACTGCCATAATGTACAATAGGACGTATCAGACCATCCGACCAAATACGTCCTAAAATATAGATTGCTGCTTATTTGCCTGCTTGTAAGTGCATGCCGAATTCCTCATCCAGCAACTCACACATTCTAGCAAGCAAACAGCAGAAATGTATGAATTTCAAAATTAAACAGTAAGAACTTCTTTGCTCTTAGCTTCCATCACTTTATCAATTTCTGCTACGAACTTATCTGTCATCTTCTGAACCTGATCTTCAATCTGTTTCTGTTCATCTTCAGAGATTTCATTTGCTTTGCTTAATTTCTTGATTGCATCGTTAGCATCTCTTCTGATGTTACGTATTGCAACTTTAGCGTTTTCGCCTTTTTTCTTAACGTCTTTTACAAGCTCTTTACGTCTTTCTTCTGTTAATTCAGGAAATACTAAACGGATAACCTTGCCATCGTTGCTTGGAGTTAAACCAAGATCAGAAGCAATGATTGCCTTTTCAATATCCTTGATTAATTTGGATTCCCAAGGCTGAATCTGGATGATTCTTGCTTCTGGAACGGAAACGTTTGCTACAGCCTGAAGTGCAGATGGTGTGCCGTAGTAATCTACTTTGATTTTATCTAATAAGTGTGGATTTGCTCTTCCGGCACGGATATTAGAGTATTCTTCATTTAAAGAATCTAAAGATTTCTGCATTTTAATTTCATAAGGTTTGATGTTTTCGTTCATATAACGACCTCCTGTTTCTAAAAATGGAACTATTTTTGTTGTCTATACAGTCACTATGGTTCCTGTACAAGCACTTTTTACATTATTAACGATACTATTCTCTTCATTTAAAGAGAATACAAGTAACGGCATCTTGTTCTCCATGCACATAACAGTTGCTGTTAAGTCCATGATTGCCAGTTTTTTATCAAGTAATTCCTGGAAGGAAACGGTATCATACTTTTTCGCTTCAGGATTCTTCTTTGGATCACTGTCATATACGCCATCAATTGCACGAGCCATTAAGATCACGTCTGTTTCCAGTTCAATCGCACGAAGTGCAGTTGCGGTATCTGTTGAGAAATATGGATGTCCAATTCCTCCAGCTAAGAATATAACCTTTTTCTGCTTTAAACATTCCACGGCCTTATCTTTAGAGAAAAGTTCTGTCATGGAACCGCATGAAAATGGAGTAAATACAGCAGTCTCCATACCAACATGTCTGAAAATTTCAGATACATAAATACAGTTCATCACAGTCGCAAGCATACCAATCTGATCTGCTTTTGTGCGGTCGATTGTCTCACTTGTTCTGCCGCGCCAGAAGTTACCTCCACCGATTACGATTGCAACTTCTACACCTTCGTCAACCAGCTGCTTTACCTGATTTGCTACACCAATGCATGTTGCTTCGTCAAATCCGGTCTTCTTGTCACCGGCAAGTGCTTCTCCGCTTAATTTAAGTAAAACTCTGTTATAGGTTTTCATAATTATGTTCATACCTTTCCAGTTTCTTGATAAGTTTCACTTCTACCTATCCTTATAGATTTTATCACATCACAAAATAAATTTCTACCCATTATGGACAAATATGATGAAACTTTTAGCCCGCCTCTTCTATTTTCCTGTAAAAAAAAGAAAAAACCACGAAAATGAATGGTTTTTGTTTCTATAATTTAACATTTGTTCACAATCTTTAGGAATGGTCCTTGCATTTTCTAATTTCCTATGCTATCATAGCACTGTTACAGGGAAATTCTGTATTTTCTGGTAGTTTTAAATATATTTTCTTTTCCAGAGTATGTCTTCCCCATACTTTCGACAAGCTTAATGAAGAATAGACTTTCTATTCTCTCTCTTGTTAAAAGAAAGGAATGTCGCGTCATGTCAAATGTAGTCAAAATTAAAGGTGGAGTTCCACTTATTGGTGATGTTACAATTAACGGGTCCAAGAATGCAATTTCGGCAATTTTGCCTGCTGCCTGCCTTGCCAAACCGGGCAGTCATTCTGTTATAAAAAATGTACCTGATATCTCAGATATTGAAACACACTGTGCGATCTTAAAAGAGATCGGCATTACAGCCTCTTTTGACCGCGAGCATCATACCTTAACTCTGTCCGGCTCTGTCGAACAGGTATCACTTTCTGAAACAAATGCACCAAAGATACGTGCATCTAATTTATATCTAGGCGCTCTCTTAGCAATAAAAGGGGAAGTCCATATGCCATTTTGCGGTGGCGATCAGATTGGGGATCGACCTCTTGATATTCATTTTTCCATTTTTCATAAATTTAAAATCAATACCGAGATCAAAGACGGCCATATCAATTGCCTGGCTACGGAATTTCCATTAAAGGCAGCTACCGTTTACCTTCGTTATCCAAGTGTCGGCGCAACAGAGAATGCTCTTTTGATCGCTTCTCTTGCAGAGGGCACTTCCTATATTTATAATGCAGCATGCGAACCGGAGATCACAGACCTTGCCATTACGCTTAATAATATGGGGGCACAGATTCATGGTGCCGGAACACCGATCATTCGTGTGACCGGCGTATCCGAACTAGGCAGTATTTCCCATGAAGTAATTCCGGACAGACTTGAATACTGTACGTTCCTGATGGCCTTTGCCTGTACGCATGGAAAAGGACGGATTCTTGGAGGAATTCCGGAACACAGCATCTCGGTGCTGCAGACGTTGATCGACTCGGGAGTATCCATTCACTTCGAAGACGGGATTACTTATGTTGACGCAACATGCGACACTTATAATCCGATTAATATTTCGGCCCTGCCTTATCCGGGGCTTCCAACGGATGTCCAGCCGCTTTTGGCGGTGTTCGCTACTCTTTGCAAGGGAACTTCCGTTATTCAGGATTCCGTTTTTAAAAACCGATTTGGATATGCAAAGGAGTTTTCTAAAATGGGGATCAGCAGTCTTCATTTATACGATCATTTGTGTATTAACGGGCCGCAGCAGTTTAAGGCTGCCCATGTAAAGGGAACGGATATCCGAGCTGCTTCTTCCTTGGTACTCGCTGCCCTGTGCGCTACTTCTGAGACCACTTTAACCGGCTACTCTCACGTTGCCCGCGGCTACGAGAATTTCGTCCGAAAGCTGCACAGTCTGGGTGCGCACATTGATCTTTATTAGGACAAATGGAAGTTTACAACAATCTATAGTTAGGAGAATATTGGATGATTAAAGAAATTACAAATAAAGAAGAAAAGATCAATATTTCAACCATGATTTTAAATGACTTACCTGAATGGTTTGGAATTCCAGAAAGTACGAAAGAGTATATAGATTGCAGCGCTGATATGCCGTTCTGGGCAGCATTCAAAGATGGAAAGGCCGTTGGATTTATTGCTCTAAAGGAAACAAGCCCATATACAGCAGAAGTTTATGTAACCGGCATTCTAAAAGAATACCATAGACATGGAATTGGCAGACAGCTATTTGATGCTTTTTATGAGTATGCAAAGGATCATGGATACTCTTTTATCCAGGTGAAGACGGTTCAGGAAGGACACTATAAAGAATACGACCAATCCTGCCGTTTTTACAAATCTGTCGGATTTAAGGAATTGGAATGTTTCCCAACTCTATGGGATGAATGGAATCCTTGTCAGATCTTTATTATGGCCCTCCACTAATCCTGTAAGCAGTGCACTTTATATTGTTCTTTATATTGTTCTTCCTATTGCGTATTCCTGATACTTACATATTGTTTTTTATATGATTCTTTACATTACGCTTCCTATTATCTTTTGTATTATGCTTTATATTATGCTTAACGCAGAAGAAGGTACTATTGAAACATAAATTCCGGATATGATAGACAACCAGGAGTTATGTTTCAATAGCACCTTCTTTTTATTTTCTATACTCTGCATTCATAACAGCGGTATTTGTTTTCAACCTGGAAGCCATAATAAAAAGCCGACTGAAGTTCTTTTTTCCAGTAGTCAAACAATAAGCCTGCGCCTTCTTTACAATAGCTGTCAAAGAGAAGAGATGTTGTTTGCAAGCAGCCCTCTTGTACTATCCAGTAAAACGTACATACACCAATCAGTATCTCATTCCTATAAAATCCCATCACTGCTGCCGTCTGGCTATGAGCACACTTAATCAACTCTTCTTCCATTTCTTTTCTTGTTTTATGCAATGGATAGCTTGTCTTTGTTTTATCCCGGCATAGATGAAAGCAAAATTCGGTAAGCTGTGCTGCTTGGTCTTCCTCTTTGATTTGTCTCATTATGATATCCGAGGTAATCATTGTTTTTCTTCTTTTCCCCCTGGCTTATTACTGTCAGATGCTTTCTGACATTTACCGTATTTATAATGGTATGCAGTTGAATGCCTTCTCTGCTTTTCTGGCAGGATTCGCCCAACGGCAGGCATTTTTAATAATCTGCTTAATCTGTGGATGATAGAATGTCGGTGTTGTTTCATGCCCTGGCTGAAACATAAATATTTTTCCGTATCCTCTTGTAAAAGTACAGCCGCTTCTGCATGCTTCCCCGTTATCGAACCATCCTAGGAATATTACATCGTCGGGTTTTGGAATATCCATGTATTCGCCATAAGATTCCTCCATTGGCAGTTCAAAACGGTCTTCTATGCCTTCCGCGATTGGATGAGTCTTATTACAGCAGATGACCTTTTCTGTGACATCATGCTGATAACGGAATGTACAGCTTGTCCCCATCAGTGATTTGAATGCCTTACATCCAATCGCGGAATGCAATACGATAAAGCCCATCCCCCTTAGCACATGCTCATGAATTCTGGCTGCAATAGCATCCGGGAATTCACGATTCCCGCCATGAGACCAATATATGAGTACATCTGTCTGTTCGAGTATTTCTTCTGTCAATCCGCATTCTTCATCGTAGAGACTCCCAATTGTAAGAAGTGTTGCATCCTCCATTTCTTCTACGATTTCTTTTAACGCTCCACCTATCGTATTCGGATATACTTTTAAAACTTCTGGCTTACGTTTCTCATCTCTTCCTTCATTAAAAATAGTTATGTTCATTATTATGACCCTCTCCCGATTATGTATATTTTTTCATGATAAACTGAATCTTGCTACTCATCCCGCTAAGCATAAAGTAATGTTCTGGCTGTTGCCATGACAAGTTACCCGTGATGAGTAGCATAACATTACCGTACTGTTTTTGTATGTTTTTATAAATACTTTTTAGGTAAATACTTTGTCTTTTCTTCTAACAGTACGCACCTTTTATTCCGTTCTTTATTAAGACTTCCTGCTTTCCGTTACTTCCATGTCTTTGTATAATCTTTCATCGTCCCAAAATCATAGAGTTTGTTATAGCGTGGATCTTTGGACTGAAACCAGATATGGATCGGAACATCGTCTAACTGGCACCAGTTTTCATACAACGCACGATCCCCATAACGGATTGCCTGAAGGGAGGTTGACAACTTTTTCAAAAAAATAGCATTTCTCATCGTTGCATCTCCTGGAACTCCATCCCCATCCACAAGTACCTTGCCAAACAGCTGCAGCTTTCCATCTTTTTTTCTAAACTCCAATAAAACTTCATCCCGAATTGGAATCACTTTATCCATCGCATATCTTCTTCCAATGGTGACAAATAGCTCTGCGGTCTCATCAGAATGCGTCATCGTATACTTTCTGCCCAGTACCGGCTTATACTGATTGGTAAAATCACGATACTCCACATTTACTTTTGAAGTGTCCAATGGTTTCATAGTATAATCCTGACTATACTTTTCTATTAGTATACGCAAAATAAACGAAAGCGTGTAATAATGGGTTCGATGTCCCTTCTGTCAATCGGGATATGGCGTCAAGAAAATTATGTTATCTTTTTCTTGTGTGTTATCCTAGTTCCCGGTTGGGATAAATGGACGGATTGATGCTGCCACATTGCTGATTGGCATAGACTGCAGATAAATCCTTCCCGGTCCTGTTATGACCGTATTGAAGATTCCTTCTCCGCCAAGCAGCATATTTTTCACTCCCGGAACCGCCTGAATATCCATTGTGCAGGTTGACTCCATCGCGGCTAAATGTCCGGTATCTACAACAATGGACTGACCTGGATTCAGATCATAAGACACTGTGTGTCCATCAATCTCCACAAAGGCTGTCCCATTTCCAGACAGCTTCTGCATGATAAATCCTTCTCCCCCGAATAAACCAGTACTTAATTTCTTTCGAAAATGTACGGACAGGTTAACTCCTGCCTCAGAAGCTAAGAATGCAGTCTTCTGTACAATCAGCTCTCTGCCTGGTCTGATATCAAACGCTTTAATATCTCCCGGAAAGCTTGATGCAAATGCGATCATGCCATTTCCGCCTTCTGCGGTATAAATATTCTGAAATAACTGCTCTCCGGCGAACATTCTTCCGAATGCCTTTCCAATTCCCCCATTCGAACTGGTCTCCATCCTCATATTCGGTGACATCCAGCACATCGCGCCTCTCTCGGTAATCATTCGCTCTCCTGGTTCTAAATAGCATACAACAACAGGAAGGGAATCTCCTTTTACTTCATATCTCATCTATACAACCTCCAGTTTTTCTGTTTCACCAGTTTTTCTGTTTCACCAGTCTTTCTATTCTACCATTTTTTATTTTACTATTTTTTCTATTCCACTAGCATTCTGTGTTTCTCCAGCATTTTATAAATTTCTTCTGCCAGCAAACATTCTCTATTATACCGCATATTGCAATGGGATTCTGTTTATCCTCTGATTTTATCTTTTGCTAATACGCCCAGCCTTATCGCGCCTTTTATTCCCGGGTCCTCTCCTAAGCCTGGTTTTACAATATAATGCTCGATATCGCATTCAATGCCATCATGGGATACGTATCCATTCAGCATTTCTCTGACCTGCTCCCGTACAAGCCCAAACAATTTCTCCTGATGCATCACGCCGCCCCAGAGAATAATCTTTTCCGGTGAGTAGGTTAAGATATAATTGCTGATGGCCTGTGCAATATAATAGGCTTCTATCTTCCATACTTTATCACAGCCCCCAAGCTCTGCGGCCGGCTTTTTATATCGTCTCTCAATCGCCGGTCCGGATGCAAGCCCTTCCATGCATGTCCCATGAAATGCACAGCACCCTTCATAGGAATCTTCCGGGTGCCTTACCAAACGGATATGTCCGGCTTCCGGATGCATCAGTCCATGCAGAAGCCCTCCATTTACATATACGCCTACGCCTACTCCTGTTCCGATTGTAATATAGATTGCACAGTCACAGCCTTTCGCTGCTCCCCAGGTTACTTCTCCAAGGATTGCTGCATTCACATCGGTATCAAATCCAACCGGAACCCCCAGTGCGTCTTTAAATGCCCCTACAATATTGCAGTCCTGCCATCCTTTTTTAGGCGTTTTCTTTATATATCCATAGGTACCTGACTCTTTATTAAGATCAATTGGTCCGAAACATCCTATGCCAAGCGCTTCTATCTTCCACTGTTTAAAATATTCGATCATATCCGCAAATGTCTCTTCCGGCCCTCTTGTTGAAAATACCGTGCGATCTATAATGGTTCCTTTCTCATCTCCGATTGCACATACCATTTTGGTACCGCCGGCTTCTATTCCTCCGATTAACATGTTTTCTTCCTTTCTATTTCTTTACGTAAGATCCTTCTTCCTTTCCCAAAGCTTCTTAACATTACTTTCATCGATACATACACATTATTTTAATCAATTTTTATTTTAAATACAATTGGTCTTTCACTCGTTATTCCAGTATGAATCAACAGACCTGCCTCATCCCGGCTCCAATCCAGCTTTTCCTTATATCCAAGCACCTCCACATTCTGAATGATTCCGTGAAAATTTGCCTTTCTGGAAGCATCCTGCTCTGCGAGAGATTGAATGCAATAGTTTCCGTCTTTGCTGCATTTTAAAGCAATTGCATACAGGTACCCGCCTGCTGTCGTGAATCGGAAATCCTGTGAAGTGAAATTTTTCTTAATGGAATCCGTAAATTGCCCTTCCTCAATTTTAGTTGGTCCTTCTCCATATTTTCGCCATACTTTTGTCTCAAAGATTGCTTCCCCATTCGTATGCAGCCACTCTCCAATGTTTAAAAGCACCTTCTGATCCTCTTCTGAAATCGTTCCATCCGCCTTTGGCCCTATATTCAATAAAAGACATCCATTCTTACTTACAATGTCCACCAGATCACAGAGGATATCCTCTGCTGCCCGAAAGCGATTATTCTCGGTATAGCACCAGGAGTTCAGTGCGACTGCTGTATCCGTCTGCCAGAAGTAAGGCTTTACATCCGCAAACTGCCCTCTTTCCACATCCGGCACTGCCGTTCCGAATAAAAAGGCATCATGCTTATAAGTGATTACGACTTTCTCTCCCCACTCCTCAGCCCGATTATAATAATAAGCTGCCAGTTTTTTTAGAAATGGCTTAAAACTGCTATGCTGAATCCACCAGTCAAAGTACAATATCCTCGGACGATAGCGGTCAATGATTTCACAGGTGCGTACCAGCCAGTCTTGCAAATATTCTTCAGATGGTTTTGGAGTACTATATAAATCCTGATGGTCCGGCTCAGGCATTGCCGGCCAGTAAAAATCCCCTCTGCTCATAGGTTCTTTGATATCGCTTTCAAAGTCTTTTCCATGCCCCATAAAAAACCAGTGCTCTGCCCGATGAGAAGAAGCACCTGTCATCATGCCTCTTTTCTGACAAGCCCTTGATACTTCGCCCAAAACATCTTTATGTGGTCCCATCTCATAGGCATTCCAATGGGAAATATTGCTCCGATACATCTGAAACCCATCATGATGTTCCGCAACTGGCACCACATAACGCGCTCCAGCCCTTTGAAATAAATCAGCCCATGCTTCCGGATCAAAGTGTTTTGCTGTAAACATTGGAATAAAATCCTGGTATCCAAACTCTGTATGTCTCCCATATGTGCTGATATGGTGCTCATATTCCTTAGAACCCTGTATGTACATATTTCTGGAATACCACTCACTTCCAAATGCCGGAACACTGTAAACTCCCCAATGAATAAAGATTCCAAATTTTGCTTTCCGATACCAGTCCGGCACCTGATATCCAGATAAAGACTCCCAAGTGTTCTTGTATTTTCCCTGCTCGATCACGTTTTCAATTTGTACTAAATAAGGATGCATATCATACATTGTGATATCCTTTCCAGGCATGGCCTTATCGTATTTTTTCTTTTCCTCTAGTTCATTATAAAAACTGCGAAATCCGTTTCCAAGAGGATAAACTGACGTTTTTCCTCTACACATGTCGGGATTTCGCATATTTGAATTTTATACGCTGAACTCTTATGTATTATAATCCGCCATCACAATGCCGGAAAAATTTGACTTGCTTTTTCTTATAAGATACAATGTTTTTAAACTATGTTTTTCTAGTTACCCTATGTTAGCAGCTTTTTATTAATAATTTCAGATAAGGATACAACCATATGCCGTATACAAATCTAAACTACCAATTTCAAATTGAAACAGCCAGCTTTCAAATTTTAAATATTACGGTTGGGAAATTAGAACATTCCATACCATGCCATGTCCACGGAAAAGACTGCTATGAAATTCACTATATTCTTTCCGGCAAAGGGACCGTCATTGTGAACGGGAGCTCCTATACGCTTGATAGAAATAGCCTGTATATAACAGGTCCATCTATTAACCATGAACAAGTCCCGCTATTTTCAGATCCTATGACTGAATACTGTATTTATCTGCGCATTCTCCACGATTCGAACCAAAATTCTCATATTGATTCCTCCTTGCTTTGCTCTTTCCAATCCCATCCTTTCTGGATTGGGTCAGCAACAGAGGAGATACATTTTGTCCTGCAAAAAATCATGTCTGAAATAGAACATAAAAATATCGGTCGAGATAGTCTGCTTTGCAGCTTGTTTCAACAGCTGATTATATATATAACACGAAATTATGCAGATTGCTCACTTATAAAGCCTTCCCCTGCTCCCGCTCACAGTATTCCTTCTCTTTTGACCATTGAACAGGCTTTCCTGTATAGTTATAAGCATATCACGCTGGATGGACTTGCAAAACTTATCCATATGTCTCCTCGACAAACAGAACGTCTTCTAAAACAAAGCTATAACAGCACCTTTCAAAGGAAGAGAACAGAAGCCCGGATGCATGCAGCTGCCAGCTTTTTGACAATGAGTGCGGATTCCATCTGCCGAATTGCGGAATTGACCGGCTACTCTTCCTCTGAGCATTTTTCTGCCGCCTTCAAACAATATTATGGAATTACTCCAAGTGAATACCGTAAAAAGTAGTTTCTCCCATTACCTTCTGTCATTTTTTCAAACTTCCCCCATATAATGATATCAGCGATTCCATTCGTAAAAGGAAGGAAAGGAGGAAAGAACCTATGGCAAAGAACAAGCCTCCAAAAAAACCAGCTGCCGCTGCCAATAAAGGAAAAGGCGGGAAGGCTCCGGCAAAAGCAAACGGTAAGAAGAAATAAAGAATATTTCTTATTTCTTGATTTACTGCTTCTTTCCTATCCGGCAGGGCTGCTGATATCACCTGCCTAGTCTCTCAGGATTTCGATCATCTTTTGGTTGATTGTTTCTGCTATCTCATGATTGATTCCATGCCCTGCTTCCGGATAAAAGAATACTTTCACTTTTTCCTTGCGCATCAATTCTTTTCCGCCCAATTGTTCAAACGGATCTTTTTCTCCCGCCAGAAACGTCACTTTCTCTCGCACGATATCCAGTTCTTCCTTCGTTAACGGGCGAACCACATGATACCGCATCGCCATATTGTTAAACCCTCTTAATAAATATGTATAATGCTCCATAATCGCTTCATTTTGCGTGAAAACCTGATAATGGTCCCCTGCCAGCTTTTTTAGCAGCCGTTCCGTATTCTTTCTTGTTGGAAATAAAGCCTCCGGCATAAAAATCTTCATCATGATCTTACCATTGTTTTCGGACGAGCCGGAAGCCACAGCCGATGCAAGTGCGATTCCTTTTCTCACCCTCTCTGGTCTTGCCGCTGTATAAAGCTGTGTCAGATAGCCGCCATGAGACACTCCGGCTACCAATACTTGTTTTAATAACAGTCCATCCAGCACTGCATCGATCCATGCCACATCATCAAATTTCTCATTATATTCTTCTCCAATTTGGCTTTTTCCCGGGCCTCCAATCGTATCTACCGCATATAAGCGAAATTCTTTTCCCAATACCTTCGCATTATAAAGCCACATCAGGGCACTGTCATCACCTACTCCGTGAAACAGTACAAGCGGCTCTCCATCCTTCTTTCCACATATTGTTACATGGGTATCCCCATAAGCCGTCACAATCATCCTCTCCTCATAAGCAATTCCCCATTGTCCCATCAGATTATCATAGGTACGCAGTATCTTCTCACCTGCTTTTTTACTCCGATACTGATTCATAAACTCACCTCATCTTTCTATAAAGATCCGCTATATTGTTTCTGATTTCCTTCTCCGCTAACAAAATTCTTTCTTCTGTCTGATTTTCTCCGACGCAGTTCTTCTGAAAAGAAAAATAAATAATCGAATAGTACTCCTGTGCCAAAACAGCCGGATCATTCTTCTTAATAAATCCCTTTTCCATCATTTGTAAAAACACCTTTTCCTGCTGCAAAAGCGGCATTTCAAAAAGCAGCCTCTGATAGATCCGTTCCGCCTCTTCATTCGAATTCCGTTCTATGCTTAATAGCAGAATCACCTTATGTACATACGGATTGAGAAAATAATTCCGTAAAAATGCAGCTGCCACACCGCACATCGCTTCTTCCGGCACTTCTTCCGTTTTGGAAAAAGCACTGTCAAAGCTTATCTGCATGCCTTCAATCAGCTTATCAATCTTATCATATACCGAGTCTAAGATTGCTTTCTTATTCGTGAAATGATAATAAATGCTGCTCTCCTTAATGCCAACCCTTTTTCCGATATCCCGTATCGACACCGCTTCGTACCCGTATTTTGCAAAGAGATCGAGCGCTGTCTGTTCAATCAAATCTTTTGTATTGTGCTTTTCCATAACACTCCTCCTCATCTAACGATCGTTAGGTATATTTTATCTAACACCTGTTAGATTGTCAATATCTTACTTTTCTCATTCACAAGCCGGATCGCATTCTTCTCTGATATCTGAACTTTATACTCCTTCATAGAATAGGAACCGCCTTTTTCACATAAAAAATAACAGCGTTATGCAACACTGTTATTTTTTTATTCATTCCATATTTTGTGAATACGCTGATTGAACTTTTTATATCGTCACTCTGCTGTTAAACAGTAAGAACGAAAATTTCTATTCCTAATCGTAATTATAGTAATTCTCTACCACTACAGCTCCTGTAATCTGCTCTAATGTCTTATTCCCACTATATCTGGAATTCATATCAATGCTATAGGATACTACCTCTCCATTTTCATTGGTATCTTCCTTTGCATACACATAAATGGAAACATCTTTAACAGAAAGGTTGGCGAGCGCATCGCGAACCTGACTTACATAAGAGGCGAACTCTTCCTTTGATTTCGGGATCACGTTCAGCGCTACTGAAACATTTGCGTAGTCACAGTACATATTCGCTGTATCTAACGTGATGCTGTTTGGAAATGTGAAATCAAGTCCCATGGATGTATGTGCATTGTCTACAATAGAAAGACCGCTTAGTCTTTCATATACTTCCTGTTCAAATTCTTTTGCAATCATCGTTTCCTTTGCCTGTCTTTCAGGAGATAGATATGCTAAGAATGGAGATGCAACTGCGAATCCAAGGCTTCCAAAGATCAGCGTTCCGCAAACAAGAACGCTTAAGATATCGTATTTAATCTTACCGCTATTTGCTCTAAAATACTGAACTAAAATTTCCACGCCAAGTGCAATTAAAATTACCGGCGCACATTTCACCACTAACATAATATCAAAATCCTGCTTAAATAACGCGCAGATCACGATAATACCCGTTAAGATCAAGGAAATTCCCATTGTAATGGTTCCGACACGGCGATACTTCACTGGCTTTTCGTCTTTTCGGGATGCCTCTTTATAATATCCGGAAGACGAATTTCTGTTTCTTTCTGTATCCCATTGGCCGCTTTCCATATTTTTATCGGCATAGAAATTGCTTTCTTTGCTATCTGTACTTTTTGCATCCTCAATTTCTATCATATCCATGCTGTTTTCTTCTCTATTCACAGGTTCCATGCAAGTACGCCTCCTTCTTTCCCAATACTCTATTCATAAGTTTTCCTCCACCAATACAGCTCACGATAACTCCTGTTAAGATCAAAGAAATACACATCGTAGCAGCTTTGATACAGCGATGCTTCATTGAACGCTTTCCCTTTTGAGGTGTGATTCTATAACATCCCACGGATGATCTTCTGACTTTCTCATCATACTTTCCTTCGGTCCTGTTCATGCTGCTTATTTCTCTATTCACAGCTTCCATCTGTGTGCGTCCCTTCCTTTCCGAATGTACCTTTCACAAGCTTCAATCCTACAATAATTGCTGCTGCCGCAAATACGAATCTTGGAACATCATAATGGATTCTCCATACAAAGGAATTTAATACCCAGTTATCGAATAGGTTCACAAACATGCTAATTACACGTCCAAACAGAATATAAGCACCGATTGCGATGCAGCCCCATCCAATTACAAGATGACGTTTTTCCACTAAGCCCTTTAATTCCTTCTTCTCAAAAAACTGAGTCATTCTCTGAATAAATGCATCATCTTTTATTTTTCTTTCCTCCATCGTTAATGCATGTGAGTTGCATGCATCAAAGAATGCATAGCACCAAATGACTGGAAGGAAAATCAGCACTTCCGGAAGATTCATAAGGGCAGCGAAAAATCCCAGTGCTGCGGTGCCCCCCATAATGGCAACCCCTTTCTTATGCATTCCTAAGTACATCTGTCCTGCGCCAAAACATGCGCCAAAACATACGGTTAAAAATTTACTTTTTCTCATTTTTTCTCTCCTCACCTTTTATTGAGTTTTCTTATCTCTCACTCGATGTTGCTATTATACCGTATATCCGTTCAGAATACCCTGCCAAAAATGGGAATAAAATCTTAACAATTTCTAACGAAATTCCGAAAGAAAATGATAACATGCATCGTTTTCCTCTTAGAAGCCCTTCTTTTGGTTATTAAAAATAAGAAAACCATAACGGATAAAATATCATATCCGTTATGGTTTTCTTATTGAGTCAATGATAATCCCGAGGCTGTCCCGAAGCTGATTCAAAATCATATCTTCGTCGTTCTCTCTTCTTTTCCTTATAACCAGAAGTAATGTTCCTACCAGTAACGATAGACACGTCTGATTCACTTGCATCACAGCATTCATCGTTACATTTCTCTCCCCCGCTATCTTTTCCATCATTCTATGCATAATCTCTTCCTCAAATTTCATATGAGCACATAAGATGAGATGGGAGAGATTCTAAAAATAAGAGTAGATCGTGGCTGAGTTATAGCCTGCTTTTGCAGCGATGTTTCGGATCGTTGCTGCTTCAATCCCCTCCGTTTCGATAATTTCACATGCTGTTTCAATTACATGTTTCTAACATCCTTTGATATCCCGAATCATGGTATAACAATAGCTGTCAAAATATTTATTCCAAAATCCCCTTGCATTCGGATTGGCTGTACCATGCTCTACCCACATAGAATCAATCTTCTTTGCCTGCAATGCGTCCTTCACATATGCTAACAGCTTCTGTGCCACTCCTTTGCCTCTGAATTCATCTGCTACAAAAATATCCCCGACATTATAGCAGCCTTCGTTATCGGAAAGAAACTCATTTCCGTCTGCATTTGCCTCGATCAGCCCAATCATAGAGCCAGCCTTTTTTGCTGCGTATACATATGTATCCTCATCCAAAAAGAATCTCTTATATACTTCCTCAGTAAACTCTTCTCCCGGATAAAAGACCGGGCTTTTCTGTAAATGCCCAATCAGCCTGGATAGCAGGCTCCATATCTCCCCCCACCGTTCTTTTATCTCTTGCTTAGACAGTTCTTCTACTGTAATCTCTGTCTCATGCGGTATCTCTACGTCAGTATCCAAATCCAACCTTGTGCGGCACATTTCTTCTTCTGACACCCTCTCTCCACTTGCATGAATATCCCCTTTTGTACTGCTAATTCCTTCTTCACACTGTATCCCAAACTGCAGATAGGAAAAAAGCCTTACACTCCCCTCATCATGGGCATATAATTTGATTTCAAAATGAACGGTTTTATTCTCACATAACTCTTCCGCCATCTTTTGAAACAGCATGGAAAGAATCTTTTCCCGATTAGAACCTATCGCCCCATATCCCCAGATCGGGACCATACACCAGGTCGTACCATCTTCTTGTAAAAACTCTTTTGCTGATAGATATCCGAAAACCTTCCCTTGTTTGACGCAGACATATCCGCGCTCATGGAAAACGGATTTTTTTACCTTATTGCAAAACTTCTCCTTAGAAGACAATCTAAGCTCTTTTTCATATTTCTGTTCTTCTAAATACATGCCATACGCAATCTCACTCACTTCATCAAGGTGCTCTTTTTTCATTTTGATAATTTCCATAGCCATTCACTTGTATGATTCCTCTAATTAATTCATCATACGTCGCCTTTCTTTTTAGCTATTGTAAATCATCCGTTCCCCTTTTTCTGTTCCTGGATTGCTATTCTTTAATCGGAATATAGATATCCATAACGGAATATTCGCTGAAATGGCACCGCTCATCGTAGTATTCAAAAGCTTCTCTTGATTCATCATACTGATAGGTTGTGCTTTCAAACCAGACGCCAAATATGTACCTCCATGTGTCTTTTATCCGCTTTGCAAAATCGTTCTCACATTTTGTCATATCAACTGGCGCAGTTGTAAACACTGCATATTTTCCGCCTGCAATCGTATAATTGACCCATGGGAGATTATCACTTTTGTTTTGTTCCATAACGCCAAGAAGATAGCTGTGAATGCTTCTGTCATTTTCTTTTCTGACTACGACTCCGATTTCCGCATGCTTTTTTGGATTTAATGTGGCATATAATCGCTCTTCTATATTGTTCTCTTCGTATCCTTCCCAATATGCCGCCAGCTCTTCTTTAAATGCACTATCCCCATAATCAAGAGACATACTGTATCCGCTGATACCAATTGGTTCTATGTCCCGAATGCAGCTTTTCATCGGTGCATTTGTATCATTCATCCTATCCTTTTCCTGTTTCCAGGTTCGTTTCAGTTCCGCGGGGCTTATTCCATATTTCTTTCGAAATGCCTTTGTAAAACCGCTTGGCGTTTCAAAACAGTAATCACACGATACATCGATGACCTTTCTTCCCTGCTGTAATTCACCAAATGCAGCCGCGAGCCTCCGTTCCAAAACATACTCCATCGGTGTCATTCCCTGATAGGCATAGAATACCCTGCAAAAATGATATAACGAATATCCCATCACATTCGCCAGTTCCTCTGTCGTTATTCCGTCTTTTAAATGAGATTCCACATATTCAAAACAAGTCTCAAATTCTTTTCTATAATTCATATGCCCCTCTTCTTTTTCTTTAAATATATGGATTCTCGTAGCGGTTGCGCTTTCTTGTTCCTTTTCCATACTGAATTGCATTGACCGGGCATCGATTAATGCAGGCACTGCACTTCACGCACTTCGATTTTTCCCATGTTGGAATTCCATCCTTCATTTTAATTACCTGATCCGGACAATTTCTTTCACATTTTCCGCAATGAATGCACTCATCTGTTACAGAAAATTTCTTTGTGGATGCCATTGCATGGTATACAGGACGCAATAATCTGGACGATAGCCCAGAAGAAATTGCACCAACTTCTTTCTTCTGAATCTTTTCCATCATGACATCCAGTTTTTTGTCTGCTTCTGCTAAAAACTCTTTTGCCTGTTTCTTATCTGCGATATTATAGTAAAACATTGCATTATCCGGCATGACAAGAGGGTACACATTAGCAAGGTCGATTCCTCTCTTCTTTAGCTCTGACTTTAGCAGTCCTGCTGTTCCACCGATGCTTGCTCCACATGTAACAATAGCGAATGTGTACCCATTTCCGGTAATTTCTAGATTCTGGATATAGTCAAATACCACATCATTTAATGTATAGCAATAAACCGGAAAAACAAAGCCGACTGGCTCTTCATTCTTAAGATGAAACTCGTGTTTTTCCTTTCTGCCTGCTGCCATATCCACTATTTCACAGCCCATCTGATCTGCTAACTTCTTCGCCGTATATAAAGAATTTCCTGTACCGGAAAAATAAAAAATCATTTGTCATCCTCCTAAAATCGATCCTTTCACTCTTAACCTTTGCCTATTATACTACGAGGCGCCATATGTGACAAACTTTATTACAGAACCGGAATCGCATCGATAATGGGCAAGGCTTTCTACAATAAGACCGGTAATCATAATGATAGCGCCTGCAATTGGAAGCACGGTTCCCTGATCCGAAGCATTTGTCAGCCGGTAATAAACTGGCGCCACCTGTACTACATACAAAAGGGATACTGAAATCCAGATCGCACATTTTACTCCAAATGGCATCGGCTTCTCCATCTTCGTTACATTCTTTGCTTTGAATCGCTGTCCTTACATCCATTCCTTCAATCTGCTTTTTAATCCGTTCTTTTTTCCTAGATCCCATCAGAATCAGCTGATAATTTTCCTTATAATGTTCTCTATGATAATAGTAGGCGGTTAACGCCTTCTGATCAAATACAATGCTCCACTCGGTTGTCTCCCTGCACCTAAAATTATGCTTACCCACACTGTCTAAAATATCACGCACCTGATTTACTGTCATAGACGTATTCGAATCCAATGCTTTTCCTAAAATCTTATAACGGATTTTTGACTGCTCTGTACCGATTCCATGCTTGTCTCCTTTCGTAAGATAAAAATTAGTCAGAATCGGTGTCTGAATCACAACCATTTTATTATGGACATACTCCACTGCAACACTATTTCCATTGGCATCTGCAATGGCAAAATGTATCATATAATTCATTGACGCATGCAGATCATAAGACTTTAGTAATGCTAACGCTTCCTCTACATTTGCCGCTTTATCTAACATAAGGCGGATTGCGGTAGTTGTCGTCAGATTCGGTTTTCCTGTGCTCTGTTTAATCGTATCTGAATCATGAATCATGTTAACCGAGACGCAAAGCCCTTTTTCATTCATTCCATCAAGCGGAACGTAAAGTGCGGTAGTGATCAGCGCTTTTTGCGACATCCGTAATGACCGAAATTTAGTTCCGATATGAATAAAATCCATATTGACGGTTGAAATGGAACTATAACCATTCCCGGGGTGTGCTTCTACAATCATCGCATCACAGGGAAGCCAGTCAAAATTACGGCCAAACAGATAGCCACCATCCATAGACGGAACCGAAATCGTACTGCACCCAAAGCCTGCACCTCTTATCTCAAGAGTCTCGCAATCCATCCTGTAATAGTCAGCAAGAAAGCGTAACATCTCTTGATCGGAAGCTGCACCTTTCCGCTTTAAAAAATCATCCAGTCCATAATCCCCATCGAAACGCGCCGCAAACAGTCCTTTTTCTAAATATACAATCCCATCACCCGCCTTCAGACTTAGGATGCCGTCCTTATCCTTTGAACTTTTTCCTGCATGGAAACGTAAGCGATACGATGTGATGATCCGCACCTCTAAAAGTAAGACAATTACCACTGTCAGCATTATCAGTATAATAAGAAAAATTTTAGCAACTTCTCTCATAACCGCGCTCCTATCCTAACATTTTCTTCTATAAAAAAATTATAACACCTGCAAAATAGCTTTGCTACTGCATACCAGTTTCTATACAAAAAACAGGTCTTGCAATACCACTTCTGCATGTAAGACCTGTCTTTCTATTTTTTCTTCTATTCCACTCTATTCTGTTATCTTTTCAAAATATTCCTTTAAGCCCTCCATTCCTTTGATCGGCGGATGACAGCTTAAATTCTCACAAATATAGATTTCGCTCTCTTCCACAATCCTCTTATACTCTGCCGTATATGGTGCAACTGCTGCCAGTTCTTCCGAATAGTGTTCCTCAATCGGTATTACCACGGTTGTTGGAAGGAAGTACTCTCTAAGGAGTTGATGAAGATCCTGAAGATCCACATCATCGTTCAGCACACATACAATCTCCTTCGGATCCATTTTTATTAAGAATGCACATAGTGCAAAGGAATACGCAATCGGATATTCCGAAATCTCTCTTGTTAAGAAATCAAACTGCTTTTCGCAAATATTCCAGTACGAATCCTTTCGTGTGATTTTCTCTAATTTCACAAGTGCATATGCTGCAACCGAATTACCGGATGGGATTGCTCCATCATACACTTCCTTAGGACGTAGAATGAGACTCTCTGCATCGGAACCGTAGAAATAAAAGCCTCCTTTCTTCTCATCCCAAAACAGCCTGATCATCTCATCCGCATCTTTTACAGCACCTGCCAGATACACGGGATCAAAAGTGACTTCATATAATGCAATCTGTGCCATAATAAAAAATGCATAGTCCTCCAGATTGCCCAGTCCAAACCGATGCCCATCCCGGTAGCGTACGGCAAGCCGTCCATTCTCATCCCGCAGATTCTGTACGATAAATGCATAAGCATCTCTTGCCGCAAACAGATACTGTTTCTCATGAAATACCTGATATGCTTTTGCACAGGCGGTAATCATCAGACTGTTCCAGCTTGTTAAGATCTTATCATCCTTATGAAGCGCCATCCTGCCCTTTCGGTATTCATACATCTTCTCGCGAAGCTGCTTCATGCCTGTTTCATCCTCATCAAGATCCATTCCAATCCGGTTCGGAATGGTGGCTCCTTCAAAGTTTCCCGGCTCCTTAATCTTATAATACTGATTAAACCTTGCACCGTCGCTCTTTCCTAACACCTGAATCGCTTCTTCCGGCGTAAAGACATAATATCTGCCTTCCTCTCCTTCACTGTCCGCATCCTGTGCGCAGTAAAAGCCGCCCTTATCATCTAACATCTCTGTCATAATATACTGCATGCTCTCTTTTACTACTTTCTCATAGAGAGGACGTTTTGTCACCTGATACGCTTCCGAATAAAGCTGAATCAGCAGTGCATTATCATATAGCATTTTTTCAAAATGAGGAACCAGCCATTTCTCATCCGTAGAATAACGCGAAAATCCTCCGCCGATGTGGTCATAAATTCCGCCCCTAAACATTCCTTCTAATGTCTTTTCTACCATTCTAAGAGCCGAATCATTATGAAACAGTACCGCATAGCGTAACAGAAACATCAGGTTATGAGGTGTCGGAAACTTCGGTGCTTCCCGAAATCCTCCGTATACCTCATCAAACTGATGCTGATAGACAAGAAACGCCCTGGCAAAAGTCCGACGATCAAATGCAGAAGGACTCTCACTACCCTCTTTTTCGTCCGTATCTTCCTTCTGCATGATTCTTGTGATATCTTCACCGGAATCGATTAAGCGCTTCGGATCTGCCTTCCATACGTTCGATACGTTATTTAGCAGCTCGATCAGACCAAACATCTGGCCTTTTGAATGTTTTGGAAGATACGTTCCGGCAAAGAACGGTTTCTGCTCCGGCGTCATAATAATCGTTAATGGCCAGCCGCCGTGTCCGTTTACTGCCTGGCAGACATTCATATAGATGGTGTCGATATCGGGGCGCTCCTCCTTGTCCACCTTAATTGCTACAAAATCCCGATTCAGTACCTCGGCAACCTCTTCATCCTCAAAAGACTCACGCTCCATTACATGGCACCAATGACATGTGGAATAACCAATACTTAGGAAAATTGGCTTGTTCTCTTCTTTGGCTTTTGCGAATGCCTCTTTACTCCATGGATACCAGTTAACTGGATTGTATGCATGCTGAAGTAAATATGGGCTCTTTTCTTTGATTAAGTGATTAGGTTTTCTATTCTCTGCGTGCATAAAAATACCTCTTTTACTCATTTCCATTTAGTGTTCTCTTATGGAAATGAAAGTATGCAAGATGGTCGATTCGTTACCGTTACTTTATCTTTCATTCCTTTTCATTTTATAACTATACTCCTTAATAAATGTTGACATTTATGTAATATCATGCTTTTTCAGTGAGGAAACGCAGGGTAAAAAAATAAGTGCATCGGAAGTATTTTCCGATGCACTTAAGACACCCCAAATAACTGTTGTTATACAAGATACCAAGTAAAACCAGCACCAATATGAGATTCTTATGGGATAAAACTAAATAACTTCTACTAACTCAATCTTGAAGTTAAGTTCTTTTCCTGCCATCTCATGATTTGCATCAAGAGTAATGGTTGTTTCATCCTTTGCTGTAACCTTTACCGGAACAGGCTGTCCCATCTGATTTGATAGATAAACCTGCTCACCTACACTAAGATTTTCAGAACCTGGAAGTTCACTGATGTTGATTACGAGGATATTATCTGGATTTGGCATTCCGTATGCTTCTTCCGGCATAAGATGAATTTCCTTGATTTCTCCTACTTCCATTGTTTTAACTGCTTCATCAAAGCCTTTAATCATCATGCCTCCGCCACAAACGAACTCTAATGTTTCTCCTCTGTCATATGAGGAATCAAACTTTGTTCCATCATTGAATGTACCTGTATAGTGTACTTTGCATATTTTATTTTCGTTATTCATTTCAAAATCTCCTTTTCATGTCTATGCTAAGAAAGCTAAACGTAATGCATTAATAATATATTATTTTCTAAATTTCATCAATTACTATTTTTCAATTATTTCATTATGCTAACGGAAGAACCAATATATTACCGGTATACAAGCTTCCGAAGCGAATCAAAAACACCTTACCTTGTTGCAGCCAAAATGCAAAAACAAGATAAGGTATCTCATAATTTCACCTTATTATACTTCTTTAACTGATAAGCTTAGTCTATGGCAGATCCACTCATCGCTTTTATTCTCCAATTCTTCATTTTATTGCATGATCTTGGTTTTATAAAAATAGGAAAGAGGCTAAAGAGCAGGAAGCAGGCTCCTTTTAGTCTGCTTCCTGCTTTTAGCCTCTTTCCTGCTTTTCCTTTGATTTATGACTCCCACCTCAAGATTTCCAACAGCCCTGGTACCAGCTGTTTTGCACTTGTCTTAAGGATGATATCCCCTTTCTCTGCGGTTGCGCCGGAAGGATCTCCGCCAATACCGATTGGTTTTCCATCTTTATCTTTCCAGTCTTCCGACACCCATCCGATCGAGACGCTTCCATAAGGCAGCAATGCTTTGTTATGAACAAAAGCTTCCGGGCGCCCTGCAACGGCAGTATCTAATTTCACACACTCCGGATGCACTGCCATAACCATGGACGTTTCCATTTCACCACCATGAAAGTCCCATACATTTCCCTCTGAAATGGTCGCTTTCACATCCGGATGGCTGAATGCCCCTGAGGATAAAATAAACACCGAAAGCCCATACTCACTTCTTAACTCCCGGCTTAAGATCTGGATAACCGGTGCATTTCCTCCATGACAGACAAGAAATGCAATCTTTTTAAATCCATGATGATTCAGGCTTTCACAAATATCATAAAGCATATGATAATATGTATCCGGTTTCAATGTGATCGATCCGCAAAAATTCTTATGTTCCGTACTAAGCCCAACCGGAATCACCGGAAAATAAAGCATTGGAAAGTCGTCAGGCAGCTCTTCCTTAAGATAATTAAGCATCGCTTCCGCAATCATGTCATCCGTGCCAAGCGGAGCCTGATTCCCGTGCTGTTCTAATGCCCCCACTGGAATCATTACGATTGTTTTCTCCTTATCCACCTGTTCCATCTCAAGCCTCGTTAAATCTCTGTAATCTCGAATCATACCGTATCAAATCTCCTTTCAAACAGATGAACCTTTGCAAGTCTGTCATATAAGATATATCCAATCACACAGTTCAATGTATTTTTCAATAAGTTAAATGGGATCGTTGCAAGTATGATAAATGTTTTCAAATCGGTGATTGCAGGATTTACGCTGGCAACCATTTGAACGACAGCATCAAGCGAGATGCTCATTGCCTTTGCATAAAGCGGCAGTGTGATAAAAGCATTTACACAACAGGAGAATGCAACCCTTACCGGAACCGATACGATCAGAGAAATCTTTGCCCCTCTTTTTGTATAGTGCATACCTCTAAATACAAGCCATAATGGTACGATAAACAATACAACTCCGATTACATTTGCTAACTCGCCTACATAGGCGGTGCTTGTTCCAACGGTTACAAGCTTAATCAGAATTTTGATCAGCTCAACTGCTGCTCCTGAAACCGGGCCGTATGCAAATAGTGCAATAATGGATGGCACGTCACTAAAGTCAAGTTTATAAAATGGCGGCATAAGCGGTATGGAAATCTCCAGACTCATAAGTGCACCTGCCAGTGCTGCAAGCATTGCTGTGGTTACTAACGTTTTTAAATCCTTTTTCTGCTTCATAAAATATCCTTTCCGCCCTATAAGGGCATTCGCTTATCTCTGCAAATTGAGCGATTGGGAAAGTAAACAAAAATATCTTATAATTTCATCGCCTCTGCGATTCTGCCAAACATTTTTATTCCGTTAAGATTTCAGAGGATTTTCCTCATAAAATAAAAACCGGAGATAAAAATATCTCCGGTTAAATATGTATCATGATTGTTCTCGGATATGTATGCTTCTATCTGTAGCATATATATCCGATTCGATCAAAATACACGCTTACTTCTTTCATCCAGACTATACTGTTGGTTTTGGAATTCTGCAGCTCGATGCACAGTCACCAAATCGGCCTAAAAAGGTTCGCGGACTTTACCGCCAGTAGGGAATTACACCCTGCCCCGAAGTTCGTTTTCAATTTGCTATCCTTAAATTATCACTCATTTAGCGTCCTGTCAATCCTCTTCTTGACTTATTTAAGTTTCAGAACGCATCCAAATTTAATCCATTGTTCTCTCGTTTCGCATAGTTACATATACATGTATTGGAATCCATATTTCGAATCGATATATACTTTATCACGAAAAGGAAGGTTTCTAAAATGGAATCAACTATCTTTCTAGATGATTTATTGAAACTCTATCTGCAAAATTCCCAAAACTTTTCTCCACCACCTAACTGCATTGTAGATATTATAGTCCCAATCTATAATGGATACGAGTTCCTAGTTCCAATGCTTGCATCCATGGAGCATACAAAAGTAAATTATCATCTTTTTCTGATCAATGATTGTAGCCCTGACCCCCGAATCTCGCCCTATCTGCAATCCTACGCCAAAGAACATGCCAATGCAACAGTGATTGAAAATGATAGTAATAAAGGCTATATCAAATCCGTGAATCTCGGATTCTCACATTCAAAACACCATGTAGTTGTGTTAAACACAGACATCATGTTACCGGAGAACTGGCTGGAGCGTCTGATTTATCCGATTCTCTCCGATAGCAAAATAGCCAGCGTGACGCCTTATAGCAATGCGGGCTATCTTTGTAGTTTCCCACTTGCCGGTGAGGACAATCCACTATTGAACGGACTTGACTATCAAGAGATTGATCGCCACTTTTCCTCGATTACTCCAAACTATCCCTGCCTGCCAACCGGAGTTGGCTTTTGCATGGCTCTAAATCATAACGTTCTTACGGAAATCGGTTTCTATAATGAAGAAGAGTATATCAATGCGTATGCAGAAGAAAATGACTGGTGCCAGCATGCCATTCGTGCCGGTTACAAAAATGTGTTAGCTGACAATCTCTTTGTTTATCACAAGCATCATGGCTCTTATAACCAAAAGGATGTATCTTCCTTCCGTACACATAATGCACAAGTACTGCAGATGAAATTTCCTTCCTTTTTCTCTGATGTTGCATTCTATCTTGCCGAACAGCCAAACAACCGCCTGATCAATCTGCTGATCCTGCTTTGCCTCTGCAACGACACAAGGAATCCAACCTGCCTGTTACTCGGTGCTCCTCCACAAAGCAATACAGGAGAAATTCAAGCTGATAATCTTAAAAAGTATATAAAATCTGATGCATCCACTCTGCTCCTAACATATAACGGAACACATTATAGATTGGATTTTTTCAGCCCGGACTATCATTTTGAATATGCACTGCATACCCTCTGCACGCTTGGCACATTATGCAAAATATTATCCGTAATGGAAATTGAAATTAATGATCCTTCCATATGCCCGGATATTAACGCTATCCTGAACTAAGCTAATCTTCTAAGGTGTAACTTCATGAATATCACTACGCATAAAAAGGGATTGTCACACTCTCTCTGATATGCTATTCCCATATAAGACAATAAAATATAAAAGTCTTATATGGGTGGTAGCATATCAAACAGGGTGACAGTCCCTTTTTATATTTTTTAGAGTGCTGCTAACTGTTTTCCAGCTGCTTCACAGTCTGCTAATACAGAATCATCCGGTGTGTCCTGGCAGATTAAGCTTTCACCGCCGATTACAGTTGCACCTGCTGCTGTCATTCTATCAGCCCAGTTTCTCATCCATTCGCCATCTCCCCAGCCATAAGAACCGAACAGTGCGATTGTCTTTCCTGCTGCAAATCCTTCTACTTCTTCAACGAATGGCTCCATTTCAGATTCTTCTAATACTTCTACTCCCATTGCTGGGCAGCCAAGTGCGAATACGGCTTCATTCTTTAATTCATCAATGGAAGCGTTGCCTACTTCAACTACATTAGCTTCCTTGCCCGCAGCTAAGATTCCCTTTCCAACTGCTTCTGCCATTGCCTGTGTATTTCCTGACTGTGACCAATATACTACGCCAATTTTACTCATTTTTTATCCTCCTATAAAGCTATTTACTATTTTATTGTTTTTACAATAGCTAACAATGATATTTCGAATTCCCATTCCATAAGACATAAGGCGGATTAATGTTTCTTTTGCAGATTCAAATTCCTCAAACAGTCTTAATTTGGATGCCAGGTCTGCGTACACCTTCCAGTAGCCTGCATATAAGGAATTCTTTCCTTCGTACCTTATGAACCCTTCCACGTCTTCTACCGGATATGCTAAAAATACCCCGATTTCATGTGGAAATGGTTTCTTTCCTGCCATATAGTCTGCATAATGTTCCTGAAATATCGGAAGCATCTCCCTCAATTCGGTATTTTCATAGCCCCATTTCCTTAGCAGGTCCTGTACACGGCCATCTAACAAATATGCTTTCAGAAGTTCTGCTTTATATAGCAATAAGGTTGTCTTTTCTTCTGTCTCCCACAACGTTACAAAAGAGATATCTGTCTCTTTTATGATCTGCGTTACCTTTTCGACATTCTCACTTTGTACAATCAGAAGGTTCGATGCTTTCAAGCCAGCAATTAGTGGTGCGCACTGCAAAACCAATTGTGCCTCCACACTTGTTAAATCCATTCCTCGTACTATCTCCAATACATCCTGACTCATAAGCCCTCCTTCTTACTGTAGGCGGTTAGTCATCGCTAACTCTCCTATATGATAACCTCACATTTTCTCTTCGTCAACGCTTTTATTGAGAATCATTCTCATTTCTTTCTTAATGAGTACTTTTTCTCATTTACTTGATAAGTATGGACATAAAAATGAGCATCCAGACAAGGATGCTCATTTTTTATACATTTTTTTATGCTTATTCTGACTTATCTCTTTTGTGTCTTTGTTTACATTTACTTCCTCTGTTTCATTGGAAAGACAGATGCAGACACCATTTTCACTTTGTTCTGCGGTAAGCACGATCTCCGTATTCGGCTTGCTATATTTTCTTGCATTTTCTAACAGATTGCCCATAGAAGGCATAAATATCTTTATGCCTTCTGTATCTCATAATATTTCTCTAAATCTATACGATCTTCTTCGGTAATCTCTCTTATCACACGGCATGGATTTCCCGCTGCCACAACTCCGGCAGGAATATCTTTTGTGACAACACTTCCACCGCCGATCACGCTTCCTTCCCCGATTGTCACACCGCCACATACGGTACAGTTTGCTCCAAGCCAGACATTGTCCTTTAATGTAATTGGTCTTGACGTCCCAATGCCTTCCCCTCTTTGTGTCGGGTCTATCGCATGGCCTGCACAGGCTAAGCAGGTGCCCGGTCCGATAAAGGCATTGGCACCGATCTCGATTGGAGAGGTATCTAACATCACACAATTATAATTGATAACCGTTAAGCCTTTTGTATGAATATTAAAACCATAATCGCAACGGAAGGATGGCTCGATAAAAGTAAGATCGCTACATGTACCAAACAGCTCTTTTAAGATCTTAGCTCTTTTTTCTCGTTCACTTGGACGAGTCTGATTATATTCCCAGCAAAGTTCCTTCGCTTTTCCCTGCAGCTCCACCGGCATATCTGTATGACGGGATACATATGGTTTATTTTGCTTCATGATTTCTAGAAAATCCATTTGTATTGTACTCCTTGCGACATGATATTTCATATTGCATCAGTATACCATACAAATTCACAGTGGGAAAGGGGAAAGAAAGCTAACGCTATACCTAGACTTCCGGCATCCATACCCTCATCTGATTTTCTCCGCGGTTGCCCCATACATAGTAAGGAACAAGAGTGATCGTAACAGCGCTTGTTCCCGGACGTTTGATGGAATACAGACTGTTTTCGGACTGAACGCGTTCTCCTTCTACTTCAATCTTTTTAATTCCGCCGAACTCATTGGAATCGGTTACCGTTATTACTCCATCTTTCTTCACGCGAAGCCCTAACACATCCCCATCGTTATCCACGCCCTCTGCACAGTAAACAAGCGGTCCTCTCTGAAATGCAATTTTTCCGCTGTCTGCTGCTACCTGCTCTGCTGCAAAGATCCGTTTCGCTTCCATATCGAATGTAACCGTTACGAAATCTTTGTCACTGAACTTTCTTGTAATATATGCATATCCCTGTCTGCATTCTGCCTTGGCATCTTCACCATTTACCGTGATCTTTGTATTCTCACTCCAGTATGGAAGGCGTACTGCAAGTGTCAGCTCCATATATTCCTCTTCCGGCTCAAAATGGTATGTAACAGTATTTCCATATGGGTAAGCGGTCTCCTCTTTGATCTTTCCTTTCACATCCCCGCCTAATGTAAGCGTTCCATCTAAAAACAGATGAGAATAAACCGTACTTTGCTCTTCTTCCCATGCATACTTTGCAATAGATGCAACTAATCTTGCCACGTTAGGAGGGCAGCATGCGCATGGGAACCACTTCGGACGCTTAGGAAGTGCGTGACGGTGGGTAATAGCCTCTCCCGATATTCCCGGAACAACTTCTAATGGATTCACATAAAAGAAACGGGTTCCGTCAAGCTGCATGCCGGCAAGTACACAGTTATAAAGCGCACGTTCCATCGTATCCGCATATTTACTGTCCTTCTCTAATTCTAACATCCTTCTTGCAAAGAAGATCAGTCCTACGGAAGCACAGGTTTCTGCATAAGCCGTATCATTTGGCAGATGAAAATCTTTTGTAAAGGCTTCTCCTTCATAAGCAGAACCGATCGCACCGGTCACATACATCTTGCGCTCCGTTATATTCTCCCATAAATTCTTACATGCAGTTATCAAAGATACATCGTTCGTTTCTTTTGCGACGGATGCCATGCCGGAATAAAGGTAAACCGCTCTTACTGCATGTCCCCTTGCTTCCTTCTGCTCCCGAAGCGGCGCGTATGCCTGGGCATAATCAAGACGGTCTTTCCATCCTCTGCTTGTATCTCCCTGTTTCTTTGCCTCTTCTGTAAAATATTCCGGCTCCGTTCCTCTTGTATCGATAAAGTATTTTGCCATATTCAAATACTTCTTATTTCCGGTAGCCTGATATAAACGGACAAGGGCAAGCTCTACTTCCGGATGTCCCGGCACACCTCTTCTCTTTCCTTCTCCAAATGTATCACAGATATGATCTGCTAACTTTGTTACGATGGATAGAAGGGCGGTCTTTTTCGTTGCCTGATAATTGGCTACCCCAGCCTCGATCATATGGCCTGCACAATATAACTCATGCCAGTCCCCAAGGTTCGTCCATTTCTTATCCGGTTCCTTTACGGTAAAATACGTATCCAGATATCCGTTCGGCTGCTGCGCTCTGCCAACCAGCGCGATTACCTCATCCACATGCTTCTCCATCTCTTCATCCGGACGGACTGCCAGACCATAAGAAGCTGCTTCCAGCCATTTTGCCACATCACTGTCCTGGAATACGAATCCATAGAATTCGCCTTCTGCCTCCCCAGCCGCAAGCTTAAAATTCTCAATTGCATGACTCTTCTCTGCATCCGGAATCTCATCCTTTAACACCTTCTCCTGATAGGGAATTACCGTATTCAGTACTAACTTCTGATACTGTCCGAAAAATCCATCTGAAACCTGAAACCGTTTTAGTATATCTTCCATCTTTGATTTCCTCCATCCATTCTAATACACGAATCCTGTATTTAGTTGGGCTGTCTGCCTTCTTTACCTATACAATATTCCAAAAAGAGTGCTGTTTAAATGGATAAATCTCGTTTATGCATGTATTATTTTCCACTCATTTGACTTACGTTTATTTGTTTTTTACTCACCGTCATAACTAAATTCTTGGCTGGTATGTTTCCCGGAACTTAAGCGGCGATATCCCCTTCTCTTTTTTAAAAATCCTGCTAAAATAAAAAGCATCATAAAATCCGGTTTCTGCCGCAACCTGTGCGACTGTCATCTCTGTCTCACATAATAATTTCACCGCCCGCTGAAGCCGGATCATTCTCTGATACTCCTTGATGGTCTTTCCGGTCTTTCCCTTAAACAGCATTCCAATATATTTATAAGTAAGTCCTAACTGTTCCTCCAGTTCATTCGGTGAAAAGTTCCGAACACAATTTTTCTTTAAAAACTCTGTGATCTGATCCATCCGGCTCTCATCCAATGACTTTCGTTTCTCTATCTGCTCCATCTGCGTGCACCCAAGAAAAATCTCCCACAACATCATCCTAGCCCGCATTCCGTCCCCTGCTACCTCTGACTGAAACAGCCTTACCATCTCTTCCACGCTCTCCTTGATATGATTCTCCGGCGGAAGCCTTAGAATCTTAGGAATTGTCAGAAACCCGTTCTTTAGTTCCATTTCTCTAGCAGACGGTTCTGAGTCATAAGTGTCCATCTCCTCTCTTCCTATATACATCGCTTCATCCGGCTCTCTTCCTGCAAAATGCGCATAATACCAGGACGTCCCGATCAAAAATGGCTTCACTCCCCAGTGATGCACTCCCCTCTTTAAGAAGAAAAGTGTTCCCGGCGTTAATTCATACCGTATCCCATCTTCAAAAATCTCCATTCCGCCATTCAGAAGATAAATCATCACATCAAACTCAGCCGTCCTGTCACAATGGATCATCGGCCTCTGTGCCAGCCCAAATGCAGCATCGTAAACATCCGGCATAGAATCACATGCGATCCTGCATAAATGCGTTTCTTCCCCCATATGCCCTCTTCTCCTTTTTGACATTCTATATTCTTCTTAAAGTTTACATCATTTTCCATTATTCTACAACAGAAAATAAGGGTTGACAAATTTTACAAAATTTTCTAAAATATAAATACAAAGTCGTTCGATCATAAACGGCTATTGACTTAATCACCTCCGGGGAGGGTGCGCTGGTTGCACCTATTTATGACTGCCTATAACCATAACCATCCTCACCACGAGATGCTATTTTCAAATGTTCTAGTTTATCATTATTATATGTATAAGGAGACGACCAAGATGGCAAAAACAAACAGAGGTAAAGTAGTGAAAAAGCAGGAAAACTGGCGTGGAACTTGCCCAATCTGCAAACGTACCGGAGTTAAATTACTTTGGACAAAAGTAATGGAAGACGGTTCTAAGCCAAAGGTATGCAAGATTTGCGGCAATCAGAAATAAGATAAATACATAATCCGTATGCAAGCTGTCATAAATTCATTGGGAAGAAGATAATATCCCCCAATGCTTTATGGCAGCTTTTTTAGTTATCCATCTTCTTTCCTATCTTTTTATCATATGACTCTTTCTTATCTCAGATTCCCTTATATAACATACTTTTATTAGATAATCATCTAATATTTTTCTAATTTTATTCTTATGTTAGATATTTATCTAATATGCATTGACATTATCTAACATTGGTAGTATCATCTAATAAAAGTAAATAATTTCTTTATCTTACATATAAAGGAGTATCTCATGGATAATATTACACTAGAATTAAAAAAAGAATTCTACTGGGCTTTTGAAGCCGCCTCCCTGATTCAGGTGCATGTAAACAATCGCATAGACGAGATCAAAGAAAAACATGAAACAGATGAAATCTATGCCGACTTTTTAAATGGTCCGTTCAAGCACTTAGAGTCCTACTATCATGCCGTTATAGAAGAAATGGAACCTTATCTTAACAGTTCTCCTCTTCTTCTCTACTATGGAAAAAAGAATGAAGATGACAACAATCTGTTAGGAGAGATTGTCCGCTCCATCCCAATGCATGAATTTGATCCTCTGTCATTAGAGCAATTTCGAATTTACTGCTATCAGGCGATTGCCGGTGAACTTTCAGATCTTGCAGCAGATGATACCCTGTTTATCTTTAACACAAAAGAAGAGATTCCGCCTGCCCTTGCTTCCCTGCCAACACTTTTAGAAGCACTCTCCTCACTGCCATTGGATGATTCTGCTAAGATGAGATTTATGACTCTTTATCAGAGTTACGAGAAACTCTATACCGAGCTTAAGGATTTTACCGTTCATCTTACCCCGGTTATGGAAAAACACTTTCCACTTATTGAAGAAGATATAAAAGAAGCGCAGAAAAAAAGCCTCTCAGCTGATTACATCAACGAAACCTTTTTTGAATCTTCTTTTATCTCCATCCAGTCCGCCGGATGCCATATCATTGCGATACCTTCTGTTTTTGACTTCAACTCGCTTTCTTTATATATGAGAGCAAGCTCCCACATCATTACGATTGGATACCTGTGCAAGCCGCTGATGGACCTAAAGCAAAGGAAACAGTTTGAAAAGACCTATCAGCTCTTTAAAGCTCTTGGCGATCCAACCCGCCTGCATATCATGCAGTGCCTTTCCAAGAAAAAGATGTACATTCAGGAACTTGCCAAAGAATTAAAACTCACGCCTGCTACCATCTCTCATCACATCACTACCCTATTTCAGGCAAAAGCCATTACGATTTTTGTAGATGAAGCCAATGCAAAGAAAGTTTTTTATGAGGTAAATAAAGAAACGATGGAAAATTTAAAGATGATCATAACCGATCTAGAAAGGAAGGAATGAAAATGAAAACCAAACGAACGTATTCCGTATCCAAAGTAATCACCAGACTTCTAAAACATGCTTGGAAATGCCGCAAACGAATTTATGTCTACTTTTTCTTTTATACCATTACAGCAGCCCTAACTCCTTTTATTCTGTCGCTGCTTCCGAAAGTATACTTAGATGCCTTTTTAAAGGAAAAAGGCATCTCCTATATTATTTTACTTTCCCTTATTTATTTTCTGACAGCCGGGGCATTGGGTTTTATCAAGAACCTAACCCATCAGTATGCCTATCCCCTTCTTTCCATACTTCGGATTGACTTTATGGGGGATATCTTTACGAAACTTCTGCGCATTGACTATAAGTACATGGAAGACTCCTCATTTTTTGAAGAAAATGAAAATGCCCTGGAAGCGACAAGTAACAATGAGAATGGATTAGAGGGTGTGTATCATAACCTGTTTGATGTACCGGCCGATATTCTATCCACTTTGATCTTAACCCTGTTTATCGGACACTTAAGTCCTATTATCCTGATTCCGCTTGTGATGAGCACTGCTATCCGGGTATGGGATGCAAAAAAAATACATAACTACCGCTATGAAAGAAAAGAAGCGCTAAACCATTCCAAACGCAAAAAAGACTATTATTACCGCACGACTCATGATTTTTCTTACGGAAAGGATATCCGTCTGTATGATCTTAAAAAACGGATTCTTTCCAACTATGACGATGAGATCCTTTCGTTTATGCAAATTGAAAGAAGCATCCGAAACCGTGAATTCCTTTATTCCCTTTTAGAGCTTTCTTTCCTTGTGATCAGCGATATCGCGACCTATGGAATTCTTGTGGCAAAGGTTGTAAAGGGAATGTCCATCGCTGATTTTTCAATGTATCTTACCGCAGTCACCCTGTTAACTGCTTCTTTAAAAAATATGATTCAAAAGATAACCACTATCCTGAATGAAAGCCACTATGTACACGACTACTTTGCATTTGTAGACAATGATTTTTATAATGCCGGCGGCACAAGAAAAGCCATTACAAACGATACGCTGGAGATTCAGTTTAAAGATGTGTCTTTTCGCTATCCAAAAACAGACCGCTATGTTCTACGCCATCTAAACCTTACCATTCATAAAGGAGAGAAACTGGCCATTGTCGGTATCAATGGTGCCGGAAAAAGCACGATCATCAAGCTTATGACTGGACTATTTGATGTAACAGAAGGCGATATCCTGATCAACGGCATTTCCATTAAGGAATTTGACCGCCTTGAACTGTACCGTATGTTCTCGGTTGTATTCCAAGATATCAATATCATCTCCTATCCGCTAAAAGAAAATGTAGCCTGTGCAAGTGAGCAAATCGATGAATCCCGAGTTACAGACTGCTTAACCCGTGTCGGCCTTGGCAAGAAGATTGCCTCTCTTCCAAATGGGATCGATCAGATGATGCTAAAGATTATCGATCCGAACGGTGCCCAGTTCTCCGGCGGAGAGAATCAGAAACTTGCCATCGCAAGAGCCTTATATAAAGATGCGAACATGGTGATCTTAGATGAGCCGACTGCTGCCTTAGATGCCCTTGCAGAAGCCGATATCTATCAGAACTTCCAGTCTCTGGTTGAAGGAAAGACTGCTGTTTATATCTCACACCGCCTTGCCAGCACCAAATTCTGCGATCATATCGCACTGTTTGATCAGGATGGGCTTGCGGAATATGGCAGCCACGAAGAACTGATGCGCCTGAAAGGAAAATATTATGAGATGTTTCTTGTTCAGGGCAAATATTATCAAGAGGAGGCAACCGCATGAAAACCAAAAAGAAATTAATGTTATTCTTTAAACTGGCATTTGAGATATCACCGATGTACTTCGTGCTTCTGCTTTTTAACTCCTTACTTGGCACGGCACAGATCTTATCAAATATCATTCTGCCTAAATTCCTGATTGATGAGCTGGTACATAATAAGAACACTAGAATGCTGCTTTTATATGTTTCCCTTATTGCCCTCTCCAATCTTGTATTCGGTTTTCTATCGAATCTATTAAACTGCCGTCTTACCATTAAGAATACGTATGTAACTGAGAAAATGAATGAGCAGATGGCAAAAAAGATTATGGAAGTACCTTATTCCTGCTTAGAGAATCCTTATTACCTCGATTTAAAAGAACGCGCAGTATTCGCCATTCAAAGCCAGAATGTGATTAATCGGATTATTACGCTTACCGCCACCATTCTAAAAGGCATTGTGACAATCCTTTCCTTAATCGCACTGATGTTAACACTTAGCCCGGTACTCCTCGTGCTGCTTTTCCTGTCGCTTCTTCTATCCTTTATACTTTATTCCCGTTTCAGTAAATATGAGGCACAGTTCTCGCAGGATCTGATCCCGGTAAATCGAAAACTAAACTATTATGTAGGCTTATGCTTTACCCAGGAGATTCAAAAAGATGTTCGTCTATATGATATGGCACCGATGCTCTCCGACCGTATTGTAGAATACAATCATGAGATTACCCGCTGGTTTACGAAATTCTATCATAGAATGGCACGGTTCCTGGCATCTACGGAAATCAATACCGTGCTTCAGTCCGCACTCTGCTATGGCTACATTGCCCTTCGTGTCGTATCCAATCAGTTCGGGCCTTCCATTTCCATCGGTTCCTTCACAATGTATGTCTCCTCTGCTGTAAACTTCACCAATACCTTTATGGAGACATTTAAGAGCGTGACCGATCTGCAGAAATTATTCTCCTACTTAGATCCATTTATGGAATTTATGGATTTAAAAGAAGAAGAGAAAGAAACCGGTAAGATTCCATTTGAGGGGAAAGTGCATTCCATTTCATTCGAACATGTGACATTCGGATATGACGGCAGCCAGGATATGGTTTTAAAGGATGTTTCCTTCTCCATTCAGGAAGGCGAAAAAATATCGATTGTCGGGCTGAATGGTGCCGGCAAGACAACGCTGATCAAGCTGATCTGCAGGCTTTATCATCCACAGAAAGGAACCATTAAAATTAACGGCAACGATATCTTCGATTATGATTACCGCACCTATATGAAATCGATCTCGGCAGTCTTTCAGGATTACAAACTCTTTAACTTCTCCATTTATGAAAATGTGACCTGTAAGCCATATAATCGCAGCGAGAAAAAGCCAGATTCCTCCGACGCTATGAACGTGTTAGAAGAAGTGGGCCTGCGAGAAAAGATGGAAAGTCTTAATGATGGCATGTTCACTTACTTCGGTAAAGACTATGATGAGAATGGCACTGAGTTCTCCGGCGGACAGAGTCAGAAAGTCGCAATCGCAAGAGCACTCTATAAAAAAGCGGACCTTGTCATCTTAGATGAACCAACTTCCGCCCTGGATCCTTTGGCAGAAGCTGAGATCTATCAGAACTTTAACGACCTTACAAAAGGAAAAACCGCAATCTATATCTCCCACCGTATGTCCAGCAGTGTATTCTGTGACCGGATTCTGGTGTTAGACGGCAGAAGCGTAAGTGACTATGATACTCATGAGAACCTGATGAAAAAGACAGACAGCTTGTACTATAAACTTTTTGACTCACAGGCACAGAATTACAGTGAAGGGCTGAAAGTTGCATCCGCAAACTAACCCCTCTGAAATTCTTTTAAGAATCCTGTAATCCTATCTGCTTGTATTCTGAACTAAACCAATAAATATGGTGTCTTAATCCTTCTCTATTATTAGCTGACTGGCCGGGGGCCAGTCAGCTAATTCTTTTTTTACACGCTGCTTCTTAACGCCACCAGCTCTGTTTCCGGTCAAATACCCGATACTTTGCCTCGATCATCTCATATGCATACATGCACACAATATTCAGCTTTGACACAATGAAGATTATGATCAAAACAACGAGCGCTCCTTTTCCCCATGCCATCAGAATGCCAATCAGGCTAAAAATAATCGCATTGAAAATCCACATCCATTCCGCAGACTGATTATACCGTTTGACATCCGATACCTTTATCTCATCCTTCACGTTCCAAAAGTGAACTGGTCCCCTACAATGTAATGCCGATGCCGATATTCCCAGAAAAATCAAGCTGCACAAAATCCAAATGATAAACAGAAGCATATACTGACCTCCTCAGCTTTCATCCACCATCTCCCTTTTGATATCATGTATAGTATCCCTTCTTATGTATGTTACTTTTCTAAATCTGCATTATCATATGTAATCTCAAATGTACACCGATGTGCACCATTTAATATCGTTCCTAACTTTGTCACGTTCACCTTTGTCTCCAATACTTGTGAGAAGAAATGTTCATACCAGCCTGCCGAGCACTCGCAATAGGTCGGATCCATCTTTCTAATCTGTTTTGGAATCGTGCAATAGCAATCCTTATACAGGCCAATGATCTTCCCCTCTCCTTCCAGGTGCAGGTAGCCGCCGCCAATGCATCGGTCATTCAGTGCCTCCAGAAACTCTTTCATCGTCTTGCTCTCCTTATAGAGTTTCTTTCCTAATGAAATTGTCCGGTTCGACAGGCACTCATGCCCACAAGCCCTAAGTGTCTCCACCACCTGTTTACCATCGTCCTGTGCTTTATTTTCCCGAATAAAGGCATTAATAAAAGCTGCCTGCTCCTTAGGAGTCATATCTTCTTTAAATCCGCCGAGTCTCTCGACCTGCTTTGCGTATTCCTCTTCTCCATATATCCTCTTACAATTCTCCATTAATCGAACCACTCTATTATCCATAACAAGCCCTCCTATCTACAACCTGTAACAAAAGGATTGTTCCTACTAAAACAATATCCAGCTCTCATACAATTTGTATAAAAACTGGATTCTGTCTTCCGTCTATTCTATTTCTTCTATCCGATCTTATATTTTAGTTTCATTCCATCTTATAAATATCCACATAAAATGTATTACCGTCTCCATCTCTATTTTACCACAATTTAACTATTCGTCAAC
>SVEB01000024.1 GCA_015057635.1 Lachnospiraceae bacterium | reverse complement strand
GGTAAAACTCTTACACTTTCTTTAGGATACTCTCATCCAGTAGTTATGGAAGATCCAGAAGGTTTAGAATCCGTTTTAGAAGGACAGAACAAAATCACAGTTAAAGGTATTGACAAAGAAAAAGTTGGCCAGTACGCAGCTGAAATCAGAGATAAGAAGAGACCAGAACCTTACAAAGGTAAAGGTATCAAATATGCTGACGAAGTTATCAGACGTAAAGTTGGTAAAACTGGTAAGAAGTAGAAGGAGGAGTGAAAATAAATGGTTAGTAAAGATTCAAAAACTAAAAAACGTGTTAATAAACACAATAGATTACGTAATCGTTTCTCCGGTACTGCAGAAAGACCACGTTTAGCTGTGTTTAGAAGTAATAATCACATGTATGCTCAGATCATTGATGATACTGTAGGTAATACTATCGTTGCTGCATCTACACTTGAAAAAGGCGTAAAAGCAGAAATCGAAAAAACTAATGACGTTGCAGCTGCAACATTCTTAGGAACTGTAATCGCTAAGAAAGCATTAGAAAAAGGTATCACTAAAGTTGTTTTCGATAGAGGCGGCTTTATTTATCAGGGTAAAATCAAAGCATTAGCGGATGCAGCAAGAGAAGCTGGTCTGGAATTCTAGTAGGGGAGGAAAACACATGAAACGTACAATCGTTGATGCTACTCAGTTAGAATTAGTAGACAAAGTAGTAGATATTAAACGTGTAACTAAGGTTGTTAAGGGTGGTCGTACATTCAGATTCACAGCTTTAGTCGTTGTTGGTGACAAGAACGGACACGTAGGTTGCGGCCTTGGTAAAGCAGCTGAAATTCCAGAAGCTATCCGTAAAGGTAAAGAAGACGCAATCAAGAAATTAATCACATTACCACTTGATGAAAATGGTAGTGTACCTCATGATTTCGTAGGTAAATTCGGCAGCGCTTCCGTACTTTTAAAGAGAAGTCCAGAAGGTACTGGTATCATCGCTGGTGGTCCTGCTCGTAACGTACTTGAGTTAGCAGGCTTCAAGAATATCCGTACAAAATCACTTGGATCTAACAACAAGCAGAACGTAGTTCTTGCTACAATTGAAGGATTACGCCAGTTAAAGACTCCTGAAGAAGTAGCGGCACTTCGCGGTATTTCTGTTGAAGAGTTAAGAGGCTAAGAATAGACGGAGGTGTTTAAAGATGGCAAGTAAATTAAAAGTTACTTTAACAAAGTCTACCATCGGTGCAATTCCTAAGCATAAAGCTACAGTTGCAGCTTTAGGTTTAAAGAAGCTTCACACTACTGTTGAGTTACCAGATAACGCAGCAACAAGAGGTATGCTTCACCAGGTTAAGCATTTAGTTAAGGTAGAAGAAATCTAATAGATAGAAGGAGGTGCACACATGAATTTAACTGAATTAAGACCAGCAGATGGTTCTAAACAGAGCGCAAACTTCAGAAGAGGTCGTGGACACGGTTCAGGTAACGGCAAAACAGCTGGTAAAGGTCACAAAGGCCAGAAAGCTCGTTCCGGAGCTACTCGTGTAGGTTTCGAAGGTGGTCAGATGCCTTTATACCGTAGACTTCCTAAGAGAGGTTTCACTAATAGAAATACAAAGGAAATCATTGCAGTTAACATTAGCATGTTAAACAGATTTGAAGATGGTGCAGACGTAACAATCGAATCCTTAATGGAAATCGGTATCATCAACAATCCTAAGGACGGCGTAAAGATTCTTGGAAACGGAGAACTTACTAAGAAACTTAATGTTAAGGTAAATGCTTTCAGCGAAAGCGCTATCGAAAAGATTAAGGCTCTTGGTGGAAATGCTGAGGTGATCTAATAATGTTTAAAACGGTCAGAAATGCCTTTAAGATTAAAGATATTAGAAACAGACTGTTATTTACGTTTATAGCACTTTTAATTGTTAGACTTGGTTCTCAACTCCCTGTACCGGGAGTTGACCAGGACTACTTTGCAAGCTGGATGTCCACTCAGTTTGGGGGCAGTCTAGGATTTCTAGACACCCTGACGGGTGGTTCCTTCACGCAGATGTCTATATTTGCATTAAATATTTCCCCATACATCACATCTTCTATCATCATGCAGTTATTAACAATTGCAATCCCAAGACTGGAAGAACTCCAGAAAGACGGAGAAGATGGAAGAAAGAAAATTGCAGAGATCTCCAGATATCTGACAATTGGTTTAGCAATCGTAGAATCCGTTGCCATGACAATTGGTTTCGGCAGAAGCGGTGTGTTAACGGGCGGTTTAACCTTTATGAATGTAGTTGTAATTACAGCTTCCTTTACAGCAGGTTCCGCATTCTTAATGTGGCTGGGTGAAAGAATTACTGAAAAGGGTGTTGGTAATGGTATTTCAATTATCTTGTTAATTAATATTATTTCTGGCCTACCTAGTCAGTTAAGCGGTTTAGTGCAGCAGTTTGTAACAGGTGCTAGTACCGTTGTAAATGGTGTTATCAGTGCAGTTGTTATTTTAGCTGTTATTGTACTTACAGTAGTTTTAGTTATCCTTTTACAGGATGCACAGAGAAAGATCCCTGTACAGTATGCAAAGAAAATCCAGGGAAGAAAGATGGTTGGCGGACAGTCATCCTTCATTCCTTTAAAGGTTAATACCGCTGGTGTTATTCCTGTCATTTTCGCAATGTCTATTATGCAGTTCCCGATTATTATCGCATCTTTCTTTAGTGTTTCCCCAGCGAGAGCATATTTCTGGCCTAAGGTATTATACCTGTTAAGTTCCGGATCATGGTTTAACTGGAGAGATGGTGCATTCAAGTATACACTTGGTGTAGTAATCTATATTGCATTAATCTTATTCTTTGCATATTTCTATACATCGATTACATTCAATCCGATGGAAATTGCAAATAATATGAAGAAGCAGGGTGGTTTCATCCCAGGTATCCGCCCAGGCAAACCAACGACAGAATACTTAAATAAGGTATTAAATTACATTATTTTTGTAGGTGCGATTGGTCTTACCATTGTCGCGATTATACCTATCTTCTTCTCCGGTATGTTTAATGCAAACGTATCCTTAAGTGGTACATCTGTTATCATTATTGTAGGTGTTATCCTTGAAACAATGAAGCAGATCGAATCACAGATGTTAGTACGTCATTATAAAGGATTCTTAAATGACTAATGTAGCTGTGGTTGAATAAGTTACATTATTATTATGCGAACATATTCAGAGTGGCTTAGTAGCCACCCATACAGTACACAAAGATTAGGGTGGAGCAAGACTTTTGCTCCACCTTTTTTAGCACAGCCTTAATGACTGGTGACAATGATCACAAACATAAACATTTGGAGGCATATTATGAAAATCGTTATGTTAGGAGCTCCTGGCGCAGGAAAAGGAACACAGGCAAAAAAAATCGCAGAAAAGTATGGCGTGCCACACATTTCTACCGGTGATATCTTCCGTGCCAATATCAAGAACAACACAGAACTTGGTAAAAAAGCGAAAGAATTTATGGATCAGGGACTTTTAGTTCCAGATGAATTAACTTTAGACCTGATCATGGACCGTTTCAAGCAGGATGACTGCAAGAACGGTTATGTGCTTGACGGATTCCCAAGAACCATTCCTCAGGCAGAAGCATTAACAAAAGCATTAACCGAAGCAGGCGAAAAGCTTGATTATGCAATTAATGTAGAAGTACCAGATGAAAATATCGTGACACGTATGTCCGGCAGAAGAGCATGTATCGCTTGTGGCGGCACATACCACATTGTTTTCAATCCTACAAAACAGGAAGGCGTATGTGATGCATGTGGCGGCGGTCTTGTCTTAAGAGACGACGATAAGCCAGAAACTGTTGCTAAGCGTCTTACTGTATATCATGACCAGACAAGTCCGTTAATCGCGTACTACAAGGGTCAGGGCATCTTAAAAGATGTAGATGGTACAAAAGATGTTGCAGAAGTTTTTAACGATATTGTAGGCATTCTTGGTTAATAATAGATTATGGGTAGCCTTTCGCGAAGGATTGAGGAGAACATACTATGTCAGTAACAATTAAATCTACAAGGGAAATCGAATTAATGAGAGAAGCCGGCCGTATTTTAGCGGAAGTGCATGAGCGCTTAGGTGAAATCGTAAAACCGGGTATTTCTACAAAGGATATCGATAAGTACGGAGAAGAGTTAATCCGTTCTTACGGATGCATTCCGTCCTTTTTACATTATAATGGCTATCCTGCGTCGATCTGCGTCTCCGTTAACGACGAAGTTGTCCATGGTATCCCGAATAAGAAAAGAATCTTAACGAATGGGGATATTGTAAGCTTAGATGCAGGCGTTATTTATAAAGGATATCATTCTGATGCAGCAAGAACATTAGCTGTTGGTGAAATCAGTGAGGATGCGAAACGACTCATTGAAGTGACCAAGCAAAGTTTCTTTGAAGGTATTAAATTTGCAAAAGAAGGTTATCATTTACATGACATCTCTGCAGCAATTGAAGATTATGTAATCGCACATGGATATACCTGCGTAAGAGATTTAGTTGGTCATGGCATTGGAACCGAACTTCATGAGGATCCGCAGATTCCGAATTTCCGTCAAAAGAGAAGAGGATGTAAGCTTCAGGCAGGCATGACGTTAGCGATTGAGCCAATGGTGAATGCAGGAAGCCCTGAAGTAAAGTGGTTAGAAGATGAGTGGACGGTAGTTACCTCAGACCACAGTTTATCTGCCCATTACGAGAATACGATCGTAATTACGACAGGTGAACCTGAAGTATTATCGTTAAGGCTAGATTAGCAATCAAAGATTGATGGAGGTATTAGAATGTCAAAAGCAGACGTTGTAGAAATTGAAGGAACAGTAATTGAGAAATTACCAAACGCTATGTTCCAGGTAGAATTAGAAAATGGACACAAAGTTTTAGCCCATATCAGCGGTAAACTTCGTATGAACTTCATTAAGATTGTACCAGGAGATAAAGTAACTTTGGAATTATCTCCATATGACCTTACAAAAGGTAGAATTATCTGGCGTGATAAATAAGAGGAGTCCCCTTCTCTTATTTTCACCAAAACTGTAACCTGTGTTCTGCAAAATGATGTAGAGCATGTCAAAAAAGTTTGTCCTTATATGATGGAAATCCGAGCTTTTTATGTATACTAATACAAAAAAGAGGATTCGAATCCATCGGGTAATGGCGTTGGACTGCCAGGCAGCCATGTAAGTCCAGAGGTTGCTGTACTTCTTTTAGGGGACGGCTGGTGAATGAAAAACTAAGATACGACATTAAAACTAAAAAAATATTTTTATTTGTTGAAAATTAGAAAGATTCTGCTTGCTATTCTTACAAGAAAGTGCTATAATGATAAACGGACTTTTTTTGAAAGGAGTGAATTGTAATGAAGGTTAGATCTTCAGTAAAACCAATTTGCGAAAAGTGTAAAATTATCAAGAGAAAGGGTGCAATCAGAGTAATCTGCGAAAACCCTAAACACAAACAAAGACAAGGCTAATATCAATTGAAAAAGTCGTTTTCAATTGTTTCCATAAAGGTGCATAAATAGCACTTATATAGAAATAGTTCTTGCTTTCTGTGTTACAACTGCTCGCATAGAATGACCGTGAAGCCTTTAGCGCTATCATGGTATCGATGGAGCAATATTGTGATATTGTGGGTCATATGATATGACTTTAGAATGACCGTCATTATCGGGACATTCTTTCAGCAGTCAAACGTACTGTTGTCACAATTTAAAGCGGCTGACGTGAATGCAGCGCTTTTAGCTGTCCTTATGAATAGGACACACCGGGAAGGGTTGTCATTCACGGTAAATTCATAGTGATCGCCAACTGGCGTATCACGAAAATTGTATCAATTAAACAACGGGTTAGGAGATTGGATCTGTACTCATTTCACTTGCCTTATGGCATGTTACAGGCCACCCCTGACAGAATTCATTAATGGAGGTGCATAGTCACATGGCTCGTATCAGTGGTGTAGACTTACCAAGAGAAAAACGTGTTGAAATCGGTCTTACTTATGTATATGGTATCGGTAGAGTAAGTGCTGGTCGTATCCTTGCTAAAGCAGGCGTTAACCCAGACACACGTTGTAGAGATTTAACAGACGAAGAAGTAGGTAAAATTCGTGACGTTATCGACGAAACAATGCTTGTTGAAGGTGATTTAAGAAGAGAAATCGCTATGAACATCAAGAGATTACAGGAAATCGGATGCTACAGAGGTATTCGTCATAGAAAAGGTCTTCCAGTTCGTGGTCAGAAAACAAAGACTAACGCAAGAACTAGAAAAGGTCCTAAGCGTACTGTTGCTAACAAGAAGAAATAATTAAAAATATCGGAATGAGTGTTCCCCTGGGAATAACTCAAGAGTTAAAAATCCAATAGGAGGGTTTGTAATGGCTAAGAAGATAGCAGCTAAAAAAGTGACAAAGAAACGTGTTAGAAAAAATGTCGATCGTGGACAGGCACACATTCAGTCATCTTTTAATAATACAATTGTTACCTTAACAGATGCAGAAGGTAACGCTCTTTCATGGGCAAGTGCTGGTGGTTTAGGATTTAGAGGTTCTAAGAAATCTACTCCTTTCGCAGCACAGATGGCAGCTGAAACTGCAGCAAAGGCAGCTTTAGTTCATGGTTTAAAATCAGTTGAAGTTATGGTAAAGGGTCCTGGTTCAGGTAGAGAAGCAGCAATCCGTGCTCTTCAGGCTTGTGGTATCGAAGTAACAAGCATTAAGGACGTAACACCAGTTCCACACAATGGTTGTAGACCACCAAAACGTAGAAGAGTATAATATAGGAGGTAAATAGAGATGGCAAGAGATATGAGTCCTGTATTAAAGAGATGTAGAAGTCTTGATTTAGACCCAACATTCTTAGGTATTGACAAGAAATCTAACAGAAACTTTTCCAGAGCAGGTAAAAAAGTAAGTGAATACGGCTTACAGTTAAGAGAAAAGCAGAAAGCTAAATTCATTTATGGTGTATTAGAAAAACCTTTCAGAAATAACTTTGAAAAGGCTAAAAAGTTAAAATACGGTACAACCGGTGAAAACTTAATGATTCTTTTAGAATTAAGACTTGACAATGTTATGTTCCGTTTAGGATACGGCAGAACTAGAACAGAAGCTAGACAGATCGTAGATCATAAGCACGTTTTAGTAAACGGCAAATGCGTTAATATCCCATCTTACGTAGTTAAAGCTGGTGACGTTATCGAAATCAAAGAAAAACATAAATCCGCTCAGAGATACAAAGATATCTTAGAAGTAACAGAAGGCAGATTAGTTCCAGCTTGGCTTGAAGCTAACCATGAAACACTTACTGGTACTGTAAAAGAAATCCCTACAAGAGAGCAGATTGATGTTCCTGTAAATGAAATGCTTATTGTCGAGCTGTACTCTAAATAATAAACTTAATTGCAAGGAGTTTCTCCTTGCAATTTGGAAGTATATTTGGACTACCCTCGATACAACCCAAAAGGAGGGTCCACTGTGTTTGATTTTGAAAAACCAAAAATTGAAATAGCTGAAATTTCAGAAGATAAAAAGTATGGACGATTTGTAGTTGAACCTCTTGAAAGAGGATACGGTACAACTTTGGGTAATTCTTTAAGAAGAATTATGCTTTCATCTTTACCTGGTGCAGCTGTCAGCCAAGTTAAGATTGATGGTGTTGTTCATGAATTCTCTGGCATCCCTGGCGTAAAGGAAGATGTTACAGAAATCATTATGAACATCAAAAATCTTGCAATCAAGAACTCCAGTGAAACAAACGAACCTAAGACTGCGTATATCGAATTCGAAGGCGAAGGCGTTGTTACTGCAGGTGATATTCAGGCTGATCCTGATATCGAAATCTTAAATCCTGATCTTGTAATTGCAACTCTTAACGGCGGATCTAATTCCAAGCTGTATATGGAACTTACTATTACAAAAGGCAGAGGTTATATCAGTGCAGATAAGAACAAAAACGACGATCTTCCAATCGGCGTGATCGCAGTTGATTCTATCTACACACCAGTAGAGCGCGTTAATTTAACAGTAGAAAATACTCGTGTTGGTCAGATTACCGATTTCGATAAATTAACATTAGACGTATATACTAATGGTACCTTAGTTCCTGATGAAGCCGTTAGCTTGGCTGCAAAAGTATTAAGCGAACACTTAAATTCTTTCATCGATCTTTCTGAAAATGCTAAGACTGCAGAAGTCATGGTAGAAAAAGAAGATAATGAAAAAGAAAAAGTGTTAGAGATGAACATCGACGAATTAGAATTATCTGTTCGTTCATACAACTGCTTAAAGAGAGCCGGAATTAACACGGTTGAAGAATTATGTAACAGAACTTCTGAAGATATGATGAAGGTAAGAAACCTTGGACGTAAATCATTAGAAGAAGTACTCGCTAAGCTCAAAGAGCTTGGTTTATCATTAAATTTGAGCGACGACTAGGTCGAAGCTAAGGAGGTAAAATAAATGGCTGGCTACAGAAAACTTGGAAGAACTTCAAGTCAGAGAAAAGCATTGTTAAGAAACCAGGTTACTAATCTTCTTTACAATGGTAAGATCGTGACAACTGAAGCAAAAGCGAAAGAAATCCGCAGAATTGCTGAAGGTATGATCGCTTTAGCTGTTAAAGAAAAAGATAACTATGAAACTGTTACAGTAACTGCAATGGTTCCTGTAAAAGGTGAAGACGGTAAAAGAGTTAAAGAAGTAATTGATGGTAAGAAAGTGGATAAAAAAGAAGCTGTTCAGAAAACTATCAAAAAAGATATGCCATCTAGACTTCATGCAAGAAGAAAGATGTTATCTTACCTTTACTCTGTAACTGAAGTACCTGCAGAAGGAAAAGGCAAGAAGAAGAATACTAAGTCTGTTGATTTAACAGAAAAGTTATTCGAAGAAATCGCACCTAAGTATGTTGGTCGTAACGGTGGTTACACACGTATCGTTAAGATCGGTCAGCGTAAAGGTGACGCAGCTATGGAAGTATTAATCGAATTAGTATAATTCATTAGCATATTGAAAAACACACGCTTTGCGTGTGTTTTTTTTATTTTATGATTCAGGGGAGGTCGCGGGAATTGCCGTCCCTCCGGCTGCATCCTGCCATGGACTTAAGCGCGCGCGGCAGTGTGGGAGGCGATATGATTCCCTGTGTTCGGACGCAGGATCGGACAGAAGGCAGGAGAATCTTTGCCTATCAGACAAGTAATGCATTTGTCTGCTATTCAAAGATTCTCCTGCCTTCTGTTCGCCCTGAGCCGGACACTGGGAATCATATCGCCTCCCACGCTGCCGCACACGCTTAAGTCCATGGCAGGATGCAGCCGGAGGGACGGCAATTCCCGCGACCTCACAATGCGTTTCAAAAGGCGAAACGCATTGTGAGGCGCAGCCTCGGAAGGATGAGGCGGAATTTAGTGATGGGGAGAGAAAGAGCAAGAAAAAAATATAATATAATATAATATAAGATAAGATAAGATAAGATAAGATAAGATAAGATGGGGGAAGAGGGAATTTTAACGCATTTTATCGGTGAGTAGGGCAGAATTAGCGGTATTAGCTTTTGGGGATGTGATTGATATGGTGGTATAGCGGTTCCTGATTACTTTAGTGTAGGTTGGAATGGTTTTTGGAGCGGTTTTATCACATCGTTGTCTAATCTGGCACAGGAGGGAGCGCAAGGGTGCAAGTCTCTTTTTTCGGTATTAAGAGGAAAATAAGCGTCTGTGTTTTTGGTTGAGATATAAATATACATTGCAAATTCAGGGGATTTCCTCTAAAATGAATAAGAGTTATCTGGTTTCCTTATAATCTGTAACAGAAGGTGTGATGTGTCACATTTTAGGTAGAGTGAACAGGATTAAGCAGGATGAGCGGAGACGTGAGTTTATTCGGTAAATGACCTGAGGAATACAAGATGGGAAACTGGAATCAATGAGCATGGAAGAGAGAGTTATGCTATGAATATGATGATTAAAGCAAAGAATTTGATACATGAATATATAAGACGCGATGAAGAAGGCAATGTAGAGTCCATTAATCGGGCGCTTGATGATGTGTCACTGGATGTAAAAAAAGGTGATTTTGTGGCTATACTAGGCCATAATGGATCCGGCAAGTCTACGATGGCGAAACATATCAATGCGATTCTGATGCCAACGGAAGGGGCATTGTATGTGGGCGGCATGGATACGAAGGAAGATCAACACCTCTGGGATATCAGACAGTCCGCAGGCATGGTGTTTCAGAATCCGGACAATCAGATTATCGGGACGGTCGTGGAAGAGGATGTAGGATTTGGACCGGAGAACCTCGGAGTGCCAACCGATGAGATCTGGAAGCGTGTAGAGGAGAGTTTAAAGGCGGTTGGAATGTTGGAATACCGCAGTCATTCCCCAAACAAGTTATCCGGCGGACAGAAGCAGAGGGTGGCCATTGCAGGAATTATGGCAATGAAGCCACAGTGCATTGTGTTAGATGAGCCAACAGCGATGTTAGATCCAAATGGACGTAAGGAAGTAATCCGTACGGTACGCGAACTGAATCAGAAGGAGAAAGTAACGGTATTATTGATTACGCATTATATGGATGAGGTAATCAATGCGGATAAAGTAATCGTGATGGATGAGGGCAAAGTCGTGATGGAAGGAACTCCAAAAGAGATCTTCAGTCAGGTGGAGAAGCTCAAATCCTATCGTCTGGATGTGCCACAGGTTACGGAACTGGCATATGAGCTAAAGAAGGCAGGAGTCCCTCTTCCGGATGGAATTTTGACAATAGAGGAGTTTACGGAAGAGATGAAGAAGATCATCCATTAGCAATCGGCAAAAGATTACGATGATTTCTGGACAAGAATGGAGGAATAGGTTTGGCTATCGTATTAGATAAAGTGAATTATGTGTATGGTGCAGGGACCGCTTATGAAAAGCACGCACTGAAGGATGTCTCCCTTACAATACCCGATGGGCAGTTTATCGGACTCATTGGGCATACTGGATCCGGAAAGTCTACGCTGATTCAGCATTTAAATGGACTGATGAAAGCGACTAGCGGAACGGTGTATTATAATGGGCAGGATATTTATGATGAGAATTACAGTTTAAAGGAATTAAGAAGCAAGGTTGGACTGGTATTTCAGTATCCGGAACATCAGCTGTTTGAGACAACGGTTATTAAAGATGTGAAGTTTGGACCTAAGAATTTAGGGCTTCCTCCTCTTGAAGTGGACCTTCGTTCTTATGAAGCGCTTAAAATGGTGGGAATTTCGGAGGATTTAATTGATGCGTCTCCATTTGAGCTTTCAGGTGGCCAGAAACGCCGTGTGGCAATTGCCGGCGTGCTTGCGATGAAACCAGAAGTACTGATTTTAGATGAGCCGACAGCCGGATTAGATCCGAAAGGCCGGGATGAGATTTTAGATCAGATCGCAAAAATTCATAGAGAGCAGAAAATCACGGTCATCTTAGTATCCCACAGTATGGAGGATGTAGCAAAATATGTGGATCGTATTATTGTTATGAATAAGGGACAGGCTGTATTTGATAATACGCCGAAGGGGGTATTCGCTCATTATAAGGAATTAGAGGCAATCGGGCTTGCGGCTCCCCAGGTGACCTATCTGATGCATGCGCTTCGGGAACAGGGGATTTTGGTAGGTAAGAATGCTACCACGATTGAAGAAGCAAAAGAAGAGATTCTTAAGCTGTTTCATAAATAGTTTCTGGAGATAATATGAAAAATGTACAAGTGCCCTTTTTAATGGGCTATAAAGGAGCGAAAGGATAAGTTTATGATTAGAGATATTACGATAGGACAGTATTATCCGGCAGATTCTGTGCTGCATAAGCTAGATCCGAGAGTGAAGCTGATTGGAACGATTGTATATATTGTATCCTTATTTTTATTTGACAGCTTCATTGGATATTTACTAGCAGGCGCATTTTTATTTGGCGTGATCAAACTGTCGAAAGTTCCGTTTGGATATATTGTAAAAGGACTCAAAGCGGTTCTGTTCTTATTATTGTTTACGGTTGTCTTTAATATATTTCTGACACCGGGTGAAGCCATATTTTCATGGAAGTTTATCACGATTACAAAGGAAGGGTTAAGGCTGGCGGCATTTATGGCAATCCGTCTTGTGTTCTTAATTTTGGGTTCTTCCCTGATGACTTTCACAACAACACCAAATCAGCTGACAGATGGCTTAGAAAGCCTTTTAGGTCCGCTTAAACGTATTCACGTGCCAGTGCATGAGATCGCGATGATGATGTCAATCGCACTCCGTTTCATTCCAATCTTATTAGAAGAAACCGATAAGATTATGAAAGCCCAGCAGGCAAGAGGGGCGGATTTTGAATCCGGAAATCTGATTCAGCGTGCAAAAGCAATGGTTCCGATTCTGGTTCCGCTATTTGTATCTGCATTTCGACGTGCCGGAGATCTGGCAATGGCAATGGAAGCGAGATGCTATCATGGGGGAGACGGCAGAACAAAGATGAAGCCGCTTCAGTATAAAAACAGAGATTATACAACATTTGCAGTTTATGTGGCGTACTTAGCTTGTATTGTTGTAGTAAGAAAAGCATTTTAGCACTTATAATAGAAAAATGACGAATGTCAGGAAAAGGGCGTTAAAATCTAACAGAATAGCTAAAAAAATACTTGCAAATTTGTGAAAAATTTTGTGGAAATTTTGTTTTGAATGTGTTACAATAGCTTTCCCTAATGCTAGTGAGAAATTTAAGAGAGTTACAATAGACTTAACGCCAAATAAAATCTATTGTCAGATGAGAGAGAATGTAGATTTTCGAATCTGCATTCTTTTCGTCGTAAATGCACATACTTTTCAAGGAAATGTCGGAATAGATAGAAAAATGAATTTAGCCTATCAGATGCAGGGAAGGTTTATAGAGCGATATAAATTAGAGATGATCAGCATGCTGCTTATAATTAAGTCCAGCCACAAAGGGGATGGATAAATTTTAACGGAATGTGGATACATCTTTATTTTTTTGTCATCAATGTGGATAAAATCCATTTATTGGACGGATTCTAGATTAAGAACCTCGATATAAGAAAAAACCTAGGGGGCTAATCTGCTTACACCCTGGCGTAGGCTAATCTACTCCTATTCAAAACGGGCAGAGAATGAGCAGATTTTAGCGTATAGGAACGATTTCATCAAGGATCTAGCCTGCATAAAGCCTTCCGTCAGATCGTCAACAGAGAGCAGGGAGAGGACGCGGTTTGGATATCGAATAAATGCGATTCAAATTGAAAGACTACTATAAGAATAGGCGTCCTGTCTGTTGATTGCATGTTGAGCGTGGAAGGGAAAACTGATAGAATATTGTGAAAACATATTTACTTAAAGTAAAGAAGACGATATAAGTATTCTTATACGCTTGCCGCCAATACTTAATGATAGGATCGGCAAAAAAGGAGAGAAGAACAGTGAAACGTGTGAAGTTAACGGTTGCATATGATGGAACCAATTATTGCGGATGGCAGATCCAGCCTACCGCCATTACGATTGAAAAAGTATTGAATCAGGAGTTATCAAAGCTTTTGAAAGAAGATATTACCGTGATCGGTGCATCCCGGACAGACTCCGGTGTGCATGCTCTCGGAAATGTAGCCGTATTCGATACGGAAGCCAGAATTCCTGCAGAGAAAATTTCCTATGCCTTAAATCAGCATCTGCCGGATGATATTGTGATTCGTAAATCAGAGGAGGTGGCAGCAGATTTCCATCCTCGCTACTGCGATACGGTAAAGACTTATGAATATAAGATTCTAAACGCACCATTTCCGGATCCTATGAAACGGATGCATACTCATTTTGTGCATCGTCCGCTTGATTTAGATGCAATGCGTAAGGCTGCTTCTTATATAGTAGGAGAGCATGATTTCGCAAGTTTCTGTTCAGCGGGGTCACAGGTAAAAGAGACCGTGCGTACCATCTATTCCCTTGATGTGTTAACTGAGGGAGACGTGATTACAATTCGTATTCGTGGAAATGGATTTTTATATAATATGGTGCGAATCATAGCCGGAACGCTGATGCATGTGGGCGGACATATGATGGAACCGGAACAGGTCGCAGATATCATTGAGGCAAAAGACAGAAGCAAGGCAGGACCGACTGCACCGGCAAAGGGGCTTACCCTGATACAGATTGAATATCCGGAAGCGGGACATGCGGAAGGCCAATGATTTTTTTACGGCTGTGTAAAAAAAACTGAATTTTTGAATAGGTATATACATTTTGAAGTGGGATAAAGAAAAAAGAAGGTTAATAACATATAAGAATGGGGATAAGTGGATAAAAAACGTCGAATTTGTGGAAACTTCAAATAGGAATCAAGGGGATTATACACAGGAAAAATGTAAAGCAATGAAAAGTCATTTTTAGAATGATTTTAACCGACATCAATTCAGAAAATTTTCAAAAATGCAAAAAAACTTCAGGAAATCGGGTTGACAGTATTTTTTGCATACTATATAATACACGAAGTAACGAAAATAAACAGCTTCAAATGCTGAATTTAAAGGCATTTCAAGTTATAGCAGACGCTAAATAGCAGGCCTTACGCTTTCGCTGATGGCAGAGCTATTGACATAACATAGAAATGAAGAATAATCATAATTATAGGAGGTAAACCAATGAAAACTTTTATGGCAAGTCCAGCGACTATTGAAAGAAAATGGTATGTAGTTGATGCTACAGGTCATACATTAGGACGTCTTTCTTCTGAAATCGCTAAAGTTTTAAGAGGTAAGAACAAAGCAATTTACACACCACACATCGATACTGGTGATTATGTAATCGTTGTTAACGCAGACAAGATCAACGTAACAGGTAAGAAGATGGATCAGAAGATCTACTACAATCACTCTGATTACGCTGGTGGTATGAGAGAAACAACATTAAAAGAAATGATGGCTAAAAAACCTGAAGATGTTATCACTCTTGCAGTTAAAGGCATGCTTCCAAAGGGACCATTAGGAAGATCTATGATCACAAAATTACACGTATACGCTGGCCCAGAGCACAACAACGCTGCTCAGAAACCAGAAGTATTAGAAATCAAATACTAATTAGGACTGAAAGGAGGAAATAACATTGGCTAAAGCAAAATTTTACGGAACTGGTAGAAGAAAAAGCAGTATCGCTAGAGTATACCTTGTACCTGGTACAGGTAAAGTAACAATCAATAAGAGAGATATGGACACATATTTCGGTCTTGAAACATTAAAGCTTATCGTTCGTCAGCCACTTGAACTTACAGAAACAGCTGATAAGTTCGACGTTCTTGTTAACGTTCGTGGTGGTGGATTCACTGGCCAGGCTGGTGCAATCAGACACGGTATTTCTAGAGCTCTTCTTCAGGCAGATGGTGAATACCGTCCAGCTTTAAAGAAAGCAGGTTTCTTAACAAGAGATCCAAGAATGAAAGAAAGAAAGAAATACGGTCTCAAAGCAGCACGTCGTGCTCCACAGTTCTCCAAGAGATAATTTTTTTCTTATTATATCCCTCAAAGCCTTTTGGCTTTGGGGGCTTTTTTATTTGCGTTGCAGACGGGAGAATGGGGAGACGGACGAGAGGAAGGGAAGACCTTTGTGGCCTGGCATCTGCCAGCCAGCAAAGCGAAGGGCGCGCGAAGAGCCGGCATATGTTTTTCCATGTCCGTCACAAGCTCGGACAAATACAGAAAAATCCGCGACTATCAGACAGGAAATCACAGTCTGCTATTCGTGGATTTTTCTGTATTTGTTCGCCTTGATGCCGGACATCGGAAAAGATATGCCGGCTCTTTGCGCGCCCTTCGCTTCGCTGACTGGCAGATGCCAGGCCAAAAAGGCCTTCCATTTCTCTCTGTAGGTGTTACGGAATACATAAAGGAATATATAAAGAAATGCGTAAAAGAATGTTAGGAGAAGATATAAAGGAAAATATGGAGTGAAGAGGAAGGGGCTTATTGTAAGAAAGCAGAGAGAGTGAGCAGATGTGATAAAATGCAGAGAAGCGGAAGAATGGAAGGAATACGGAAGTATAAAGAGAGGTTGAGGGATAAGATTGAGGGATGAATGGAAATGGGAAGGATAGAAAGATATTAAAAGGAAAGAAGGAAAGAATGGAGGAATGGAAAGATGCAATATGTATAAGAGGGAAAGGAAATATGTAGGAGTAAACGTATGGATTAAAAAATCCCGTTCTGCAGTTTTGAGAACGAGACTTTTTAGGATAATACCACAATATACCGACCGGTCTATTACTTAGACTGAAGGAATAATGTATTTACGTCGAATGGTTCTTCGATCATGTCGTTTTCGTACATAAAATCGGCAGTTGCCTGAAAACCTGCGATGTCGGAATCGGAAAGAGTGGTATCGAAGTTGTAGTAGGTGTACATTTCTTCTACAGCGGCGCGGTCTAAGTCAAGGCTTGCAGCTACGATGTCCATTGTTTCGTCATGGTTCTCGTTCATGAAGCTTAAAATCTGATCCTGAGATGCATTTAACAGGTCTGTGATTTCTGGATAGCGGTTGTAGAAGGATTCGGATACTGCTACACAGATGATGGCATTGATTAAGCCTTCGCCATCTGTGACAAGGTGATAGCCGGCAGATTCGGCATTGTATGCAGTAGCGCCTGCTAATAAAGCAACGTCAACGCTTCCGCCTTCTAAGCCTGCCTGAGCATCTGGAATGGACATATTTACATAGTTTACATCTGCAAGTGTCATGTCTGCAGTCGCTAAGTAGGATACTAATAATTCGTGAAGGTTTGTTCCTGCTGGACCTGCGATTGTCTTACCTCTTAAGTCTTCTGGAGTGGAAATGGAATCATCAGCGGCATATAGGCAGAATGCTTTTGGGGAACGGCTGTACATGTTTGTTACTTTGATATCGGAACCGTTGGCAGCCGCTAAGATTACAGAGGTTGCACCAACTGCGTAAAGTACCTGAATATCACCGGATGCTAATGCCTGAGTCTGTTCAGCACCGGAAGTAATTTCGGAGTAAGCAACGGAGATGCTTTCTTTTCCGAACACATCAGCAAAGATGCTTTTGTCTTTTTCAATAATAGATGGAACGTTTAAGGGAGCGGTTACGTAAGTAAAGGTAACCTTCTCAGGTGCGGATGCGCTTTCTTTTTTACTGCATCCTGTAAATGTGGCACTTACTGCAAGGGTAAGCACTAATAGTAATGATGTGATTTTTTTCATAATAATCCTCCATATTTTATATTGATACTCTAGCATGCAGGTCAGTTGATAGGAAGCAAGCAATTATGTGAATGCACAGCAGACTAGAGGTATTGGCTAGTAGAGATCTGCGATCAGATCTTTTTTTCGTGCAATAAAGGAAGGATTCAAAAGGTCACGCTCGGAGCGCTTCTCGTGAATCAGATATTCATTTTTTACATGGCCTTTTTCTAACACAATGATTTTCTGTGCTAAAAGAAGGGCTTCGTCGATACTGTGTGTGACAAAGAGCATGCCGCACTGCTGTTCTTCCTGAATACGGATCAGCTCTTGCTGCATCTGATGTCTTGTAAAATGGTCAAGCGCTGCAAATGGCTCATCCATCAGAATAAAGGATGGTTTGTAAGCAAGTGCACGGGCTAATGCGACTCTTTGCTGCATGCCCCCGGAAAGCTGATTTGGATAGGCATCCGCAAAGGAACTAAGACCCACAGTACGAATCAGGCGATCGATCTCTTCTGGAACGATTTCGGATTTCTTTAAACCGAATACGATATTTCCCCGTACGCTTAACCATGGCATCAGTCTTGCTTCCTGAAAGACAAAGGCTGTCTTTTTTTTCTCAGTGAACGTGATGGTGCCGCAGTCAATGGATTCAAGGCCCCCAATCATACGGAGAAGCGTGGTCTTGCCGCATCCGCTTTTGCCAAGGATGACCGTGATATCGTGTGCATCCGCATCCATAGAAAGATCCGATAGAACGGTATGTTCGCTGTTCTTTAAGATAAAGGTCTTTGAGATTTTATGCAACTTAACTCCAGACATTCTCGGCATCTCCTTTCACAAGTCTGCTGATGATAACAGCAAATATTTTGTCACATATTAGACCGACAAGTCCAATCATTATAATCCCAATAATAACTTTGTCGGAACGGGACATTTGCTGGGCATACAGAATCATATGACCGAGCCCGGTGGAAGCAGCAATCATTTCTGCACCGATGATCGCGCGCCAGCTGTATCCGAGGCCAATGCGCATGCCGACTAAGATATCCGGAATGGCATTTGGGAGGATGATTCGAAAGAATTGTTCCCGCTTGGAGAAATGAAAGGAGGCTCCCACCTCGATCAATTTTTTATCACACTGTGAGAATCCTTTCTCAATGTTTAGAAACATCGGGAAGAAGGATGCTAAAACAATAATGATAATCTTAGATGTCTCTCCGATTCCGAACCAGAGGATTAAAAGTGCAATTAAGCTCAATGGTGGGACATTTCGCATAAACTGTACGAACCAGTTATAGTAACCGGACAGGGAAGGTTTTAAAGAAGCTGTCATGCCAAGGCTGAATGCCAGCATAAAGGCAATGAAAAAACCAATAAAGACACGTTTGAGACTGATTCTGATATCCACGAACAGGTCACCGGATAGAAACATTTTTGAAAAGCTTTTCCATACTTTAGACGGAGGGGGAAGAATGTATTCCGTCCAGATATGAAGACTGCAGGCAATCTGCCAGATAATAAGAATCAGCAGGATCATAATAAGCGGCTGCCAGTATTTTTTCTTTTGCGTATCTCTTGCCATTAGCGCACCCCTTTGCCATTATGGCAGCCTTCATGACAGTAGAGAAGTTCATATAGTTTATGAGAGTCTTCTGTTTTGTTGGCAAAGAAGGAATGAATGGTCTCTTCCCCAGTCAATGAGAGTGCCTGATCGGTCACGTCTGTGAAAAAGCCAGGCGGGATCGGACTGGACTCTATGGTAGTTACCTGCATCGTATCTCCGGTTTCCGAAAGCAGCGTGTTAAATGCAATGAAGCGAGTATTGGTAAGACCTAAATTCTCTCCATAGGAAGCGAGTTCCGCACACGGGGTTACAACCGTAAGCGAGTGTTCCTCAGAAAAGGATTCTCTTAATTCCTTTGCACAGTGCACTAAGATTGGATCGATATCAGGAAATGTATACTCCTGATTTGGAAAATGTTCTCTTATATAATCGACTGCCTTTGGACAGCGCATGTCCACAACCGGTTTGTCAGCGACAGATAAGGTTTCTTGATAGCGTTTCTTTACATGGGTTTCCCAGTCTCCAAGACATTTTGCCGGTATAAACTGATTTTTTTCGGCAAATTCATGTAACTGGTATTCTCCATACATAGCGATCACAACCGGATTAAACCATATATAATTCATGATGCACTCCTTTCTGGTTAGTACAAGCTAACCTTGTTTACTATAATATCACTGTGATCTGAGTGTCAATGAGAAAAGACGTATTGATCAAAAAATATCACTAAAAATGGTAAAATGCAACAGAGAAGCATTTATTCGTAAAGATATATAAAAAACAGGGCGATTCCGTTATGGCTTTATGAAGCGGATGTTTCGTACGCATTGATCGAATTTTTTTACAGATGCGAGAGGTTGGAGAAATTTCCTATAATAAAAAAGGCTGGATTATATCCAGCCTCCGTCAAAGTTAATGACCTGTGCGGTCATATATGTGTTATGATCGGTCAGTTTATATACAAATTCGGCAACCTCATTAGGAGAAGCGATGCGACCTGCAGGGATTTCTTCCGCGATAGCGTCTTTATCTTCCGCGGAAAAGCAGGCATTCATATCCGTATCGATCATTCCGCAGGCGATGGCATTTACATGGATGTTGCTTGGAGCAAGTTCCTTTGCCAGTGCTTTCGTAAAGGTATTAAGTGCCCCTTTGCTTGCAGAGTAAGCAACCTCGCAGGATGCACCGGTAACACCCCAGACGGATGAAATCTGAATGATCTCACCGGATTTTTCATGAACCATATGCGGTACGCACAGATGGCAGCAGTTCATGGTGCTCATAAGGTTGGTATCGATCACATGCTTCATTTCTTCCGGCTTCATATCCGTAAACAGCCCAACATAAGAGATCCCGGCATTGTTAATGAGAATATCCACTTTTGGAAAATGAGAGTAAATCATATCAAAGCAGCGACGGGCAGTATCATAATCGCTAAGATCCCCAAGAAAGCTTAGTACCTTCACGCCATATGCTTTGATTTCCTCTTCAAGCGAGCGAAGAGCATCTTCACTGCGTACTCCGTTGATAATGACAGAGCATCCCATGGAAGCGTATTTGAGTGCGATCGCGCGCCCAATTCCTCTTGTAGACCCTGTAATAAATACGACTTGATTGTTCATAGTAAAACCTCTTCTGACTTCTATTCAAAATAATCATAATTAGACATAAATAGATAAATATTCATATATTATATCCAGCATATCTGATTATAGCATATATTCAAAAACAACGACAGGAATATTTATGCAAAAACTAGCAAAAAAAGGCGAGAGGCCTTGGTTTTACGGGATTTGACTTCATTGACATATTTACGATTACCTGGTTATAATAGGGTGATTTACTTCAGTAAGAAAGTGAGGGAAGAAATGAGAGAGCAGGTCGTAAGATGGTTCTTATTATCGACTCTGTGCATGTGTTTTTTTGTGACAGCAGGAACAGTTGGGTATTCTGCTGTAGTAAAAAAGTATGGAATATCGGAAGAAGAGAAGGAACAAATTGACGGGTATTGGAAAGAATGGAGTGATAAGCAGAAGCAGCAGGCCCTTGCTGGGAACGCTAGTTCTGTCTCTACATTGGTTAAGACAATACATTTTGTTACAGAAGAAGAAACGGGAAAGATTGAGGATGTATTAATAGAAATCCTGAATGCCAGAAGCGGGAAGCTATTATATCTCACAATTCCAATGGATTTAAAAGTGACCCTATCGGGAAATGTATATGATAAGTTAAATGCGGAAGTGGTCATGGTACCGCAGATGTTTAAGCTCTCTATGCTCTCCGCATATTTTAAGGGACAGAAGCAGAGGGAAGCGGCGCGGTTAATTTTAGAGGATGCGCTTGGACTGAAGATGGATTACTATTCGGTTCTGCCATACGAAACCTTCCACCGGATGTTTGAAAAGAAAGCGGACGGAACCTATGTCTGCCCAGAAGAATATATAAAAGAAGGATTTGGATGGATGGTGAAAGAGAAACGTAAAGAGGCATATCTTGCTTATGACACGGATTTTGCCTATAGGGACAGGATGATTTATCTGGAGACATATCAGGCACTTAAAAAGGAAGACTTTTTATTTGAGAAGGTTTCCGGAATGCAGACAAATGAGGCATTTATCCTGGATGAAAAAGAGAATAAGGCAAAAATTCTTATGTTCTGCTCTGGGCAGGCGTAAGATAGGAGATAGATGGAAAAGGGGTAGAATATGAAGAAAAAACTGATTGCAGCCTTGGTGATCACCGTCAGCTGCTTTACTATGTTTGAGGCTGGAATGAAGGCCGGGGCGGCTCAGGCGACACCAGGATCCAGCGGCGATCCTCTGATTACACAGAGCTACTTAGAGGCTCAGTTAGAAAATGTGGAGGGAGCTTCTTATAAGAAAGTAAACCTTGCGAAAGGAAAGACATTAAAGGCAAGGCAGGGAACGGAGTTTGTGATTTACTCCGGAAGTGGTACTGTGACAGGAAGCGGACTCATTAATCTGACAAGCGGCGAATTATTTGAAAGAGGAATGAGCGCCGTTATGTACAGCCACTATCTTTCCCCGGCATCGGGATGCGGTGTGAAGGCTGCAGGCAGCATGGTTATCTTTATAAAAGGAAATTATACAATCGAATAGAGGATATTTAACAGGAGGAAACAATGGAAAAGATTCTAAAAAAGACGCAGACAAGAGACTTCCTATTTTTAATAGTGGGAACGATATTAATCGCTTTATCCGTAAACTGGGTATACGATCCAATGGGCATGGTGACAGGCGGCGTGACCGGACTTGCGATCGCACTCAAATACCTTACCGGACTCGTGCTCCCTTCCGGCGGAATACCGGTATGGATCACCAATATTATATTCAATGTGCCATTATTTATCGCAGCATTCTTTATATTAGGCAAGAAGTTTATTGGCAAGACATTATTTGCAACTATCTCTCTTACCACATTTATTGCAATCCTGCCGTCCGTTCCGTTATTTGCCGAAGATTATCTGTTAGCAGCAGTATTTGGCGGTGTATTTAGTGGTGCTGGTATGGGGCTCGTATTGGCAACAATGTCAACTACTGGTGGAACAGATCTTTTAAGCATGTTAATCCACGAAAAGAAAAAACATCTGTCGGTTCCAACGGTATTAATGGTGGTAGACGCTGCGGTTGTCATCCTTGGTATCTTTGTATTTGGTATTAATGCGGCGTTATATGCGATTATTGCAGTATATATTTCAGCAAAAACCTCCGATAGTATCTTAGAAGGGCTTAAATTCGCTAAGATGGCATATATCATTTCAGACCATCATGAAGAAATCGCAGCAGAGATCTTAAACGACATGGATCGAGGGCTTACTGGCATTAATGTAACAGGAATGTACTCAAATGCAGAGAAAAAGATGTTATTTTGTGTAGTTTCGAAAAAGGAAATGGTAGAATTAATAGACATTGTGAACAAAAAAGACAGCAAAGCTTTTGTCATTGTGAGCGATGTAAGAGAGGTTGTTGGCGAGGGATTTATTGAATTTAAACAGTAAAAAAAGTGTTTAATCGTGAATTTATGAGTAAAAATACTTTATATGCAAAATGTTATACAAATTACACAAATGTGGAAAATTTTATTTGGTTATTTGGGATATGGTTTTTAAAATATAAATGGTGTATCATATAGCTATGTTAGAAATTAGCAATAGGAACGTATAATTGTGAGTGCGCAAAAGAATTTATATTAGGAGGAACTTATAATGGCAAGTTTATCTTTAAAAAATATCAATAAGACATATCCTAACGGATTTGTTGCAGTTAAAGATTTTAATCTTGAAGTAGAAGATAAGGAATTCATCATCTTCGTTGGACCATCTGGCTGTGGTAAATCTACTACACTTCGTATGATCGCAGGTCTTGAAGAAATCACTGGCGGTGAATTATGGATCGGTGACAAATTAATGAACGACGTGGAACCAAAGGATAGAGATATCGCGATGGTATTCCAGAACTACGCATTATACCCACATATGTCAGTATATGACAACATGGCATTTGGTCTTAAGTTAAGAAAAACTCCAAAAGATCAGATCGATAAATTAGTACATGAAGCAGCAAAGATCCTTGATATTGAACATTTATTAGACCGTAAACCAAAGGCTTTATCCGGTGGTCAGAGACAGCGTGTTGCTATGGGACGTGCTATCGTTCGTACACCTAAGGTATTCCTTATGGATGAACCTTTATCAAACCTTGATGCTAAACTTCGTGTTCAGATGCGTATCGAGATTTCTAAGCTTCACCAGAAACTTGAAACAACTATCATCTACGTAACACATGATCAGACAGAAGCTATGACACTTGGTACAAGAATCGTAGTTATGAAAGATGGTATCGTTCAGCAGGTAGATACTCCACAGAACCTTTACGATCGTCCAAACAACTTATTCGTAGCTGGTTTCATGGGTTCTCCACAGATGAACTTCATCGACAGCAAAGTAGTAAAGAACGGCAACGACGTATCTTTAGTATTCGGTTCTCATTCCATCAAACTTCCAGAAGCTAAGGGCAAGAAGTTAATCGAAGCTGGTTATGTAGATAAGACTGTTGTTCTTGGTATCCGTCCAGAAGACGTAAAAGATGAAGAAATCTTCATCAGCGCATCTCCTGAAAGCGTTATCGAAGCAACTGTAAGAGTATACGAATTATTAGGTGCTGAAGTATTCTTATACTTCACAGTAGATGGTTTCGATATCACAGCACGTGTTAACCCACGTACAACAGCTAGACCTGGTGATACAGTTAAACTTGCCTTAGATTTAACTAAGATCCATGTATTCGATAAAGAAACAGAACAGATCATCACTCACTAATCAGATAAATAGAATTCATTTATTTTATAGAATGAACCAAAAAAGAGGATACGAAAGTATCCTCTTTTTTTGTACTCTGAATTAGTTTAGATACTAAACTAATATGAAATTCCTCGTATTTGATACTTATTTACGAAAATCGAGGAGACTGAATAGCAGAATTAGTTTACTTTTTACTAAAATGGTGTTAGAATGTTCATATTGAAAATGGAAAACGAACCATTCATTATACAGTTAGAAAGGCATGGTGTAAAATATGATATCCAATCAAATTCTTCAGAATACAATTGAAGGACTTAAAGCGATTACAAGAATCGATATATGTGTTATGGATACCGAAGGCAAGGCATTAGCATCTACAATCAATAATGCCGATGAATATGAAAATGCAGTGCTGGCATTTGTGGAATCTCCGGCGGACAGCCAGGTGCTTCAGGGGTATCAGTTTTTTAAGGTGTTCGATGAACATCAGTTAGAGTACGTTATTTTAGTTAAGGGCGACAGTGATGACGTATACATGGTGGGAAAAATTGCCTCTTTCCAAATCCAGAATCTTTTAGTAGCATATAAAGAAAGATACGATAAGGATAACTTTATCAAGAACTTATTGTTAGATAATCTGCTTTTAGTGGATATCTATAACCGTGCGAAGAAGCTTCATATTGAAACGGATGTAAGACGAGTTGTATTTATCATTGAGACAAAGAATGAGAAAGACAATAATGCATTAGAGACAGTAAGAGGTCTGTTCTCCAGCAAGACAAAAGATTTCATCACAGCTGTGGATGAGAAGAATATCATCTTAGTAAAAGAATTAAAGCAGAATGAGACTTATGATGATATGACCAAGACTGCAAAAGTGATCTTAGACATGTTGAATACAGAAGCAATGACAAAGGCACATGTTGCATTTGGTACCATCATCAATGAAATCAAGGATGTATCCAGATCCTATAAGGAAGCAAAGATGGCGTTAGATGTAGGCAAAATCTTCTACAGCGGAAGAAATGTAGTAGCTTACTCCAATCTTGGAATCGGCCGTCTGATCTATCAGCTTCCAATGCCATTATGTAAGATGTTTATTCGTGAAATCTTTGATGGTAAATCACCGGATGATTTCGATGAAGAAACATTAACAACTATTAATAAGTTCTTCGAAAACAGCTTAAACGTATCGGAAACATCCAGACAGCTTTATATTCACAGAAATACTCTTGTATATCGTCTGGACAAGCTTCAGAAGAGCACAAACTTAGATCTTCGAGTATTTGAAGATGCCATTACATTCAAGATTGCGTTAATGGTAGTAAAATATATGAAGTATATGGAAAACATGGAATATTAATAGGAAGTGCCGGTATACCGGTACGCTGTTCGGAAGAATTGCCCGTGAATAGCGTACAAGGGATATCGGCTTTTCGTGAGTGGTAACCAAAAAATAAAAGGCAAAGAAAGAACCTGAAACAGGAAGTTATAAGGTACCAGGCAGAAGAAAGGGATTGCATAGGATGAATGATTCTTATGAATTGAGCAGTGACTTAGAGGAACTGGAGGCTCCGGTCATCTTATTTGACAAGGTCTCCAAAGAATATGTAAAAGGAATTCACGCAATTGAGGACATCAGCTTTAAGATCCGAAAGGGAGAGTTCGTGTTTATTGTCGGCAGCAGCGGCTCGGGAAAGTCAACCTTGATTAAAATGATGATGCGTGAGATTAAGCCGACAAATGGGCGTGTTTATGTGGCGGGAAAGGAACTTTCCAGACTTCGTAAATGGCAGATTAGCAAATATCGCAGAAGTATTGGCGTTGTATTTCAGGATTTCAGACTTCTTCACGATCGGAATGTATTTGACAATGTAGCATTTGCCCAGCGGGTGATTGAGACACCGACAAAGAAGATCCGAAGACAGACTCCAAGAATGCTTTCGATTGTGGGATTATCGGAAAAACATAAATCATTTCCAAAGGAATTGTCGGGTGGGGAGCAGCAGAGAGTGGCGCTTGCCAGGGCTCTTGTGAATAATCCATCTATCTTATTGGCAGATGAACCGACAGGAAATCTGGATCCAAAGAATTCATGGGAGATTATGAGACTCTTAGAGGAAGTCAATCGAAGAGGAACAACAGTAGTTGTGGTTACGCACAACCATGAAATCGTAGATGCGATGCAGAAACGAGTAATTACCATGAAAAATGGAGTTATGATCAGCGATAATGAAAAGGGTGGTTACATACATGCCAAGAATTAGTACAATAGGATATAGCGTAAAGCAAGGTGTCAAGAATATCAAGCGGAATAGAATGTTCTCGCTTGCTTCAATTGGAACAATGACTGCATGTTTATTTTTATTTGGTATTTTTTACTTTATTGTGGCCAACTTTCAGTTCATTGTAAAAAATGCAGAATCATCTGTAGGCGTCACCGTCTTCTTTGAGGAAGGTATCAGTGAGTCACAGATTGCTGAAATCGGAAGTTCCATCAAGATGAGAGCAGAGGTTTCGGAATATAAATATATGTCTGCGGAGGAAACGTGGGAGAATTATAAAGAAAAGCTGTCGGAGGAAGCCATAGCTACCTTTGGGGATGATAATCCTCTTGAAAATTCAGCTCACTATATCGTATATTTGAACGATGTTTCCATGCAGGATGCATTAGTCCGCTATTTAGAGGAGTTAGACGGAGTAAGGCAGGTCAATGATTCGGAGGAGATCGCAGGAATCTTCAGCGGCATCAATCGGGTGGTTGGCTATGTATCCATCGCGATCATCGCGATTTTAATTGGTGTGGCTATGTTTTTAATTAGTACCACCGTTACAACGGGTATCTCTGTAAGAAAGCAGGAAATCTCTATTATGAAACTGATCGGTGCGACCGATTTCTTTATTCGCGCGCCGTTTATCGTAGAAGGGGTTCTGATCGGAACGATTGGCTCTCTGATTCCGTTAACGTTCTTATATGGAATGTATCATAAAGTAGTGCAGTACATTTCAGATGAGTTTTCCAATCCGTATCAGACCTTGCAGTTTTTAGAGGTTGGAACTGTATTTCACACACTCGTACCCGTATCACTCGCACTTGGAATCGGGATCGGATTCCTGGGAAGCTATCTTACATTAGGAAAACAGTTAAGAAAGATCAATTAGAGGAAGCAAATTATGAACAGACAGAAAAAAGGAAGAAAACGCCGTCTGGCAGCCATCGGAATGACCGCAGTGATCGCGGTATCCGGTGTTATGGTAAAGACGGCAGATTCTAATTTTGTGCAGGCATCTTCTTATGAACAGAAACTTCTGGAAGCTCAGAATAAGAAGGCAGAATTAGAAAAGAAGAAACAGGAGACAGAGAAAAAGATTGCAGCACTGGAAAAAGAGAAGCGCAATATTGCCTCCTACATTGAAAAGTTAGACCAACAGTTAAATGAGATTACTTTAAGTTTAGAGAAGATCAACTCAGATATCGCGGCTACGAATGAAGAGCTTGTGCAGACACAGGCAGCATTAGAAGAAGCCAGAGAAATGGAAGAAAAACAGTATGAGACCATGAAAAACAGGATACAGTATATGTATGAAAACGGTTCCACTTCCGTATTTGAGATTTTCTTAAGTTCGGAAGGAATTGCAGATTTCTTAAATCAGATGGAATATCAGAAGAAGATCACTGATTATGATAATAACCTTCTGAAACGCTACCAGGAGACAAAGGAACTGATCGCCTCTCAGGAAGCGCTATTAGCCGCGAAGTTAGAGGAGCTTAAGGTGTTAAAGGAAAGCGCAGAATTTGAGCAGGCATCCTTAGAACAGCTTGTGGCAGATAAGAATGCCGAAATTGAACGTTATACCTCAGAAATTGGAATCAGCGATGAGCTTCTGTTTGAATATATGGATGAAATCACTTCACAGGAGATGACCATCGAACAGATCAAGGAAGAAGAAGAGAGGAGAATCGCAGAAGCAATAAAAAAAGCGGAAGAGGAGAAAAAACGGTTAGAGGAAGAAAAGAAGAAGCAGGAAGCAGCAAACAACCAGAATACAAACTCTGGTTCTAATTCGAACTCATCCGGCAGTTCTACAGGTTCTTCGGGCGTTTATGCTAGTGGGATGATCTGGCCGCTTCCAGGAGATTACCGTGTGTTCAGTGGTTTTGGATATCGTGTGGCACCGACAGCAGGAGCAAGTACCTTCCACAAGGGTGTTGATATCGGCGGTGAGATGGGAGCCAAGATTGTAGCGGTTATGGATGGGACAGTAGCAATCTCATCTTATAGCACGACCGGAGGCAACTATATCAGAATCAGCCATGGAAATGGTCTTCAGACTTCTTACTTACACTGTTCTAAACTGTTTGTTTCAGCGGGACAGACGGTAAAACAGGGTGATGTAATCGCGTTAGTCGGTTCTACAGGGGTATCCACAGGACCGCATCTTCATTTCAGTGTTTCCATCAATGGAACGTATGTAGATCCAAAAGGCTACATAAATTATTAGTAAGGGAAGAACGGCATGGCGGCAATGCAGTCATGTCAGAAAGCATAATTTTAGGAGGCTATGATGAAGAAGAGATTTCTTTCGGGATTACTGACAGGCATTTTGTGCACAGTATTAATTGGCTCACTTGTTCTGCTTGGATTTGATCGGATCTCCGGCAATACATCTGATAATGGAAATTCCATTATCAGTGAAGAGACCGGCGCATCCAACCAGACTGCCGAAGAACTGGCAGCCAAACAGGAAGTAGCGGTATTTGATAAGAAGTTAACGTATATTAAGAGCATTATCAATAAGTACTACTTAGGTGAGGTGACGAATGAGCAATTCGATACCGGTATTTTAAAAGGGCTGCTAGAGGCGCTTGATGATCCTTATTCCTGCTATTATACAGCCGAGGAATATGCGGCTTTAATGCAGTCTTCAGACGGAGTATACTGCGGCATTGGCTCCTTAGTATCCCAGAATGCCAAGACCGGCGTGATTACAATTGTAAAGCCATTTGTAGACGGACCGGCATATAAGGCTGGGATGCTTCCAGGAGATATCATTTACAAGGTAAATGGTACCGAAGTGACCGGGACGGATCTTTCTACTGTAGTAAGCCAGATGAAAGGCGAAAAGGGAACCAATGTGATCGTTACGGTTGTCCGTGAAGGAGAAGAGGATCCACTGGACTTAGTGATCACTCGTGATGAGATCGAAGTTCCGACTGTTGAGTATGAGATGTTAGAGGATAATATTGGATACATCTATGTGATGGAATTTGACAAGGTTACCGTATCTCAGTTTAAGAATGCGATTGAAGATCTGACAAAACAGGGCATGAAAGGTCTTGTAGTCGACCTTCGTGACAATCCGGGCGGATTATACGATTCTGCTGTTGCAATGCTCGACCGTATGCTTCCGGAAGGACTGATCGTATATACCGAGACAAAAGATGGTACAAGAGATGAGGAATATTCCGATAATAAGGAGTTCTTTGATCTGCCTTTAGCTGTACTGATCAACGGCAACAGTGCCAGTGCATCTGAGATCTTTGCAGGTGCAATCCAAGATTATGGAATTGGTACATTAGTCGGCACACAGAGCTTTGGAAAAGGCATTGTGCAGTCCGTGATTCCCTTATATGATGGAAGTGCAGTGAAAATTACCGTATCGAAATATTATACCCCGAATGGACGAAGCATCCATGAGACCGGCATCACTCCGGACGTGGAAGTGGAATTAGAGGAAGGACTCTCTAAGCAGCTTGTGATTACTCATGATGAGGATAATCAGCTTCAGAAGGCGGTGGAAGTGATTCTAAAACAGATCGGAGAATAAAAATAGTTATCCGGCTATAAAAATGGCCCGAGAAAAGAAAGAACGTCCCTTTCTTTTCTCGGGCCATTTTTTTGTTCTAGTATCAAAAAAGATTTATTACCGAAAATTCACAAAAAATAGAAATTGGTGTTGCATTTGAATGCAGAATGTGATAAGATATCTTCTCAAGACGGACATGTGTATCTCTGGTGCATACAAAATGAGATAGAAGAATAAGATATAACAGCATATTTTTTTGAACCAAAAGACCAGTGAACATGTCGCGGAAAAAAGAGTTACAGGTAGAGCAAGAACCCAGGGGGATTTATGGAAGAAGATAAATATTATATTGTAAAAAAGAAAGCATTGCCGGAAGTACTGTTAAAGGTAGTAGAAGCACAGAGACTGCTTGATTCCGAGCGTGTCATGACGATTCAGGAAGCGACTGACGCGGTGCAGATCAGCAGAAGTTCCTTCTACAAATATAAAGATGACATTTTCCCGTTTCATGAGAATAACAGAGGGAAGACGATCAATTTTATGATGCAGATGGACGATGTGCCGGGCCTGCTGTCCTCGGTATTAAGACAAATTGCAGACAGTCATGCGAATATCTTAACGATTCATCAGACCATTCCGATTGGTGGAATCGCATCCCTGACATTGGGTCTTGAGATTCTTCCACAGACCGTATCTATACCAAAGCTGATTGATTCCCTGGAATCATTAGAGGGAGTTCATTATCTTAAGATATTAGGAAGAGAGTAAAAATAGGGGCGAATGCATAAGACGTAGTGTCTCTTCATGCATAGGATAAAGAAAACGCGTGCTTTGACAAATTAAATTAAGAGGTGTCCAAATGAAAATAGCAGTGTTAGGTTTCGGAACCGTAGGTTCTGGTGTATATGAAGTGATAGAGAAAAATTATGATCAAATTGCCAAACGAGCAGGAGAAGAAGTAAAAATCAAATATGTGCTGGACCTAAAAGACTTTCCGGGACAGCCGGTTCAGGAGCTGATCGTGCATGATTATGCGCAGATCGTGAATGATCCTGAGATCGGTGTGATCGTGGAGGTTATGGGAGGCGTGGAACCCGCATATACCTTTGTAAAAGAGGCATTGCTAAAGGGAAAGAGTGTGTGTTCTTCCAATAAGGAATTAGTGGCGGTACATGGAGCAGAGTTATTAGAAATTGCAAGGCAGAAGAATATCAATTTTTTATTTGAGGCAAGCGTAGGCGGAGGGATTCCAATTATTCGTCCTTTGAACCAGTCTTTAACGGTGGATGAGATCGAAGAGATCACCGGAATTTTAAATGGCACAACGAATTATATCCTGACCAAGATGCGGGATGAGGGACTTTCTTTTGAAACGGCATTAAAGCAGGCACAGGATATGGGATATGCGGAAAGAAAACCGGATGCCGATGTGAAAGGATATGATGCCTGCCGAAAGATTGCAATCTTAACTTCCCTTGCATATGGCATGCAGGTGAATTATGAGGATATCTATACGGAAGGAATCACGGATATTACAAAAGAGGATATTCAGTATGCATCTTTAATCGGAGCAGCTATTAAGCTATTTGGAACAAGCCGGAAGGTAAAGGATCATGTTTATGCAATGGTATCGCCGAGAATGATTCAGGCGGATCATCCGCTTTACAGTGTGAATGATGTATTTAACGGAATTTTAGTCAGAGGCAACCTGCTTGGGGATGTGATGTTTTATGGAAGCGGGGCAGGAAAGCTTCCGACAGCCAGTGCGGTCGTATCTGATGTAGTGGATGCGATAAAGCATAGAGGACGCAATATCATGACGATCTGGAGCAGCAAGAGACTGATGCCGGCAGATCTTAATACAATGGAATCCAAGTTCTTTATCCGTGTCCCAAAAGAGGAAATGGATAAAGCGAAGAGCCTGTTTCCGGTAGAGAGGGAGCTATCCATACCGGAATATGAGGAATATGCATTTATTACAGAACCGATTACGGAAATGGAATTTAAGGATAAAGCGCAGCTTGTTCATGTAAAGAACAAGATCCGTGTTGAGTTTTAAGAGGGAGACCATAATAAAATTTCACAGGAAGGACAGTATTATGAAATATATTGTTGTGCTTGGGGACGGTATGGCGGATGAGCTGATTGAGGGGCTTGGAGGCAAGACACCGCTTGAATACGCCGATACGAAGGCGATGGATGAATTGGCAGGAATGGGAGAAATCGGCCTTGCGAGGACCATTCCGGAAGGAATGAAGCCGGGGAGTGATACGGCAAATCTTGCAGTATTAGGATACGATCCAAAGGAATACTATACAGGAAGATCGCCGCTTGAGGCACTTAGCATCGGTGTTCCATTAACAGAGACGGATGTAGCTATCCGGTGTAATTTTGTGACACTTTCGGATGACTTCCTTCCTTATGAAGAAAAGAAAATCTTAGATCACAGTGCAGGGGAGATATCCACTGAGGATGCGGCCATTTTATTGGAAGCCGTAAGAAAAGAGCTTGCAGATGATATATTCTCCTATTATGTGGGAACGAGTTACCGTCATCTGCTTGTCTGGAATGGAGGAATCGTATGTGAACTTACCCCTCCGCATGATATCTTGACAAGAAAAATCGGAGAGTATCTGCCAAAAGAGAAGAAACTGGCGGATATGATGCGAAGAAGCTATGAAATTTTAAATCATCATCCATTAAATGAAAAACGTGCAGCAGCAGGGCTTAATAAGGCCAACTCCATCTGGTTCTGGGGAGCCGGGACAAAACCGAATCTGACATCATTTGAAGAAAAAAACAGAGTAAGAGGCGTTATGGTATCGGCAGTGGATCTTTTAAAGGGGATCGCAGTGGGAGCAGGAATGAAGGTGATCAAGGTAGAAGGGGCAGACGGTTCCCTACATACCAATTACCGGGGAAAAGCCATGGCAGCAGCCGATGCTTTGCTAAAGGACGGATATGACTTTGCTTACATTCATGTGGAAGCACCGGATGAGATGGGACATCAGGGAAGTGTTGAAAAGAAGATACAGGCGATTGAATCCATCGACAGTGAAATCGTGGCTGTGATAAAGCAGCAGCTGGAAGAGGCGAATGTGGATTATCGGATGTTAATCATGCCGGACCATCCAACACCAGTTAGGCTTCGCACCCATACGGCAGAACCGGTTCCCTATCTTTTGTATGATAGCAGGCAGGAACGTAAGATGATCCAGCGCTACAATGAGCGGGAAGCTGAATTAAGTGGAAATATGTCGGAAAAAGGGTGGAAATTGATTGACAGACTTTTTAAAAAATAGTATAGTCAACACAACAGCCTTAGAGCAATTTATTGTTACCAATATATACATGATTTAGGAGGCAGCTATGCTTATAGTTAAGAAATTCGGCGGTACTTCCGTGGCCGACAAGGAGAGAATTTTTAATGTTGCCAGAAGATGCATCGAGGACTACAAAAAGGGGAATGATGTAGTCGTTGTATTATCTGCAATGGGCAAGCAGACAGACGTGTTACTGGCACAGGCCAGAGACATTAATCCAAATCCTCCGAAAAGGGAGATGGATATGCTTTTGACGATAGGGGAACAGACCAGTGTCGCGCTGATGGCAATGGCAATGGACTCATTAGGAGTTCCGGCTGTTTCGTTAAATGCATTTCAGGTAGCAATGCATACAACAAGCAATTATGGAAATGCAAGACTAAAGAGAATTGACACGGAGCGAATCCGCAATGAGCTGGAGTCCAGAAAGATTGTCATTGTAACCGGATTCCAGGGAATTGACAAAGCAGACAATTATACAACGCTTGGAAGAGGCGGCTCTGACACAACAGCAGTTGCTTTGGCAGCAGCATTAAAAGCAGATGCATGTGAGATCTTTACTGACGTGGATGGTGTATATACGGCAGACCCAAGAATCGTAAAGAATGCAAGAAAGTTAGATGAGATCACCTACGATGAGATGCTTGATTTAGCAAGTCTTGGGGCTGGCGTTCTTCATAATCGTTCTGTGGAAATGGCGAAGAAATACGGAGTGCCATTAGTAGTACGTTCAAGTCTTAATTTTTCAGAAGGAACTGTTGTAAGGGAGGAAGTTAACGTGGAAAAAATGCTTGTAAGCGGAGTAGCGTGTGATAAGAATACAGCACGTATTTCAGTAATCGGATTAGAAGATCAGCCTGGAGTTGCGTTCAAATTATTCAACCACCTGGCAAAACACAACATCAATGTCGATATCATTTTACAGTCCGTAGGACGTGACGGAACAAAGGATATCAGCTTTACCGTAGCGGAAGATGCTGTGGAAGATGCAGTTGCGATTTTAGAGCGTCATAAGCAAAGCAGCTTAAAATGCGATAAGATCGATGTGGAAAAGAACGTTGCAAAGGTATCCATCGTTGGTGCCGGCATGATGTCCAATCCAGGTGTTGCATCCAAGATGTTTGAAGCACTTTATGATGTAGGCGTGAATATCAAGATGATCTCTACTTCTGAAATCCGTGTTACCGTACTGATTGACGAAGCGCATGTAGAGAAAGCAATGAACTCAGTTCATGATAAATTTACGTTAGGAGATCTGTAGTAATATCTATAGTCAAAAGAGCGTCTGTAATTTTGGGGTCAGATAAAAGTCTGATACCCAAAAAGCAGACGTTTTTTTATACCTCACAAAACTTGACAAATGTCTGATAAAACTTGACAAATAGTCAAATATTATTATATGATTAAGTGGTTTTGAAACAAGAAAAATGATAGTGAATTTTAGAAGAAAACAGCGGTTTTACAACCGTTAAATTTGGATAGAATGGTTGGAATGGAGGATTTAACGTGGCAGATACTACGAATGAAATAAAGAAGAGAAGAACGTTTGCGATTATCTCTCACCCGGATGCTGGTAAGACGACTCTTACCGAAAAGCTTTTATTATATGGGGGTGCGATTAATCTCGCAGGTTCAGTAAAAGGAAAGAAGACAGCGAAACATGCGGTTTCTGACTGGATGGAAATTGAAAAGGAACGTGGTATTTCTGTTACGTCTTCCGTTATGCAGTTTAACTACGACGATTTCTGCATCAATATCTTAGATACACCTGGACATCAGGATTTCTCCGAAGATACTTACCGTACTTTAATGGCAGCGGATTCCGCAGTCATGGTAATCGATGCCTCTAAGGGTGTTGAAAATCAGACAAAGAAGCTATTTAAGGTATGTGTCATGAGAAATATCCCGATTTTTACTTTCATCAATAAGATGGACCGTGAAGCAAGGGATACCTTTGAATTATTAGATGAGATCGAAACCGTGCTTGGTATTCAGACTTGTCCGGGAAACTGGCCAATCGGCTCCGGTAAAGAGTTTAAAGGTGTTTATGATCGAAATACAAAGACAATCAGCCGTTTCTTTGCAGCGAATAATGGTATGAAAGAAGTGGATACGGTAGAAGCGACAATCGGTGATCCTTCTTTAGATGATCTGATCGGAAAATCATATCATGATACTTTATCAGAAGAAATCGATTTATTAGATGGCGCCAGCGCAGAATTTGATATGGAACAGGTAAGCAAAGGAAAACTGACACCGGTATTCTTTGGTTCTGCTCTTACAAACTTCGGTGTGGAAACATTCTTAAAGCATTTCCTTAACATGACATCTTCTCCGCTTCCAAGAAAGTCAAATGAAGGCATTATTGATCCATTAACCAATGACTTTTCCGCATTCGTATTCAAGATTCAGGCGAATATGAATAAGGCACACCGTGACCGTATCGCATTTATGCGTATCTGTTCCGGTAAGTTTGAAGCAGGCGAGGAAGTATACCATGTACAGGGCGGCAAAAAGATTCGCCTTTCTCAGCCACAGCAGTTAATGGCGCAGGAAAGAAAAATCTTAGATGAGGCATATGCCGGCGATATCATCGGTGTATTTGATCCGGGCATTTTCTCCATCGGGGATACGATCAGCATGCCAGGAAAGAAGTTTGAATATGAAGGCATTCCTACTTTCGCACCGGAACATTTCGCAAAGATCCGTCAGGTAGATACGATGAAACGTAAGCAGTTCATCAAGGGTGTTACCCAGATCGCACAGGAAGGTGCAATTCAGATCTTCCAGGAATTTAATACTGGTATGGAAGAGATTATCGTAGGTGTTGTAGGTATTCTTCAGTTCGACGTATTAAAATATCGATTAGAGAATGAATATAACGTGGAAATTCGTATGGAACCTCTTGCTTATGAGCATATCCGTTGGATTGCCAATAAAGAGGAAGTGGATGTGGCTGCATTAAGCGTAACATCCGATACAAAGAAAGTAAAAGATATGAAGGGCAACCCTCTTCTTTTATTCGTTCACGCATGGAGCATCAATACTGTTCTTGACCGTAACAAAGGACTCGAATTATCCGAATTCGGACGCGAGTAGGAGACGGGGACGGAAAGGCAGACGGACGAGGGCATAGGAAGAGGTGGCCGGCATGGCAAGAGCCTCCTGTGGGCGAAGCGATCGGATGTCCGGATGTTCGGACGCATGAGCGGACAAAAGCCGTTACTGTTCTTGACTATCAGACAGAAAACCACTGTCTGCTATTCAAGGACAGTAACGGCTTTTGTTCGTCATGAGCCGGACATCCCGGACATCCGATCGCTTCGCTCACAGGAGGCTCTTGCCATGCCGGCTACCTCTTCCTATGCCCTCTGTCTGGTGAGACGGGAAGCGGCGTGGGAACGCCTTCGATAGGGAGAGGAAAATGTATGCGGAGAGGCAGAGCGGGAGAGATAGAATAGAGAAGCAAAGTGGAAAGGCAGAATGAAGAAGCAGAATGGAGAGGTAGAATAGAGAAGCAGAATGAAGAGACAGAATGAAGAAGACAGAGCAAACTAGATAGAATAAAAGGAAGGAGGAGAAAAGGATAGAAATAAGAAAGAGAAAAGGGTACATAAACGGAAGGATGGCAGCACATAGGAACTTTAGCAACTTTACATCGTCTAATGAGACAGATATACTATAAGGTAGATTGCAAAGACAGAGGTAGGTGCTTGAAATCTCGGGGGAGAAAGCGGGATTTGGGCAGGACGGTTTGGGGCTGCAAATATTTTATAGGAGGATGAAGGAATGCAGGAAAACGACAGGGCTGGAGAAAAGACAGCTGGTCAGGATTTAGAGTGTCTGATGCGGCTGTATGGCAATGATGTGCTTCGGACTGCTTATCTGTATGTGAAGGATGCCCAGATAGCGGAGGATATGTTTCAGGAGGTATTTCTGAAGGTGAACCGGAATCTGGATTCCTTTCGGGGGGAGAGCAGCATTAAGACCTGGATGATACGCATCACAATCAATACATGCAAGGATTACTTGAAAAGCGCGTATCATAATAAAGTAGTACCGATGATGGACTTTATGGAGGAATCCATTGCATCGGAGGAGGAGTTTGACCGAATTGAAAAGAAAGAGACGGCACATACCGTGAAGGAAGCAGTAATGGCACTCCCGGAAACTTATAAGGATGTGGTGCTTTGTGTTTATTATCAAGATATGAGCATGGATGATACGGCCCAGTATTTGAATGTGCCGGTAGGGACAGTAAAAAGCCGGTTGTCCCGCGCAAAAGAAAAGCTAAGATCGCTTGTAGAAGGGAGGCTTTCGTAATGTCAGAAGAAGATAAGGAATTAGAAAGAATCATAAAAGAAAGTTTAAACGACGAGCTTGCCTGCGAGAATATTACCGTATCAGAGGAGCTGATTCAAAGGACGCTTGCAAAAGCAGAGGCGGAAAGACGATCAGCTAAGGAAAGAAGGGCTGAAATGGGATCAGAAGAGGCAGGAGATAGTCCAGAGCTAGATAGAAAAGGAAGGATTGTTTCAAAAGAGGAACATGCAGTAAAGAAAGAACAGAAGAGGGAAGAGAAGAAGAGCAGAGGGAAAAATGTGATGCCGAAGATCATCCGTATGGCAGCCGGCATGGCAGCTGCCTGTCTGGTTGTGATGGTGGGAATGCAGATGATGAGAAATGGGGCAAAAAACAGAGCGGACTCGTCACAGATGGAATCGGCCGAGTTTATGGATGAAGGAATGGGGAATGAGTCTTTTACGATGGGAGCTCCGTTTGAAGGCTCATCTGAAAAGGAAACAGCCTCTTCTGGCAGCCTGGATGCAGCAAATGATCAGATGGCAGATATACAGTCTGATGCGACAACGGGACCGGAATCAGAGAAAGATACGATTGCAGATAAAGAACCACTGGAAGAGGAAGCACAGTCCAGCATAAGTTCCGGTGAGGAGGCCGCAGAAAGCGAGAACTATAACGTAAGCGGTGATACAAAAGAGGGAAAGGAAACGATTGCAAGGATCCTTCTTATGCTAACAAAAGATCAGGTTACGCTTGCATCTTCTGATGCAGTGGGAACGGTGGAAATGAATGTGTATATGGCTCAGTCAGAAGAGGAAGCAGTAGAGCTTTGTATTACAAGCGATGGGATGCTTATGGTGAGAGCATATGAAGATGGGGAGACGAAATCAGAGGTTACTTATGAACTTTCGGATACAGAACAGTTTAAAGAGCAGATTCGGGATATTCTAAAGTGAAAACAAATGCTTGTATAAAATAAGAACGAGCAGGCACTCCATAAGGAGCGACCTGCTCGTTTTATTAAAAGTTCTCTTCTTCGTTTTCAGAAGTATGACAAAGTTCTTCTAAGTCGGAATCATGATTCTTTTCCTGGGAATCGTTATTAGAAGTGTCCTCCTTGGACTCTTCTTCAGAAGATTCTTCTTTTTCAGCTGATTCAGAAGCATTGGCATTGCTTTCGGAAGAAAGGTTAATGGAAACATATCCGCGGTTTTCGGCAGGATGTGTTTCATTTTCCTCAAATTCAAAGTCATCTGCTTCGTCTTCGAAGTCATCAAAGTCATCTTGTGTTTCTTTGCAAATGTATTTTTTAAAAAAGTAATATCCGCCACAAGCAAGAGTTGCAAGGGAAATCGTTCCCAGTACGAATTTACAGAATTTTTTCATAGTAAAGCTCCTTTCGCGATTCCAATATGATTACATTGCATTCATATGTTATTAATCCATTATAATTCGAATGAAGAAAAAAATAAAGTGAAAAATATATAAATTTTACATTTAAGGAAAAATATAATAAAAATTTTATCTTCTTACGATAGAATTGGAAAATATAAGAGTAGTGTTATATGAAATGTGTTATAATATTAAAGCATATTCGTGCTTGGTTTCTATTAATCATCATATCCATTTTTAAAAAAATTATAAGCAAGAATGAATGGATTCTATAGCAAAACAAAGGGAAGAAAGGTGAAAGATGACTAATTTTTTAGTAAAAAGATTTATAAAGGATTACGAAAAAACAGAAGATATAGAAGTACGCACTGCTTATGGAACGTTAGCCAGTGTGGTTGGAATGGTCTGTAATCTTCTTTTATTTATAGCAAAGATTTTAATTGGTATCCTGACTGCGAGCATTTCTATTATGGCAGATGCATTTAACAACTTATCGGATGCGGCATCCTCTGTTATTGGATTCGCAGGCGTTAAATTGGCGGCAAGGCCGGCAGATAAAGAGCATCCTTTTGGACATGGGAGGTATGAGTATATTTCAGCTCTTGTAGTTGCGTTTTTAATTATTCAGGTCGGGTTCAGCTGCTTTAAAAATGCATTTATGAAGATTATTCATCCGGAAGGGATTCGGTTCTCTTATCTATCCGTAGTAATTTTGCTGTTATCGGTTGGTATGAAGATCTGGCTGTCGATATTTAATCGAAGATTAGGCAAAAAGATCAATTCTTCCGTTATGAAGGCTACGGCAGCAGACGCTCTGAGCGATGTATTTGTGACAAGTGCTACGATTCTATCCCTCATCATCAGCCATGTGTCAGGAATCGTCATAGATGGTTATATGGGCATTGTAGTATCTGTATTTGTTCTTATGGCGGGAATCAATATCGCAAAGGATACGTTGGAACCGCTTATGGGATCGGCGATTGACCGGGAGCTTTATGAACGGCTTACCAAGAAAATTGAGAGCTATCAAGGTATTATCGGGACGCATGATTTAGTGGTACATAACTATGGACCATCTCATACAAGAGCAACGATTCACTGTGAGGTACCAAATGACATTGCATTGGAAAGTGCCCATGAGATTATTGATCAAATTGAACGGGATATCTTAGAAGAAGAGAATATTCTTCTTGTAATTCATCTTGATCCTGTGGAGGTGAATAACAGCCGCGTAGGAGAATTAAAACAGAATGTCCTTGAGATCATTCAGTCGCTTGAACCAAAGGCGAGCATTCATGATTTTCGCATGATCACATGTGAGACTCAGATCAATCTGATTTTTGAGCTTGTCATTCCATATGGATATACCAAGCAGATGGAGCGGGAGCTTCTGCTTCAGATCTTGCAGGAAGTACGTAATCTGGACTCCCGTTACCAGTGTGTTATTTCGGTAGAGAATAGTCTGGTATCGGAATAAGATACAGATATAGCAGGACAATGAATCCCTGCAGCAGAGCGATGATTAAGGGAGAAGAAAAGCAGCTGCAGGGTAAGAAAAAGAGAAAAACATTGTTAGATAACGGCAGAAGTTGTATAGAAAAAGAAGAAAGAAGAAGGAATTTACAGCAAAATAATAAAAAACAAATAAAATTAAAAAAAATCAAAAAAAATAAAAAAAATGCTTGCAAAATGTTTTTTTATGAGTTATAATAATATTCGCAGTTGAGACACAGCACTGCAGACATAAAAATGCATTGGGCTATCGCCAAACGGTAAGGCACTGGATTCTGATTCCAGCATCTCAAGGTTCGAATCCTTGTAGCCCAGCTTTATATTAAAACTTTTTGTTTAATATAATTACAACGTAGCTTGAAAAAAGTTACATCATATTGGGCTATCGCCAAACGGTAAGGCACTGGATTCTGATTCCAGCATCTCAAGGTTCGAATCCTTGTAGCCCAGCTTTTAAGACACGAGTGCACGTGTCTTTTTTTTATGTTAAAGATGGGTAGCTATGATCCGAAAGGTGACTTGAGTTTCTATGCGGATAAAGGGCGATAAATTTTTGATGATAGCTAGCATTGTGCTGACGATAGGATAAGAATTTGATTACATTTTTCAACCTTAAATTAAAATATCCTTAACATTTCCTTACACTACTACCTTTTTATGTAAAATAATGCTATAATCCAATTATTCTTGTGAAAAAAGTTCATAAAGGGAAAAGGACAATAATAGGAGGAAAATATGAAAAAGAGAATGATAGCAATGGCGTTAGCGTTGTTGATGGCATTCGGTGTTGCGGCACCATCCACGACAGTAAATGCGGCAACAGGTGCCACAAGTACTGCCACAGAGCATGGAACCACTAAGTTTGAGGATATGAAGTATACTACTCCGGATATCGAGGGAATGATGGCGACACTCGAGGCAGTTGATAAAGCGCTACCATCCGTAAAGACAAAGGGTGAGATGAGAAAGCTTCTAAATCAGATGGACTCTGTAAATGACAGCTTTGAAGATGTGATGACAATGTATCGTCTTCTTAACATTTACAACTATCAGGATGTAACAAATGCAGACAATGCAACTGAGATGTATGCACTTACGGTAATGGTATCACAATTACAGGTGAAAATGAATGAAACAGCAGTTGCATTATTAGATTCGAAGTTTGGATGGATGCCAAAGATTCGCTGGGGAAATGAAGCGGTAGAAGCAATCTATGCAAGTGCAGACAAGCTGACAGACAAGCTTGTGGACTTAAGTGCAAAAGAACAGGAGCTTTCCAGACAGTATCTCGTTGTTATGAATAGTACAACAGTGGATGTAAATGGTACACAGATGACCGGGAACGATATTCTTTCAAACGCAGACTTATCAGCAGAAGAAGCTAGCAAATATTATACTCTTTATAATGAAGCAGTAAATAAGAATGCCGGAGAAGTTTACTTGCAGTTAGTAAAAGTAAGAAAGGCAATTGCAAAAGAAGCCGGTGTATCCAATTACTCCGAGTATGCGTATCAGGCATTTGGAAGGGACTATACAGCAGAAGAAGCAAAGAAGATGCATGATTATGTAAAAAAATATATCAAACCATTATATGAAGAACTGGCTGCCTCTTTAACGACAGAGGATGTTGCGACCGTACAGACAACACAGACAAATGATCTACAGAAGGCTTTTCCTACAGTCAGACGTTTCTTACGTGATGTTTCCGGTGATAGTTTGAAAGCATTTCAGTATATGTTAAAATACAATCTAATGGATTACAATTTCAGCAGCACGAAAGCAAACTTAAGTTATACTACATACCTACCTTCCTATAAGGAAGCATTTGTAAGCTTATCAAGAACCGGATTATACATTGATGTTTCTACTGCAGTTCATGAGTTTGGCCATTTTAATTCTTATTATGTACATGGGAATGATTTAGCAGTCAATTTAGACCTGATGGAAATCCATTCTCAGGGATTTGAATTATTATTTATGCCATATTATAAGCAGGTATTTGGAAGTAATGCAAAGTCTCTTCAGAAATACCAGCTTACCCTGTTTTTACAGATCCTTCTTCAGGGATGTATGGAGGATGAGTTTCAGCAGTATGTATATGCAAACAATGTAAAGAGCGTAAGTGAACTAAATAAACTTTATTACAACCTTGCGTGTGAATACGGTCTTGCAACAAAAACAGAAGGGGTTACGGAACTGACATCATGGGTAAATATCACACATACATTCCAGTCCCCATTATACTATATCAGCTATGCAACATCATTAGTTCCTGCACTTGAGATCTTTGAACAGTCTGTTTCTGACTGGAGAGGCGCAGCGGACAATTACTTAAAGTTATTAAGCTTTGGGACAAAAGACGGTTTCTTAACTACGTTAAAGGAAGCAGGATTCGGAAGTCCATTTGAAGAAAATACAATTAAAGGAATTAGTGAAGGCATTGAGACCTATATGGAAAATCTGCTTGGAAGAGAAATCGAGATTCCGGCAGCATAGTAATGCTAAGAAAGACAGCCTGTGTTCATGGAATTGAAAGACAGGCTGTTTGATACATTAGACATGATCGTATTTGGATACTTGCTATGGCCGGAAGGAAAAGACGCTTTAAAAGCAATAAAAAAAGAAGCATGGGACTGACATGCTTCTTTTTTTGCACTGGAAGCCAAGGAAATGGTGGCGCAGTCACCATTTCTTTGGAATTCCTTATACTTCTTCTGCCGTGCAAAGCAGAGAAAATCTATAATAGATTGTCAAATGACTATTTAGAAGCCATTTCAACAAGTCTTTCGTACTTCGCCATAGCATCTTTTTCAGCCTTAGCGAATAATTCAGCAGCTCTTTCTGGATTAGATCTGGAAAGTCTGTTGTAACGAACTTCATTCTGGATGAATTCCTGGAAGGATGCCTTAGGAGCCTTGGAATCTAAGATGAATGGATTCTTTCCTTCTGCCGCAAGCATTGGGTTGTGGCGGAATAAGTGCCAGTAACCAGCTTCAACTGCACGTTTTTCTTCAGTCTGAGCACCCTTTAAGCCGCCCTTGATACCATGTGCGATACATGGAGCATAAGCGATGATTAAGGATGGACCTGGGTAAGCTTCCGCTTCTGTGATCGCTTTGATACACTGGTTGTAATCAGCACCCTGAGCGATCTGTGCTACGTAAACGTAACCATAGCTCATAGCAATTGCAGCTAAGTCTTTCTTCTTCACTTCTTTACCAGCAGCAGCGAACTGTGCGATCGCGCCGATTGGTGTAGATTTAGAAGACTGACCACCTGTGTTAGAGTAAACTTCTGTATCGAATACCATGATGTTTACATCCTGTCCGGAAGCAAGAACGTGGTCAACACCGCCGAAGCCGATGTCGTATGCCCAGCCATCACCACCGAAGATCCACTGAGATTTCTTAGCTAAGAAATCTTTGTTGTTTAAGATGTTAGCACGGTCTTCGTTATCACAGTTGCAAGCTTCTAATGCTTTGATTAATTTATGAGATGCACATGCATTTGCAGTAGAAGAGTTCTGTGTATCTAAATATTCTTTCAGTGCAGATTTAACTTCTTCGTTTTCTGCAACTTCTAAAAGATTTTCAGCAGAGTGAACTAAACGTTTTCTAAGAGCTTTCTGAGCTAACATCATACCGAAACCAAATTCTGCATTGTCTTCGAATAAGGAGTTTGCCCAAGCTGGACCCTTACCATCTTTGTTTACAGTGTATGGTGTAGAAGGTGAAGAACCACCCCAGATAGAAGAACATCCAGTTGCATTTGCAATATACATTCTGTCACCGAATAACTGTGTGATTAATTTAGCGTAAGGTGTTTCACCACAACCAGCACAAGCTCCGGAGAACTCAAGTAATGGCTGTTTGAACTGAGAACCTTTAACTGTAGTTTCTTTGAATTTTTCAAGAACTTCAACAGGAGTATCTAAAGTTACACCATAGTCGAACATCTTCTGAGCATCTAATTCAGAGTCAAGGCTTGTCATGCTAAGGGCTTTGTTACCCTTGATATCAGGACATACAGTTACACAAGATCCACATCCTGTACAGTCAAGTACGGAGATAGAGATTGCGAATTTCTTGCCTTCAACCTGTTTCATGTCTGTCATCTTAGCGCCTTCAGGAGCGTTAGCAGCCTGTTCTGCATCCATGGAAACTGGACGGATTACAGCGTGAGGACATACATAAGAACAAAGGTTACACTGGATACATACTTCTGGCTTCCATACTGGAACGTCGATTGCGATACCGCGTTTTTCGTATGCAGCAGTTCCAAGTGGAGAAGTACCGTCTACATAATCTAAGAATGCAGATACTGGAAGAGAGTTACCTTCCTGAGCGTTGATTGCGTTCTGAACAGTATTTACATACTTAAGAACATCTGGATCGCCATTAGAGTAGCTTACGGATAAGTTTTCATCTGTAGCATTTGCCCATTCTGCAGGAATCTTGATTTCAACAACGCCGTTTACACCACGATCGATTGCTTCGTGATTCATCTTAACGACATCATCACCCTTCTTGGAATAAGAAGCAGTAGCAGCATCTTTCATATATTTAACAGCATCTTCGATTGGAATGATGTTTGCTAATTTGAAGAATGCAGACTGAAGGATTGTATTGATACGTCCACCAAGTCCAACTTCCTTACCGATCTTAATACCGTCAATTGTGTAGAACTTAATGTTGTGTTCTGCCATATAACGTTTTACCTGACCTGGTAAGTGTTTTTCGATTTCTTCCATACCCCAGGAGCAGTTGAGTAAGAATGTACCGCCATCCTTTAAGTCCTGAACCATGTTGTATTTTCTGATATAAGATGGCATATGACATGCTACGAAATCCGCTTTATTGATTAGGTAAGTGGATTTGATCTTATTATCGCCGAAACGTAAGTGGGAGATTGTAACACCACCGGATTTCTTGGAGTCATAATCGAAGTATGCCTGAGCGTACTTATCAGTATGATCACCAATGATCTTAATGGAGTTCTTATTCGCACCTACAGTACCATCTGCACCAAGACCCCAGAACTTACAAGATGTAGTTCCTTTGTCTGCTGTATCTGGATTTTCTTTTAATTCAAGAGAAAGATTTGTCACGTCATCGTTGATACCGATTGTGAATTTCTTCTTTTCTGTGTTGTTATATACTGCGATGATCTGAGCAGGAGTTGTATCTTTAGAACCTAAGCCGTAACGACCTGTGTATACAGGAACGTCATTGAATTTAGAATCTTTAAGAGCTGCTAATACATCAAGGTATAATGGCTCACCAAGCGCACCTGGTTCTTTTGTTCTGTCAAGAACAGAGATCTGCTTAACAGTTTCAGGAAGTGCTTCGATTAAGTGTTTTGCTGAGAATGGTCTGTAAAGACGAACTTTTACTAAACCAACTTTAGCGCCACCAGCGTTCATGTGATCGATTGTTTCTTCGATTGTATCACATACAGAACCCATAGCGATGATTACGTGTTCCGCATCAGCTGCACCGTAGTAGTTGAATAATTTGTAGTCTGTACCGATCTTAGCATTTACTTTATCCATATACTGCTGTGTTAATTCAGGAACAGCATCGTAGTATGGGTTACATGCTTCACGAGCCTGGAAGAAGATATCAGGGTTCTGAGCAGTACCTCTCTGAACTGGGTGTTCTGGATTTAAAGCTCTTCTACGGAATGCATCAACTGCGTCCATATTAGTCATTTCTTTTAAATCTTCATAATCCCAGATTTCAATCTTCTGAATTTCATGAGATGTTCTGAAACCATCGAAGAAGTGCATGAAAGGAACTCTTCCTTCGATTGCTGTTAAGTGAGCAACGGCACCTAAATCCATAGTTTCCTGAACATTGCCGCTACATAACATTGCAAAACCTGTCTGACGAGCAGCATAAATATCGGAGTGATCACCAAAGATTGATAATGCGTGGCTTGCTAAAGCACGAGCTGTAACATTGATAACGCCTGGTAATAATTCACCAGCGATCTTGTACATATTTGGGATCATTAATAATAAACCTTGAGAAGCGGTGTAAGTTGCTGTTAAAGCACCAGCCTGTAAGGAACCGTGTACAGCACCAGCTGCACCTGCTTCAGACTGCATTTCGGAAAGCATTACTTCGTGTCCGAAGATGTTTTTTCTTCCCTGTGTAGCCCACATATCTGTGTAGTCTGCCATTGGAGAAGATGGTGTAATTGGATAGATCGCTGCTACGTCAGTGAATGCATAAGACACGTGAGCTGCAGCAGTGTTACCATCCATGGTTTTCATTTTTCTAGCCATGTAAAAATATCCTCCTTAAAGAGTGGCTTTGCGGGCACTTTTAAATTGTCGCAAATACCTTTATTTATAATGTAGTATAAAAATACCTAGCAAAAACAGTACCACTATTCAACAAAATAGTAAAGCATTTTTTGTAATATAAGACAAAAAAATGTCGTTTTGTTAAGTTTTTGAGGAAAGAATGTTACTTTTTTAACAAAGAACCGACAGATTTCCAAAAACAAACTGGGGCATTTGTACATATATTAGAAAAAACGGGAATAATCAAGCTAGGCATCACCATCTCCCATCTGTTTTTTGGGAAGTGACCAAAATACAAATGGATACTATGTTGATGGTAGTTTTAGGTGGTTACCTATTATAAATAGAAACATAGTTAATTTATACGGTTTTTTGGGAAATATACTCTTTAATATGAAAAAAATCAATTGAAATGATGAATGAATGAAAAACATTTCGATATACTATTGATACCGCCATATCCATCAGACAAAATATCAGGAATGGATTTCTGTATCAAACATATATTTATATCAAATATCATCTGCCTATTGTTGACAAGTTCGGGATGATACGATATAATACTTTGAATATTGATATTATATCGAAAGATATGCTTATATGAATGTCTGCATATGTTTACAAGAGAATAGTATTTATGGAGGAAGGGTATTTCAATGGCAGAAAAGAAGAATATTTTGACCTATGAAGGACTTAGACAGTTAGAAGACGAATTACAGGAATTAAAGGTTAATAAAAGAAAACAGGTAGCTCAAAAAATTAAAGAAGCCAGAGAACAAGGCGATTTATCCGAAAATGCTGAATACGATGCAGCCAAGGATGAGCAGAGAGATATCGAGGCTAGAATTGAAGAAATTGATAAGATTCTTAAGAATGCTGAAGTAGTTGTAGAAGATGAAGTAGATGTTGACGCCATCAATATCGGATGTATGGTCAGAATACTTGATATGGAATATGACGATGAGCTTGAATATAAGATTGTTGGTTCTACAGAAGCAAACAGTTTAAAAGGTAAAATCTCAAATGAATCACCTGTTGGAAAAGCCTTAATCGGTGCGAAAAAAGGTGATGTGATTGAAGTAGATACACATTCAGGTATTATTAAATATAAGATTCTTGAAATCCAGAAATCAAATTAATCAAGGAAGATTATCCGTGGCGACCGTATCTTTACAAATATAAGATGGGTCGCCATCTTCTGCTTGCAAAAAAAGCGGTGCAGAAGTGAAAAGAGGATAGAGAAAGGATGATAAAAGTGGCAGAAGAAAAGAATGTAAAAAACAATGGCAATGAGCCAGACGTAAATCAGCTGATCAAAGTAAAAAGAGAAAAGTTAGCAGAACTGCAGGCAGCAGGAAAAGATCCATTCCAGATCATGAAATATGATGTTTCCAATCATACAACTGATATTAAAGGCGACTTTGAAAAATTCAATGGTAAGGAAGTATCCATCGCCGGCAGAATCATGACAAAGCGTGTAATGGGTAAAGCATCCTTCATGAATGTACAGGATAAGCTTGGAAACATCCAGTCTTACGTACAGAGAGACGTATTAGGAGAAGAAGAATACAAAGCATTTAAAAAGCTTGATATCGGTGATATCGTAGGCGTAAAGGGTGAAGTATTTGAAACTCATACTGGTGAAATCTCTATTCGTGCACATGAAGTAGTTTTATTATCCAAGTGTCTTCAGGTTCTTCCTGAAAAGTATCATGGCCTTACAGATACAGACACAAGATACCGTCAGAGATACGTTGATTTAATGATGAATCAGGATGTTCGTGATACATTCATCAAACGTTCTTTAATCATCCGTGAAATCCGTAAATACTTAGATGACAGAGATTTCATCGAAGTAGAGACTCCGGTTCTTACAAAGAATGCAGGTGGTGCAGCAGCAAGACCATTTACTACTCACCACAATTCTTTAGATGAAGACTTAAATCTTAGAATCTCTCTTGAATTATACTTAAAGAGATTATTAGTAGGCGGCCTTGAACGTGTATACGAAATCGGCCGAGTATTCCGTAACGAAGGTCTTTCCGTTCGTCATAATCCGGAATTCACTTTATTAGAGTTATACCAGGCATACACAGACTACCACGGCATGATGGATTTAACAGAAGAATTATTCCGTACCGTAGCTACTAACGTACTTGGAACAACAACAATCTCTTACGATGGCGTAGAAATCGACTTAAGCAAGCCTTTCGAACGTATCACAATGGTAGATGCGGTTAAGAAGTACACAGGTGTTGACTTTAACGAAATCAAGACAGAAGAAGAAGCAAAAGCGATCGCAAAAGAAAAGCATGTTGCATTCGAAGCAAGACATAAGAAGGGTGATATCTTAAACCTTTTCTTCGAAGAATTCGTAGAAGAACATTTAGTTCAGCCTACATTCGTTATGGATCATCCAATCGAGATTTCTCCACTTGTTAAGAAGAAACCAG
>SVEB01000023.1 GCA_015057635.1 Lachnospiraceae bacterium | reverse complement strand
TTGCCCGGGTGGTTTTCAGACTATGGTAGAAAAGAAATTCAAGATTTCGGGTGGTACATATGTAGAAGTGCCGAGTAATTACAGAGCAAGCCAGTATGACCATACCGCTGATGATTATATGAAAAAGAAATTGTCCGACAGAAATGATTAAAGATTTTATAGGTAAAGATTGTATAATTTCAATGTTTTCTGAGTTTAGTGCCGTTCAGGGAAGGATACTTGCAGTTGAGGAAAACTGGATAAAGGTAGAAGAAAAAAAGAAAATTCGTATGATTAATGGTGATATGATAAAAGATATATCTACTGCAAAATAAATTTATAGGAATGAATCATAGAAAAATAGGGTTCTGAAAGTCATAGAGTGAGAGACTTTCAGAACCCTTTCTTATTCATTTCTTAGAATAGCCCAGATTTTTCTCTCGCCCTGAGCCTCTGTTTCTTGCTTACTATTAGAGTATCATCTTTCTTTTTTTGAACAATAGATGGGGGATGAGTTGCGGCTTAGGCTGGATAAAATGCATTTCATATTATTGTAAAGGTACGCCTATACTACTTTGATAGTTTATTTAGATAATCAAATCCTGAATTCTTAATGCCATGTCCATGGATATAACAGCATCACTGATGTCATTGATTGGTTTTTCTGCTGATTGGACCATTTTTACAGCATATCGGATCATTTCATAGTAGCAGTCGTTATGCGGAATAATATCCTTACTAGCGTTTTCTGTATATAAGGTGAGTTTTGTATCAATACGATCATTTTGACCTTTGTAACGATCTTCATAGTACCGGACTACTGCATTATCAAGGATTGCTTCATAGGAGACTGAAAATGGATAACCCATTGGCATCATAGAAGAAGCATTAATTTCAGCAAATGCATTTCCGTATGAGCAAAGAAGTGAAACGGAATATTGCCCGACTTTTCCAAGTACCTTTTCAACTTGCATTTTTTCAGGTCTTCCCATCAGGTAGGACACAAAATCAATGTCGTGTGTCATTAAAGCAGTTACAATGTTGTTTGGTCCTAAATTACCCCAGATAGGTGGGGGATTTCTTTGAATTTGGAGCTTTTGCAGTTTTCCATATTCTCCACTTTTTACAATGCTCGCTAAGACTTGATAGGCATGCTCAAAACGCATAAATAGATCGACCATAAGCAGCTTTCTGGATTTTTGTTGTGCTGTCTGCATAGCGATCGCATCGGCAATGTTAGTAGCCACAGGAGTCTCGCATAATACATGCTTATTGTGCTTTAATGCTTGAAGTGCATAGGTACAGTGAAGATTACTTGGAAGACAGATGTCAACGAGATCAATCTTATCGTTTTCCATGATTTCATTGATATCTGTAACCGGATGAATACCAAGCCTTGATTCTAAATTTTTTAATTTTTCAGGGTTTCTGCCAAACACATAGATCGTATTCACATCATTGATGGTTGAAAAGAGCTCTGCATGATAAGCACCAAAACCGGTTCCTAATATTCCAATGTTCATATTCTTCTCTCCTTTAAAAATTAATGTTGAAGATATCGTAGCAAATGATTGCTGACAACAGTGTGTCAGTAAATAAAACTTTGAAAAAATGGAAAGCTTCACGAAGAGGTATTATAATAAAATGGTATACATAAATAAAATTGCATTCATACATAAAATATGAAAGGATACTGTACTGTATTGAAATCACATCAGTATATAAAGAGCAAACTATGAAACTGGATCGTCTACTATATATTCTGTTAGCCTTAGAGAAGGAAAAAAGATTACTGCAAAACGTCTGGCAGACGAATTAGAAACATCCATACGTACAATTTACCGGGACATTGATACGTTATGTTCTGCAGGGATTCCTATTTGTACACAGTCTGGACAGAATGGGGGAATCTTGCTGATGGAAGGATATCAGACACAGGTCAAACACTTTGATAAGGAAGACATCGTCTATCTGTTCCTAAATGGAATGGGGGTAAAGGCAGAAAAAAGTAGAATACTAGATAAGCACACGGATATATCACTGAAGAAAATCTTAAAAGCATTGCCAGATACCAGGCAGAAGAGATTGTAAATCGTTTCGTTGTAGATAGCAGTCCCTGGTGGGGAGAAAAACATTCCATGCCACAGCTGGATACTATCTTACAATCTGTATTTCAATTACATAAACTTAAGATTACATATCAGAAAATAAATCAAGAAGTTTCCGCTAGAACAATTCGTCCTTATGGAATTGTCATTAAAGAGATGATATGGTATCTGATAGGCTATTGTGAGTCTTCTTTTACAATTCGTATGTTTCGCTGTGATCGGATTATGGATTGTACACGATTAGAAGATACATTTATATATCCGAAGAATTTTGAACTAAAGAGTTATTTCAAAGATGCAATGAAAGGATTTCAACAGAAATGTGCCTTAGAAGAACAATATCTGGTTACCATGGTAGTAAATGAGAAGACATTCTGCTATCTCAAAGGAATGGAGTATTCGATTGTTTGGCATGAAAAAGACCGATGGAAGATTTGTATTAATTTATATGGATTTGAAAATGCACAAAATGATTATTGGAACATCATAATGAATGCCACATGCATCGAACCACCTGAGTTAAGGAAAGCATTATATAAAAAGTTATCGGCACATTTGGAAGATATGCAGTGATATCGTGTTCCATGTATGTAAAAATATAATGATGCGTAAAAAGATGGTCTATACAGGAGGACATAGATGGAAGAAATAGTGAGATTAAAGCAAGTTGTTACAGGTTTTACGATCACGCAACAGCACATTGATTGTATGTGTGGAAAGGATTTAATAAAAATTGAAAAATGTTCTGGAGATGTCATCTATACAAAAGAAGTTTTTGAAAAAGAAGGTTTTTCAAGAAACTTAATAGCAGATGGTGGAAAGATTTTTATATATGATTTTTGTATGCTTTATATTTTTAGCCAGAATAATTATGAGTTACTTAGAAAATGGCAGTTAGGAACGGACTTAAGTTCTGATATATGTGGAATGATGGTTGATAAACATACAATTTACTGTTCTATGCGTAATGGAAAGATAATTACAATTGATCGAAAATCATATGAGATAAAGGAGTTTAAAGTTGCAGATTGTAGTATGTGGAGTATTAAGGCGTATGGCGATTACTTAGTCTGTGGGACAGTCGATGGAGAAGTGTTAATTCTAAATAAAACAGCGCTGTCGGTAAAAAAGAAAATTAAATTAGGAACACAAAATATCCGTAGTCTTTATATTGATCATGAAATACTGTATGCTGCCAGTCAGGATAAAAAACTTTTTAAAATAAATTTAGTAAATCTGGAAGTGGATCAGATAAAGAAAAACGTACATAAAAGAATGTATGAATGCGTTGGGTTATATGATGATATGCTGGTTACCGTTTCGTATCCTGGCAGTGAAATTGTCTTATGGGATAAAGAAACATTAGAAAAGAAAAAAGAATTTCAAGTTCCTCTAAAGTTAGATGGACGTACCTATATAGACAATGATTATTTGTATCTATCGTCTCGAAATATTTTAGGGATCAACCGAATTTGTTTAAAGGAATAAATGATTATTCGATAAGGGAGATGGATAAATTGGAGTATACAAATCTTTTAAATAAAATTACAAAAGCAAGTATACAAATCTTTGGAGAAAAGTTAGTCGGTGTATATTTACATGGTTTTATCGCAATGGGATGCTTCAATCCGAAGAAAAGTGATTGAGATGCAAGAATCTGAGTACCGTTTATGAGCTGGTTATTGGTACATTTAAGTTTTAATGGAAAATTAATAAAATATGAATGCGTATATATTGAAAAAGAGAGAATTTGGAAGTGTACTATCCTTACAGGAAATTACATATTATTACATAAAAGTGTAGGGGGGATATTATGGCATATGATGAGAAAGAGGAGCGCAAATTTGAGTCTCATATCTGGATTGGACTTGGAGGCTTTTTTACCGTTTTATTAATTGGATTAACCATTATGTTAGCAAAGGAGTTACTTGTCATAAGAAATGGAGAATGTATGACCATTGATTATAAAGAGGGATTAGGTTCAACTGTAATTATGACAGAAGATGCACATCGATATTATGTTGATCTACAGGGTATGCCTTTAGAGATAAAAGATGGTAAACTTAATATTTATTATTATAAGGGAAAAGAAGCCCATGCGCAGCCACAGACAGCAATTTGGTTTTGGATTATTATGTATGTGGTATTTGGAGGTGTTGTCGGAGTAAGTGTAAAAGGATGTATTAAGCATTTAAAGCCAACGCATCATTCAGAACGCTTATTTGGAAAAGACATTATAAAGCAAAAGGAAGGAAAAATATAAAAGACATTAGCGTTAGGCTAAAGCGATAAGCAGCAAAGAATCTACATATGATATATTTGATTCATAGGTAGATTCTTTGTTGCTTATTCTTTATTTATGGTACTACTTGAGCACTTTATGTAGTATATTTAGTCAGTGAGGCATTTTGCATCATTATTCTAAGAAATTTGATGGTGTATAAGACAAAGATAGATAAAATCTAAGTAAAAACGATAGATAATCATAAATCTTAAATTTGTAGGAGAGATAATTATGAAATTTACAATGATATTTTTTATCTGCAATCGAAAAAGATATCACTATTAAATTGTAAATATATTACTTTTTGATTGAAATATATAAAAGGAGTGATTCAATGTATCCAGTTTTAGAAACGGAAAGTGTTATATTAAGGCCTTTTGATGTAAATGATGATAAAATAGTATTTGAACTTGTAAAAAAGTTCGATGAGCAAACAGAAAATCAGCAGTTCTCTAATATCCAAACACTTGAAGATGCAAAGAGATTGAATGAGAAGACCATGAAAGGTGGTAAGGAATGGTTAATCATTCATAAGCAAACAAACACTCCTCTTGGCTGGGTATTATGTGAAGCAGCATTAGGAAGTAAGAGTATTCGCAATAAGACCTACATAAATGCTTGGATCCGTGCTGAATTTCAGCACATAGGGCTCGGTCATGAGATACTAGAAAAGATTTTGAATTTTGCATTTTATGGAATCAAAACAAATTATGTATTAGCAAATGCAAAAAATTGTGAGAAAGCAGCATATGATTTATTATCAGATTACGGTTTCGAAATCTACAATTTTGTACCAAAGAAACATCCGAATGACAGTAATACATTAGTACAATTCCGTATAGCAGCTGAGGATTATTTTAAGCTCGATCACAGTCCACAGGTGTATGATTATGAGTTGCCTAAAAAGGAGAGCAGTCCGTATAGTTATAAGAATCCAATCAGGAAAATAGATAGCATAAAGTATATAAAACAGCCTACTGGTTATCTGTGTGGGCAATCTGTAATTGCAATGCTTGCCAATGTTTCGGTTGATGAAGTAATTGCAGTAATGAACAATGATAAGGAGACCTCTACACCAATGATGCGTGAAGCCTTGAAATACTACGGAATAAGAACTGCTACAAAAGCAAGAAGAAAATATATAGAAGGTGATCTTTTGCCGGATTGTTGTATTTTGAGTATACAACTACCTGAATATGGACATTGGTCTCTTTATTTTAAGAAAAAATATTATGATCCTGAATTCGGTGTGTTAGAGAAATTACCTGAACGGGCAAAGCTTTGCGCCTATTGGGAAATAGTTTGTTAATTTCCCGATTTTGTAGCATAACAGTAAGTATGTTTTTTGAGGTTTATGGTTAATATGCCCTGAATTAGTGGCTGGTGCGAGGATATCAATCAAAGATTTTTAGAAGAACAATATCAACGATATGAATTTTTATATCAGTGATATTAATCTCTCCTTTAGCCATGATACGGAGAACCGTACCATAAATAAGAGCGTACCTTTTATCTATATAACGGAACTATCATACCCACAAAAAAGTGGGTAATTTACAGAATCATATTTATAGAGTATTCTAAGGGAAAATAATTCTGAAAGGATGATTGATATGAAGAAAGAAGCATTATTACTAATTGATATTCAAGAAGTCTATTTTGTTCCAGGTCCATATCTATTACATAAACCACAGGATGCTGCAGATAATGCAAAGATACTACTTGATAAGTTTAGAGCAGAAGACAAAATAATTATTCATATCAAACATGGTTTTAAGGGTTTTTCAGAAATACATAAGACAGTAGAGCCATTATCCACCGAGAAAGTAATAACCAAGCAATATCCCAGTGCATTTTTAGGCACTGATCTAGATGAGTATTTGAAGAGTCAAAATATTGAAAACCTTGTTGTTGCTGGTATGATGTCACATATGTGTGTGGATACAACGGTGAGAGCTTGTCAGGATTATGGTTACGGGGTTACTGTAATAGAAAATGCATGTACAACAAAAGATTTATGTTATAATGATAAGATACTAGATGCGCAAACGGTACATAAGGTGTTTATGGCTTCTTTAAATGGTATGTTCGCAAGGGTTATGAAATTGGAAGAATATATGAATTTGAAATGAGAGAAGAAAATGAAAATAAGAACGGATTATACATGTCCACTTGAGATTGTTCATGATATCATAAAAGGAAAATGGAAAACTATCATTCTATACCAGATGAAAGATAGACCAAAGTCTTTATCAGAACTTGAACAAGGGATAGATGGAATCAGTCAAAAGATGCTGCTAGAGCAGCTGAAAGAGCTGATCCAGTTTGGATTGGTTGAGAAGAAAAAGTTCATAGGTTATCCGCTGCATGTAGAGTATTCTTTGACGAGGGGGCGTGGGGTGTATATGATTGAAGCGTTAAAGATAATGCAGAAGATAGGTGTAGATTACATGCTTGAGTATGGTATGGATGAAGAACTTATTTGTAAGGGGATTTTGACTGAAGAGGAGATCGAAAGCATAAGGTTAAGTCATGGACGCTAACAAGAAGGATATGAACTGGAACGGATGAAAAATAAGGCGATTTCATTGATAAGAATGAAATTGCCTTATTTTTTGTCTGCTCAATCGCCTTGGATGATCATAAGATTTCTGTTATTAAAAATGGAGAGGAACACAGCAATGAAATAGGCTGAATGAATGAGAGCGGGAGAGATCCTTTTTAGCTATGCACTGAGAACTATAAATAGTGGCATTAATATGAAAATAATGTAAATAGAGTATTTACATTTTATGGCGCAAGGATTATGATAAATATCAAAAAATAATAATCGGTAGGCTATACTGGTACACATATGTAGTAGTAGATTTGGTTTATTTTGGCGGAGGGAGTAAAGCATGAAAAAAGGCATCGCTAGTTTATTCATAATCTTAATATGTATTACAATGAGTGCTTGTGGAAAAGAAGATAAAAAAAAGGATATAACAAAATTAGAAACATCGAAACAACAAAGCACTGTGTATGAACAAGAACAGACAACAGATGAAACAGAAGTTAACATTGAAAATGGAAAAGATGAAAAGTCACAAGTGGATCTTTATGTAAATGTAATTCAAACCTATTTATTAGAAGGAAAGACTGATTTTTCAGTTGCATTCATTCATTTAAATGACGATGATATCAAAGAGATGGTTATTATACTTGGAGATACCCAGATGGATGGAGGATATTTATATACAATAAAGGATGGAGAGGCTATTCAAATATCAGCACAGAATCAAGAGTATTTTGGTCAATATGGTGGATTTTCATATTTAAAAAAGGGTAATATTTTTATAACCGAAAATGAGTCTGTTACAGATAGCCAAATCTCTCATTCGATTCTTTATTATTCGATGGAAAACGGTGAAGCCATTTGTAAAGATGCAACAGAAAGTGTAACAGTATTTGATAATGATACGTCAACCTGCTATGTAAATGAGAAGCAGGTAGAAAGTACAGAATATGATAGTATTGCAGAAAAGTATGGTTTAACAGCTATGTCTACTGTAAAGTATTCAGAAGGTATCCATGTTGCTGATAATCATATGGAGGAGATATACGAAGCGTATAAGAATGAAAAGTAATATTACATTGAAGTACATCATATTAAGTCAATACATTCTTTAGATGGAGAGATGGAGGATAAAGAAAGCTTTGTTGAACAGTACAATATTATAATAGATGAGAATTTGGAGTTTCCGAAATAACAAAAGTCCGTATCATTAACTAGATACGGATTTTTGTTATGCTAAGAAAGTTTCAGGTTGTTTTGGGGTGGAAGCAAAATTATGAATCAACATGTTTTGCATGTATTAAAGCATGCGTATGAGTCTTTTACAGAGTCATAATGGTTTTATAACTTTATGATTCCATGCGAAGTATCTTCTTACTTTTTTGAACAATAGATGTACGAATGCGTTGTAACCTCTACTGGATGATATATATTTAATGCTGATATAAACGTTGATTGTTATAGAAATAAATAACTTTGCGATTATGTCTTGAATTATAATAAATGTGTCATGTATGAGAGTGTTCCTTAATATTTTAAGAATAGTGAAACATTAAGGAAAGAAAGCAGAGGGAATAATGGGAAGAGCATATCTGACGATTGATGATGGACCTACAGAAATTACAGATAAAATATTAGATTACTTATTGGATATCGGCATAACACCAGTCTTATTTTTTGTAGGGACGCAAGTTGAACTGAATTATTCTCAGGCGATCAATGCGGTAAGGCGAGGTGCGTTTATTGGAAATCATAGCTATTCTCATGCGGATTTTAATAAGTTAACAGAGTCTGAATGTATTATTGAAATTGAAAAGCAAGAAATGATTCTGGAAAAGTTATATCATGATGCAGGGTATGAAAGAAAGTATAAGCTATTCCGATTTCCATATGGCCATCGAGGAGGAGAAAATGAGGTACGGTTGCAAGAATTCTTGTACTACAAGAAATTCAATCGCATTGATGACCGGAAGATTTCATATAAGTGGTATATCGATGGAGGATATAACCGAGCTATGGATGTATACTGGACGTTTGATTTTCAGGAGTATCGGTTAAATACAGAGAAAGAGTTTACGCTAGATACCATAAAAGATTCGATTCATGTCTCCACGGATGTGGCGACAAGTGGATTATTACTACCTAATAGTTATGACATTGTTCTTATGCATGATTCAGTTAAAACGAATGAGGTACTACCTGATTACTACAAGATTTTAATTGAGTATACAAGAAACAGAGGGGTAACGTATATGAACCCATGTTTTTTGACGAGGAATAATGTACCATTGAATTGCTATTTTTATAGTTAGAGCATGATTGGAAACGTATATATGGAGATAGGAAAATGAAGATTTTCTACCAAGGCAGATGAAAAGCTATGATCACTGCTCCCGGTTGATCGAATCAATATCTGTCATCCATTAGTAATCACTTTTTTCATTAATTTATTTTTTAAATTGAATTATAACAAAAGCAGTACAATTTTATTGATAGGGATAAAATTGTACTGCTTTTTATTTTAGCTTTTAATTTCAAGATAGCCAACTGACTTTGATTTTAGAACGTAATTTTTTACAGAAAGCGAATTGACAAGACTACCAGTCGGTAGTATGATAACTAAAAAATGGTAGATATTAACATATTAAAAAGGGGGAATTATGTATGAAAAGAACTTTGATTCATTGGTTAGGATTGTTTGGTCTGGCGGGATTATTATCCTATGCTGCCGCAGTTGTATTCTCACCGCTTGCCTATCCGGGATATGATTGGATGCGACAGGCAGTAAGCGATTTGAGTGCAGCGAATGCTCCTTCCTTGACATTGTGGAACCAGCTAAGTTGCATTTATGGAATCAGTGGCATTCTTACCTGTATGATCGTATGTATCTATATCCAGGGAAAATTAAATCATATACTGCGTTTGGGCATCTATTTGTTTACTGTTATGAACTGGATTAGTTATGTGGGATTTGGAATCTTTCCGTTAAGCGACAGCGGTTATGCAGGAACCTTTCAGGATGTCATGCATATGGTGACAACGGCAGTGGTAGTAATTCTGTCCATTGCTTCTTTGATATTGATCATGATTGGTGGATATCGTAAGAAGTTTTTTGTTGGATTAGCCAACTGGGCAGCACTGGCTCTTGGAATGATGATGGTTGGGGCGATTGGGACTGCAGTGGTGCCGGCTGCTTATTTTGGAATTGTCGAACGCTTCAGTGTATTTGCAGCGGTTGGATTTGTTGCGGTTCTGGGTGTCTATGTATTTATTGGAACACCACTGGAGCGGATAGAGAGCAGGGAATGAAATAGAGCGAAAAGAGAAATTTCATTTGCATCTATTGACCATGCATTCAGGGGAAAATTACATAACGTGTCCATATATCAGTATCTTCGGGAACAAGCGAAGAAGAGAACGGACCGGAAGTGGATTTATCAACTTATTAAAATTTTTAAGATAAATAAATTTAGTATTGCCTCTGTACCAGCAGTGGTCTACCTGGTAGAGAGGTGTCTGTAATGGGATTTTGAAATTTTTGAGAGATCAAGACGTAATCAGAGACGAAATGATAAAAGATACGTCCTTGTTACCCGTACAGAGGAGCATACCATAAGCAGCGGATAATTTGCTGAATCGGAATATAAAAAAAGAAGTGTATTTCATGTCGATGAATGAAATACGCTTCTTTTTTTATGCATGAAATTAAAAATAATAAATTTTTGTTTCGAAAGAAGGATCTGTTTTTGTGTAAAAAGGGTACATTATTTCATTGTGAGAATTGTACCTTGACTAGGAATGTTGTAGTTAATACACTGAAGTGGTAAGTTTTGTAAAAAATAAGGAGGATTCTGTTATGAGGAGAAGTGCAAAAAGAGCGATTGCTTTGGGGGTATCATTTCTTATGACGGTATCTGCTATTCCATCTTGTAATGTATTGGCTACGGAAGCTGCAGATACCGTGATGGCACAAATTCCTGCATTTCCTGGTGCTGAGGGAGGAGGAATGTATGCGAGTGGAGGCCGCGGATACAATGTTTATGTCGTTACAAACCTGGAGGACTATAAGACGGGAGATACACCGATTGAAGGGTCACTTCGATATGGTCTGCAGAGCAATACTACGATTGTATTTCATGTGGCAGGAAATATTGAATTAAAAGAAAGCCTTTGTTTTAGCGGTCTTGAGAATATTACGATTGCAGGTCAGACAGCACCTGGGGATGGAATTACCATCTCTGGCTGGGATACCAATATTAGTGATTCTAAAAATATTATCATTCGCTACATGCGGTTCCGTCCGGGCGCTATTAATGTACATACTGGCGGCGATTCTATGGATTCTTTATGGGGACGGGACAATGATACATTTATTATTGATCATTGCTCTTTTAGCTGGAATACAGATGAAACGCTTTCCTTATATCGTGGCGAAAATGGAACCGTTCAATGGAACATGGTGTATGAAAGTCTGACACTTTCCGGACACTCCAAAGGCAGGCATGGTTACGGTGGAATTGCAGGTGGGGATGCAGTAACGTTCCATCACAATCTGTATGCGAATCATACATCAAGAAATCCGCGTCTGGGTGGAGGATATGCCAGCTATGCAGATGCAGATCATGTGGCAGTAACGGAGCTCTCCAATAACGTAATTTACAATTGGGGATTCAATACTACTTATGGTGGTGGATATACCTTTACAAACTTTAGAAATAACTATGAACTTGCCGGTCCAGGAACCAGAGATAATGTAACCAACTGGGTTATGAATCCCGGTGAGGCTACTAAAGTTGGTGGATTTTACATCGAGGGAAATTACATAGCCGATTATACCGATCAAGAAAATGGTATTTTAACGGACTGGCTAGATTATACTTCTCCTTACATTCAATTTAGCGGTTCCTTAGAAGGAGAAAATAAGACAGAATTTAGAGAAATCAATAATCCATATACCTCCGCAGACAGTACAGGAGAAAATAATGGACAAGTAAATATAGGATTTGATACATACGAACTTAGAGATGCACAATCTGTTTTAGATGAGGTGATTGCGAAGGCAGGTGCAACGTATCCGCGCAGAGATGCGATCGATGCAAGAATCGCAGCCGAGGTACAGAATGGTCTTGGACGTTATATTAATACAGAGCACCAGGTTGGCGGCTATGTATCCGCAAGTGGTGTGATTACGGACCAAAGAAGTGCTGATTTTGATAAAGATTTAGATGGTATGGCGGATGATTGGGAATTGCAGAATGGGTTAAATCCGGAGGATGCAGCGGATAGAAACGGAAGGGAATTAAGCTTAGAGGGCTATACTAATCTTGAAGTTTATCTGAATTCACTGGTTGAGATGGAACATGTAGCGGAGAATCCAACTGCCACCATTTCATCACCGGCAAATAATGAATTTGTCAGCGAGGGAGAGACCGTTACGGTATCCGTTGATGTAAAATCGGAATATGGTCATGCAATTGATAAGATTGATTTTTATTATAGTACGGAATATGAAACGGTATTGGCAGGAACTATGAAGGTAGCGCAGGAAAGTGCTGTGACGGGAAGTGCTATATTAGCACAGACAAGCGATATTCCGGCGGTGGCAACCGGAAGTGCGGTGACAGAAACACCGGATCTGGCAAGCGGTGTAACAGAAGGCACCTACTCTATGGAGATAGAGGGGTTAATGGATGGTTCCTATTACATAACGGCAAGAGTGTACGATGTAGCAGGAAATCAAACGCAGACCACAGCATCTGAAATCCATGTAAATAAAGATGCAGCAACATTAGCAGAGGCTGGCTGGGAAAGTGCAGATATAGGAAATGTAGCAATCGCGGGTATCGGCAGTTTTGTTAACGGTGTACTCACAGTAAAAGGGAATGGTAAGCTAGGAAAATCAGAAGGAAGTATATCTGGAACTGACGCAAATCAGGCAGCAAAAGACGAATTCCATTATGTATATCAGGAAGTTACGGGGGATGTGGAAATCGTTGCAAAAATAGAGAGTATGAGCGCGGTTGACAATCATGCATTTGCAGGCATTATGATACGAAATGGTCTGGAAGAAGACGCAGCTACGGCAGCACTTGGTTTATCCTGGGTAAAATATACGAATCTTCCATGGTCTATGTATCTGACAGGACGTGATACAGATGGTGGTAACTTTGATGTAATCAGTGAGACAATCGACAGTGCAGCAAATGCCGAAAAGGCTGGTATTAGCTTACAGCCGGATATCCCATTTAAAAATGGCAAAGATTTTGTGGGGTACTGGATGAAACTTTCACGTTTTGGGGATCAGTTTATCGCATATAGTTCCCGAGATGGTGAAATTTGGACGAAAATCGGGGAAAGAACCATTGATATGAATGATACCGTTTTGATTGGTTTTGCAGCAGATAGCAACAAAGTTGCAAATGATATTGAACAGCTTAATACGGCACGCTTCTCCAATATAAAAATAAATACCGTAATCCATGATGTAACCTACCATTTAACAGACATAAGTGTGGAAAATGCACTTACCAAAGTAGCGGATGGGGAAGATTTATATTTGGATCTTACAACAGAACTTGGAATGAAAGTACCGGAGACAATTGAAGTAACAATCAATAATGAAACAACTACAGTTCCGGTAGAAATTTTGGACGAGCTAGAAGGAAAAGTCGTAATTGAAAATATTACTGGTGATGTAACCATTACGGCTGCTGGTGTAGAAGATTTAACATCAGTTGAGCAAGTATCTTTAACCAAAAAAGATGACCAGGAATTATTGAGTGTAAGCTGGCAAGATAAAGCCATGATTTTAAACCAGACTGCAACGGACGGACAGATGACACAAGATATTACCGAAGGCCAGGAGAGTTTAGCGGATAACGTAAGTTATTTGTTATTCCCGGAAACTACGGATGCACAGCGAATGGAACTGGATCTTACAATTTTATCGAAGACGGACGACACCAATAACAAAGGATTATTTGTGGGCGCATTTGGTACCGATAAGGAAAGTTTCTTATCTTTAGGATTCCGTAATGGTACATCCCAGAGTCTGACCGGATATTGGATCAAAGCAACCGGAAAAGCTGGTAATGGCAGCAGTGCAGTAAATAATGGAAGTGTGAATACCAAACCATCTTATACCGTAGGCGAAACGTATCATGTTATCTTTGAAAAGGTACTAATTGGCCTAAATGAACAATATAAGGTTAGCTATACAGGCATTGATGAGTACGGGAATGCCATTGACGCATATAAGATATTTAAAGATAGCGAATCTTACTTAAAAGCAGAAGACGTAGCACAATATGGTCTGGCTTTAATCGGAGTATCTGCTAAAGTTGAAAATCTTACCTTAACCGATTCGAAAGATCGTGTGATTTATGATCAAAATAATAAGATACTTCCTGAAATTGTAGACGAAGAAGGGCTGTTACAGGTATCAGAAGTTGGTACAACGATTATACTGGATCAAACAGCAACGACCGGAAAGATGACGAAAAATGCCAATGAACAGGCAGTGAATACCAGCTATTATGTGTTCCCGGAAACCTCAAACTGCCAGACAATGAGCTTAGATCTGACAATATCGGATTATTATATCACAGGCCAGGCAGGTAAAACGGCAGGCGCTTTTGTTGGTGCATTTCAGCTGGAAAGTCCACAAAACTTCTTATCTCTTGGATTTAGAGGATATGATTCAACTATTGGCACGGATTCCTTATCGGCGTATTGGACGAAGGCTACAGGAAATGCCGGAAACGGGAGCCCGAAATATGCGGTGGAGAAAAACGTTCTTTATCATGTAATATTTGAAAAGACGCAGGAGAATGGATATTGGGTTTATTTTACGAATACAGAGACTGGAGTAGCGGATAAAAAACAATTTAAACCAACAGAGATGATATTACAGTTAGAAGATTCCGTAGCATTTGGAATTGCTTTAGTGGGAGCAAAGGCAGAGATTAAGAATCTTACATTAGTGGATGAAAATGGGGAAGTTCTCTATGATCAGAATGAACATGTGTCAGAAGCAGGCAAAGCGCCTGTCGTAACAGAGATTACATCTGCAAGTGTCAATGAGGACAGAACCGCAATCGATCTTTCATGGACCGGAGAAGGGGCAGAAGGGGATGGAAGATATGTTGTTGAAGTTTCGAAAGATGGTGGAAACTATGTAAGAGTGAAAGATACGAAAGATAATACTTGTACGTATTCGGTAGATACTACGGGATCTTATGTGTTTAAAGTGTATGGAATCTGTGGAAAAGAAACGACAGAAGCTGTATACTCCGAAGCCGTTTACTATGAAGCACCAATAACGGCACCTGCTAACATATATGCCTCTAATGAAGGTGGTGTTATAACGATTAGCTGGGATGCCGTGCAGGAAGCAGAGAGTTATGAAATATATCGTGCAACCTCAGAGAATGGTACCTTTACAAAATTAAATACAACAGCAGAGACTTCTTATGTGGATGAAACATTTGATCTCGAACAGCCATATTACTATTATGTTGTTTCCATTGGAAATAATAATAGCAGCAATCCTTCTGCTAAGGTGTTCATTATGGTATCCAATGGGCATACAGGTGATTTTGTATATGGAAAAGAAGCTCCAAGCATCACGCTTATCGAAAAACCATATGATACCGTAACAAGTCCGGATGTGGTTTTAGCCGGTAACGTAGATACCAAAGCTACCGTTTCTCTTCTTTTAAATGGAACTGTGGTGAAAACATCACCGGAAGCATTTGAATTTGCAATCTCTTTAGAAAAGGGAAGGAATGAAATCGAACTTATAGTAGAAACAGAAGATGGAAGAGCAACAAGAAAAACATTTAATTTTGTTTACCTTACTTCTTTTGATATCTTAGTGGATCATTCTTATGAAGGAGCAGACGGGGATCTTGTAGATAACGTTCCGGTATATAAGACAGTAGATGCGGCAATCAATGCGGCAGATGAGGCGGGAACTCTTATCTATATAAAGAACGGCAGATATTATGAGAAATTAACTATTAATAAAAAGAATATTTCCTTACTGGGAGAAGATAGTGAAAAAACCGTACTTTATTACGATGTAGCATCTGGATCAAAAACACCAGAGGGCGTGGATTATGGAACAAGTGGAAGTGCAAGCATCACGATTAATGGAAGTGCGTCTAATTTCTCTGCTGAAAATTTAACCATTTCGAATGAATTTGATTACGTAACAGCGGTAGCGGAGAATTTCAGCGGAACACAGGCCGTTGCACTCTTAAACAAATCTGATGGTTCTATCTTTACGAATGTACGTATGTATGGCTATCAGGATACGCTTTGTGCACACTCCAATACCCAATACTACTATAAATGTTATATAGCCGGAAATGTAGACTATATCTTCGGTGGAGCAAAAGCGGTGTTTGAAGATTGTGATTTAGTAAACTTATTGCCAGGCTATGTTACAGCTGCAAGTACAGAACTTGCCCAGGATTATGGATATGTATTTATAAACAGCCGAGTGCTTGGGATAGAGGATCTTGCCGAAGAAACTGTGTATTTAGCACGTCCTTGGAGAGCAAATGCGGCAGTTGCTTATCTGAACTGCTATTTAGAAGGCGTCGTCAGAAGCATAGGTTATTGTGATATGAGCAGTAATAGTTATAAGAATGCCAGATTCTATGAATATAATTCATATGGACCGGGGTTTGCAGTGAATTCGGATCGCATTCAGCTTTCAAAAGAAGAAGCTGCGCAATATACAAAGGCCAATATTTTTGGAGTGTTTGATGCAGATGCCAGATATGCTGAAATTTCAGAGCTTTATATTGGTGAGACAGAAACACCGGAACCAAGCGTAACACCGGAACCAAGCGTAATACCGGAACCAAGCGTAACACCGGAACCAAGCGTAACACTGGAACCAAGCGTAACACCGGAACCAAGTGTAACACCAGAACCAAGTGTAACACCAGAACCAAGTGTAACACCAGAACCGACAGCAACACCAACACCAGAACCAACCCAGGGGATATCAGGGGGGAGCAGCAGCTCTTCAGAGGGGGATGAATCCGCCGAAGCAATCAATGCGAAGGTGTTATGGAGTACAGCTTATCAGGTGGCAATTGCATGGGAGAAGCAGAGTGATGTTACCGGATATACAATTTTCCGCCATGATGAAGAGCAGAAGAAAGATATTGTAGTGATGGACGTTCCGGGAAGCGAGAATACATGCAGAATTACAGTTCAGAGTGAGGAGTCGAAGGCATGTCTTGAGGCGGGCATGAAGTATCAGTTTAGCATTGCATCGTATATTACGGTTAATGGAGTGAAATACTATCGTGATAAAGTCACGCTTGAAGCTGTTACGAAACCATATACTCCAAAACTATCCGGAAAGACAGTGTTAAAAGGAAATTGTGCTGAAATCTCCTTAAAATGGAAGGCATACGGAACAAGAAAAGGATATGCAATTTATATTTCTGAGCAGGAGAACGGAAGCTATCGCTGGCTGGCATCTGTTTATGATTCCAATACTATGGAATGGACAATCCGTAATCTGAAACAGGAAAAGGATTGTTATGTAAAGGTGTGCAGTTATGTTGTGATTGATGGCAAAAAGATATTCAGCAGATTCTCAAAACCTTATGCTGTATTTGGAGAATAAGCCAAAAGAAAACGATTATTAACGAGAAAATCAATATGTCGCCATGAACTGGTTAACGGCAAAAAAAGCGTAGAATGCTCATCGTATTCTACGCTTTTTTCTATCGTTTTCTATTGATAATAATTAAACAAGGGTGCGGCTTTATTTAGTCAATTAGGTCTGTGGATGCTTTCTGCAAATAGAAGATATAAAAATCTTTACAGTTTTCATGCACATTGTCCTTTAGCGAATAATCCAGTCCCATATAGCGATAGATTCCGCTTAGATTGCGATTAATAAATCCAATAATCAGACCGACTAATATTGCAGCGTCGATCGTTCGTAACAAAATAAAAATAACATGTGTGATAATGGTGATTGTCCCCATAGAAAGAGGCATGCTAAGGCTTAACACATAAGGAACACAAGAAACAGGTGATGTGCCTAGATTAGCTTTCGTAGAAAGCCCGACTCCGATTGACATAATAAATAGTCCTACGATTAACCCAAAATAGCGTTCTACATATTCGTTCATTTATACTCTCTCTTCCCTTTTATTTTTAAAAGACATACTGGCGGAGTATATAGACTTTTACATCTAAATGTCAACAATAAAATTTAACTCAGTTATAATTGGAGAATTGTGCAAAATTCTAATAATACGCTGTACTTTGGAACGGGAAATAATTATGGATTGCCACCATCAAAATCTTCCGATAGTATAGTGGCTCTAAATAGTAGAAATGGTGATCTGAAGTGGCACTACCAGGCAATTGAAGGTGATTCATGGCTGCCGAAAGAGAAATATGGTCCTGACTATGATTTTGGTGCAATACCAATCCTTTTTAATAATATGGTGGGGATTGGAAATAAAAACGGATATTTTTATACTCTAAATAAATATACTGGTCAATTAATATGGAAAACATTCTGCAATGTTCAAAATAAGAACGATGATGGGATTCGATCAAAAGCCTCATACAAGGATGGGCGTGTTTATATATGGAGTAAAAATGAGCAGCCTGAAAATAGTATTACGGTCTGCTGTTTAGATGCGAATAACGGTGATGTTATATGGCATAAAACTTCAGATGGGACGAATGCTATGAGTAACGGAGAAATAATTAATGATCTGTATTTTGTTCCTAACTACAAAGGACAGATAAATGCATTTCGATTGTCAGATGGGGAGCTTGTGTGGAGTGGCAGCATTCCGAAAGCGTCGATTGGATCAAGTATTTGTTGTGTAAAAGATAGAATTATTGTTGGCACTGGTGTTCCAAAGTTATATGGAGGAAATCCTAATGTTTATGGTGTATATAGCTTTAGCTTACAGGGGGCGTAATGAAGAACGATAATTTATCTAAGACTAAATTGTTAACCTTAGCGGCTATGATGTGTGTCATTTCAACTATTTTTCAATGTGCTCCATTTTTCTTAACAGAATTCTTTGTTTTTTTGACTATGTTCTCCATTGTACCTATTTATATCATTAGTGAAATTAATCCCAAGTACGGCATGATTTCGGTAGCTGTGACATTTTTCATAGTCTGTATGATCACAGTGCATGAGGGATGTATGTTCGTATTTACAAATGGCTTGCTTGGATTATCTTTAGGTTTTTGCAAGTATAAAAAGTATTCCTTTATAAAATCAATGGTGGCCGTATCATTATGTTTGTGTACGGGAATGTTAATTTTAAATTTCCTGATTGGTATCAATGTATTAGGGGTATCCTCCGTATCAACGGGACAATTAGTAGGTATCATTTTTGGAGTTAGCATAATAGTCGCAATCGTAATGTTATTAATCTTTAAGTACTTAAGTAAAGTATTTCGTGTGCTGATGAATTTTATGGAAAGAAGTTAGAGCAGATATAAATGGAATCACATTTGAAAAAGCGAAATAAGAAGAATGGTATCTAAGCAATATTGAATAGATTGGAAACGGATGCTATGATGAATCCATAATAAGTAAATTTCATAAGATTTAGAAAGTCCTATTTTGTTGCAGCAAGATAGGATTTTCTTGATGTAAGGGAGATTTAAAATGCCAAAGATAATGCAGGAGTATAGATAGGATCGGAATAAGGATACGATTTGTCCATGGGAAAGGGGGAGCAGCAATAATGAAATTTAAGTTATATACAGATGTGCATGAGTTTTATAAGGATACTTATGATATTCTAATGCGTGATGAGGCGTAAAATATAATTCTTCTAGGAAATGTCATAATTGGAAATGAAGGAAAAGATAAAACAGATTGGCGCTATCCTGCTAATTGGCTAATGGCAGCTGTTTCTGATAAGAATGCTATTTGCCTTACTGCTTTGATGACGCCGCCACATAATATCGCACTTTATGCAACCGATAATAGAATTAATCATCAAGCTATAAGGCTATTTGTGATTCACTTATGTTGAAATTTGAATAAACATAGCAGAGAAACTGAAATGTTAGGCCTTATGTCATCTTTTATTAGTATATGGTTTGTATATAATGGAATTGTAAATGGAATTGTCTGGTGTAGATGGACAATCCCGAGGTGTATTTGATGCATAGAGGGAGGCAGTATATGAAATCTTTCTTGAACGGGAAAAGAATACTTGCTATTATCATGGCAGCGATACTGGTAGCCTCATTAGCTGGCTGTACGTCAAAAGATAAGGATACCGATTCCAGTAATGCCACAACACCGACAGAGGAAGCAAAGACAGAGAAAAAGAACGAAGATGCGAAAGATTCCGGGAAGCAGAACTCATCTATGGAAGCGTTAATCGAAGCGGCCAAGGCAGAAGGAACATTAACTGTTTACGGTTCCTGTGAAGAAGCCTATCTTTCCGCAGCATGTCAGAAGTTCACCGAGCTTTATGGAATCAAGGTTGACTATCAGCGTCTTTCTACTGGCGAAGTTTACACGAAGATTAAGGAGGAAGCCGGCAATCCTTCCGCTGATGTATGGTTTGGCGGGACCACGGACCCTTATAACGAAGCTGTGACGGCAGATCTGCTTGTACCGTATCAGGCTGAAAATGCAAGTCATCTGCTTTCGGATACCTATCGTGATAAAGATGGCTACTGGTATGGCATATACAAAGGCATTCTTGGATTTATGGTGAATAAAGAAGAATTGGAGCGCTTAAACCTAAATGTTCCGGAGGACTGGGATGATTTGCTGAAACCGGAATACAAGGGCTTAATCGGCATGTCCAATCCATCTACAGCAGGTACGGCAAAACTGATCATCAACACGATGGTTCAGATGAAAGGTTACGATGAAGCAATGGAATATTTTAAAGCCCTGGATGCAAATGTATTCCAGTACACCAAGAGCGGTTCCGGCCCTTCTAAAATGGTGGGGCCTGGAGAATGTGTCATTGGTATCGGATTCTTACATGACGGAATCACTCAGATCTTAGCGGGATATGATAATATTCAGTTGATCATTCCAAAGTCAGGGACAAGCTTTGAGGTTGGTGCAACCGCAATCTTTAAGGGCTGCAAGCATGAGAATGCAGCGAAGTTATGGATTGAATATGCATTATCTCCTGATTGTGTCGATATTGCAAAGAAGAATGAATCTTATCAGTTCTTAGTGATTGATAATGCGACACAGCCGGAAGAAGCTACGCAGTTTGGGCTTGATCCAGACAACGTAATTGACTATGATTTTGAAGATGCGAAAGCAAACACCGCAAAATATGTGGAAGATTTCTTTGCAGCAGTTACCAATGGTTCTGCAAGTGATGCGGATACCAATCGTTTTAAAATAGAATAAGCTCTTATAGTCAGAGGGGGATGGCGGATTCACCACCCCTCTTTTGTGTTCGAAGCAATCTTTGAATAGAAAGGGGAATCATCTGTGGATGGGAAAAGTAAGAGTGCAAGACTGGACAGGAAGAAATTATGGTCGGATCCGGTAATGATGGGAATGATTCTTGTCCTGTTACTGTTTCTTGTTTTATTTATTGTTTATCCGTTATTTGTTTTGCTGGTGGACAGCTTTTATACCGAGGGACATGTAACACTAGATGTGTTTCGCAGGGTGCTTGATATGGAACGGTTTCGCAAGGCATTTAGCAATACCATTGTGTTAGGACTGATCACCGGCTTGTTATCTACGTTAATCGGCCTGTTATTTGCTTATGTGGATGTTTATGTAAAAGTAAGAAGTAAGGCTGTGGGAGGACTGTTTCGTGTGGTATCCCTTCTGCCGGTGGTATCACCGCCATTTGTTCTTTCCTTGTCCATGATCATGCTGTTTGGTCGCAGCGGTATCCTGACAAGATCGCTGTTACATATTTATAATTCCAACGTTTACGGACTAAAGGGAATCGTAGTGGTGCAGACACTTACCTTCTTCCCTGTATGCTATCTGATGTTAAAGGGGCTGTTAAAGAACATTGATCCATCCTTAGAGGAAGCAGCGCAGGATATGGGGGCTTCCAGGTGGCGAGTATTTAGAACCGTAACCCTGCCCTTAATGCTTCCGGGGCTTGGAAATGCATTTTTGGTTACCTTTATTGAATCGGTTGCTGATTTCGCCAATCCAATGCTGATTGGAGGGGATTACGATACATTAGCGACAACGATTTATCTGCAGGTCACCGGATCGTACGATTCCACCGGTGCAGCTGCCATGTCTGTGATGCTTCTGTCACTGACTCTGATTCTTTTCTTTATTCAAAAATATTATCTCGAGCGAAAGACTGCAGCAACTCTCACCGGAAAAGCAAGCCGTGCAAGGATGCTGATCTCGGATAAGAGTGTCAGAATTCCGCTGACGATTTTTTGTTCCCTCGTTGCAATCTTTGTTATTCTGATGTACATTATGATACCGTTTGGGGCGCTGTTTAAATTGTGGGGACGTGATTATTCCCTGACCTTTAAGTGGTTTCATTATCTGTTTAAATACAGCGGATTTAAGGCATTTAAAGATTCCTTTCTGCTGTCCATTATAGCGGCGCCGATTACCGCGCTGCTGTCCATGATCATTTCCTATCTTGTTGTGAAGAAGAAATTTAGATCCAAAGGCTTTATTGAATTTGTATCAATGCTAGCAATGGCAGTTCCGGGAACTGTGCTTGGTATTGGCTATATTCGCGGTTATGCCAATGGTCTGTTTCATTCCGGGGTTATGGCCGGTTTATATGGTACCGGGGCAATCCTAATCATTGTATTTATCGTTCGAAGTCTTCCGGTTGGAACAAGGAGCGGAATTTCTGCACTAAGGCAGATTGATAAATCCATAGAGGAATCGGCATATGACCTCGGAGCCGGCAGCGGAAGAGTATTTGCCACTGTGACCCTTCCACTTATCAAGGATTCTTTTTTCAGCGGACTGGTTACTTCCTTTGTAAGATCCATTACCGCAATCAGTGCGATTATTCTGTTAGTGACGCCGCAGTTTTTACTGATCACCTGTCAGATCAATGAATTTGCTGAAAAAGGATACTATGGTGTTGCCTGTGCCTATGCGACCATTTTAATTCTTATTGTGTATGTATCGGTGCTGTTTATGAATCTTTTTATGCGCTTTTTTGGGACGAGCAGAAAAATTAAGGGGGAGACAAAAATATGATTACAAAATCAAAAGGAATCCGGCTGGAGCACATTTCAAAGATATATGAAGATCCAAAGACGGGAAAAGATTTTAAAGCAGTGGACAATGCGAGTATTATCATAGAACCGGGGAAGTTTGTCACGCTTTTAGGACCGTCCGGATGTGGAAAGACAACAACACTTCGGATGATCGCCGGTTTTGAAAGTCCGGATGAAGGGGAAATCTACTTGGGAGATGATCCAATCAATAAACTTACTCCGAATAAGAGAGATACCGCCATGGTGTTTCAAAGCTACGCCCTGTTTCCGCACTATAACGTGTTTGATAATGTGGCCTATGGATTAAAAATCCGGCAATTAAGTCATGAAGAGATTCGAAAGAAAGTGATGGATATTTTAGAGCTTGTAGAACTTCAGGGAATGGAAGGCCGTATGACAAACCAGCTTTCCGGCGGGCAGCAGCAGCGTGTCGCTCTGGCTCGCGCCCTTGTGGTGGAGCCAAGCGTTCTGCTATTCGATGAACCATTATCGAATCTGGATGCGAAGCTTCGAGTGGTAATGCGTACCGAAATCCGTAATATTCAACAAAGAGTTGGAATCACGGCTATCTATGTGACCCATGATCAGAGTGAAGCCATGGCATTATCGGATCAGATTATCATTATGAATAAGGGAGTGATAGCTCAGGTTGGAACGCCGGAGGATATTTATTATCATCCGGCTGATGAATTTGTGGCTGATTTTATCGGAGAAGCGAATTTCCTACATGGAACTCTGACGCAAAAAGAAGGCGGAAGCGGCATGGTAATGATCGGGGACTATGCGATGAAGGTGGATCAGGTGGACCACATACCGGCTGGCAGCAGGTGCACGGTAGTACTGCGCCCGGAATCAGCCACTCTCGGTACGGAAGGACAGCTGCCATGTAAGGTCGTGGTTTCCTGCTTTATGGGTTCGTATCAGAACTATCATGTGATGGTGGGAGATACCTTGGTGAAACTCATGGAGTATAATCCAAAGCATAAACATATCTTTAAGGTAGGGGAGAATGCATTTGTCAGGTTTAATCCGTGCGATATTCATATTATTTAAGGAGAAAGAAGGTGAATTTCGCAGTTCGTTTTGGGGCAGAAGCCTGGCGAAACAGGTATCTTCTGCAAACAGGCTCATTACCGTTAGAAGAAATTTATAAAATGTTGATGAAACTGGGAAAGCAGGTGAACACTTGAATATGTCATTTTCAACAATAGTAATTCGTTTTGTGATGGCAATGGCATTTGGGGCTGCGCTTGGATTTGAACGAACAAGAAAGCTAAGGGGAGCAGGTCTTCGTACATATACGTTAGTCTGTGTTGGAGCTGCCGCAGCAATCATGTCAGGACTCTATATCTTTGAGACCTATCAAGTCTCGGATCCTACCCGTATGGCATCGCAGGTAATCAGCGGAATTGGATTTATTGGTGCCGGAACCATTATGGTAACCGGATTTCACAGTATCAAAGGTCTGACCACGGCAGCCGGCTTATGGACGGCTGCCTGTATGGGCATTGTGATTGGAGAAGGCTTTTATGAAGCTGCTGTGGTCATGCTTCTTGTCATCCTTTTTTCCATGCTGATTGGGGCAAAGATACAGACAAAATATCTATCTTCCAGCAAGCGTCTCAGACTGTATGTTCTGTTTGACAATGATGATGGATTTTATAAGTTTGTTCAGTTTCTGCAGGAACAGGCAATCGTGATTACAGAATTTGAGATCATGGGGACGGTTGGAAAATATACAAGTATTGCATTTGTACTGAAATTTCCGAATAAGGAAAAGCACAGTGATATGCTGGAGCTGATTAAGGCAAGTAATTTTGTGGCATACGTGGATGAAATGTAAAGTGATGCATCAAAAGAATTCGTAATAGAATGGACAATTAAAAAAAATGGTTTTATTATGTAAAATATAGAGATGGATTTTAAGAAAAATGAACTTATTTGTTCTTAAGGAGAACCAAGCAGCTTTCAATAAATATATTAAGTATTTACAAATCCGAGGTTAGGAGCACAGATGAAAAGTAAACGTAAATGGAAGAAATCTTATATGCCGATCATACTTATCATACTTTTAATAATAGGTTTAATCTGGCAATTTATTATGGTTCGAGCTGAGAGAAAAAGATATCCTGCAGTTGGAGCATACGTTGATGTGGGAACATACCAGGCACACTATTATTCGCAGGGCACTGGTGAGGTCGCATTCTTCTTTATCACAGGTTCGGGAACACCATGCGCCTATACGGATTTTTATGCTCTTCAAAATATGTTATCAACAATAGGGCAGACTGTGACATTTGATCATGCCGGAAGCGGATGGAGTTCAAATACAAAAACTCCACGAACGATTGAGAACTTGGCGAATGAACTTTCAATATTAATTGATACCGTTGCTCAAAACAAACCGGTAATATTACTCTGCCATTCACTTGGTTCTCTTGAGACGATTCGATATGCGCAAATGAATCCGGAAAAAGTGAAGGGGATCATATTTCTAGACTCTGGAAGCCCTGAGTTTTATAGTAACGATACAGAACTCCTTGCAAAAATACTTAACAGAGGCACCGCCTTTATCCGGACATTCGGTGTGAATCGTCTATTGGGAGAATTGGGTGTTTTATTGCCACTGTATGGCGAGAGCGTCAGAAATCAAAATATATCAAAGAAAGTTAAGAAGTTAGATAAAGCAATGTATTATCAGTTGGCTGGAAATCCTGCCTCACTGAGCACGATTAAGCTTATAAATGAGAATGGAGAAACCGTTTCCAAAGGACCTTCCTTAGGAGAAATACCTGTGCTAGTTCTTTCTTCTGATAGTGGTAAAGAATGGAACGATGTGCAAATTCAATTGGCTTCATGGTCTAACAATAGTAAACAAGTGGTGATAGATGATTCGGAGCATTATCTATACTGGTCTAATTTTGATGAGGTTTCAGAGTATATCGAAACATTTGTTAGGGAGATCATCAATTAATATTATGGTTATATTCTTTTTTGTAATAGCAATGCTGCAGCAATGAGGATGTATTTTATGAATTCTGCTCCATTAGACATCCAGAGCCAGGAGGATATTGAGAGAATAAACCTTTCAAAGACGCTTTTACTGCTGAATATGCCGGATGCAGGACTTTTATAAAATTCAAAATATCATCCGGTATAGAATTTATCAGGATATCGTTGTAGCTTTTATTACAATGATATCCTGTTTTTATGTCTCAGGTTCTGTCACAGATGTAAAAACAATAGTAACCGAATCTACTGATTCTTTGAGTTTTTTATGATTGTGCTTTGCACTATGATTGCAGCACAGGAAGAGAATATTTAATGTCAAATTCAGAGAATGTAATGATAGGGATGAAGGCTGTTGAATCAGCGACAGTTGCGATATGGATCTATGCTTTTCTATATATGATGCATTACAATTACGAAACATTAGCGGTATGGGCTTCGCCATATTTACTGGTAGCTTTGTTCGGTGCAGTAATGTGTTGTTTGTTTTTCTCAATATATAATCTAAGGAATGCGATAAGGCAGTAGAGATACCATCCTACCATTGGCGATTCATGCATACTTCGGCTCTTATCTTTTTACGATACATGAGCTGATATTGTTTTGGAGAGCAACCGATCTGTTTGGAAAAAGCTCTGGAAAAACTGGAATAATTATTAAATCCGATAAAAAAGCATACGTCATAAGGCGAAGAGCCTTCGCGAAGATATTTTTGTGCTAAAGCAATTCGTTTGGCGAGTACATAATGTTTTAGCGTATAGCCCGTAGCCTCTCTAAAACAACGACTTAGATAATCACTATTATGATGAAGAGACCTGGCCATTTTTTCTACGGTAATATTAGTCGTCAGGTTCTTTTCTATGTATGTAAAGGTATTTGAGACAATTTCGGGTATCGTATTGGAGTAGGAAGGGGGGGCAGAAGCAGGACGTATCATATTAATATAAATTAAAAGCTCGGATAAAAGTGCGCGTTTTAGAATATCATGGCCATAATGTTCTTCCTTCATTGCACGTTCGAGATTAGAAGAAATGGCCATGAAGTGTGAAATCTCCGACTCATTTAAATGAATCAGATTCAAAGCATTTGGAGAAGACTGATGAAAACAACAAGATAAGTCTGTATTTTCTGTACTGATTTTTTTTAGATATCGTTCTTCAATATTAATGACCACGCGTTCATAGTTTGAAGAATCAATTAAGCTAAGTCCATGAAACGTATAGGAATTAATTAGTATAAGATCGCCTCGTACTAATTCTTTTCTTTCCGATTCTACATAAATAGTTACATGCTCTCCACTTAAAAACAATACGATTTCGTAACCATCATGGTTATGAAGTGTAATGGATGGCGGGAGCTGCGGGTGAGCACACTTATACTCACATATGACATCGGTACCTAAAATGCTATAAGAACAATGATAATCTTTTTGCATAGCATTACTCCTTTTTAGTGTTCAAATTATAGTATTCCCATTTCATTTTGTCTCCTACAGACTATCATTATTATATCATGCATAAAAAAAACTGTATATAAAGAAGTCGGAAAATGCAAAAAAGAGATTGCATTTTGTGTATTTCATGAAAAAAATGACATGCTATATTGGTTATATAGGGCCGGTATGGCATGTTATTTTATATTAGAAAGGAAGGGGGACGGAGCTGATTTTTTTGATCGGGGTTATTACCTGATTCATTCTACTTTTATTTTAAACAGCATTGAGATACCAAAGCCTGATATTGTGTTATATAAGACCTCGCATAAAGGATGGGAAGGATAAAACGGAAATTCCGAAAATTAAAAATCGGACGACTCTAAAACAAGATTTTAGATGTTGCCATAAGAAAAGGAGAAATCTAGGATGAAAAATAAAAAATTCTTGATTAATATGTCCCGTCTCCTCACAGGTGTTATGGTATTTTCTACATTTGCACCTGTTCCTATTACCGTTGCTGCGACCGAAGAAATGGGGAGCAAAATTATGGTTGGACAAAACGATATGAATACCCAGGCGGACGACTCAGATCCATATTTTCGTGCGGATCCGGGGCTTGGCCAAGTGCCTATAGAAATCACCGCGCCGACGAATAACTGGACGACAAGACAACCGCTTGACAACCGTGTTCCAGCCGACTTCGCTGGTGGAACATATAAAATGATTTCGTATCCATTTGCAGATTCCGAAGGAAAATCGGATTTGCTCCAGATTAATTATGTACATAACGGAAAAAGCACGTTTGGCGGAATCACGCTGGAGTCTCCACTCAGTCCGGCTGTAGAGGTTTCTGAAGGATCAACGATTGAGTTTGATGTGTACTATCCGAAGAGTGCACAGGGAAAATACATGAGATGGAGAATCAGAACGACATACTCTAACGTGGATACCTACATGAGAGACTACGAGTACAATAACCTGAATCCAGACTGGATTGGCAGCTACAACGGGGAAACCTGGCTGAAGGTTCATCATAGTATTACTGCCTCAACAGGCATGGCATCGAATTTCATTCTTGAACTCCATGGTGAGAACGCTCGTCCTGCAGAAACAGGAATGCTTCTTGTAGGCGATATCAAGATAACAACACCGGATCCGGAGGGAACTCCGCTTCCTGACGTAGTCAACAGTGAGAATGAGAAAGATGTGAAACCGTTAAAGAGTGTTTACAATAAGGAAAATGGTCTGTTCATGGTCGGTGCAATCGGAACGGGAACCGTAAACGGAACCAGAGCTAGACATTATGAAATCTTTGTTGACGGCAACAACCTCAAGGCTGAGGGTACGCATCCATACGGACCAAACTGGCTGACAAGCGTTACCGGTGAACCGTTAAACGGTGCAAACACCACTCCGGGCTTAGGTGAATATCGTTTTCCAACCAATTCTTATCTGGCGATCAGGGATTCCGGAACTGCCGGGGAGTATAAGTCTCATGGTCATGTTTTAGCATGGTATAATCAGGCTCCAGGATGGATGAGACAGATGATTCCGGCACACTTAGCTTCAGGATATACCGGTACATCTGAATTCTATGGATTAGGCAACGGCGTTACAACGACGGTTGCGGTAGACAAAGAGATGGCCAGAAGAGTACAGTTTAACCATACCATGTATGTAATGCGTCATTTCCTGAGTACAGATGAAAAGTATGGTTCTAGTGAGTCTCGTGGAATTATCCCATTCAACTCATGGGATGTACTGAATGAAGAGGTACACGAAAGCCGTCACAGCGAAATCATCCCGACAGATGCCAATAGCTGGAGAACAAGCCTTAAACATACCAACTGGCTTGTTGCAATGTCAGATGATGAAATTAGTGGTGATATCACAGAACATTACATTTACTTACTCTTCAAATACGCTCATATTGCAGTTCCGAATGCCAAGATGGCAGCTGCTTATAAAGCCAACTATGCTTCTCTTCCGGAGTATATGAAGCTTGACGGACATGACACCGATGGCAGCATTGATGCTTATGTCGTTGATGAACCTCCGAAACTGACTTATAACGATTATGGTACTGCTACCCGTACAAAAGCGAGAACGATATATAATATGGCTCTTGAGCTTAACACGGCATGGCTCTCTGACCCATTGTATGATGGAAGACCGCTGATTGAAGTCATTGGTTTCCAGGGACATGATTCTGTTGGAAAGACCCTTGCAAGCGATAATCAATATGCTATGGCTCTCTGCGCATCTCTTATTGATAAAGGTCTCCTTTCTGGTATTTCCTTCTCAGAATTAGATCTAAAGCTGCTGCCGGATGCCCCTGGAGGTGGTGCGACTGCACCTGAGGTGCTCAATGTCAGACAGTCGGATGCTCTTGGTTATCAGTATGCGCTATTGTACAAAATGTTTGCAAAGTTCGCTCCATATATCGACCACATTATGAGCTGGGGTGTAGCCGGTTCAGGATGGCAGGGAAGCTATGTATTGTTTGATCAGAATAACAATGCTAACGCTGGTTATTACGGTGCTATGGATCCGGATAGATTCATTCTTGGACATTCCTACTTGGATGATTACTTTGCTGGTGAGTATGAGAAAGTAAGTGCTGACTATGCAGTTGATCTTGGTGACCTCGGAACCTATGTGCCTGGCACAAACAGTCAGACAGCGAAGGTTACGACATCTACACCTAAGATCGATGTATCGGAAACAGCATATGTATCCTTGCATGCAGGCAAGAACTTTGCCGCTTCAGAGTTTACCGTTACGTATGATCCTGAATTACTGCACTTTGATCCGGATGCTTCTGTTTTAAATGGTGCAGAATATGTAGAATCTGAGACAGGCGTCTTGAACTTTACGGATTATGGAGAAGAAAATCAGTCCTCCTATACGTTGGCATATAAGCCAATGAAAGGAGGGGAGGCAGTTGTTGCTGTTAGCGGTGCGGCATTTGGTACGCAAAAAGAAGCAGAAACAATGGACTTAACGAAGACTGATCTTACTCCTGATTCGGTAATCATCACAATTTTAGCAGGCGATTATAAAGTTAATTTAGATGAAATCTACACCGGTGCGGCATCTGCAGCAGAAGGTGAGAATTACACATTTGCTCCTAAGGATAATGTAAATTATACTTATGGCGATCCTGTTGTTACAGTTGGAGGAATTAAGGCTGAGGTTATTAAAAATGAAGACGGCAGCTGGACGGTTCCGAACGTTAATGGAGATGTTGTGGTTACCGGTACACGTACTCCAAAGAGTTATAGCATCAAATTCGCATATGATGGTGATCTTGAGCTGACTCTGCCGGAAGATGGTACAGTAACATATGGTGAAGACTTTAGCTTTAAACTTCCGACCTCGAATGTACATGGAATCGTTGCGGAGGTTATGATCAATGGTGTTGCTTATACCCCTACTGTGCAGGGCGGTGTTGTAACAGTATTAGGTACCGACATTTCTGGTGATATCAGTGTTCGGTTTATTGATATCTTAGATGCTGCACGTGTTGAAATCGGAGGAAGTGCTGTAAACGATGTCGTGAATTTCGTAGCATATGCAACCCCTGGAGAAGACTATGTACTGAATCTGAATAAGAATGCTCTGTATAAGTATGCTGTAACAGCTACGATCAACGGTAAGGCTTATGAATTGACTGTAAATGGGGACGCTTATATCGTAAAGGGTGCTGATTTTGCAGCGGATGATGTAATCGCATTCAACGTTGAGAAGACTCTGATTCTGGGAGAAGTGGAAAAAATTGAATATATGAAACTGGACGGTGCTATGCTGCAGATGATTGTATTGAGAACGAAGCGTCTGGAATGCAAAGTTTATACTTACAACGGACAGGAAATGTTGTGGTCTGACAAGTATGATGCATACGTGCTGTTAAACATCATTCAGGATGGTGCAGCCGATGTAACCGATGTATTTGACTTAGTCGAGGGCAAAACTGTAAGTATTGATTACAGTGGTGATGTTAATATGACTGGTCGAGTAGATATGAACGATGCACAGTTGATCTACAATATGTACAACTTAGTGGAGAATGGAAGCATTAGGATGGAGAAGTATCTTCGTGCAGATGTAAATGGCGATATGAAGATCAATGTACTGGATGCTGCTATGATCGTAAATACGGTTCTGAATTAACGATAAGAATTGGGAATTATTAAAAATTAAAAGTACTGGAATAGGAAGCCCTCACTAGGTGGGAGGGCTTCCTGCCATTTTTTTATTTACGGAGGTGCAGCAATGAAGAAAACAGTGATCAGTATCTTGCTATCCATTTTACTTGTATTAATACTGCCATTTAAAGTTTTTGCGATTGCGGGCAGTGGGTCATTTGATTTTTCATTGACCATAGATGGAAAAGATACAAAAGAAGTAGAGACCGGTGATATTATCACCGTAGTGTTAACGTTAAACCGGACAGATTTTGAGGAATCCTATCCTATGTATGCTATGCAGGATGAGATCAGTTATGATAGTACGTTCTTCGAATTGGTCGAAGGAAGCATTGTATTAAATAATGGGATTCGGTCTACGGATATCAGTATGCTTGATGAGTATCGTGAGTTTTATATGAATTTCTTATCCATCAGCGGCGGTGAGGAGTGGAAACCGAGTACAATGATAGGCAGTTTTCAGCTTCGGGTTGTAGGGACATCCGGGGTGACTCATATCACCAGCAAAGATTATTTAGTGGCTCTTAAGGATGGTTCCGGCTCCTATGCATGTGAAGCAAAAGATTTGACCGTTATTATGTCCAGTGGATGCATTGTACGTTTTGTGAGCAACGGCGGCAGTGAGGTGGAGGATGTTATAGCCAATTATGGGGAACTGTTGAAATGCCCTGAGAATCCGAAGTACGACAATTATGCATTTGCAGGCTGGTACAAGGATATCGGCTTACAGGAAGAATGGGATTTTGATAAAGACACCGTAAATGAAAATATGACATTGTATGCTAAGTGGACAGACAAGCCAGTGGATACCGATGCCGGTACGGTATGGCAGATTCCGCTGCTAATTGGTACTTTATTGATTCTGGTATTGTTGATTTTATTCTTTTTCAGAAAAAAGGTACAGTTTGTACATGCGGCTGATGTAGGTACAAAGTTAGCAGTACAGACGGTATGGTATGGCAGGAAGCTGAGAGTTCCGGTAATTACAAATGGACCTTCGATGATATCGGGTAGCTGGTATCAGGATGCAGAATGTACGATATTGTGGGATTTTGAAAACGACAAAGTAAATAAGAATATGACCTTATATGGAAAGTAAGATAACTCCAATAAGTTTGAGCTTATGGCGTAGCGGTTTTGACTGCTGCGCCTTTTATCTTATGCGGCTTGGCTAGACCGATATTCAGCGGTGTTCATCTGGTAGAGGGTAACTCATAATCTGCGTAGAATTAGAATAGATTAAGCAGGTGGCCTAATCAGGACATTCTTGCTGGAGATCCGTGTTGTCTTGTTCATTTGACAGATGATCAAAAGAATGAGAAGAAAAGAATTCATCCACATCTTTCTGCAAAAACATACCCTGATAGTGCATAATCATACAAGAAAGCAGCAGTAAAAAATGATCTGACTCATAGTCGAAATCGTGCTGAAGAAAATCATTGATCTTGTTAAGTTTATTCAGTACAGTATTGCGATGCATGTGGAGCTTTTGCGATGCACGGTTGAGATTTTGCCCACAGCATAGATAAGAGTATAAAACATCTAACAGGTTATTGTTGTTTTCAAGGTCGTGATAATACAATCGGGTAATATCCGGATGTGTCAGGTACATTAGATTCTCTGTGTTATGTAATTTTCTGAAATAGCAAGAGCACAAATGTATGACATAATAGGGGTTATACTGATGGTAGGTGTATATCCTTCTATATTGTGAGGAAATTGCTAAACGTTTGCCAAGCTCGATCGAAGCATCGGCTGTCAGGTATAGAGTTCGGAGGACTTCTGGAAGTTGACAGGCATAACTGATCCCTGCATAGAGCTGATAGTGTTCCAACAAATCTGAAAAATCTTGATAAGAGATGTCTAAATTATCTGAAGTATCTTTTTTCTGAGAATATAGAACAATCCATTCTTTTTCGTTGTAAAAAATATTGGTATTTGGAAAGAAGTTTTGTAAAACACGCGTTATTTTATGAATTGTATCAGTGTTTCGTAGTGATTTAGCATGCCTGACGACAATACATGCAATATGTTTATGTACTTGAAAGGGAAAGCGGGTTAGGCGTTCCATCACCTGATTCTGTGTAGTGATATCCTGATTTAATATATCGTGCCAAAATGATTTATATAGTTGTGTTATGGAGGGGGATTGCGCAGAACGGGTTTTAGAAACAAGCGAGACAAGTCTGCTAACAACAGTCTGTGAAGAAGCATTTAAATATACAATATTTATTTGCAGGTTTGTAGTCGGAAAAGCGGGCAGACTATTTCTATCCATACAGATCAGATAAGTGCATTCATTACAAAGCTTCTCCTGGCGGCGGACATTAATCCAATCAGAAGCGGAACCAACGAAAATAGTACCGGGCACCGGTGAGGCCGGCGCAGGAAGGAAAAAGTGAATTCCCTGCTCTAGATTACAAGAGTGAATTGCCAGAGTATAGTCTAAAGTTATATCTTCTAAATTCTTAATCAATTCCTTGGTTGTCATAATTGTATTCCTCCATAGTAAAAAGAATAAACATATTATAAGTTATTGCTAATTAATAATCAATAGCCGATAAGATGCAGTGCATAATGCACAATGTTTATGAGAGTATCACAGGAATTACTGTCAAAAGGCTAAAGAAATTGAAAGCTGAACAGAGGCGTGATATTCTTAGGGCGTAAAAGATAAAAAAAGGAGAGGTTGCAATATGGGAAAGAACAAAGGCTTGTATCAAGAAAAGGTGTCGTTTTTCAAAAAAGTCAAAAAGAATATCCCGCTGCTTGTCATGTTGATACCATCCCTGGTGTTGATCATAACATTTAGTTACATACCGATGGCGGGAATCGTTATCGCATTTAAGAAGTATAATTATCAAGCCGGCATATTCGGAAGTCCATGGAATGGATTTAGTAATTTTCGTTATATGATCTTATCAAATAAGCTTTGGCCATTAACCAGAAACACATTGCTGTATAATGCAGTTTTCATTGTAATGGGATTGGTCTGTGAAGTTGGATTTGCAATTATCTTAAATGAAATTACACATAAGGCTTTTAAGAAGACTGCACAAACCATGATGTTTCTTCCCCACTTCATTTCTTGGGTTGTGGTTGCAACTATTGTATTAAATATATTTGGTGACCATGGAGTGTTGAATAATCTGCTAAACAGTATGGGGTTAGAGAGCGTAAACATTTACAGTAAGGCCAAAGAATGGCCGATTGTCATGGTCCTGATGAAGCTATGGAAATCCACTGGGTATGGAAGTGTAGTATATTTGGCAGCAATTGTTGGAATCAGTCCGGAGATATATGAAGCTGCCAAGATAGATGGAGCGAATATATGGCAGAGGATTCATAATATTACATTACCATGTTTAAAACCTAATATTGTAACTATGTTGTTATTAGCGGTTGGAGGAATTTTCAGAGGCGACTTTGGAATGTTCTATCAATTGGTAGGAAATAACCAGATATTGCTTCAGACCTCGGATATTTTAGATACTTTTGTCTATCGATCTATGATGTCAACCTCAAATATGGGAATGGCTGCTGCGGCAGGATTATATCAGTCAGTGCTTTGCTTTATTACAATTAACCTAGTGAACTATATCATTAAGAAAGTAGATCCAGATTATGCACTATATTAAGGAGGGAAAGTAATGAAAGTAAAACATAGTGGACATAAGATAAAAACTTCTATGGATATTAAAGTCTTTAATTTTATTGGATATTTACTGACTGCTGTTTTTGCAATTGTCTGTGTGATCCCATTTTATCTGGTTTTGATCGGATCGTTTACAAAAGAAAAACAGATTTTGACGAAAGGGTTCAGCTTTTTTTTGAGCATAAAGGATTTTGCATTGGACGGTTACAGATGTATTTTAAAAAGCCCGCAATCTATTTTTTCTGCTTATGGTGTGACTATTTACGTAACACTGCTAGGAACAGTTTTGGCTATATTGATTGTGACAATGACCGGATATGTTCTTTCACGACCAGATTTCCCATGGAGAAATAAATTTTCTTTCTTTTATTTTTTCACAACGTTATTTAGTGGAGGACTGGTTCCCTGGTACTTACTATGTACAAAGTTTTTACATTTTAACAATCATCTTTATGCATTGATTATTCCAGGGCTGTTTTCTGTATGGAATATGATCATTTCTAAGAGCTTTATGAAGGGCATTCCCTATGAACTTGTGGAATCAGCCAAGATGGATGGAGCAAGCGAATGGACAGTTTATGCTAAGATCATGATGCCGCTTTCCAAACCATTGGTGGCGACTTTGGCGCTTTTTACTGCACTGGGTTATTGGAACGACTGGTATAACTGTATGCTTTATATCAACGACAATACGAAATGGAATCTGCAATATATGCTTCAAAACATATTAAACAGCGCAGAATCAATGACGAGAATTGCAAATCAGACCGGGGTGGTAGTGGCTACGCTTCCAACGGAGAGTATGAAAATGGCGATGACGGTGATCGCAACAGGACCGATTATTTTACTATATCCGTTTTTGCAAAAATACTTTGTTAAAGGAATGACCATTGGCTCCGTAAAAGGATAAACATAAGGTCATTTAAATAAAAAAAGAGGAGGATTAAAATGTATCGTAAAGTGATCAGTAAAATCTCAAAAAGGATGCCAGCGTTACTAACAGCGATTGTAATGACTTTATCTATGACTGCATGTACAGGCAGCAGTAAATCAACGGAAGCTCAGACAAAGAGTCCGGAAAGTATGACTAAGGATTCAAGTGCGGCCCAGGAACAAAATTTAGGGATTTCGGAGGATAGTCCTTACAGAGATAAGGGATTTGATTTGTCCAAGCATGAGGATATTGAGCTTTATGCTGTGGGGGAAAGGCCGCAAGATATGGATATGGTCTTAGATAAGGTCAATCGTGATTATCTGGAACCATGGTTAAATTCCACGCTTCATATTGAGTTTATCAGCTGGGGGGATCTGCAAACAAAATATTCACTGCTTCTATCAGGTGGGGATAAGGTAGATTTAATCTATACCTCATCTTGGTGCAATTATAATTCAGAAGTGGGAAATGGTGCATTTTTAGAACTGACACCTGATTTTTTAAAGACGTATCTGCCTTACAGCTATGAACAACAGGCACCGGAAAGCTGGAATCAGATATCGATCAGCGGTAAAATTTATGCCGTTCCAAAGAACTTTTCAACCTTTACCAATTATAATGTAATAGTAGTCCGTTCCGATTTGTTGGAGAAAACAGGAATCAAGGAGATTAACAGCTGGGATACCATGAAAGAAGCGTTGTATGCCATTGCAGATAACGAATCTCAGAATGGTATTTATGCGAACGGGCAGAGAGGATCAAATGAATTCAGTGACCATCTCTGGTGGCAGAATGTAGGGGCAGAGACATTAGCCAGCGGCTATGATTTTATGTACTATCCGCATGGAGAAGAGACACTGCCTGATTGGGATAAGGATGTATTTTATAAATATTTATCCGAGGATTGCTTAAAGCTATATTTGGAAATGGCAGAAATGGCCGATCACAATGTGTGGTCGCCTACAAGAATTAATGATACTTCGGATCCACAGGTCAATTTTGAAAGTGGAAAGACAGCTTCGATCATCTGGAATTCTGCAGCAATAAGCTCTGGCAAGAAGATGGAAGAAAGCGGACTAGGGAGTTTTGAGGTCTTTGATGTTACTCCTGATGCACATGCACAGCGGGACAGCTATGCAAATGATGCTATGGCGATTCCGGCTAGCTGTAAGAATCCAGAGAGAACAGCGCTTGTATTGGATTGTATGAAAGGATTTCCAGAGGTGAATAACCTGCTCTTAGGAGGAATTGAGGGCGTTCATTATAAGTTAACAGAAGACGGTAAGCGAGTACTGGGAGAATCCTCAAATGCATATCCATGGGGCTGTTGGGCATGGGGAATCCCAGGAAAGGATATACCTGGTGAGTATAGTGAGGATCCTCGTAGTAATTACTTTGGAGAATTATGTGAAAAGAAGGAGTATACCTCTCTTGCCAGCGGTTTTTCTTTTGATAGTCAGCCGGTAGAAACAGAAATGGCAGTAGTCAACTCGATTGTGGAGGAGTATACTTCAAGTTTTAATCTTGGGCTGTATGGTGATGAAACAGAAAGTAAATATAATGAATTTGTAGAGAAATTAAAAGCTGCCGGAATTGATACTATTATGGAAGAGTGCAGGAAACAATATGAGGAGTATTGCAGTACGAAACAATCATAAGATGCTAAAGTTAATAAACTCGTGGCGGTGGAAGAAATGAGGATAGCTACCTATATTAAACAGGAAAGGAAAGTCGAGGTAGTATGCTTGATGAGGTGATTATGAAAAAGGAAGAAATGAGAATAAGTCACCATGGACGGGAGAGTTATGGTGTATTTTGTAAACCGGAGAAAAAAGACAAGTATCCGATCGTTATTTTCAGTCATGGCTATAACGGAAGTGGAATATGGGCTGAACCATATGCCCAATATTTAACGGAGCGGGGAATCGGAGTATTCTATCATGATTTTTGCGGAGGTTCCGTACATTCTAAAAGTAGTATGAAGACGACAGAGATGACACTTTTTACGGAAGAAGAAGATCTGCTAGCTGTATTCAATGAGATAAGTACTTGGAGCTGTACCGATAAGGACAACATATTCCTTTGGGGAGAAAGTCAGGGTGGATTAATCAGTGCTATGGCAGTCAATAATTTAGGCAGTCGTGTGAGAGGACTGATCTTAGTTTATCCGGCATTTTGTATTGCAAATGATTGGCGTAAGAAGTTTCCTGAAATTTCAGAAATCCCTGAAAAAGTAGAATTTCAAGGTATGACATTAGGTAGAAAATTTTTCACATCAATACATGAATTTGATGCATTCCAAAATATAGGATGCTATAAGGGGAAAGTCCTTATTATTCATGGAGATAAAGATCCGGTTGTATCATTTGAATATAGCAGGAAAGCAGCGAGCAGATATCAAAATGCCAGTTTACATATATTGAAAGAGGAAGGCCATGGGTTTACAAAAGAGGGAAAAGAAAAAACATTGGTATTAGCATATGATATGATCCGTTTGGACAATAGTGATCTACAGTAATTCAGATCAGGCAATCATGCTATGAAATCTAGTGCTTCGCTGGCAGGTAGTGTAAGAAATACTCATATAAAATTTCGATTAATATCTTATCGATTCGCAGAGGACCATTTGTTCCATTATGAATGAAGAATGAAATAAGGATAGGAGCACAAACTAATAGTGGTTAATAGGAAACAGGAGATGAGAATTAATAGGAGATGAAAATAGAATGGGTGAAATGAAAGGGGTTGTCAGAACTAGCTTACATCTAGAAAATACGTATGCGAAACTTTCGGAAGTGTTTTTTTTCTAAACAAAATCCAAGTTCCGTGCCTTCCCCTGAAATCGTTGTTCTAAATGAGCCTTTGATAAAAGATTTGGCGCTAAATGCAGAGGAACTTAAAAGTGAGATTGGAGCAGATCTATTTTCCGGAAATAAAATTTCAGAAGAATCGATACCAATATCACAGGCCTATGCAGGACATCAATTTGGATATTTTACAATGTTGGGAGATGGACGGGTCGTTCTGTTGGGGGAATATGTGACTCCGGAAGGAGAGCGGTTTGATATCCAGCTCAAAGGATCAGGCCGGACGCCATATTCCAGAGGTGGAGACGGAAAGGCTACGCTTGGTCCTATGTTAAGAGAATATATCATAAGTGAAGCAATGTATGCGTTAGGGATTCCAACTACTCGCAGCTTAGAATCTGGCAAGATTTGCAGAAACGTTACTGCCCCTTCTAAATACGGATCAGGAGGAAGCGGTAAGGATAGCGCAAGAGGAAGTTTCCCAGTTCTTTAATATCTATAAAGAAAATTGGCTTTCTGGAATGCGTTCCAAGCTTGGAATATTTAATGAAGAGGCGGAAGATGAAGCTTTATTTGAAAGATTATTAGGCATTATGCATAAGCAGAATGCGGATTATACGAATACGTTCATAGAGCTGACATTTGACCGTATACAAGATACGAAACTTTATGATGCAGAGGAATTTAAAGATTGGTATCATTTATGGAAAGAAAGACTGACAAGACAGAATCGGTCAAAAGAAGATTCACAAGAACTTATGAGAAATAGCAATCCGGCAGTGATTCCCCGTAACCATAGAGTAGAAGAGGCATTGGAGGCCGCGGTAAAATACAATGATTATAGCAGGATGGAGAAACTTCTAAAAGTTCTCTCCAAACCGTATGCTCATTCAGAAGATCAGGAAGAGTATAAAGAACTTCCAAAACCATCGAGCTGTAAATATAAAACGTATTGTGGAACCTGATACAATCTGAAAAAGATAAGAAAGGTTTCTTTCTCTTTTAGATAAGTGACAGAGGAAAGCTGTTTTTTCTTTCTTTTATATTTTGCATCGATAAATCCAAATCCATCTTATACCACACGGTACGTGGCTTTAGTAAAAATCCTTCATCGGAGAGTTTCCTTTCTTAGGATAGCAGAATGAATCCTGCATTGATTTTATTTTGCCCGATGAAGGAGAAACTTTTAGAAGCTAAGAAGAAACAGGGAATTTATGAAGTTTTTAATCCCTTTTCTTTACGGTGCGGCTAGCGCAGTCATAGGTACATTTCAACTCATAGAGGATATAGTGATAACGTTAATCATAGATGAAATCAGATGAATATAAAAAAATGAAGTATGTCCTGTAGACATACTTCATTTTCAATTATACAACAATTGTAAAAACAAGTCTATACCTTTTTTTAATAAAATGATACGATAAATCCATGAAGTGATTTTGAATATAAGGAGAAGATCATGAAGGAAGAAAAGACGGAAAGAAGAATTTATGGTTCAAGCAGAGCAGACGAAGAAAAGCAGCTGGCCGACATTATAAAAGTGGCACAGGAGAATCTGGAACGCACGGAGAAGTATAACCAGGAACTGACGGATGAGTTAAAGGATATGCTCGATGCATACGAGACAAGAGATAAAGAAATCCTGGCGCTGTGGCATAATACGGAATCCCGGTTTCAGGAGAATAAGCGGGATTTGATGAGATGCCTGAAAGCGAGGAACAAGCCTTATTTCGGTCGGATTGATTTTAAGGACCCGAATGTGAAATGGGATGAATCCTATTATGTTGGCCGTGTCGGTATTGCAAAAAACGGTGGATTGGATCCGATTGTCATTGACTGGAGAGCGCCGCTTGCCTCCATTTATTATGAGAATTCGCTTGGGAACTGTACGTATGAAGTAAAGAACGAAGGCGTCCATGAGATTGATCTAAAGCGCAAGCGTACGTATGAGATTGCAAAGGACAAGCTGGTTGACTTTTTTGATTCGGATGTGGTCGCAAATGATGAGCTTCTGACAAAATATCTGGCAAAGAGCAAAAAGGCTGTCTTAGGTGAGATCATCGGAACCATTCAGAAGGAACAGAATGCGATTATCAGAAAGTCTCCGAAGACCAATCTTATTGTTCAGGGTGTTGCAGGTTCCGGAAAGACCACGGTGGCCATGCACCGCATTTCCTATATTCTATATAATTATGATACATTCCGGCCAGAGGATTTCTATATCATCGGCAGCAACCGTATTTTACTGAACTATATCACAAGTGTGCTTCCGGACCTCGACGTGTATGGGGTTTCCCAGATGACTATGGAACAGCTGTTTATCCGCCTGCTTTATGAGGACTGGGAACCGAATATTCATAAAATCGGTTTCCTTGACAGAAAGGATGAACTTGCCACCAAAAAGGGAAGCTATGGGTGGTTTCATGATCTGGAGGCGTTTTGTTCCGAGTATGAGAAGAATACGATTCCGGGGGATCAGGTAGTGATTGAGAAGAACGGCGTCGTGCTGCTGGAACGTGAGCGGATTGAAACGTATATAAGAGAGAATCCGCTGCTATCCATGCAGAGCAAGATCGATGCCCTTAATGAGCGTCTGCTTTCCAGACTGGAAAATGAACTCTCGGGCAAATCGGTATCTTATACACCGGAAGAGAAAAAAGAATTAAATAAGAAGTGCAAATATCATTTTGGAAAAGATGAATGGAAAGGATCGATCTTTACTCTGTATGAAGAGTTTCTGGAATCCCAGAGAAGCAAAGGCTATACCATCAAAGTCGAAGAGAATACGTATGATGTCTACGACTTAGCGGCGTTAGCATACCTGTATAAACGAATCAAGGAGGCGGATGGAATTCGGGAAGCAAGCCATATCATCATCGATGAGGCACAGGATTTTGGAATGATGGCCTATGGCGCCCTCACTTATTGCCTCAGAGGATGTACCTATACAATTATGGGGGATGTGTCACAGAATATTCATTTTGGATACGGGCTAAATGACTGGGAGGATTTAAAGAAACTCGTTCTGACCGGGATGTATGACAGCTTTGGACTGTTAAAGAAAAGCTATCGAAATACGGTCGAGATCTCGAACTTCGCCACTGAGATCTTACGCCATGGCAATTTTCCGATTTATCCGGTAGAGCCAATCATCCGTCATGGCAGTGAGGTCCGCGTATCTGACTGTAAAAATGAGGAAAATATGGTAAATACGGCAGGCGATATCATCTTAGAATGGCAGAAGGCGGGCCATGAGACAATTGCCGTTGTGTGCCGGGATGAAGAAGAGGCTCGCAGCGTAAGCAGTCAGCTAGGTAAGAAAATAACACTGACCGACAGCAATTTGGAGACCGCTGTCTTTGAACAGGGTGTTATGGTGCTTCCTGTGGAATATACGAAAGGTCTCGAATTTGATGCGGTCCTCATTTATCATCCATCGAAAGAGAAGTATCCGGCAGAAGATCAGTATGTAAAACTGCTATATGTGGCAGCAACGAGAGCACTTCATGAGCTGGCGGTCGTGCATCTGGGAGATTTATCGGAACTGATTGCAAAGCCGGTATCCGCTGAAAAACGGATGAGCTTTCTGGAAAATCAGAGTGAACCGGAGAGGGTTCGATATAAAAGAACAGAGTATGTGATAAGTGAGGAGAAAAAACAGCAGGATCTTGAGCGATACCTAAAGAGAACGAAGGAAAAATATCTGAAATCACAGGCGGAAGAAGTGGCACAAAAGAATGACAGTATACAGGCTGCTGCAGGAAAACAGAGTGTTGCAGAAAAGAAATTAGCTGCAGAAAGACATTCTGTCATAGAAAAGCAGGTTGAAACGAGTGCTAATGCAAAGCCTGCGATGGAAAGACAGTTACAGAAAAGTATGATTTTAAAACCAATTATGCAGAATACATTACAGCAGAAGTTACCCCAGGAAAAGCCGTTACAAGAGAAACGGATGCGTCAGTCAATGACAGGAGATACCATGAATCGATCTCCATATCAGTTCTATGATGTAGTAGATAGCAGCATGCTAACGCCAAAAGGTCATAGCCGCATTGACAGTGCTATTCGCTGGGGGAAAAGAACAAAGAAATATGTGGATCTGACCAGCAGCTATGGAGTGCTCCGCCTAACCCCGGTAGGGGAAGCCATAATCCGGGTGCAGTTTCAAAGAGGACAGACAGCAGACTTTGCAAAAGGATACTGGGATTATGAGCCGGATGAGCAGCCTGCCTGGACTGCAAGAGAGAGCACTACACAGTTTGAGGTGGCTACGGCAAGGATTGTTGTTCGAATTGAGAAAAAGACCGGTGCACTGCATTTCTTTGATAAGAAGGGAACATTGCTGCTAAAAGAAGATGCAAAAGTGCCGCGGCAGATTGAATTTGGAAATGACAGGATTCAGACGTGGAATCATTTTGACTGGCAGAAAAATGAGAAGATAAAAGTAAAAGGGATGTTAGATGATGACCTGCAGCGGGTGAATGGGATGGCGCGTTTTATTTCATTTGGCGGAAGAATGTTACGAATGCCACTTATCCTTTCTGAAAAAGGCTACGGTCTTGGTATTGCGGCAGAGCATACCGTGATGTACTGTGGAATCCCGATGTATGGGCAGTACATTTATACGGAAGCAATGAAGCAGGTGGATTATTACTTTATATATGGTGGAGAAGTTAAAGAAACCATTGGGTTATATAGGGAAGTAACAAGATAAAGGAAAATCAAGTAGGGGCCAGGCTTATCTGGTCTCTATTTGATTTTGCTATTTAAAATAAAAGTTTATGGTGTTGTAGGAAGGATGCTTCATTATTTTAGTGAGTGTGTGAAATAAACTCTGTAAATTCAGATCTTCAATGATAATTTAGACAAGCCAGATGATGCGACCGCATTGTTTGGCTTGCCTGGGTATGTTGGTAACAGACATCATCCTTGGCCCATATGTGCTTAATCTAAAGGAAGAAAAGAATTTTATACAGCATGGTGTTGGCTGATAGGGTGAATTATAAATAAGTAAGTGATAAGATTATTATAAAAATAAAGGCTCTGATTTTGATAGGATTTTGTTTAGAAATCTTATCAGAACAGAGCCTTTTGTGTTTATTGCAGTTTCATTTTTGCCATATTTGCTTTCTTTTTAGCCGCATTTTTGGCATTTCCTTTTGCTAGTTTAGCAGATCTTTCATTTGCAATGGCCCTCCGGGCAGCTTTCTTTTTTCTTGCAGCAGGATTCTTATCTCCCATATTGTTTCCTCCTTGTTAACATGTATTCGAATGTATTTCATCCTATACAGCGACACACATTCAACCAATTTATTTATGTACAGTATAGATAATCACGGATTGGTCCTTTAAGGCATGTCCTATTCTAATTTATGATAGGAGTATGAAAATTAGAAGAAAAAAATAAAAAATTTTATATTAAGAAAAGTTCTATCTTTCTATCCCTTGTGTAAGGAAAGAGAACTGCTTTATAGGTTGAGATTTAAGGTTGATTTAAGGTTCGTGATTGGCAGGTGTAAGAATTCAATGTTATAGTATACCTATCAAAGAGAGGGTGGGAGGAAAAAATGATTTTATTATATCATGATAGAATAATACGTGTTTTGATATTTACCTGCATACTAACCGTGCTTTTGCTCGGTATGAGAATGATAGCAAGAAAAAAGTATAAAATAAAATTCTTTCTTATAGGTGAAGGGATTATGGCGGTGACTGTTATGGTTCTTGGAGTATGTGGTTACTTTGGAAAACGGGTAGATGTAAAAAATGCAGATACGATCACATTTTCAAAAGCTGCATTGCAGCGTGACTTGAATCAGTTGGAAACTGTTTTGTTTGAACAGAGTCCTATGTACTACGCGGACAGGGAGTCTTTACGTGAAATGTTTGTACAGGCGAAACAACAGATTCAAGAGAATATGACAGAAGAAGAGTTTTACAGGCTGATCAATCCGCTTGTAGTTGCGGTGAGATGTGGGCATACGAACTTGTCCATTTCAAAAGCATTGCAAAAGAATCGGGAACAGAATGCGAAATTTTTGCCGCTTAAAATCCAGGTGGAAGGGAACCGGCTATTTGATGGGCAGAGCAACGAACGTATCTTAAGCATCAATGGCATACCATCGGAAGAGATTATCAATACCTTATTATCAAATATCAGCCATGACGGAGATAATCTTGCAGGTGCATATTACATACTGAATCTGTATTTTCCTACTAAGTATTATGATTTCATCGAACAGCCGGATGAGTTTGTGATACAGTATCAGAGAAAGGATGGGGATATCTATTTTAAGGTCGTGGATGCGGAATACAACGAAGAATATAATGTGGACAGCTGGGGCCTTCGGATGGCTCAATATGCGGGAGAAGAGTATTATTCCAGTGCATTTTCAGATGATACTGCTACGTTACGTATCAAAGTATTTATGGAAGGAAAACAGTCTTTTTCTAAATTTTTGGAGGACTTTTTTGCAAAGGTAAAGGAATTGCATCTGAAAAAAGTTGTAATCGATGTTCGCGGAAACTTTGGCGGGGATCCACGAATGGCAAAGGAACTATTAAGCTATTTGATCACCCAGCCATTTGATTATTTTAAAAATGATCTTTCTTTTCTTGAAAAACTTGCCGGATATGATAAGCCGGTAATTCCGAAAGCAGAGGAAGTCTCTTTTGAAAGTGAACTGCTTATGGATGGAGCATGTTTTTCCACTTGTGGGCATTTTGCAGCGATTTATCAGGCAATGGGATTGGGCATTGTGAGAGGAGAAAAGACAGGAGGGGGAAGTATCTGTAGTGATGGTTCCAAAGATATTGTACTGTATCAGACTGGACTAAGGCTTCATTATGCAACAAAAGTATTTGCGGTTAATGTTAACTGTAAAGAGACAAATGTTGTTTGTCCAGATGAAGCTGTTCTGATAGAATGAAACTATCAAAAACGAGGTAGAAAAAATATGATGATACTTGTGGTAGAAGATGAAAAGGATCTTTTGTATCTATTGAGAGATAACCTGGTACGGGAAGGTCATAAAGTGGTAACGGCAGAGAATGGGTTACAGGCATTAAGAATACTGAAGGAGCTAAAAATTGATCTGGGCATTTTTGATGTAATGATGCCGGAAATGGATGGCTTTCATCTGTTACAGATTATTCGAAATGAAAGCGATATGCCGGTAATATTTTTAACGGCAAGAACAGAGGAGATCGATCGGATATATGGATTGTCTCTGGGCGCAGATGATTATCTTGTTAAACCATTCAGCATGGCGGAATTGAAGGCAAGAGTGAATATTCAAAATAGGCATTTGCAAAAGTACAGAGCGCAGGCAGAGAACGTAAATGAGAAGAAGGAAGAATCACAGCAGCTTGCCTGCGGGGAGTTAAGGATGAATCTTTCGGAAGCAGTAGTTTTTAAGAAAGGAAAAGAGATTCCGCTACTGGCGAAGGAATTTATGCTGCTGCGTTTGTTTATGGAACATCCCGGGTGTGTCTATACCAAAAAGCAGCTGTATCGGATTGTATGGGAGGATGACTATCTGTACGACGATAATACGATTATGGTACATATCAGCAGGCTCAGGGCAAAGATTGAAACAAACCCGAAGGAGCCGGAATATCTGGTGACAGTGCGAGGGGTTGGATATAAAATGCAAAAGCATTGATGAGGGGAAAAACGATGGAACGAAAATTAAGAAAAAGTTATCTGATGATGTTTCCGCTTTTTATCCTGACGTTAACTCTTATTGTTGCAATCGGGACTTGGGTCAGCGCAGCCTATATCAGGCCTTCTATGGCATCCTTTCAGCATACGGCGGGCAGGCTTTTAGAGGAAGGGCTAAGGGCAGACCAGATTGAAGATATCGTGCAGGATGGTGGTGGGATACTAGTAGTACATAAAAATGGGCAGGTGGAGCAGGTTGCAGGAAAGCCTATATGGGATGGAAACCATATGTCGATCAAGGAACTTACGGATTTTTTTGTGAGCATGAACAGTCCATCTGCTCCTTATAAATATTCGGTTGCCTACGATGAGGAGAATGAGAGTTGGCTGATTGTAGGTTTTCCTGTTTCCATGAGGATACAAATTATCTTTGCTGCAAACCATGCGTCAAAAGAATATGGAAAAGCACTTTTATTTTATATCGCGTTATTATGTTCTCTGATGATTGCATTATTCTTTTTTGCATGGTGCTATGCAAGAAAATCTGCAAAAGCATACAGTGTGCCGCTTCAGAAAGTCTGTGATAGTGTAAGGCAGATAGCAAATGGGAACTATCAGGTGGAGAGACAGAAAATTGGAATTGAAGAATATGAGTCCTTACAGAATGATGTTATGACACTGGCTTTTATGCTGGAAGAAGAAAGGAAGACAACCAAGCAGGTAGAGGAAAGCAAAAGACAGATGTTGCTCGATATCTCTCATGATCTGAGAAATCCCTTAGCGACTATTCTTGGGTATGCGGAAAATTTATATCATGAGGAGAAACTGTCGGATAAGGAGAGGGAGACTTACATAGAAGTCATTTATCGAAACAGTGAGCGTGCACATGATTTGATGCATGATCTGTTTGAATATACGAGATTAGATAAGCCGAAATTAAAGATTCAGATGGAGTCGGTTGATCTGTGTGAATTTTTAAGGGAATTTATTGCATCCTATGTGCCGGATATCGAAAGCGCGGGTTTTGAATCGGAATTTGATATTCCGGAGGAGGAACGATATGTTTTATTGGATGAAAAACAGATGGGACGAGCGTTGGGAAATATCGTACAAAATAGTCTGCGATATAATAGTTCAGGAACCAGACTTATGATTGCACTTATGCTAGCTGAGGATATGGCCGAACTTCATATTCGTGATAATGGGGTAGGAATAGAGGCAGCACTATGTGAATTGATTTTTCTTCCATTTACAAGGGTGGATAAGGCGAGAAATCCGAAGCATGGAGGAAGTGGATTAGGGTTATCCATATCAAAAAAAATAATTGAGGCGCATGGAGGAAAGATTAGACTTAATAGTGATAAGAATCAGGGGTGTGACTTTGAAATCATGATTCCATTAGATAGAGATAAGGAAAAATGTAATAAAGTACGAAACATTGACGAAAAAGATGGAAGTGATCCGAAAAGAAGTTAATAGGTTCATCGGAGGATAAGAGCTCAGATAGAAGCGATTATACCGGATAAGATGGTAGGTTAAAATACCTGCCATCTTATCCGTTTTTTTATGGAAGACAAGAAATAAAAAGGCTTGAGTGAAAAAACTCTTTGTTGCTAAGTGAGTGGATGGAAAAACAAGCAAGGTATATCTTCTGTCTGGCACAAGAGCATCGAAGTTGAAATACATTGATTGACCAATATGTTAAAAGATGGTAAATTAAATGCATATTTAAACAAAGCGAGTAAAGACTTACTTCTAGTGGGAGAGCGTATGAGAAAATATTATATTGATAACTTAAGAATTCTTTGTATTTTTTTACTGTTTCCTTTTCACACAACTATGATTTATAACACGTTCGGAGAGATATTTTATATTAACGGGACACCGACAGAAAGTCTGACATTTGTCAATATAGGCGTTTATGCATGGTGGATGACGGGATTGTTTGTTTTAGCGGGGATGTCGACCATGTATGCATTGGAGCACCGGACAGGAAAGCAATACATAAAAGAAAGAATCCACAAACTGCTGGTTCCGCTGTTATCTTGTCTTGTTTTAGTAGTACCGATGCAGACGTACATAGCAGATCGATTTCATAATGGATATCAGGAAAGTTATATCGCGCATCTGAAGATTTTTCTGACGATTACGGATTTTGGAGGATATGACGGACATTTTACACCGGGCCATACCTGGTTTATCTTGTATCTGTTTATCATATCGACGGTTACCCTGCCCATCTTACTATGGTATCGAAAGAGAAAAAGGAAGCTGGATGGAAAGAAAATAAATATGCTGATGTTATTGCTTTTAGGCATACCGGTTGTATTATTGGATGACGTTCTTAATGTTGGCGGTAAAAGCTTTGCACAGTTTGGAGCCTGTTTCTTAATCGGTTACTTTATTATGAGTGATGAAGCTGTTTTGGAACGCCTACAAAAATATAGCACGCCATTAGGAATCGGATGGGTTATTTTGATCGTGACAAGATGTACTCTGCACGCAAGAGGGTATAGTGAACGTCTTGGTAATACGGTTACATATTGTTTGCTGTCGTGGATCGGAATCCTTGCAATGCTTGGATTAGGAAGGCGTTTTTTAAATCATAACTGGAAGCTTACAAAACATTTTGTAAAGGCAGAATTTCCGTTATATTTATTTCATCAAACCATTGTAATAATGGTAGGATATTGGATTATGCCAAGAGTAGAGAATGTGTATGCCGAGTATTTTTTGATTATTATGATTTCATTTTTGCTTTCTTATATCTTGTATCAGATATGCAGAAGATTCAGCATAACCAGATTTTTATTTGCCATAAAAAAATAAAGGTCTAAAGGGAGCGGATATATCTTAATAAGAGATCTGGCTCCCTTTCTATATTAGGATTTGGACAAATGATAGCACAAAGAGTCGAGTGTACATTAGAATATAGCGATATACTATAGGAGGATTGGACAATGGAAATGATTGAGCAGATCAATCAGGCAATCAATTACATAGAAGAACATATAGAAGAGAAGATGGACGTCACGAAGATCGCTGAGAGTGCATATTTATCGAGTTATCACTTTCAACGCATCTTTCATGTGTTAACCGGAGTTACGGTAGCGGAGTATATAAGAAATCGGAGACTGACGCTTGCGGCACACAAACTGACGAACCCTGCTTATACGGTGACGGAGGCAGCTCTTCAATATGGATATGAAAGCATAGATGCATTTACCAGAGCGTTTCAAAGGCTGCATGGTGTCAGTCCATCGGCAGTTAAGAAAGGAAATGTGAGGATTAAAGCATTTGCCAGAATGTCCTTTCAGATTATGGTGACAGGGAAGGTAGAGATGAATTATCGGATTGTGGAATCGGAAGGCTATGAGATGGTCGGAATGTCTATGGAGACAAGCCAGCCAGAGTGTGTGGAGGAAGAGGTCGCCGCATTCTGTGACAGGGTCTGGGAAGATGGCTCTCATTACCGGCTGAATAAGATTTTTGGTTTTGAACGAATGCATATGATGGATGGCGTGCATTATGAATTTAAGGAGGATGGCAATCGAAGCTATATGCTTGGGTTAAAGTACTCTGGGGAAGAGGTACCGGACGAGTACCGGAAAATACATATTCCATCTGCAAAATGGGCCGTGTTTGAGCTAAAGGCAGATATGAGAGATCCGCTGGCAATCCACCAGCTTTGGAAACAGATTTATATGGAATGGCTGCCAACTGCAGAGTTTGAACAGATACAGGGACCATGTATCGAAAAATACCGCTGGGAGGATGAGCAGTATGATCGCTATCACTGTGAAGTCTGGATCCCGGTACAAAGAAGAACAAAGGAGATAAGATAATGAACGTTCGAATAAAGAATGCGCAAAATGATCAGTATGGAAATCAGAAAGAAAATATATTTCTTGCAATGGATGAGCAGGATCATTGTATTGGAAGTGGATATGTGTATCCAACGGTTAACCGGCATCAGACCAATGAGACTCCGTATCTGTTATTCTGCTCGATTAATCCGGCAGATGAGCTTAAAGAAGAGTTTGTAAAGGGGGTAAGACAGGCATTATTTGATGCTGTCTATGCCAGGGCAGTAGAGCTTCGCGCAGAAAAGAAAGAGCTGACGGCGAGAATCTATGCCGGATTTGAGCGAAATCCAGAGTTATTAGAGTTTTATTTAAGCAATGGGTTTGAAGAAGATTATAGTATCTTTATGGAGAAAGTACTGGATGAGACGTATTCCTTGGAGCTTCCGGCTTACATAAGAGTGGAGGAATTCCGTGTTGAAGATGCTTTTGTTGCGGATGAATTTAAGCAAACATATGATGAGATCTTTGTTACACCGATGGATATTGCGGAATTTAGAGAGGCACAAAGAGAAGATCAGAGTTTTAAGAATTTCTATTTCTACTGTGAAAATCAGCTGGTTGGGGAATGCAGCGTCCGGGAAGAAGGGGAATATGGCTGGATCGAAACGTTATTTGTCCTAGAAGAGGCAAGAGGAAAAGGAATGTCAATTGTGATCATGAATTATATCCATGCTTATTTTAAGGAAAGAGGCAGAAAGAAATCTCGATTGGAAGTATGGGAGTTAAATAAACGCGCGGTTTCCCTGTATCAGAAAATGGGATATGCGGAGTATGAAAAGAACTGCATGTTTCCTGGAAAGACAGTGTAGCGCCATAAAACCATAAAATAGAAATAATGCTTTTTAAAATGTTAAAGGAAGAGATTGATTACTGCCGGAAGATATGGGTTACGGTTACAAGGAATTTATAGAATATTAGCAAAATATAGTAAAGGGCATTAAAAATAGAGTGATTCGTATTAGGGTAGGCTTGATACGGATCACTCTGTTTTAAGTTATGACACCTATTTTGCTGAATTTTAACCATATCAGCTTTTATCTTTTTTTCAATTACTTTAACATAAGACTTTTAGCATTTCCCTCTTTAACATCTAAATATCCGGGGAAATTCTTCTACTCGAATATCCTAATTGTTCAATAAACTATTACATATGATTCCGCTCTAATACTAGAATTTTAAATTTATATATTAAAGTAATATCTATATCATTTTTTTGCAATATTTAATAATTAATCCATTCAACGATTTTTGATCACATAATAATGCTTTTTTTATGTTCTACGGAGATAATTATAGACCCAGGAAGCACTCAGCATGAGGCATTAATAGAGTCAATTTATCATATTTCATACAATCAATAATGACGTATTTTAACTCAAAAAACTATTTATTTACTTATTCTTCTTTATTCGGTAAAATTTTTGTTGTAATTTGTTATATAATTACAGGTATAATATGGAGGAAGTTTATTATGAAGGGGTTATTTCTAATTGGTGAACTAGAGGAATTAAGCGCATGAAAAATAGAACATTTATAGGAATAATAACGACACTAGCTATCCTAGCGCTATGTATTGAAACATATTGTTTGGAAATCATTAATTTATTAACTCTATCGGCAACAGGTAGTTGCTCTAATAATATTTTTACATATTTGGAAAAGCCGACGCTCGGTATCCCCTATTTATCAACAATATGTATTGTTATCTATGGTACTTTACGGATACTTTATGAAAAACTAGATAAATCACAGTAGAATGCGCTAGCAAGGTAGATTCAGTAATATTCTATATTATTACTGGTTTCATGAACTATAGATAGACTGCTAAACGTTATGTCGCTAACCGAGCAAATGGGGCTGTTAAAAAATGATTTTTCATTTTTTAACAGCCCCATTTGCTCGGTTAGCGACATAACGTTTTTTTAAAATTTACTAGTATTTAATTCTCAAGTTACATTTGATTTAGATTAATTCAATTCCTTGAAGTTATCTAATATAAAATAGTAATTACATTCCAGTAAGATTTTCAAAAAACTTAAGTTGTGACACCATGTCACTTACTACGTAAAAAAACAAAATCCATATATGTTATGCTCAGAGCATAATGCTATCATTTTCTGAGAAGCTTATCAAATATTTTGTCTACCGTCCGATAAGGCAGTTTTGCAATAATGAAGTCAGGAATCAGTCTGCGTCCCGGCTGATAATAAATAGCGTTCTTTTTGTTATAAATAGCCCTGCGAATCACATTTACAACCTTAAGCGGAGATTTTTCTTTCGATACAGGAGGGTGATTGAAGGCCGCATCTAACATAGGTGCAGCGTATTTCACAAAATCGGAATCGGTTCTTGCTTTGTAAAGAGCAAAGTCTTTTTTATCATTTGTAAAAGCCTGTGACTGAATAGCACCAGGCTGGATGATACATAGCCGAATGCCATAGGGCTTTAGCTCACGCCTTAGGCTGTGGGAAAAGGCTTCCAGTGCCCATTTGCTGCTATGATAGGCAGACCAGAATGGCATTGCATAGTTGCCAGCCTGTGAACTGATATTTATGATAATGGGGTGATTTACGGATTTTCTTAACAGCGGATAAAACTGCTTGATCATTTGAACATGGCCAAAAAAGTTTATATCCATTACTGTTCGAAAGTAGTCCATATCCCGGTCCATCACAGCGCCCCAGCCGATAACCCCGGCATTATTGATTAGGACGTCAATATGGCCTTCTTCCTGCGTTATTCTATGTACAGCTGCCTCTATCTGCTCGGAATGGGTTATATCCAGTTCTATCGGTGTTATGTTCGTGATTTTTGATAATTTATCTAAATCAGTCTGTTTTCTGGCTCCTGCATATATTTTGTTGCCGTCGGAAGCTAACTCTTTTGCTATGCTAAAACCAATCCCGGATGATGCACCGGTAATAACAATAATTAAGTTTTTTCTTTCCATGAACTCCTCCAATAAGATTTGAAATATTTTTTAGACCAGTCATGCTATTTCTTGTATGAGAGTGCATGATTGGATCTAGTAGATGTTCGTGCATATTTTATGTAAAAACATGATTATGATGTGGTATAATTGCAAGGTGAAAATATTAAGAACATAAGTGTATAAAAAATATAAGGATGTAAAAATACATAATTTCATCTGAATGGGAAGTGAGGAAACATGAATCCAAAGATATTAGTGATTGATGATGACAAGGAACTTTGCAGTATTATAAAAAAATATATGGAACGGGAAGGGTATCTGGTGGATTTTGCACATACGGGGAGCAAGGGCATTATGCAAGCGGAAGAGAATGACTATCAGCTGATCATATTAGATATTATGTTACCGGAGATCAGCGGATTTAGCGTGTTATCGGAAATTCGATCGATCAGCAATGTACCGGTTCTGATGTTAACCGCAAAGGATGATGAGTCCGATAAAATAAGAGGACTAAAAAACGGTGCGGATGATTATATGACAAAGCCATTCAGCATAAAAGAACTTTTAGCAAGAGTTGAGTCGCTGATCCGCAGATATACTTCATTAGGGCAGATGCAAAAACAGCAGAATGTAATCCTGCTTAAAAATATGATGATAAATGCGGATACAAGAAGTGTTGAGATTGAAGGCAGAAAAATTGAACTGACAGGAAAAGAATTCGATCTTTTATTTTTCTTAGCATCCCATAAGGGAATGGTATTTACAAAGAAGCAGATTTTTAAACAAGTATGGGAAGATGAGTATGCATTTGATGACAGCAATATCATGTCCTTTATCAGCAAATTGCGCAAGAAGATTGAAAAAGATACCGACCATCCCGAATATATTCAGACCATTCGCGGAGTGGGATATCGTTTCTCTCAGGAGGCATAGATATGTATATTGGAACCCTTATACTATTGCTTCTGATTGTTATTATTTTAGCGCTTTCTATATACCAAAGCAAGAAAAAAGTAAAGGAAATGAATTTAATTCTAAAGGATATTTTAGAGGGGAATTTAGACCGGAAGCTTCTTGTAAAAGATCACACCGAATTATCCGAGACTTACTTTATCATCAATGAGATTGTTGCCAAATATAAAGAAGAGTTAGTGAATCTTAAGCAGTCAGAAAAGACATATAAACAGCTTGTCACCAATCTATCCCATGATATCCGGACCCCACTAGCGTCCCTGATGGGGTATTTGAGTGCCATTCAGGATGGAATTGTTACGGGAGAAGAGAAAGAAGAGTTTTTAAAGTTATCTTCTGAAAAAGCAAATATTTTAAAAGACTATATTGATACATTATTTGAATGGCTGAAATTAGAATCCGGAGAGCGCATCTTTGAATTCGAGAGAACGGATATTGGCGAACTCAGTCGTGAGGTTATGGGAGAATGGATTTTGCAACTGGAGCAAAATCAGATTGAGTATCAGATTAGGATTCCGGAGGAAGAAATAGAACTGGTGATTGATGCGGCGTCCTATCGCCGTATTCTGAATAATTTATTGCAAAATGTTTTGATTCATAGTCATGCGGACTTGATCACGTTAGAGGTCCGTGAGGCAGAGGAAAACGTATATGTAAGCCTTACGGATAACGGAGTAGGCATTTCAGAAAAGGATCTGCCACATATTTTTGAACGACTGTATCGATGCGATGTTTCGAGAAATGGAAAAGGAAATGGATTGGGACTTGCAATCGTAATGGAGTTGATAAAAGCGAATAAAGGTAGCATTCATGTGGAAAGCAAAGAGGCAGAAGGCAGCCATTTTTTAATCAAGTTTTCCAAAAACAAGATAGAAACAAGCAAATCGCAAGGTTAAGGCAAGGTTAGGTTGTTATTGTAATATTTGAAAGGAGTTAGGATTATGGAAAAAGAATATTTACTTGAAACAAATAACTTGTGCAAAACCTATGGAAAACAGAAAATCGTAGAAGATATCAATATGCATATTGAAAAAGGAAAGATATATGGACTGCTAGGCAGAAACGGAGCCGGTAAGACATCTATTATGAAGATGATACTAGGGCTTACGACGATATCTTCCGGGGAGATTAAAATCTTTGGAGAATCCATAAAAGAGAATCCGAGGGGTATCTATTCTAGACTGGGTAGTCTAATTGAGGCGCCGGGATTTTACCCGAGTTTATCTGCATATGAGAATTTGAAAATCTTTTCTATGCTAAAAGGTACGACAAAGAAAAATGCAATTAAAGATGCACTGGATTTAGTGAATCTATCGTATCAGGATAAGAAGCCATTTTCCAGCTACTCGTTAGGAATGAAACAGAGATTAGGGATTGCAAACGCACTGATGAATGAACCTGAATTTCTTATTCTTGACGAGCCGACCAATGGCCTTGATCCAATCGGCATAGCTGAATTAAGAGAGTTCATCCGAAATTTATCGGAGAAGGAAGGGAAAACAATTTTGATTTCCAGCCATCAGTTATCGGAAATGGAACAGCTGGTGGATACGATCGGTGTCCTTCATGAGACAAAGCTGGTGGAAGAATGTGATATGTCAGAACTGGCGAAACACAATCGGCGGTATATTAAAGTTCAGGTATCAGATGTGAATAAGGCCTGCATGTTGATGGAGCAAAAGTTTGGAATTCATAATTATAAAGTCATGCAGTCCGATATCATCCGTATTTATGATTTTTCGAAAGAACCTCAGGCAGTAAATCGCATGTTTTTAGAAAATGAACTAGAGGTATCACAGCTTGGCATCGCAGGTGAGAATCTGGAAGAGCATTTTAAAATGATTACGGGAGGTGTCGGAATTGCTTAATATGATAAAATCAGAATTATATAAAATCAAAAAAAATAAAATTTTTTATGTATGTTCCTGTATCGTTATCTTGCCGGCTCTTTGGGTCATTTATAAAGATAAGATATTAACGACACCGCCAGATGACATCAGCAACTGGATCCAAAGCGCGAATGTGATTACTTCGTTGTTTTTATCGATTGCGAGCGGGTTTGTGATCACATTCTTAATACAGCGGGAGTATGAGGATAAGACCATTATCAATGTGTTATCCGCGCCGACATCAAGAAGCGTATTTATTTTCTCGAAATTTACGATGTGGTTATTGTGGTATCTGTTACTGCTTGGAATCAGTATGGCAATCTATATGATCGGAGGAAAGCTAATCTATGCGGATCGTTTTGGAAGGTATGAGATAGGCCTTCTGTTTCAGATGATAGCAAAAGGAAGAGTCTTAAGTTTCGTAGCATCAGCTCCGCTTTTATTGATAGCCATTTTGCAAAGGAAAACATTTTATCCAAGCATTATGTGTTCGCTTGTATTTACGGGAATGGAATTATTCGCACTTATGCTGCCAATCCGGTTTGGAAGCATGCTTCCGTGGCCAGCGGCAATGCTGCTTGGGTATGGAATCACCGGATGGTACAGGATACAGGCGGTCATTGCAGTGATTATTTCGGGGATAGCAGGAATAGCAGGAGCCTGTGTTGTATTTCAAAGACAAAACCAATAGGGAAGGAATAGAATATAGATAAGAAGAAAAGGAGAGCTTAGGGCTCTCCTTTTTGAGGCAAGTAAATAAATATAGATTTGTATTCCATATGGAGGATAAACGCTAAAAGGACAGGTTAAGTATGAACAGGAAGGAATGAATCAGCAAAGTTCTGTCAGAAACAAAAAACTGTAATGAATGCCACCTCCTGCTCCGATATGACTATTGGATTTGGAATATTGCTAGAGAATTCAATGTTTCATAAACAAATGAAAAAGAATAAGAGGTATAAAATGAAACGTACGAAGAAAATAATCATAGGAGTAATTCTTCTATGTATGGTAACCGTGCTTGGTTTTACGGTTGAATTTAAAGAAGACCTGGACGGTGAATTACAATCTTTAGATCTTACACTGACTTAGAATGAATTCTATCTGGACGAAGAAGGTTATGATGTACAGATGTCTGAGGTAGTAGAACCATATTTAGAACAATACCGTGAAGAAGGAACTATTTGTAAATGAAGTTGAATCTGCGGAATTAATCTTTGTACCGAAAACAAAGCATGAGATTTACTATAGTACAAACGAGACAATGATTCCATATTTGAATACAATCTTTGCATTCTATGAATAATTAGAGCCTACATAGAGCAGGAGAATGGCTGTCCATTCCTTAAGAAATTGAAATTTCTTGGGAATGGGCAGCTTTTTTATGCATAGCCAGGTTTTGTGAAATCTTAATAAGTCTTTTCGAGTCCAAATGTAATACTTAATAGTATATTAAATTTTACTGATCTTCGCAATTTATTCCGGAAGGCGGCTTAACATACCGTGCAGCATGCTTGCATGTCTTGCTTCATCTCTGGCCGCATGATCGATAAACGTATAGAGTTCTTCTAGGCCGGCTGCTTTTGCCTTCTCGGCTAACTCAGCCTTGAATTTATTGGCACCAATCTCCCCATTCATCATATTGGTCAGGTTTGTCTTCATGCACTCGGATATTTTACCGGTAAGTTCGGCATACTGGGCCGCATGTTCTGCTTCTTCCCAGGCAATTACTTTTAGCACTTCTGCAATTTCCGGATACCCGGAACGCTGTGCGACTCTTGCCATTGCAAGATAGAGTCCTACTTCTGCAGTTTCGCCTGTAAACTGTGCGTTTAGATTTGCTTTTAATTCCTCATTGTCTTTGGCATGTCCCAACTGATTTTCTAGTACAAAGTTTAGTTTTTCCATATGTTTTCTCCTTTTGCTTAATAAGAATAGTATTTCAGATTTTGCAGAATTCTATAAATTTCTTTTAGTAGTAATCGACCTCTTTTTTTTATCCGATAAAATTGGTATGATAGTAGTAAAACAAGTTATATAAGGAGGTCATAGAAGATGTCCGAATCCAATCGCACTTATATTGCCATAGACTTAAAATCATTCTATGCTTCCGTAGAATGTATTGAGCGGAATTTAGATCCCTTAACCACGAACCTGGTTGTGGCAGATGCAAGCCGAACGGAAAAAACAATATGTCTTGCGGTATCCCCTTCTCTAAAGCAGTATGGGATTTCAGGGCGTGCGAGGCTCTTTGAAGTGGTACAAAGAGTGAAAGAAGTGAATGCTGAGCGAAGAATTCAGGCACCGGGTCATAAATTAACAGAAAAGTCTTATGATGATACCGTGCTAAAATCCTCTCCTAATTATGAGGTGTCCTTTATCGCGGCTCCGCCTAGAATGGCATTTTATATTGAATACAGTACAAGAATCTATAATATTTACCTGAAGTATATTGCACCGGAGGATATCCACGTGTACTCCATCGACGAAGTGTTAATGGATGTGACGAATTACTTAAAGACTTATGGGCTTTCTGCTAAGGAACTGGCAAGAAAGATGATCCTGGAGGTGCTTAAGGAGACAGGGATCACAGCAGCTGCAGGAATCGGAACAAATCTGTATCTTTGTAAGATTGCGATGGATATTGTGGCAAAGCACGTTCCGGCTGATGAGAATGGCGTAAGAATCGCAACATTAGATGAAATCAGTTACCGAAAGCTCTTATGGAACCATAGGCCGTTAACTGACTTTTGGCGTGTCGGAAAAGGATATGCGAAAAAGTTAGAGGAGAGAGGGCTGTACACAATGGGCGATATCGCCAGATGCTCCATTGGCAAGGCAAATGATTTTTATAATGAAGATATGCTTTACCGGCTCTTTGGAATCAATGCAGAGTTATTGATTGACCATGCGTGGGGATGGGAACCGTGCACGATCGCGGATGTGAAGGCGTATAAGCCAAGGACCAACTGTTTAAGCTCCGGACAGGTACTGCATTGTCCTTATGATTATAAGAAAGCAAGGCTGATCGTACGGGAAATGCTGGAGCTGTTAATGCTTGACCTTGTGGATAAAGGTCTTGTGACAAATCAGATCGTACTGACGGTAGGATATGATATTGAAAATTTAAATAATCCGGAAATCCTAAGAACGTATAAAGGGGAGATCACCACAGATCATTATGGCAGGAAGACACCAAAGCATGCGCATGGCACTGCAAATCTTGGCCGTAGGACTTCCTCTACAAAGCTTGCGACCGATGCCGTGCTAAACTTATACGATGAGATCATAAATCCGGATTTATCGGTCCGAAGGATCAATATCGTGGCAAATAACCTGATTGCAGAAAGCGAAGCGAAAGAAGAAGATTCCTTTGAACAGTTAAGCCTGTTTCCTGATTTTGGTGCAGAAGAGGCGAAGAGAAAAAAAGAGGAAGAGGCTCTTGAGAGGGAAAAGAAGCTTCAAAAAGTCATGCTGGATGTGAAAAAGAAATTCGGAAAAAACGCAATTTTAAAAGGAACCAATCTAGAAGAAGGCGCGATGACGATCGAGCGAAATAAGCAGATTGGCGGGCATAAAGCGTGATAATTGTTTTAGAACCGTCCATTATGGCTGGAAGAAATTTATACAATACCAGCAAAACAGAGTAAGGAGAAAGGCAATGAATCATTTATCTAAACAGCAAAATAATTATGACGATATTATAAATTTACCTCATCATGTGTCTCCATCTCGCCCTAGAATGTCCCTTTATGACAGAGCGGCGCAGTTTTCACCATTTGCGGCGCTTACCGGCCATGGAGCAGCAATTCAGGAAACGGCAAGGCTTACCGGTCAGAGAATAGAACTGGATGAAAACAGCAAACAGCATTTGAATGAACGGCTCCAGATGATAAAAAATCATTTGAAAGATCAGCCGGAAGTTGAGTTTACCTACTTTATTGCCGACCAGAAAAAGGAAGGTGGAGAGTATGTTACGGTTGTCGGTAATGTGAAAAAAATCAAGGAGTACGAGCAACTCATTTTTCTGGCAGACGGATCGTATATTTCAATCGAGGATATTCTGAGCGTAGATGGAGAGTTATTCAGAAAGCTGGAGGAATAGAAAAGCATGCATATGAATTTGGAGATAGCACGCTGGCTGCTTACATAGGAGTTCTCTTAAAAATAGCAGGATCGGTTGTTAGCGGGCTTAAAAGGACTTTGCATGATGATAATTCCGATATGTATCCCGCCAATCTTAAACTTCTCTTTTAATGTTGCTAAAATGGCAGCAGCAGTATCAGTCTCACCGCCCACATGGAAGTGTCTGCGCGCGATAGGGGCAGACAGCCAATTTTTAAGATTCTGGCAAATGAAATCAACAGCAGATGGCAGTATGGATATAATAGGATAAATAACCAAGGAAGAAAAGCCTTGACAGATGGGAAAAACTTGACTATTCTTGTTATATAAAGTGAATAAAACACCGCAAACCGATGATTAAGAAGAGTAGGCAGCGCAGAAGATTTACAGAGAATTACACATGGTGAGAGTGTAGTATGATTGGAACACTGTTCGAATGGGCTTATGAGGGCAACCCGAACTAATAGTAGGCGTTGACGGGACTCCTGACCGTTATAAAGGAAGCATATGTTAGTATGCGAAAAACTGCAATGGTGGCATAAATAAGAAGTCAACTCTTATCCTTTGTATATGAAGGATAGGAGTTTTTTTAATTCCAAATAAGGGAAAGCTTACGATACATACCTTCTCTTGTTTAGAAGTTACTACAGACTGTATAGAAAATGGAGGAAATAAGAATGGCAAAAATTATATTAACAGGCGACAGACCAACCGGAAGACTGCATATCGGACATTATGTAGGATCTTTAAAAAGAAGAGTTGAGTTACAGAACTCAGGGGAATTTGATAAGATTTATATTATGATCGCAGATGCACAGGCACTTACCGATAATGCGGATAATCCTGAGAAAGTAAGACAGAATGTGATTGAAGTAGCACTTGACTATATGGCTTGCGGAATCGATCCGGCGAAGTCTACGATCTTTATTCAGTCCCAGATCCCGGAATTATGTGAACTGACTACCTTTTATTTAAATTTAGTAACCGTATCTCGTCTTCAGAGAAACCCTACTGTTAAGAGCGAAATCAAGATGCGTGACTTTGAAGCCAGCATCCCGGCAGGATTTTTAACTTATCCGGTAAGCCAGGCTGCGGATATCACAGCATTTAAAGCAACCGTAGTACCAGTAGGCGAAGATCAGATGCCAATGATCGAACAGACAAGAGAAATCGTAAACCGCTTCAACGGCATTTATGGAGAGACATTAGTAGAGCCAGAAATCCTACTTCCAGATAATAAGGCATGTTTACGTCTTCCAGGCACAGATGGAAAGGCTAAGATGAGTAAGTCATTAAATAACTGCATTTACTTATCTGACAGCGAAGAAGACGTTCGCAAAAAGATCATGAGCATGTATACCGATCCGGATCACATCAAAGTAAGCGATCCAGGAAAGGTAGAAGGAAATACCGTATTTACGTATTTAGATGCCTTCTCCAAGCCAGAACATTTTGAAAAATACTTACCAGACTATAAGGATCTAGATGAATTAAAGGCACACTATATGCGTGGCGGTCTTGGTGATGTGAAGGTGAAGAAATTCTTAAATGCAGTAATGCAGGAAGAGTTAGCACCAATCCGTGAAAGAAGAAAACAGTTAGAACAGCAGATTCCGGAAATCTATGAGATGTTAAAAGCTGGATGCGCAGAAGCGAAAGCAGCAGCTGCTGAGACTCTAAAAGAAGTAAAGGATGCCATGAAGATCAATTACTTTGATGATGCATCCCTAATCGCAGAACAGCAGGCAAAATATAGCGAACAACAGTAGAGAGATTGCTAATTTAGTAAGGGACGCCGCAGTAAGAGCGGGCGGATCATGTTCAGATCCGCCCGCTCTTACTGCGGCAGCTTTTAGAAAAGTGAAGTGATAATTTTATTTTCAGAAAAAATATTTTAAGCAACCTATAAGAATATGAATGAGAATCTAAAATCCCGCAGATGTTATTAATTGAATATAGCATCTGCGGGATTTTAGATTTGGGAGGATTTTATGAAGTATATTGGTGCAGTCATTCTTACAATGGGGCTTTCAAGTGATGTGTTTATTGCGTCCATCAGCAAAGGTCTTGCGATACGGAAATTAACAGGAAAGAAGCTTTTCGGAATCAGTTTTGTATTTGCTGTCGTACAAGGAGGATTTGCAATCCTATCCTATCAGCTGTCAGAAGGAACCGGATGGATTTTTGAATGGCTGGATCACTGGATTTCTTTTATTTTTCTTCTTACGATTGGAAATATCATGTTAATCCGATCTTATCATAATGAAGAGCTGGATCAAAAAGAGCCGGATATTCGGTATTTTACGGTTCTGCTTATCGGGATTGCGGTAGGAAATGATGTATTAGCGATTTCAACAACTGATACATTTTCTCAGATAAATCAGTGGATTGGAATGGGGATTATATGGACGGAGACGTTTCTTATTGCATCGCTTGGAATTATAATCGGACATAATCTTGGAATAAAATACCGGTATAAATCAGAGTTTGCTGGCGGAATCATACTGATCGCACTGGCGGTAAAGATCCTTCTATTCGGACTTGGAAGAAAGTGAGCAATCATATAGAGTGAAAATTTTCTTTTGAGGTAACAATCTGCCATGGTGGAAACAGATTCCAGGATTATTTTGAGCATGTAAGTGCAGGGAATGAAATAAGCGATCCTTTCCCTGAAAATACAAATCCCATTGGAATTTTATATCTTGGCATCAAAATTAAATAAGAAAAACTTTAAATAATATGTTAAAAAATTACAAAATATATGATATTGTTGAGCTAATGAGTACCATTATACCAATACAACAGAAAGGAAAAGAAGATGAAAACAGAATATTTTGATGTGCTATCCACTATTTTATCGCCAAAATCTTTGCTTGAACAAGTGAATTCCCGGTATCGGTTACAGGGCTTAGAATGTAAGCTGTGGAGCATGGGTCTTAATGATGTTTATCAAATACAAACATCAGAGGAGCAATATTATTTGAGGGTTTCTCATGCAAATCGTTTTTCAAGGAAAGATTATGAAGAAGAAATCACTATAATTTTAGAATTACAAAAAAGAAATATTAATGTATGCAAGCCGGTCAAACAAAAGGATGATACATATTTGTGGGAAATTACGGCATTAGAAGGGAAACGATATGCGGTCCTTTTTGAAAAAGTGAAACAGGATGCCAGCAGGAATCTGTATGAGATGGGAAAAATCGTTGCAAAGATTCATGAAGCATCCGATGCTGCTTGTTTGAAAGTAAGCCGTGAACCAATTGAATATAATCAGCTGATTCAGCATCCATTGCAAGCAGTTTGTGAATCTAGACAGCTTGAAATAGAGTGGATAGAAGACATAAAGTCGAAATCAATTGAGATGTGGAAGTGTATCACAGAAACAATACCGAAGGAAACACCATATTACGGATATTGTCACGGCGATGTACATAGCGGGAACTTATATTTTTATAAAGACAGACCACAAATTTTTGATTTCGACTGTATGGGGGATGCTTACAGAGCATATGAATTAGCAGTGTATTTATGGGATGAGAGTTCTATAAACGAGCAATTCATAAACTCAGACCAATGGAAAGAATACATAAGTGGTTATGAAGCCGTTCGCAGGCTTACAAAGGAGGAACGAGATTCATTGCCCGCTTTTGCCGCTTTACGGCAAGTATGGTTTATGGGACTTATGGTTGATACAACGAAAATCAATAATGGATGGGAAGGAATCAATCGTTATTTTTTAGAAAAACAAGTTCGGCGGTTTCAATTTTTTTATGATTTATGGAAAAGCCAAGGAGAAATTAAAAACATGTTTGGTTGTTAAAAATTTATGTCTCGTCTGCCTTTAATGAAATAATCACTAACTCTGAATTATTATTCATTATGAATGGCAGAATGCTCATAACATACCGAAAGATAGTTCGAATTGTGAGTATTGTACAGCAACCACTAAAATAATGGTAATCATTGATAAGAGTGATGAATTGTAATGATATATACTCAAGAATATGGGGGGAAAATAATAAAAATATCCGCAACATTTTGTGATTTTGTGAAAATATATACATAAGGACAAGAAATGACTTGAATATAGAAAGAAATCGGGGAGGTGAAAAGCGGAAAATCTAATGATCGTTCTGGCAGGAGAGGATCTGCAGTCGGAGCATGTACAGGAGCATATAGCACAAAAAGAGCGGAGAACAGGCATCAGGATAAGAGAGAGAATGATTAAACGGGGATAGAGAAACTGGTAGTCAGGATGAAAATTGAATGAAAGGTACTTAAAAGGTGAGGCAATCATAAGTGTGCTATGCAAACTAGTAACGATAGTAACGTATTGTGTTAAGGAGGCTTAAATACTGTCATATTAAGTCTATTAAAGCATGGTAAGATTTGTTGATTTTTTACATTCGGTATTCTACCCTATTATTAGGAGGTATACATGGGATGAAATATTATTCGCTTAAGACTTGAATTAGTAGAGAAACTGTGTAAAAAATACGGAACAAGCATTAAATTATTGATTATATAGAGAAAACGGAAGAACAGGAAATTGTAGAGGAACTTATTCAAATTGTTACGGTATTTAGCGGTAGATTACAGGGTAGAAGAGCCAATAAAGCAAAGAAATTGATTAAGGAGTTATTAGAGGATGATACTTGCAAAGAAGGTTAGGTTATATCCTACGAAAGAGCAAGAGTATTCCATGTGGAAATCAGCAGGTACGGCACGATATATCTATAATATGGTGATTGATCGGGAAGAAAAGAACTATGCAAAGGGTGGAAAGTTTATTAAGAATGGTCCTCTTCGTAAAGAGATTACTCTTCTAAAGAAAAAGGAGTTACCATGGCTAAAGGATGTATCCAATAATATTCCAAAGCAGGCGGTCAAAGATGCTTGTAATGCCTATATTCGTTTTTTTAAAGGTTTGGCGGAAAAACCAAAGTTTAAGAGCAGAAAAAGGAGCAAACCAGCTTTTTTCAATGATCCTAAGAAATTGAAAGTAAAAAAAGATAAGGTATTGTTGGAGAGGATTGGATGGATCAAAATTAAGCCAAGTGAGTTACCTATTTCTCCATATAAATATTCAAATCCTCGAGTGAGTTTTGATGGAAAGTACTGGTTTTTGGCTGTTGGAATTGAGCAGAAAGAACCTGAAAATAGTCTGACAAAAGAAATCATTGGAATTGATGTTGGAATTAAGAATTTAGCAGTATGTAGCAATGGAATGATATTTTCTAATATTAACAAGACTTATGTTGTAAGAAAACTAGAAAAGAGACTGCATCGTTTGCAACGTAAAGTATCAAGAAAGTATCAACAAAATAAAAATGGAAAGGAATATGTCAAAACAGAAAATATTCGAAAACTAGAAAAGCAAATAAAGTTATTATATCGACGATTGCGTAATATTAGAGAGAATCATCGGCACCAGATAACGAATGAGATTGTGAAAACCAAGCCATCTAAAATCGTTATGGAGACTTTAAATATTAAAGGAATGATGAAAAACAAATACCTAGCAAAGGCAATTCAAAATCAGGGATTTTACTATTTCAAAAAGCAGCTTCAATATAAGTGTGAATGGAATGGAATTGAGTTTATAGAAGCAGATCCATGGTATGCGTCGTCTAAGATTTGTTCAGGCTGTGGAAATAAAAAGCGCAAACTATCCTTATCAGAAAGAACATATCGATGTGAATGCTGTGGTCTTGTGATAGACAGAGATTTGAATGCCTCGATTAATCTTGGGCACTATGGATTAGCATAGGCTCACCGAAACGAGCATGCTAATGTGTACCATTCGTTGTATGGGAATTTAAGCCCTTGGACTGTTATATCAAACCAGAGTAGCCATTTATATCCGTGAAATGGGACAGGTTGAAGAGGGAATCAAACATGACTTTATAGACTTTTATGTTTATAGTAATATTTTATAAAGTTTTGGCAACGGTGAGGATAAAGATTGACATCGGCAAGGTGAATGTTACATATGGACCAACTAAAGCCATTAAATTATCATACAGCTTCATATTTGTCGTCATCTTAAAAATTGGGATCAGGGTGACATGCATTGGAATCGACATCATTGCCACAATACCGGCATATGTAATCCCTCTTAATTTAAGCTTCATTCTGGATAACGGATATGCCGCGAACGATGCTATCGCTAACATCAATACCATACATACCGCCACAATAATAATACTTCTGAAGAAATATCCGAAAAATCCATGCGTGATGACTTCTACATAATTCTCTATATACCATGGATCCGGAAGATGGAAGACTCCCTGCGAAAGCATATCAAACTGCTTGCGGAAGGAATTCATAATCATGAAAAAAATAGAACTAACGTGATGATCAACCAAAAGATCGCAAAAATAAATGCAACAGTCCATGATATGCGGGAGTTGGTCTTTTCCTTTTTATAGTCAACCTCTTTTATGACAATCATTCCAAAGGAGATCGAAGAGTCTGCTGAGATTGATGGATGCAATAAATTCAATAATTTCTTTAAAATCATTCTACCCCTTTCGAAATCAGGACTTTCCACATTGGCAATTTATAATGGGATCTCGATGTGGAATGAATTCGCGTTTGCCAACACATTATTGCAAAGCGCGTCCAACAAGACACTGCCTTTGGCATTAGGACAGTTTAAGGGGGAGCATTCCTTAAATATCCCTATGATTTTAACCGTACTGGTGTTATCTGTACTGCCGATGATTATTTTATTTATTGTCTTCCAGGATAAACTGGTAAAAGGCATGATGGCAGGTGCGGTGAAGGGATGATTAGACAAGATACTACAAATAAAAACCGATTCAGTCCATTTTATTTATGTAACCATTTGATATCATTATGTTGTACATTCGGAAAGATCCAATCAAGAGAATGTAAATAAATGATAAGATAAGGTGATTTTGCAGATCGCCGCAATAAAAAAGCAAAGGAAGGTAAGAGATATGTTCATTTATGTGAATGCGAATGCTGCCAGAGAAGGCAACGGCAACAAAGAAACACCCTTTAAACATATCAACGATGCAGCAAAGGTAGCGAAGCCTGGAGATGAAGTCATCGTCGCACCTGGCATCTATCGGGAATATGTGGATCCAGTGAATGCAGGTATGGAAGATAACCGGATTATTTACAGAAGTGAAAAACCTCTGGAGGCTGTGATAACCGGAGCAGAGGAAGTTAAGAATTGGGTAAAGTATCAGGATAATGTGTGGGTCTGCCGTATTGATAACGGTGTCTTTGGCAATTACAATCCTTATACCACTTTTGTAGGCGGTGACTGGTATTTTGCACCTGTTGTCAGACATACGGGGGCAGTTTATTTAAATGACCGTCAGTTATATGAGACAGAGACGTTAGAGGAATGCATAAAAGGAGAAGTTTATCTGCCTTCCTGGGAACCGGAGTGGTCGGTTTATAAATGGTACACGGAGCAGGATGGCAACGAAACCGTTATCTATGCGAACTTCCAGGGAAAAAATCCAAATGAAGAGAATGTGGAGATCAATGTTCGAAGAAACTGCTTCATGCCTTCTAAAACAGGCATCGGTTACATTACCTTTAGCGGATTTAACGTGAATAAAGCAGCTACGACATGGGCTCCGCCTGCCGCTTATCAGGACGGTATGATCGGACCGCACTGGTCGAAGGGATGGATCATAGAAGACTGTGAGATCAGCAACAGCAAATGCTGCGGCATTTCGTTAGGCAAGTATTATGATGAAGAAAATGACCATTACTTTACGAATAAACATGTGAAGAGCCCGACCCAGATGGAACGGGATGCTGTCTGCAGAGGTCAGTATCATGGATGGGTGAAGGAAAAGGTCGGCAGCCATATCATCAGACGCTGTCATATCCATCATTGCGAGCAGACCGGCATTGTCGGCCGCATGGGCTGTGTATTCAGTCTGATCGAAGATAATCATATACATAATATCAATAATATGCAGCAGTTAGGCGGTGCGGAGATTTCCGGCATCAAGCTGCATGCTGCGATTGACGTCGTAATGCGTCGTAATCATATCCATCATTCCACAATGGGAATCTGGTGCGACTGGCAGGCACAGGGCACACGGATCTCACAGAATCTGCTGCATGATAACTATGCTCCTGAGGGCACTCCGACTGCAATGGGAGCAATGATGAGTCAGGATATATTTATTGAGGTTGGACACGGCCCGACATTGATCGATAACAATATTATGCTGTCCAAGGCTTCCGTACGTATTGCAACGGAAGGTGTTGCATGTGTGCACAACTTAATTTTAGGAGCATTTACATCGGTAGGCGGCGGCACCGATAATGTGGTAAACGGTCTGAATCAGCCTCGTTATACACCATACCATATCAGACATCGGACTGAGGTTGCAGGCTTTATGTCCATTCTCCATGGTGATAATCGTATCTATAATAATATCTTCATTCAGAACTGGCCGGTTAAGGAAGCAGAAGTGAAAGAGGATATGGGCTTTAGGATGGCCGACAATGAGGTAGTCGGAACGCATGTATTCGATGAATATCCAACCTATGAGGAATGGATTGGATGGTTTGAGATGGACAAGCCAGCGGATATGATGAAGTTAGCGCAGTATCATTTTGCTCATCTGCCGGTATGGGTAGATGGAAATGCATATTTTAATGGTGCGAAGGCATGCAAGAATGAAAAATCAAACTTAGTGGATCATGAGAATACAGCCACGGTGGAACTGGTAGAAAAGGATGGGGCATATTCATTAAAGACCAATGTATATGAATTATTAGATGGTTTTAAGAATGGCATTATTAACAGCGATATTTTAGGAAATGCATTCGAGCCGGAACAGAGATTTGAGAATCCGGATGGCACGGCAATTATATTCAACGAGGATTTCCTTGGGGAACATAGAGGCGTAGCCACAATACCGGGCCCATTTGCATCCGGGAAAGAGGCCGAAAAACAGCTTTGGTAACGGAGGAAAGATATTGGAGACAATTCGTCTTTGCCTGCGTCAATTTACACAGTTTGAGAGCTATTCTTTTACATGTGTTTTGAATCCATATTTGGGGTGATATATGCAGTGTTAGGAAAGAATATAGAGTTATAATTTTAGTTTGAACCATCTTCAGGCAGATCAAATTCGCATTGCAAATTTGATCTGCCTGGTTGTGGTTTGAGACAGAAGATGATATAACAGAGATTGGAACAAAGAAAGGACAAGCACTGATACTGGAGGGAAGAATGGAATGTATTGTATCTTAGTAACCGGTATTCCGGCAGCCGGAAAGAGCACAATGGCCGAGCAATTATCTCAAAGATTTGATATCCCTTGTATATCAAAAGATTCCATCAAAGAAATCATGTTTGATACGATAGGCTTTCGTTCCCGTGAGGAAAAGGTAAAGCTTGGAGTATCCAGTATGGAGATCATGTATTATACGGCAGCGCAGATGATGAAGCATAAGAAACCATTTATCCTGGAGAATAATTTTGAGAATTCATCAAGAGACGGGTTAAAACAGTTGCTCGACAAGTATCAATATAAGGCGATTTCTGTTGTATTGACTGGAGATTATGAAGTGATTTATCAAAGATTCATTAAGAGAGACAATAGCGTGTACCGTCATAGAGGTCATGTGGTGAATGACTGCTATCCGGAAAAGGAGAAGAAAGATATGGTACCATTATCTTATCCGGATTATGTGGATAAAATCATAAAACGGGGCATGGATCAGTTTTTTATCAGTGATGCGAATATTGTAGTAGATACGACTGATTTTGAAAAGATTGATCTGGAGGATATCATAAAACAGATTAGGAATTATCAATCAGAAGAGTAGTGCCCTATGTTCCATCTGATTCCCACAAGATCGGAAGCGGTGAATCAAGAATCGAGTATAAGTAAATGAGGGGATTTATGACCAAACTTACGAAAAAAGCAATCAGAAGTTCTTTTATGGAATTATTAAAGACGAAGTCATTGGATAAGGTGACGGTAAAAGATATTGTGGAAAGCTGTGAGATTAATAGAAATACATTTTATTATTATTACAGTGATATTTATGAACTGTTAGAGGATGTATTCCAGGCGGAAACGGACAAAGTCATGAAAGAGGAAGAGCCGTGTACGACTTTCTATGAGGAATATCTGCGGTGTGCCACCTTAATATTAGGGTATAAGGAAGCGGTGATTCATATTTATAATTCAAAAAGCAGGGATGTGCTGGAGAATTATATTGAGACCATCAGCAGATATTTAGTGCGCCAGTTTGTAGAAAAAGCGGCACAGGGATATACAATGACAGAGGAGAACCTGCAGTATATCTGTGACTTTTACAGTTTTTCCATTATCGGTACGACACTGCATTGGATTCATGAGGGAATGCCTCCATACAGAGTGAATTTGATTAAACGCTGTGCAGATTCTTTTGAAGTGACCATTGAAAATATGGTTAGGCTGTACAGCACATATAAGGATTAGGGGAGACCATCTGGTTGTGACAGGAAGACTGCGCAATCCAGATGCTTTCCTTTTTATTTGGTTCTTTTTCTCGTTACACAGACGTTACAATTGATTTTGGGCTTTTCAATCGGATTGATAAAACATTAAATTAAAGGTCAGTGCGAAGTTTTAATTTTTATTATCAGACAAATTCTTAGATGTGTCTAATTTTCAGACACATCTATTTTTTTGACTGTATGAAAAATAAAAACAATCGACTATGATAGATGCAAGCAGAGAGGAAGTGAGACAGGATGAGACAGCTAAAGATCGTAAAGAACGCATACAGCTTTCTTGCAGTCGGTCTTGTTATTCTTGGGGCAGTATTATTGATCTTTCCAAAGATAACAGTAGGGTTTATCTGTAAGAGTATTGGTATTGTTCTTTTGATTTGTGGAATGATAAAGGTGCTAGGTTATTTTACAAAGGATAGGTTCGAACTGGCGTTTCAGTTTGACTTAGGACTAGGCATTGCATCCATGATCATCGGCCTGATTATGTTGGTTCAGACAGGACATGTAATTGAGGCAGTTTCCACTTTCCTCGGAATCTTTATTCTGATCGATGCGGCATTAAAGATTCAGACAGCCATTGAGGCAAAGCGATTCGGTCTTTCAAAATGGTGGATTATCTTAAGTATTTCGTTAGCAGTAACGCTTGTTGGAATCTTGCTTATTGCCATGCCATGGAAAACAACAGAATTTATAACGAGGCTTATCGGAATTAATCTATGTCTCGATGGATTCTTAAATTTATGGGTGGTACAGAATACAGTGAAAATTATAAGGAGGAATGAAGTATGAGTAAGAAGTTTGTAAAATTAGGCGCCGCTTCCTTATTAGCAGCCGGAGCAGGTGCAGCAGTGATGATGAAGAATAAGAAGGATGAAGAAAAGAAAGAGAAAAAAGAGCAGAGAGAGAAAGAACTTAAAGCATACCGCAATACAGAGCGTGGCAAGAACGTAAAGAACAGCAAAGGAATCTACTATTCCAATGGTAACTATGAAGCATTTGCACGTCCGGAAAAGCCGGCAGGAGTGGATGACAAATCGGCTTATATTGTAGGCAGCGGCCTTGGTGCATTAGCAGCAGCATGTTTCCTTGTAAGAGATGGGCAGATGAAGGGTGAACACATTCATATCCTAGAGGCTATGAATATAGCCGGCGGTGCTTGTGACGGTATCAACGATCCGATGAGAGGTTATGTGATGCGTGGCGGCAGAGAGATGGAAAACCATTTCGAATGTTTATGGGATCTATTCCACAGCATTCCTTCCCTTGAAAAACCAGGGGCTTCTGTACTGGATGAATTCTACTGGTTAAATAAACATGATCCAAATTATTCTTTATGCCGTGCGACAAAGAACAGAGGCGAGGATGCCCATACGGACGGAAAGTTTAACTTAAGCCAGAAGGGCTGTATGGAGATCATGAAATTGTTCTTCACAAAGGATGAGGATCTTTACGATAAGACAATTGAAGATGTATTCGATGATGAAGTGTTTAACTCTACCTTCTGGTTATACTGGAGAACAATGTTCGCCTTTGAAAATTGGCACAGCGCGTTAGAGATGAAACTGTATTTCCAGAGATTCATCCATCATATCGGCGGACTTCCTGATTTCTCCGCATTAAAATTCACAAAGTACAATCAGTATGAATCCTTAATTCTTCCAATGCAGAAATACTTGGAGGAAGCGGGTGTTCATTTCCAGTTTAATACGGAAGTTACCAATGTGATCTTTGACTTTATAGGGGATAAGAAGATCGCAAAGACAATCCAGTGCAAGGTAAATGGGGAAGACCAAGAGATCGCGCTTACTAAAAATGATCTTGTATTCGTAACAAACGGCAGCTGTACAGAAGGAACCATCTACGGTGATCAGGACCACGCGCCGGTTGGAGATGCAGAAGTACGCAACAGTGGATCCTGGAGCTTATGGAAGAAGATCGCAGCACAGGATGAGGCATTCGGACATCCGGAGAAATTCTGCTCCGATACTGAGAAGACAAACTGGGAATCTGCAACTGTTACAACCTCTGATGATAAGATCATCTCTTATATTGAGAATATCTGTAAGAGAGATCCTAGAAGCGGACGTGTTGTTACCGGCGGTATCGTAAGCTGTCAGGATTCCAGCTGGTTATTAAGCTGGACAATCAACAGACAGGGACAGTTTAAGGAACAGAAAAAAGAGGAAGTATGTGTATGGATATACAGCTTATTTACCGATGTTCCTGGTGACTATATTAAGAAACCAATGAAAGAATGTACCGGTAAGGAAATTACAGCAGAATGGCTTTATCATCTGGGCGTTCCAGTGGATGAGATTGATGAACTCGCAAAGAATCATGCAATCTGTGTTCCAACCATGATGCCATATATCACAGCATTCTTTATGCCAAGAACAAAAGGCGACAGACCGGATGTTATTCCAGACGGATGTGTAAACTTCGCATTCTTAGGCCAGTTTGCGGAAACACCAAGAGATACCATCTTCACAACCGAGTATTCCGTTCGTACCGCAATGGAAGCAGTTTATGGATTGCTTGGCGTTGACCGCGGCGTTCCGGAAGTATGGGGCAGTGTGTATGATGTCAGAGAACTGCTTGATAGCAGTGTGAAGTTAATGGATGGCAAGTCTCCTCTTGAAATCGAGCTTCCTGGCCCATTAAATGCATTAAAGAAACCGCTTCTTAAGAAAATAAAAGGAACGGTAATTGAAAAAGTATTAAGAGATCATGGCGTGATCCGAGACGATATGATGTAAAACAGAATGGATCCTAAACAGATACCATAAAATAATAAAAGGGCTTTTGCTTGAATCGCAAAGGCACTTTTATTATTTTATGGTTTAAAAGATCATGGGAAATTTATTTGGTATTGGTATCTCCAAATTTATGTCCGGATGAAGATGGTGTGGAATCACCGCTTACATAATCTGTTGCTTTATTTTTGGAGGGCTCATGATTGTTGATCACAGAATTTCCATTGCCGTTTCCGGCTTTTTTATTGGTAGTATTTAAGCTGTCTTTATTCATAATCATCCTTCTTTCTAAAATTGTGTTATTCCTATATTAATATGTGAAATTTAGATCAGTCATTTTTCTGAACATTGATGGCGCTTGGTCCTTTTTCTGTATCGATTACGTCAAAAACAACAGATTCACCCTCATGTAAATCTTTATCATTGTTTTTTTCTTTTACGTGGGAATGATGAACAAAAACATCCTTGCCTTGATTTGCGGATATAAATCCATATCCCTTTTCCGTGTCAAACCATTTCACTACACCAGTATAGGTGGACATATGTTGACCTCCTTGAATTTTATTAATAACTCTAATAATGGTATCAGATATAGTATTTCATAGGATGGATCGTTTCATGCTGGAAATACAATGGAATACAAAAAATATCGATTTTTGTTAGTAAAAAATAATAGAACGTCAGGAAGTTCGACGGTTTTTGAAGTGTGAATATTGATAGAATATAGCCGTAGGAACAGTTTTGCTTTTACGTTATGGGAGTGGGTACGAATCGGCTGGAAATGACACCTGAAAGGATACAAAAGAAACTTTCTGTATCTTGTAATCATTAGGGCTCAGGCTACAATAAGGGTAGGCTCTAAAATAGATTAGAAAGGATGATGTATATGAATATCTATAAGACAATGTAAGATGTCTTAAGTTAGATACGGCAGGGAGCAGCTGGGAAGATGCCGGCGATTATAATATGGTCCTTATATCATATCTTTCACGATTTAAAGACGGACTGTTCCGTCTGTGCATGGAGGAAGGTATGCGATGAAGTGGAAGGCATGAGAGAACTTCATTTTGCAGTGGGAAACAGAATGTAGTGGGAATAGAATGCAATAAAAATAGAATGTAACGGAATAAAAAAGGGTGTCAAGAGTATGGAGTGACATCCTTATTTTTTATTTTACAGGAGAAATTTTTCTTTGATCGTTAGCAGAATAATTCCGGATTATGTTGCGTAGGATTGATTACAAGGAGATGGAGATATGAAATGTATCATTGTATATCAGTCTAAAACGGGATTTACCAAACGATATGCTGAGTGGATGCAAAAAGCACTTCATTGTGATATCAAGGATATAAAAGACGTTACAGGGCAAATGCTTTCCGATTATGACAGGATCATATTCGGAAGTTACATACGGATTGAGAAGGTTTGTGGCTGGAAGAAGTTTAAGAAGCGACTGGGAGAGGATTCGATTCAAAAGCTTGTCTTATTTGCAACCGGCTCCACATCGGTCACAGCAGTTGATCATATAAATGGGATATGGGAGAGAAGCATGTTAAAGGAAGAACTTTCTGTCATTCCACATTTTTATATGCAGTCGGGACTTAACTATGAAAAGATGAGTCTGGGAGAGAAACTGCTGATGAAAGTGTTCGCAGTCATCATGAAGTGGAAGAAGAGAAGGGAAGGGACGAAACTGTCACAGGACATCAGTAAGTCCTATGATCATTCTTCTAAGAAATATATTGTTCCGTTAGTGGAATATGTAACAAAGCAAAATACGGTAAAATAAATGAAAAATAATTTGAGAAATTAGAATAAATCCACCATTCCTTGCTTATTCTAAGAAAAAATAGGGGGGGTGGTAAAAGATGAAACAGCTGATTCAGATTTACTGGCGGGACCTTAAAGCAATCATCCATAACTACGCAGCTTTGGTTGTTGTTGTAACATTATGTATCCTGCCTTCGTTATATGCGTGGTTTAATATTAAGGCTTCCTGGGATCCGTATGGGAAGGAAGCCACAAGCGGCATTAAAGTCGCTGTGGTGAATCAAGATCAGGGAACTGATTTCCAGGGAAAAGATTTAAATATCGGGAATACCGTTGTATCGGAATTAAAAGAAAATACGCAGTTAGGATGGCAGTTCGTGACGGAAGAGGAAGGTCTTAAAGCATTACGGGAAGAACGTTATTATGCGATGATCACCATTCCGGAAGATTTCTCTGCCTCGCTTGTTTCCATCGTATCGGGAGATATCACAAAAGGAAGGCTGATCTATACAGTCAATGAGAAGATGAATGCGATTGCACCAAAGCTTACGGACAAAGGGGTATCGAGCCTTCAGTCCATGATCAGCAAAACCGTGGTGGAGACGGTAAGCAATACGATCTTTGAAGTGGCAAATGAGATTGGCATGAACCTAGAGGAAGAGATTCCGAATCTGACCCGTGCCTATGAAAAATTGCTTGTGATCCAGTCGAAGTTTGGGGCAATCAATCAGGCAGTGGATCAGTCAGCAACCGGTGTTGGCAAACTAAAGACACTGATTAAGGAGGTGAATGCGGACCTTCCAACGGTGGATGCGATGTTAACGGATTGCAAAGCCCTGGCACAGGATGCTGTTACATTTGTAAATACTGCTAAGACTATGAGTGATGAACTGGCACCGATTATTTTGGAGGACCTCTCTTTTGTGCAGCACTTATCGGCGAATATAGCCGATTCTATGGAGCAGGTTCAGGGAGTTATTGAGGACAATATAGAGGCCGCTCCGGAAGTGATTGCACAGATGCAGAGCAAGGTGGCAACGCTTCAAAAGGTGGTACAGAGTTTATCAAATCTGCTGGGACGGCTGAATCATCTTTCTTCTAATCAGCCATTTTTAAATGTATTGGACAAGCTAAATGTTGCCGGCGATAATCTTTTAAAAATTCAGTCATTTTTATCTACGTTACAAGAAAGAGTAGAATCAGGTGATTTATCATCAGAAGAAATACTAAGACAGCTGGTGGATTTAAGCAGACGTACGGCAGAGGGATTGAATCAGGCATATGTAGCACTTCAGGATAGGATACTTCCGATGTTAGACGGCATTTTCACGGATGCGGATACTGCAGGCAATGAGGTGATTGCTGTATTGGACTCTGCAAGCGGGAAGTTACCGCAGGTATCCGAAGCATTGCAGATTGCAGACAGTGCGTTAGATAGTGGAGAAAAGGGAGTTGCATTTGTAAAAGAGAACCTCCCAAGAACGGAAGAGCTGATTGAGGAGATTGTAACAAAAATGGGGACAGCTAATACAGAGGAAGGACTGCGTGATCTGGTAGATCTATTAAAAGCAGATGTTACGGCAAGAAGTGATTTTCTTGCGACGCCCGTCGTGATTGAAAATCAGACATTGTATCCAATGCAGAATTATGGCACAAGCATGACACCATTTTATACGGTACTTTCTCTCTGGGTTGGAATCCTGTTATTATGCTCCATTTTGACTACGGAAGCGCATGGGGAATATAAAAGTTATCAGGTCTATTTTGGAAAGTTTCTGCTTTTTGCAACGATCACTTCCGTACAGGCATTGATTGTTGCGTTAGGAGATCTGTATCTGCTTGGGATTTACTGCAGACACCCGGTGTTGTTTGTATTAGGCAATATTGCGACAAGCATTATGTTTACGGCGATTGTCTATTCCTTAGTTTCTGTCTTTGGCAATGTGGGAAAAGTAATTGCCATTATACTGATGGTGCTTCAGGTAGCCGGATCAGGCGGGACATTCCCGATCCAGCTGACACCGAAGTTCTTCCAGAATTTAAATCCATGGCTTCCATTTACCTATTGTATATCGGTTAATCGTGAGGCAATCGGGGGCGTGGTTCAGCAAGTCCTTCAGAAGGATTTTATTATAATGGCATGTTATATAGGAATCTTTCTAATCGGTTCGATCCTGTTTAAGAAACCGATCAATCGCCTGCTAAGCGGGTTTGTAAGAAAATTCAGTGAAAGCGGGATTGGAGAGCATTAAAAAGGATGCCGGGGATTCGCGATATCAGATCCAGACACCACATAAGGAGCGAGGCGGAGATTTTATTAAGGAGTCTCCGTCTATTTTTATTGTTTCAGGCAAGAAACAGGGAATGAAATGGAATACAGTCTATAGAATAAGTAAAATGAAACTATATATTGACAGAATACATAACATGTTATATATTATTTCCATAATATGTTATATATTTAAAGGAGAGAGTATGAAATTAGAAAATGTAGCAGATGAATATGCCATTTATGGAACGCTTTTTTCTTTAAGCAATCGGATTCAGACAATCGGGGACAAAACATTTAAAGACATCACATTAAAACAGCAGTTTATGATGATTGCACTGGGGATGTTTCCAGAACCACCGACACTAAAAGAGATGGGAGAATTGATTGGCTGCTCTTATCAGAATATAAAAAGAATGGCAGAGCACTTACAAAAGGAGAATTATTTATGGATCAGGCAGGATGAAAAAGATAAAAGAAAGCTGTTATTGGTGTCCACTGGAAAGATGGAGAAGATGGCAGAGAAAAATAGAAAGGAAACCATAGCGTTTATGGAAAATTTATATCGGGATATTCCAAAAGAGGATCTTCGGACAACATTAAGGACACTGATGAAGATGGACCAAAATATAGGAGGAGTTATAGAATGAGTGGCAAGATGAGAGGAAGAAGGGATGATTTAGCAGTTATAACCATGATACTGATGGTTATAACAACCATAGCCGGAATACTGTCAATTAATTTCACAAGTTCTTATGACTTTATCAATCAGTATGGCCAGACGGTATCCCTCTATGGATATGGAATCTATGCGCATGACAGTTACTTTAAAGCGCCTATATCCATCGGCACGGATTTTTGCATTCTGTTTGTATTAGTGCCACTATTTTTACATACCTATCTGCAGTATCGCAGAAAGAATGACAGCATATCAGAGCTAAAATTAATTTCCGTATATGCGGTCGCATTTTATTATGCAGCAAGCATAGCGTTTGGGGTTACCTATAATCAGCTGTTTTTGGTATACACGGCATTGTTTTCCTGTTCTTTATTTGGAATGTTTATGCATATCAAGAATATAACATGGAATCATACGATGAAAAGCACAAAGGGACTTACGATATTCTTAGTGTTATCCGGACTCGCGCTTATAGTTGCCTGGCTTCCGGATGTGATTCCGACGATTATGAATAAAACTCCGCTTCCGCTGATCGGCGTTTATACAACAGAGATAACATATGTGTTGGATATGGGCATTATCAGTCCGCTCTGTTTTGTGACCCTTTATTTGGTGACAAAGAAGAGTCCGTTAGGAACTATGATATTAGCCATTCTTTTAAAAGCATGCATCATAGTAGGGATTATGATGGTACCACAGACGATATGTCAGGTTGTATCCGGAGTGGATATGGAACTTCCGGTAATGGTTACGAAGTCATTATCGTTTGTACTGTTAGGAGGCTTTGCATTTTATTTTGATCAGAGGCTTTATAAGGAGATTGAGCATGAAAAGGAGAAATAAGGTTATGTTGGCTGTAGGAATTATTTTTTTGATACTAGGTGGCGTATTAGTATATTGGAATATACCATACTCACCATATAAAGCTGCATTTATAAAGAAAATGGAGGCCCGGGCAGATAAGGTGAAGGAAAAAGCTGAGGTCTGCACGGCAGAGGAAATCGCCAGATTACCAGAGCCTTTAAAACGCTACTGTGCTTATATTGGATTGGAGAATTATCCGAAGCACCAGGTCACGCGTACCGTATTTTCTGATACAAAGTTTGTATTTGATTCACAGACAGGAAAAGTTCTAAATATGGATTATGATCTGTGGCTGTTTTATGATGAGCCATATCGGTCTGCTTACTGTACTTCTTCCATGTTTGGGGTACCATTTGACGGCGTGGATTATTGTACAGAAGATAAGCAAGGGGGCATGAAGGGAATCTTAGGGAAAGCAATTCAGATCTTTGATGTGCGAGATGCACAAGGATATAAGGCGGGACTGATATCATGGGTAGCAGAATCTGTATGCATTAATCCATCGGTATTGTTAGCACCATGTCTGTCATATGAAACGTTAGACGCGAATCATGTGAAAGTCACGATTAGCTATAATGGAGTATCCGGAAGCGGAATATTTACTATAAGTGAGGAAGGAAAGATTACGGAGTTTTATAGTGATGAGCGGCAGGTAGAGAACGTTGATGGCGTAATGACTCCGGTTGGATGGCGATGTGAATATGGGGATTACATAGAGAAGGATAACATACGTCAGATTACTTCTGTTCGCAGTATTAAAGTATTTCCGGAAAAAGAAGTCGTTTATTTTGATTCGGACAATTTTACAGTAGAATACAGAAAGTAGTTTAGAATTATAATTTATGCTCATTTATAATTAACAGAATACGTGAGGAAGTTTATGCGTACGATTGATTACAGGGGGGATGAAAGATGGAATCTTTCTTTAAAATGATAAGTTTCAACAATTAAGAGGATTACAATCAAGTTTGCTGTAGATTGCTGCGATATCAGTATGGAAATAAAATACAAAAAAATCTGTGATTGGTTGATATTAAGAAACCTGCTTCATATAATGAAAAGGTAAATCTCTTTGCACTGCATTACATTCCAAAACAGAATGCGAGATCAACAGTACAAACTGAGCAGGCGATGTACCTTACTATAAGGACGTGGGGCCGGGCCACCCTTTGAGTGGCAACAGATTGCAGATACTGCACATCTGTGGGACAGTAGTATGTTCCATAGGTGTGCTATTTTTATACCCAAAATGGAACTAAGTATCCCAAATGGAGTGCCATAGAGCTATCAAATTAAATGCCAAAAAGCAAAAATGGAGGTAACTTTTATGACAGACGAGACTAAGAATCTGACAGGGCTGACGAGTGACAGGGTAAAACAACTGCAACAGCAATACGGGAAGAATGAACTGACACCAGAAAGAAAAGTAAGTTTTTTTAGGAAAGTACTTCACATTCTTTGTGAACCAATGTTTTTACTTTTAATTGTTGCAGCAATTATTTATTTCATTTTGGGAGAGCCGAGAGATGGCGCAATCATGCTTATTTTTGTAGTGGGCATTATAAGCATTGATGTGATCCAGGAATGGAAAACAGACAAGACGCTAAATGCACTGAAAGATTTGTCAGCACCCCATATCAAGGTGATACGTGATGGAGAGGAACAGATGATTGCAAGTGAGGATTTAGTGCCGGGGGATCTTATGTTGATTTATGAAGGAGTAAAGATTCCGGCAGATGGTATTGTGGTGAGGTGCAATGATCTATGCGTCAATGAGTCTTCTCTTACAGGGGAAGCAGAAGAGGTATGGAAAATCACAAATGAGAATGTGAAGCCAGGTACAGATTACTGGAGAAAGGATTATTGCTATGCGGGGACGCTTGTAACACAGGGAACGGCAGCTGTATTGGTAGATAAGATCGGAGCGGATACGGAATATGGAAAGATTGGAATGAATGTGGCTGCTGCACCGGAGGAAAATACACCGCTGCAGAGACAGACAAGAGGCCTTGTAAAATTATGTGCAGGAATTGCATCTGTTCTGTTCGCACTTGTTGGTGTATTTACGTATTTAAATATTCCGGACCATTCGTTTGGGGATCGGATGATTGAAAGTATTCTGTCCGGTGTCACGTTAGCAGTGGCTATGATTCCGGAAGAATTCCCTGTAATTCTGACCGTGTTTTTATCTATGGGAGCATGGCGTCTCGCAAAGAAGAATTCCCTGGTGCGAAGGCTTCCGGCTGTGGAGACTCTGGGAGCTGTTTCTGTTTTATGTGTGGATAAAACCGGAACCATTACGATGAACCAGATGACCGTGCAGGATGTCTGGCCGGTAAGCGGCACAAAGCATACGTTATGTGAAGTGATGGGGCTTGGCTGTGAAACGGATGCGTATGATCCGATGGAGAAAGCAATGCTTTCGTATTGTGGCTGTGTCGGGATTGTAAAAGAGGAGCTGTTTAAAGGAGAGCTTCTGAAAGAATATGCATTTACAAACGAGTTAAAGATGATGGGACATATATGGAAACGGAATGGGGAGATCATCATTGCGGCAAAAGGCTCTCCGGAACGGATGCTTACGATTTGTGAGATGTAAAAAGAGGAGAAGGAAAACGTACTTTTGCAACTTACCAGGATGTCAGAGGAAGGCTTACGTGTAATTGCTGTTGCAACGACAACATTACAAACAGAAGAGGAGATACCGGAACATATAACAGAATGCAGATTGACGCTTTGTGGTTTGGTGGGATTGGCAGATCCGCCAAGAGAGAGTGTAAAGTCGGACATTGAGACATGTAAGAAAGCGGGAATCCGTGTTGTGATGATAACCGGCGATAATGGCATTACAGCTTCAGCGATTGCAAAGAGAATCGGAATGGAAAACTGCGATCATATTATTACAGGAGATATGTTAAATAAGATGTCAGATGAGGAGCTTAGAGAGCGCGTGAAGACCGTAAGTATCTTTTCACGAGTGATTCCGGAACATAAAATGCGTATTGTCAAAGCATTTCAGGAGAATGGTGAGATCGTGGCTATGACAGGTGACGGGGTGAACGATGCACCGGCATTAAAGTATGCGGATATTGGAATTGCTATGGGCAAGCGAGGAAGTGAGGTGGCAAGAGAAGCGGCCGATCTTATTCTGATGGATGATAATTTTACCACAATTGTTGAGACTGTAAGGGATGGGAGAAGAATCTATGATAATATCCGCAAGGCAGTGGGATATATTTTTACAATCCATATCCCAATCGCGTTTGCATCGCTGCTTGCGCCGATGTTAGGAGTTAATCCTGCTCATCTGCTTTTATTGCCGCTTCATGTCGTGCTGCTTGAGCTTTTAATCGATCCAACCTGTTCGATTGTATTGGAACGCCAGCCGGCAGAGATGGATATTATGGAACGAATCCCGCGCAACCCAAAGGAAAAAATGCTGACAGCAAGAATTTTGTCAAAGAGTGTGCTTCAGGGCGTAATTATTTTTGCAGCGTCATTTGGCACATATTATTTCATGTTGCATCAGAATAGCAATCAGGCATCGGTTGCAAGGTCTATGGGGCTGGTTGTCATCATGTTATCGAACCTCTTCTTGGTGCAGGTCAATAGTTCAGACCGTGATTATACATTTCAGTCAGTAAGACGCCTTGCTCATGATAAAATGATGTGGGCAGCGAATATCGGAACACTTGCTATGATTGCACTGATCCTCTATTCCCCGCTCAATTCCTTCTTAAAGCTTGCTCCGCTTTCCGTTGGAAATCTGTTGCTTGTAATCGCCATTGCTTTTTGTGCGGTATTCTGGTATGAATTAGTGAAGCTTGTGAAAAACCATAAAAAGATCTGAGATAGATTGTCTGGTAAAGGAACAAGCATTGTTATAAAGAAAAAATATGGGGCTGTCGCACTCTCTTAGTGTGACAGCCCCATATTTTCGGATTACTCCATACAGATGGACTGAATCGCAATGCAGCCAGGTCCGCCCTGTGTGGTGAATCCAGGCGTTAATTTATAAATAATAATTTCTGTCTCAGGAAATGCCTCTTTTAAAAGATCATAAGCTTCATTTGCAAGCTGTGGATCAAGAGCATGAGAGATATACAACCGGTGTTTGCTTCCCACATTCTCTTTTTTTAGGCGGTCGATGATTTCATGAACCGCCTTCGCATATCGTCTTTTGATGGCGAAACGGGTAAGATGTGTGCCATCTTCGGATAACTGCAGTACCGGTACTAAATGGATGGTCTTTCCTAGCAGGGCAGTCAGATGATGCAGCCTTCCGCCACGCTCCAGATAGTCGTAATCT
>SVEB01000022.1 GCA_015057635.1 Lachnospiraceae bacterium | reverse complement strand
GCTAGTGTATGAGAATTATATGGCGTCTGTGATAGCAGACAGGTAACAGTAGATATACAATGTATCTCCCAGGTCTTAGAGAAATACAAGGCTAATAGAATAATAGAACTGATATGTAACAACTGATCGGCAATATATACAACCGACTTTTTAGAAAATGCCCTTCGTATCCTGCCTTTTGTACGAACCAAAAACCGATATTTCAAAGCATCAATTACCATATGGAAACCCCCGCACAAAAGCAGGAAACCCATAAGCTGTGGTGTTTTAATAAGAAAAATGCTTACCAAAAGAAAAGGAACGCAATACAGCAGACAATGTATCAACATTGCCCGCGCACTGGCTTCCTTTTCTTTTGATAAGCTGTTGGACTGAAAATAAAAGTCTCCTAAAACATGACCGATTAATCCGAATAATAATATGTTATTCAAGGTTTTTTCTCCATTCTTTATCTAAAGTTTTGGTAATTGCGTCATGAATCTCTTTATAATCATAATAGCCCGAATTCTGAATTCTGCGATAAATGCTGGAACGTACAACCGAGACAGACTGCTCGATCTCTTCAACCGTCATTCCAAGACGTAATTTATGGATGACCTCACGCTGTTTATCCGTCCATAGCTGCTCTATAAAACACAGCCCATGCAGACCGGCGTTGATCAAATCACTATCTCCGAATTCAGCACATGATTTCAGTTTAATATAAGAACAGGTCGTTTTATTCGATCTCTCTGCAATCTTTAACTCATCGACCATCTCTCTCGCATTATAATAAGCAGTTCCGTCCGCCCCTAATGCTTCTACACGGATAAACCCGGTATCAATCTTCCCAATACCGATCCCAAAACGAATTCGAACAGGATACATATTAAGTTCGATATACTCTATTATATCCAGCACATGATCCGGAACCTTTAAAAGCCCTTGAAACTCATCTCCTAATGTTATCAGAAAATAAGACTGGATATCTTCTTTGTAACGTTCATTAATATCTTCCAACAAGGAATTCAGCTGCTCCTGAACAGCATTCCTGCTCTCCCCTAACTTTCTGGACTCCTTAATGTCTCCAATAATAGCAATATACATCTTTTATACCTCTCTCTGTTCAGTATACTCCATTTCTTCTAAAAGTCAATGCAGTTGCATTCATTATTGCATTTTTATTATAGTAGTAATAAAAACTGCTAATCTTAAATATTAGCATTACTTATGCGAAGTATATTAATATGCAATATATACTGCAATTTTAATTTATTCTGATTATATAGTGCAAAATAATAGTTATTGCATTATGCAATTGTAATTAAAAATATATGCAGCATAATTGCAATATTTATTTTATAGCAGTATAAAATGCAATATAGTATTATTTACATTATTTATGCAAATAATAAAATGTCGCATTATACATGCGAATATTTAATTGTAGCATCTCTAATCGCAACCATTCAATTATGATATTATATCCTTTAAATTGTAAAAATATCACAGTGCATTATAGTTTACATAATAATATTATGTGTTGTTATATTTTTGTTCCACTTTTAAGTTTACATAATAATATTATTAGTACATATTTGTGAAAATTGTATTATTTTGTAAAAACGATCTCTCGAATAAGCCCATATAGCGCTATTACAGCGTATACGCGTCATATACGCATTTTGTTTTTTAGACATGTTATTTATCCTAAAAACAATTTTGCATGCCTAAATGAGCGTTTTACGAGGTCGTTTTTTCTCGGATCAAATCTATAAAATTATGATTTAGACTTTGCTGGAACTAAAAACCTCTCTCTTCTCTCCTAAAATACACTCAAGCAAAGCGCAAAACTAAATAGCAAATCATCCATAGCAGGGAAATAATAAGATCATAGAATAGCCCAAAGCATGATTATAGCTGGTTATTAAAAAAAACGCTCTGCCAGGGAATCTATACTAGAAAAAACATCTCCAGTTTTAGTAATAATATGGGGTGATATGGATATGGTAAGGCGTAAAAGTTTCTAAATTCTGGTGATTTTAGGCCTATTTATTTCGCTAAATGTATATTTAGCGAAATAAATTTAAAAATATGGTTATGCTGCATGATTTTTATCTATCTGGCATTCAAAAATAGTTTGGATGACCCAGGATTCTTAATCAGCCTCTTCTGTCTTCTTTCTTTATGGTTATACTACATTTATCTGTAAGAAATACGATGCTTTTATTCGTTTTATGAGCCAAATAGTAATTCATAAATATATTATGTAAACTAGTTTTTATTCAAGATTATGTGCTTTTCTTTAAATTTTTAATCAATAATTTGGAATATGCCGCTTTATTATTCCTTATTTAGCTGTATTTTTACTTCTCTTCTGGTTTCAAACGGACCTAAAACACTAATTTTCTATGATCATTCTGTTTATTGTGTGGAAAGATCAGATTAGTAATTTTCCATGCTGCTTACTCAAGCATTAAATACACCAACGAATTATTAATTCACAACATTAACGCATCAATATATTATTTAAATAATACATTAAAAAATTAATAAATTAATACTTTAATTATTTATTATATTAACTTTATACTTGAGTAATGTTTTTAATACATTATTGCGTTACAGTTTAAAACATTACACTTTTACATTAGTGTATTGTTATTAAGTTAAAGTATTAGTAAATTATCACATTACCATTTGAATGCTTTATAATTGTACTTTACTAATATATTAATGAATTACATCGTAAAAATTTCTCTGTTTTTTCATGAGGGAGAAGAAAAAACATTTGTCTTTATCACAAAGACATGTACCAGTTTCGACTTGAGTAAGAAGAAAAAACATTTGTCTTCCGGAGTAGGACACATTCATAAAATAAGTAAACGCCGCATGCCAGCAAGATCATAAACGTAGAATATAGTCATAACAGATTCCTTTTACAGCAAAAAAACTAGCCAAAATGAGAACTCTCATTTTGGCTAGTCTAAAAGTTATATTCTATCTTATTCTATTTCTTATTTTAACGACCTAATTTCTTCAGTACTGCAACAGCTTTCTTTTCAATAATCTTAGTTCCGTGCTCTTTTAAATGCGCGGCACGGGCCGGACGATCGGATATATACTTGGAGAACTCAGTTGCCATCTCACATATTGCATTAAAATTCTTTACGGATAATCTGGATTTTTCTAAAATCAGATAATATCCGCCTTCTTTCTCATCTTTAATCAGATCACTCTTTACTGCTTTGTCAAATGGAACCGCTTCACAGAAAGTTTCTACCTGTGATAAGCTGGAAAAACGGAAAACACGAATCATCTGTTTAGAGACATCTGAATTTTTCGTCTTGCTATCTGTTTCTTCTTTTTCTTTTCTCTTTTCTTTCTTCACTGGTGTATTCAGTAGCTGGTCCATCAGGAAATCATCCGGAATTGGTTCAGGAATATCCATTTCCTCAATTCCATCAATCGCATCCTTAATATGACGCAGCATAGATTCAATCCCATTTTCATCATTATCTGAAAATGTAATACAGATAGCTCCTCTGGATAATGGTGTTACCTGCATAGACATAATGCCATGCTTAGCTTCATAACCAATCTCCTCTCCTGCCTTCTCTACAATGCTTCTCAAAAAATCCTGTACTTTATTTTGATCTTTAAAAAAGTCTTCCATCTTTATTCCATGTTCTTGCATATCTTCCTCTGTCACAATTGCACGAATTGTATTCTCATCGATTCTTGTAAACTTCATAAAATAACTCTCTTTCCTATCTGCTATATTTCTGATTACCGAAAGCACTATCGCTCATAATTTTATGTATGCCTGCTTTAATTTTGAGACATGCCTGTTTACGGATGTGTATCTATATATTATACTGTATTCCCAAGTATAAAATCAATTGTATTCTATAATTTATATTCGATCATTCGACTTGCTTGTTTTATGATATGGTATTGTTCCATCATTTTCTTATATGGAGTCGACTTTATTTCAATTAAAATCCAGCTCTGCCTCGATGGTATCCCGCGTGTATCATGCACTTCCCCCTCTGAGAATCCAGCATATCCTGTCGAGAGAAAAAGAACATTTGCAATAGACAAACATATGTTCAATGTGTATAATGTACTCTATAAAACGAGAATGGAGCGTGTATCATTTATGATCTATAATATCGTGCCTAGTGTTAACCATTGTTATCCTCCATGTCTTACAAATTTTCTGAATTATCTTGAGGTCATCAAAGGAAAATCTCCAAATACAATTGAAGGATATCGAAATGATTTAGTCATATTTTTAAAGTACATGTTAATTTATAAAGGAGTGGTACCGAATACAACCGATTTTGATTCTGTGCCGATTGAAAAGGCTGATTTCGCATTTTTAAATACAATTACCCTTACTGACTTGTATTCCTTTATGGCATTCCTTGAAAAGCAGCGCAATAATGGGACTTATGCCCGAGCACGTAAGGTTGCATCACTCAAATCGTTCTTTCAATATCTGCACAGCAAGGAACGTGCTATCTCAGATAACCCTGCGATTGATTTAGAAACTCCAAAGATCAGCAAACGGCACCCCGTCTATCTGACACTGGACCAGAGTGTGACGTTAATGAATTCATTGAATCCGAATAAAAAGAATTACTACCGGGATTACTGCATCCTTACGTTATTTATTAATTGTGGGCTTCGTTTGTCTGAATTATGCAGTATTCAGATTTCAAAAATCAAACAAGACACTCTTACCATTATCGGAAAGGGTAATAAAGAACGAACGGTATATTTAAATGACCTTGCCCTTAAGTCCATTAAGACCTATTTAGAGCATCGGGATGATTCTGTTATTTCACCGGAATATCAGGATATGCTCTTCCTTTCCACCCGGAATACTCCAATCAATAAGAGAACGGTCGAGATTCTAGTAAAGAAACATATTACAGATGCCGGCATCACCGATGGAAAGTATACCCCACATAAACTGCGTCATACTGCTGCCACAATTCTTTATAAACACGGTAATGTGGATATTCGTAAGCTACAGAGCATCTTAGGACATGAGAACCTTTCCACTACACAGATTTATACCCACGTGGACGAAAAAGATCTACGAGATGCCATTAACTCAAATCCGCTTACACGCCTGCTGACAGAAGAAAGCTAGTATAGGTAAAACGTTAAAACAGCCTCGATATAGAAAAAGGAAGTTGATTACTGCCATAAGAAATTGGTATAATCCTAGCAGAACAGAATAACTGCAGATACCTAGGATATTTATAATTTACAGTCCAATATAGTAACAAAGTAAAAAGAGCTGTGAATAAGCCAAGACATATCAGAAAGATGAATATCTTCTGCTATGTAGCTTATTCACAGCTCTTTTTTAATCAATATGAAAGTCCTTGGAACTTTCCGTTTGATTCTTATCAGTGCTTATCAATATGAGAAACCTTGTCCATATAAAAACCTAACAAAGAGGATGGCTTCTTTTAAGTCTCTATTTGATAATGAATTTTAATAAAAAGATGATTCCGACTACTACCGTTGGAATACTGATCTCTTTTCTTCTTCCTGTAACAAGTTTTAATATAATATAGGAAATTACACCGAATACAATACCATCGGAAATGGAATATGCAAGCGGCATAATCAAAAATGTCAGGAATGCCGGTATTGCCTCCGTAAAGTCCTCAAGATCAATGGAACGGATTGGTTCAATCATGAACAGACCTACTAATACCAGAGTCGATACCGTTACCGCTGATGTGATAACAGAAAAGACCGGAGCAAAGAATAAAGAAATCAGGAACATAACAGCTGTCGTAACCGCAGTAAGTCCTGTTCTTCCGCCTTCTGCCACACCTGAAGCACTTTCTACGAATGTACTTACTGTACTTGTTCCTAAGCAAGCACCGAATGTTGTACCGATCGCATCGGCAAATAACGCTTTCTTAACATTTGGAACCTTGCCATTCTTGTCAAGCATCTTTGCTTTTGTGGCAACACCCACTAAAGTACCAATTGTATCAAACATATCCATAAATAATAAAGTAAACAGCACAATAGCCATATCCAGTGTAAAGATATTATGAAATTCAAACTTAAATAAAGTCGGTTCTAATGATGGCGGCATACTGACAATGCTGGTAGGCAGATTAATAACACCCATTGGAATGCCAATCGCTGCAGTTGCCAGCATACCGATAAACAGCGCACCCTTTACCTTTTTTACAACGAGAATGCTTGTTATAATAATACCGATAATTGCTAAGAGACCGCTTCCGGATGTAATATCCCCAAGACCGATGATGGTTCCTTCTGGATTAATGATGACACCTGCTCCTTCCAGACCGATCAGTGCAATGAATAAACCAATACCTACTGAGATTGCCTGCTTAATACAATTTGGTATCGCATCGATAATCGCTTCTCTTACGTTAAATAGTGTAAGAAGAATAAAGATAATACCCTCTAATAAAACTGCAGTCAACGCAAATTCGAAGGAATATCCAAGTCCTAACACAACCGTAGATGCAAAATATGCATTCAAGCCCATACCAGGCGCCTGTGCAAATGGCAGCTTGGCATATACGCCAGTTAACATCGTTGCTACTGCTGCGGAAAGCGCGGTAGCGGTAAATACTGCTCCCTGATCCATTCCTGCTGCAGATAGAATTGCCGGATTTACGATCAAAATATATGCCATTGCCATAAACGTCGTAATTCCCGCAATGATTTCGGTTCGCACATCTGTACCGTGCTCTTTTAATTTAAAGTACTTCTCAATCATAACTTCCTCTTTCTTCATATATATTAAAGCTTAAATATGTTAGCATATATTTTTATTGTTGGCAATGACATTCTAAGTGTTTTCACCCCAATTTCACATGTACTTTTCATTTTTGTAATTAGCAGATATTTATTAGCATTTCCCTGCCAATATAGAATTATGAGTGCTTTTTATGCTTGTCTTCATTTTCCTTGTATATGCCATTATGCACGTAGCATACTAAGCCTGTAATGAATTATTCTAAAAACGGAGGCAGTAAATGAATCAAAATCAAAATCCGGACAATCTTCATTCTCTTCCTATGCAGGCTCTTGATGATATTCCTGCACCGAATACCAATGCAAAAGATATTACTGGACTTGTAAAAGATAGCGGCACCGTAACCGGCTATCAGCTGTCAGACGGACAGATCGTATCCAAAGAAGAAGGGATTGAACTGGCTAGATCAGGCGGCATCAAAGATGTCGGAATTGCGCATAGAAATGGTAAGGAATATTTAAAATCCCTTCCGGATGGAACAGAGAACAACAATCTGAGCCATCTGCCAACCATCTCTGCTAAAATAGAATAAAAATCCTATAAACTATGAAAAGAGCTGTCATCCATTAAAAATGACAGCTCTTCTCTCATATAGCAATATTCTATTTTACGGTATCTGTTTTACGATATCTGTTTTACCATATCTGATATTCTATATCCTATATTCATATCGGCTCTCTAGTACTTCACCATTGCTTCCACAGATTTTACCCATGCATGCTTTGGATCATCGCATGGAGTCAGCTTTCTTCCGCTGTTTCCAGCCATTACCCATAGATAATAGATGGAGTAGCCAGGTGCCGCCGCAACCGGATGATAGCCTTCTTTAATAGCGATCGTATCATCATTTCTTACCATATAGCTTTCATTTAATGTAAAGTCATCGTTATACATCACCTGAATGCCAAACCCCTGTGCTGGATTTACTTTAAAATGATAGATCTCTTCCATATTTACTTCGTATGGAAGGTTATCGGTATCATGCTTATGGGATGGATAGCTGGACCACTGTCCTGGGCATCCATATGTTTCACCAAGCACGATTTTATCAACTTTTCCCTCATATTTGGATGTAATGATATCATTAACATCTCTCTGCCAGTTTAATTGGCCTCTATGTTCTGTTACCACATCTTCTGCTTCTACTACAAATGGCTCATATTTTTTATCAGCCTTTACTTTACATACACCGATCTCTAAACTAATGTATCCTTTTGCAGTTACGGTATAAGCAGTATCCCTTGGTATGTAGATAGTTGTTGGTTTTCCGGAAAATACATTATTGCGTTTTCCTTTATCCAATGCCTTAAAATCACCTGCTGTAATATCACAGGTTCCAGCTAAGATAACAAGACCTAATTCATATTCACCGGATTCGCATGTAACTGTTTCACCTGGATTTAAAACAATTTTATCAAATCCGATTACGTCTAATTCGGACTCCTGATCAACAATCTGCTTATAACCTTTTACTTCTGTTTTTTCGTAAAAACGTTTCATATTAACCTCCGTTTTCTTTCGCTTGTCTTTTTCAGACTGCATCTCCGATTATAATATAAATCTTTCTAACATACAAGAGATGAAACTTACAGTCAATATTTCGGTATCCGAATGATCGTCACACTAAGAGGCGGGGCAGAATAGGAAAATTCATCTTCTACAGGAATAGAACTCGTCTCCGGCCGCACATTCTGTGTATTAAAAATAGAGTTAACGGCATCTTTGCGTTCACCCATAAGAACTATTTTTTTTGCTTCCCCATGAATGACAGCGTTTTTAATAGAAATCCCCACATTGGCTTCTTCGTTTAAACTATTCACGATCTTAAGGATGATTTCGCCCGTTTCCTGATCAAAGCTTGCCGTTTCATAGACAGGAAGAATGTTATCTACATCCATAGAATGAATCAGTTCATCGTTGATATAACATTCTACGTGAGTCTCCGTCACTACCAGGCGGATTTCGTACCATATTCCATTCATAATCCTTAAAGCATGATTCTCGGTAACCGTCGTCTTTACGCCGCCTTCGGCATGTTCGATCGCACTTACGGTATTTCCCCATCCTCCAATATTCCAGTGGTAGAAATTATTTGAATCCTTAACGGCAAACGGAATTAAAAATCCTTCGTCTCCGGATACTTTTTTTGCTTTCATCGTCAGAGTATAGTTGCTAAGATCACGGCTGCCAATGTAAGCGGCACTTCCCATAATTGCCTCATTCGTAGGATAAATATCATTAAGCTGAGTATAGACTATATTGCCCTCATCATCCGTCTGTTTGAAATTCCCCTGTGAGCTGTAAGACCAGCCATCATCCAGTTGATCAAAAGAAGTCTGATAGATAATATCTCCTGTGTCATTGGATGCGATGCAAATATCATCAAAGGATGCACTTGTCTTCCATGTTCCAATACCGACTTGCCCAGTCAGCTGATTTGTCTTTGTACTTCCTTCTAATACAGAAGGGATAATATAGTCCCCACGGTTTTGAGAGAACATCTGCTGCACATAGTAATTAACGGAACCAAATGCAAGCTCATTATTAAACCAGATTAAATCCGGACTCCATTGATAAGAATTCAGGTTTCCAAAGAGAGGTGCATAGGCGGCCATTTTCACGACATCGCTATTCTCTTCTAATCCCGTCATATAAGCAGCCTCCGCGATAGCGGCAGAAAGAGTATTCGATTTCGCTGCATATTCTCCTAAAAACACGTCACAGCTGTCACGGTCATAGCTGTCATATCGTTTTACATTCGATAAGAACCATTCCGGAGTATTATAGTAGTGTTCATCAATCAAAGCGGCATAAGGCACTACATCTGCTTTATGAATTTTAATCTTATTCCATGCATATTCAAAGCTGTCTCCTGATGAAGAAGTCCCAGCCGTAGTAATCAGTTTAATGTCCGGATACTTTGCCGATATTGCCTTTTGAAATGCTTCATAATAGCTAAAATAGGTAGTCCCCCACTGCTCATTCCCAATTGCTACGTATACCAGTCCAAATGGTTCCTTATGTCCCATTTGAATACGCTTACTCCCCCATACGGTAGTCCCATCTCCATTACAGAACTCGATCAGATCAAGCGCATCCTGAATATAGGTGTGAAATTCCGCCTCACTGGCATAAACGCTGTACTGATTTCCTCTAACCTGACAGGAGATTCCGCAATTCAAAACCGGAACAGGGATACAGCCCAAATCCTCACATAGCAGAAAATACTCATAGAAACCAAGCCCATAAGACTGATAATACGGATTCTTCGTATCTCCTGTCCACAGGTTACGATTCTGTTTACGTTCTGCCACATCTCCAATTGTATCCTTCCAGCGATACGCATTTGCTAATGGGTTTCCTTCTACCACACAGCCTCCCGGAAAGCGTAGGAAACTTGGATTCAGTTCTTTTAATAGTTCCACTAGATCAGCCCTTAAACCATTTTCACGGTTAAGATACGTATTATATGGGAACAACGAGATCATATCTGCTTCCACAATCCCATCTTCTGTCATAGCTAAAGTCAACATAGCTGGATTTGCATCTGCCCTAGCAGTTAAACGTACCTCATATTTTTGAAATTCACTGCCAATCGTTTGAATGGTTCCTTCTGCAAGGATTTCCCCATCTATGCTTTGTAAATAAACCTTTATATTGCCCGAATATGACGTACTTCGAAGGTAAACCGTAAATAAATAGTCCTCCCCCTCCTTCACAGACATACCATCCAAATAGCCTTTATTCGTAATACCTGCAATTTTCCCCGAATCATTCTTGATTCTTATATAATGAGGATTATTACGATTCAGGGGATCATCATCTAAAACATTAAGATAGCATTCTCCATACCTGGTATACCCATGGAGCGGTCCATTCTCAGCATATCCATCCTCATACTCGAATGACCGGTTCTTTACCATTTCCGCATATAGTCCACCATCTGCTGCAAAATTAATATCCTCAAAAAATAATCCATATAGATCTGGACTTATCGTAATTCCCTGTATTCCTGCATCAATTGAAATCTGATAAGAAAGCTTGTTTTCTTCCGCCCCCTCTATCGGCTGCACTTCGTTCTGCTCTCTGTCATCCTCTGTAGTAGTATTCTTCGCTCTTTCTGCTTCTTCTGTCAAATAGTGTTCTTCCCATTGTACACCATTTTGTTCTTCTGCTTCTCCTTGTTTTTGACATCCGATAAGACTAATTAACAGGAGTATGTATACAATGCGTAATAGAAAAAGTTTTCTTCGCCCCATTGCCGTTCACCTCATCCTAGTATCTGTGTATTTCTTATAGCAGTATTTCCGTCATCATTCCCAGGTGCAGTATGTTTTTAATATATTCTAAACTTCTTTATGTATATATAAAATATTATAGCATAGGAATACGCGGTGTAAACATATTTTCCCGTTTGTTTCATTTTATATAGCAGACGGCATGTTTATACCTGATATTAAGATAAGAATTAGTCATAAAGTGAAACTTGTATCTCCTGAATAGGTATTGATGAACGAAGTTGTTTCAGGAATGGAGATGTTTTAGGAATACAAATATTCAGAAGACATTTCTATAGATAAAAATAGACGAGCCTTCCTATATGGTCAGCTCGTCTGATTCTTACGCATGTGCTGCTATTCTTTTTTCTCTTAGCACATACCAGATATCGTCTCCTTCAAATCCACAACTCCGATATAGTTCTTCCGGCTTTGTATGATTTTCAATTTGCCCGGAAACAGTAACAAAATCGGCCTTCTTCTCCAATCGTGTCAACAGCTCGCACACAATGGCTTTTCCAAGCCCAAGCCCACGGTATTGCGGTAATACCTGTATCCACTCTAACGATCCTTCTTTCACTTCCGGATCAAAATCTGCAATGCCAAGCGCAACCGGTCTGCAGTTAGCACGGTCTAAGATAAATACCCATAGACTTTTATCATACGCCGGCTCTTCCTGCATGGCAATTATCTTTTTCATATCGACTGTAATATCACAATAACATTCATTGATTAGAGAGACCACATTACGCAGTTCATAATCTTTATTCACGGTACGCAAATAGAATGAATTCGGAAGAACTACATCACCAATATTATGTAAATGATGAACTAATTTAAAAAATACCTGTTTCTGATACTTATTTAGATCAATATCCTTCAAATCTTTTTTGTGAATGATCTTTAGCGAATCCGGGACATTCATAATCCGGCTCTTCCAATAAGGAAGAGAAGATACTCTGCCAGGATTTTGCCGATAGCTATCTAGCTTACTTTTTTGTAAAATCATAATCCTACTCCTTATATACGTATACGCATCCCCTGTTCTCTCCATGGATTCTTTCTTGCTTCATAGGATGTATCTGCTTCTGTGAAACGAATTTGAAGAATAAAATATTTCGTTCCATAGGTTGCGAGTATGTCCGCCTGATACATACCGCCCTCCGTCTTCTTCAAATACGAAGCAAGTACACCGTTTACCTGGCATTCTTCCATATCCACGCATCCTGAAAATGTTACATACTGAACTCCCTTATATTGAATGGTCAGCTTTCCATTATCAACAAAGCTGTCATGTCGAATGGTACTTAACACATCATTTAAAACTAATGTGCACGTCTGCTTGGTACTATCCATGCTGATTAACAAAAACCGGCTGTCTTCCAGCTGAAAATCCTGCAGACTTGGAAGATGACATGCCATCTTGTGCATCTCTTCTTTTTTCACCTCAGTATAGATTCTGACTTTATGATAATAAGAAATCAACTGATGCTCCTGATCAAAACGAATAATGTGATAATTGAGCCTTTCTTCATCCTTCATATTAATTCTAAAGTCCTCTACAAGATTCAAGGTGAAATCATCGCATTCTTTTTGAAATTCAAATTCCTGTAATGTCTCATCTTCCTCCAGCTGCTTCTTCAGTAAGTCTGAATAGGAATTCAAATTTTCAGCATCCTGATAATCATCATAAAGCTGACCTATAATATGGTATTCTTTCATTACATTATCGAGTAGGTAGTTTAAATATAAAATTTGTAAGTCTGACATCGTATAATCCCCAATCCCCAGTAAAATTTGTTTTATCAGTTTTCGAAAAATGCATGATGTATTCACTTTTTATGTAATTCTATCGAAATCTGATAGAAAGCGTAACTAGAACACTTTGAATATTACCATATATTTACATTTATTTCAACCTCATTTGCTCTACTCCTGTTATTTTATTCTTACTCGTTTCTAGGAAAGGTGATACTCATAATTACTAATCTACTCAAAAAAAAGAAAGCGATATTACTTTCATAATAATTCGCTTTCCTCTATATGGTTCTTATACTCTGATTATTAATCCGCTAAGTACGTAAGCAGTTTATTCACAGCTTTCTTTGTTGCACTATTATAGAAATATGCATAACGGAAGAACATATATCCGTCTACGCTGCCGCTTTCTCTGCCGCACTGTACCATCTCAGATAAAATATTCTGATTGTTCTTAAATTCTGTCTCTGAGTCAGATCCGGCTTTATAAACCGGGATTCCGATATAAAACTTTACAGAACTGTTGGTACGGTATTCCATCCACTTCTCAAGTGTTTCTTTGAATGGATATGTTGTATGGCTGAATGACCAGTAGATCTGAGGACAGATATAATCCACATATCCGTCTTTTGATAACCATGTTTCAATATCCACATAATAACGGTCATCCATCATAAGTTTGTCATAATAACCAGCTGGACTGATACCAAACTGTACATCCGAATTAACCTTCTGAATTACAGTATAGATATTCTTTACGAGTGTATTAACGTTATTTCTTCTCCAGTCTGCGATAGACAGATAGGAATTGCCTTTTTTAACGCAGTTTGCTTTATATTTTTCGTATTCTGCTGCATCAAATTCTTTTGCATAATTATTTCCGAATGTCGGATAGAAATAATCATCTAAATGGATGCCATCTACATCATAATTCTGAACGATTTCTTTCACACCTTTTACAATGGTACCCTGAACCGCACTAATAGCTGGGTTAAAGTAAAGGTTTCCACCATAAGATAAGATATAACGATCGTTATAGGCGGATTTATCAGTCAGCCATTTTCTTGCAAGGTTTGTGCTTGCAAGTGTTGTGACATCTGTACTATTTGTTGTGACACGGTAAGGATTCAGCCATGCGTGGAATTCAAGCCCTCTCTCATGTGCTGCTTCTACCATATAGGCAAGTGGATCATATCCTGGATTTTTTCCCTGTTCACCAGAAACATACTTGGACCAAGGAAAATATTTGGATGGATAGAATGCATCGCCAAATGGTCTTACCTGAACAACTACAGCTGTCATATTCATTGAAACTACATTATCAAACATCTGATTGACATGCTTTTTAAATGCAGCTTCTGTATATCCTGCACTGCTGAATTCCAGATAGCTGATCCATACAGCTCGGAATTCAGTAGTAACGGATATGGTAGTAAGCCCTTTGTTTCCTTTTGTATCTTCTGCCAAAATTGTGTATACGCCCGATTCTGTTACTGGAAATGAACGATATCCTGTAACACTAATACCGTTTTTCTTAAAAACTGTCGATTCCGGATCGGTAATCTTGTCTTTTACATACATAACACTTTTAATCTTGTATGTGCTTTTTACACTATACTCAATCATTGCAACCTGATCCTCTACGGAATAAGTTGCGGTTACTACTGGTGTTACATTTGCTGCTGACACTGAAACTGGTAATACCAGTCCCAGTGTCGTGCAGAATACTATAGCAAATGCAACAAAACGTTTCCACATTTGTTTCATCTCATTGTACCCCTTTATTTAGTTTTACAATTGTATCTTATGCACTGTTTTCTTTGTGTTATCTTCCAGTCGGATAGGTTTTGAATATACTAACTAACGTATCATAGATGACTTTTGCTGACTTCTGCTGGAAAGCTGGACTTACAAGCAGATTATAATCACTTGAATTCGTTATGAAAGCTAATTCGATTAATACCGCTGGCACTTTTGTATACTTGACAACAACAAAGTTTCCTGTAGCTACGCCACGATTATTTGTTCCAAGAGCTGATACCAGATTGTTTTGCAGGCTGGTAGCTAAGATTTTACTTGTCAGTCCGCTTTTGGATTTCGATGTATTAAGAGTACTATAATATACATTGGTACCCTTTGCAGCAGAATTGGTACTAGCATTAACATGAAGACTCACAAATAAATCTGCCTCTACTAAAGTAGGAAATTCTGCTCTTTCATATAAGTCAACCTTTATATCAGTAATTCTTGTATAATAAACTTTAATGTCTGGACTAGCATCAAAATAAGTCTTAGCGTAGTTATTCAGTACATTAAATACAATATCTTTTTCATATACGGTCCCTTTCAATGTTCCGGGATCAGTTCCGCCGTGTCCGGCATCCAATACAACAATTTTCTTATAGATTGCGCTTGGATTTGCAATTGTCACCTGCATGCTTCCATTGCTGAAATCAATCTTATACGCTTGGATTTTAGTTGTCGTAATTGTAATTTCGGTCACTTTCTTGCTTGCGTTATACGCAACTGCAATACTCTTTACCGTATTATATTTCGTCGTAATCGGATTGCTCTTATAGAAAGAGGTCTGATCCCCTGGCATACTGATGACAATCTTCTTATTATGATACTGATCACTGCTTGTAACGGAGCTCTGTGCAACGCCACTCGGGAGTTTGATTGATAAATCATGTTTTGACTCAGGTGCCGCTGTCGGTGCCGGTGTAGATGTAGGTGTCGGTGCAGTCGCTTCCTTTTCAAAACTTACCGTAAACTTAGTACCATCAGAAGATGTCTGATATGCTTTATAGTTCGCCGGTTTCTTAATTACAACTGTAGTAGAGAATGTATTGGATGATTGTACGGTAATACTATCATCAGAAGAGGAATAATTCTTATCTCCTAGTCCATTCACTGTATTTGCAAAGGTAAGATACACATTACCTGAATCCTCCGTAATCTGTGGTTTTAATGGATCTATGCCGGTAAATGTATAATATTTGGTACCATCTGTCTTAATGCCGCCTGTAGAATCTGTCAGATAATTTGTATATACAGTAACCGTAAGGGTAAGGCCATCTTCGGACAAGCTGGCTTTATATCCTTTTGCCTCTTCAACCAGACTCATTTGGACGGATGTTGTAGTACTTGCATTGTCGTAAACAGTTTCAATACTTTTTGCTAACGTCCCCCCAAGAGAATAACTTGCATCATTAGCAAGCGTACGGGCAAAAGTAAGATCCAGCTGATTATTCTCCATTTTTAAGTTAACACTTTCACTAGGTGTTGCTAATGTAAATACGTAAGTTTCATATCCCTTTTCGGTTGTTACTTCCTTATATACATTCACAAGCTCGCCAATGTCTGCGCTATCATTCACAAATGTTGTGGTTCCTGTTACACTTTCCTTTGCTTCCTGCACTTCAGCTGTCTTAGAACTGTCTGTTGACCATGTGTAATAAGAAGATGACTGCGTGTTCTGATCCGGCTTTGTAGTTGGAGCCGGTGTGGCAGTTGGTACCGCTGTAGGCTTTGCAGTAGGTATTGCGGTAGGTTTCGCAGTAGGTACTGCGGTAGGCTTTGCGGTAGGGGTAGGTGTTGCAATCTGAATCTGTGATGTCACTCCAACATTCTTAGTTGTTATGATCTTGGATGTACTGGTTGCACTATCCCATGTATAATTGTATCCTAATGCTTTGGCTAAAAAGGAACCAGGCACTAATACGACTTCTGCATTATTGTCCAGATTTTTTACCATTCTCGGTGCTACGCCGCATGTAGTCTTCTGACCATTGATATATGCTGTAGTAGACCCTAATGTCATCTTTACCGTAATCTTTCCTTTTGTAAAGGTTAGCTCTTTGTTCGCATTATTAATTTTATACGTTACGCCGAGTGTCTTGGTAAATACTCTCCATGCCTGTACCATTGCAGTATTCGAAATTAAGATGGATGGAAGATTTGATACATTGACCGCTTTCCCATCTGCTGTTACATTTCCTTTTATCCCGGTATATGCTACAGTCTTATTATCATAGAAGAGATTCATAGCTTTTGTGATCGTAACCGTTGATGTGCTGCTATTCCAGTTATACACGTAGCCAAAGGTCTCTGCCACAAATCGTGTTGGAACTAATACAACTGCCTTATTGGCTGCCGTATACTTTACAGAGATTGGAATCGTATTCATGGTAACTGCTTTTCCATCTACATATGCGGTCTTGCTTCCAACCGTCATAACTAGAGTCTTAGTTCCATTCGTGATGGTAACCTTCTTTGTAGTTTTATTTAGCGTGCACTTTAACCCCATCGCCGTACCGAAGATATCTGCAAAGGAACCAAGGGCAACCCCATTGCTGCTTAAAATGCCCGGAGTTCCTGTTAAAGAAATGCTCTTTCCGTTATAAACATAAGTAATTTGTTTATCTGTATAAGTCACATTGCTGCCTGTCGTATAATTGTATAGCTTTAACGAGCTGGCTGCAGATACCTCCGTCAGTTCTGTGCTGCTTACTATGATACTTAATATCAAAATAAGACACAGTTTCTTGTAATGCTTTGTGTTTCTTATCATTTTTTCACCTATTACTTTATTCGTATTTGCAGCAGGAACGGAAGTCCTAGCGCTACATACTATAAATTATACACGAAAAATGTTATAATTGTGGCATTGTTCGAAAATTTTTGAAAATTGTGTCGAATTTTTGTGCTATTTTTGACACATTTTGGACAATATGGTATATTATATACCAATGAGTTAAAATATCCAATACTGATTTTAGAAAAGAAAGGGAATAATATGAAGTTACAGCAGCTATACAGCTATACAAGAAAAGCAATTGACGATTATAAAATGATCGAGGACGGAGATCATATCGCGATTGGAATCTCCGGAGGAAAGGACAGCCTTACCCTCCTATATGCGCTTGCAGGACTGAGAAGATTCTATCCGAAGAAGTTCACTCTCCATGCGATCACAGTCAGCATGGGATTCGAAGGATTTTCTACAGAACGCATTCAGAAATTATGTGAAGAACTTGATGTACCTTATACGGTGATTGAAACAGAGATCGCACCAATCATCTTTGAGGCAAGAAAAGAAAGCAATCCTTGTTCTCTATGTGCAAAAATGAGAAAGGGTGCATTTAATGAAAAGGCCAAAGAATTAGGCTGTAATAAAGTTGCTTATGCTCATCATAAAGATGATGTTATTGAGACATCACTAATGTCTCTTTTATATGAAGGAAGATATTATACGTTCTGCCCGGTTACCTATTGGGACAAGATGGATCTTACTCTGATTCGTCCATTAATCTATGTGGAAGAATCAGATATTATTGGATTTAAAAATGCATATAATCTTCCGGTAGAAAAAAATCCATGTCCGTTTGACGGATACACCAAACGTGAATATGCAAAAAATCTTGTAAAACAGCTTAATCGTGAGAATCCAGGAGCAAAGAATCGTCTGTTCCATGCTGTTACAGATGGCCTTCTCCCTGACTGGAGAAAACCTGAATAAACGCCGGGGGCAGCCGATGGGATGATAGGCACCAGGTGCAAAGAATGTAATGTTCTATCTGATACAGTTTATGATTATAAAACGGACACCTTGAATAAAAAAAAGCAAAGATGCCGCACAAAAGAAGAGTGTATTACTTCTATCTTCTTTCGTGCGGCATCTTCATTCTATAACCGATCATGCTAAGTGTATCTGTAATCAGCCATTCTTTCACTCAGCATTCTCTGCACATCTTAGGATTCTTTAAATATATCCGGCACTTTTTTTGCAATTGCCTGGAAATAATCATCGAACACATCGTTTTCCAGTTCATCTGGCACAATATCTCTTACTTTAGCAAGAATGTCTTCATCTGATACATATTCCGCATTGATTTCTGTAATCAGTGCATTAATCTTATTCTGCCAGTCGCTCATGCTAACATACTGATATACTGTCTCATCCTTGGATGGATAGTCATCTCGTAATAAGTTAAGTTCAATCACCCATACCGGTGTATTGCCATTGAGTCCTTTTTCTAATGCTTCCTGTGTCTCTGGTGCATCATCCAATAAATCGGAATATTTCTGGTTATTGCTGCTTTCTAATGAATTGTCAATCTGTCTGTTTACTATGTAATTCAGCTCGGTTAAAACAAGCAAAAGGATTACTAGAAAGAACAATCTTCCGTATTTCTTAAACATAATACTGGTTCTCCTTAATAAATAACGATATGATTTACATTATACAGTATATTGTCGAATTTGAACACCTAAACTTTATTAAATTAGTATAAATCTGTTCCTATATTCCTTCATAATATGGAACAATTAAATAACATCCAGCATGAATCTCATCCGAATCCAGTCCGTTTGCTCTCTTGATCTCTTCTACATAGGAATTAAAGCTGCCACAGTCTTCGGTATAATATTCTTTTGCAATGGACCATAAAGTGTTTCCACTTTCTATCTGAACAGAGGTTACGGTCTTATTCCCTCTCTGTAAATTCTCTGCGTATGCTTTCTTTGGAAGAAATGTTACAACAAGAATTAAAATCATAAGAATCACCGCGATTGGAATCATAATATTACGACCAGGCATCTTTACTTTTAACTTTTTACTCATACTCACATTGATAGAATTCATATCATCAATCTCCTTCTTTATCGAACATACATTCCCGAACAAATGTTTTCTTTATTATAACGAACAATTGTTCGTGTGTCAATATGAAAAAGTAAATTTACCAAATTATGAGTAGTACCACTATAAATAACCATATATTTCGCAAAATTCCTAAGTTTTTTATATCGATTCCGAACATAAGTTTTGCATTTTATAAATTCCTATGATATAATGTAATAAAAACCGAACGGAGGTACGAATATTGAGTTACGGGAAAATCAGTGCGAAGCAAAAAGAAATTTTAGAATATATGAAAACACAAATTATAAACAGAGGTTATCCGCCAGCTGTGCGTGAAATCTGTGAAGCAGTTAATTTAAAATCCACTTCATCTGTTCACTCTCATTTAGAAACATTAGAAAAGAATGGCTACATAAGAAGGGATCCTTCCAAGCCAAGAGCGATTGAAATCGTTGATGACAGTTTCAACTTAACAAGAAGAGAATTAGTCAATGTCCCAGTCGTGGGAACTGTAACAGCTGGCCAGCCAATTCTTGCCGTAGAAAACATTGACAGCTACTTCCCTATTCCAACGGAATACATGCCAAACGAAGAGACCTTCATGTTAAAAGTAAAAGGTGACAGCATGATCAATGCCGGCATCTTCAACGGTGATAAAATCATCGTTCAGAGACAGACACATGCCAATAATGGCGAATATGTCGTAGCTCTTATCGACGATTCCGTAACCGTAAAATCCTTCTACAAAGAAGACGGCTACTACCGCCTCCAGCCAGAAAACGATTTCATGGACCCAATCATCGTCCCAGAAGTCAAAATTCTAGGCAAAGTAATCGGTCTCTTCCGAATGTTTTAATAAACATTCCCCCATCCCCAACCCTTGCATTATCATTTTCACCCCTCATATCACCCAAAAGAGCAATGAAATCGTACATAAACCGTACAATTTCATTGCTCTTTTTTTACCTCTGATTTCAAACTTTCACACACACACTCTCTCTCTTTCTTTCTTTCTTTCTTTTCCTCCTCCCTTCTCCACTCTCTTCCGGTCCGCGCCTCTCCTCCCCATCCTCTACTTTGCTCAAATCCCATCCACAATATCTCGTAGTCTTATCCGCCCTCTCTGCAAAAATCCACTCTATCTCCCATCTCATCAACTCCCCAGGCAATACTCACATCCCTTTTCAGATATTCCCTTACTCCTTCTCACTTAGTATTTAACACCTCACTCCCCCTCTCTCCAGTCATCTGTTCGTCTCCTGTCAAAAAATAGGCGGGACGTGTAAGAAACGGTGTGGCCTGACGTAATAATTTCCAAATGTTCGCTCATGCGTCCGAACATTTGGAAATTATTACGTCAGGCCACGCCGTTTCTTACGCGTCCCGCCTATTTTTTCGCACCAAACTATCGTCTCAATTACTCGAGTCCGAGCTGGTCTTTTTCAACGATGTTGCCGTCTCTCCAGATGCGTTCTAAATCGTAGAATAAACGATCTTCCTTAGAGAAGATATGAACGATTACATCGCCGAAATCCATAAGGATCCAGCCGCTAGCCTTAACGCCTTCGATTCTCTTTGGTAAAAATCCGTTCTTTCCTAACTCTTCTTCTACTGCATCCACCATAGCCTGTACCTGGCTTGTGCTAGTACCGTTAGCGATAATAAAGTAATCTGCGATAACAGAAATGTTACCGATTTCGATCACTCTAATATCTTCTGACTTTTTATCTTCTAATGCTTTATAAGCTAAAGCAGCCATTTTCTTTGAATTCTGATCCATGTTTAACTCCTTTTATCTTTATAATATTCAAATGTAATTCTAGTTGAGTCATCAATCTCATTACCAGTTGACTCAAGGTAAGCGAGTGTACTGCTAAGACAGTAATAAACCGCAAGATCAAGATCATGGAATGCCGTCTGACGGATTAAAGCAAGAGAAGGCACTGAATTCTGTGTTCTTCTCACCTCAATAAAATCCGACACAAAGATGATCTTCTCTAAAAAAGTCATCCCCGGCCTTCCGGTTGTATGATAGATAATAGCCGATAAGATTTCCTCATCCGTTATCTGAAACTGGCTTTTTGCATAATATGCGCCAAGCTTTGCATGAAGCAGAAATCCATTTCTCTCCTCCACCGGTGTCACCGGAATCTGAAACTCCCTGCATTCTGCCAGAATCTGTTCATCCGACTTGCATTTCGCAACATCATGAAGCAGTCCTGCCGTCATTGCGCGCTCCGGATCCTCTCCATAACACATAGCTAGGGAAGAAGCCAGATATGCAACACCTAAGGTATGATTAAACCGTCCTTCCGGTAATATCTGCTCTACTCTTTTCTGTATCTCATCAATCGCCCTTTTCATGGACACCACCTCACCTATTCCATGCCAGTATCCTTTTGATAAAGATTGTGGCATTTAATATATTGAAGAACGGCCTCCGGCAGAAAATAACGCACTGTCTGATTTTGTTCTAAACGACTACGGATCATCTTTGACGAAATATCCATATTCGGTACTTTAAGAAGTCTGACATCTGAATGATACTTATCATTCAGCTCCTTAATCTTGTCCTCTATTTCCTGACTGCTGATATTATTTCGGGAAGCAGCCACCACATGAGAAAGAGAAAGTACGACTTCCGGATGATACCATTTTTCAATCTCAATCAAAGAATCCCCTCCAATAATGAAATAGTATTCCGTATCAGGGTCATTCCGATTCAGTTCCTTTAAGGTATCTGCCGTATAGGTATTTCCTTCTCTGTGAAATTCCATATCCGATATAGTAAAATGATCATTTCCTTCAACTGCAGCTTTTATCATATTCATACGGTGTTCATTCGAAACCAGTTCTGACAAATCTTTGTAAGCAGGACGCTTAGAAGGCATAAATACAACCTCATCCAGATGAAACTGCTCATAAGCATTCTCTGCTAAAATTAGATGTGCAAAATGAATTGGATTGAATGTTCCACCCATGATTCCGATTCTCTTCATCGTACACCTCTTACTGCTTTAATTAAGCGTTTGGTAACTCAATCTTTTTCTTATCTTTGGATTCACGATATAATACGATTTTCTTTCCGATAACCTGTACTACTTCTGCATGAGTTCTTTCTGCTAATACAGTAGCGATTTCACGTGGATCATCCATACAGTTCTTTAACACGGAAATTTTAATTAATTCTCTTGCTTCAAGTGCTTCACCAATAGACTTTGTTAATTCTGGGGAAATACTTGCCTTACCTACCTGGAAGATAGGATCAGTAGTCATTGCTAAACCTTTTAAATAGGCTCTCTGTTTACTTGTCATTCTATAAATCTCCTTTTTATATACATACGCGGATCCCCGCGTCTCCTTTATCCATCAGAACAATATCATTGTGCTTCCTGTATTCAGCGGACACAAGGCCATTCTTAGATATTCTACCATCTGACTAGACAAATTTCAACTTATAACCTCATAAAACTTATTATAAGCCACTGAAAGTGTCATTTATTCATTTCCATTTCCGCTTCCAGAGGAAATAATGGTCAATGGCGTGCTGTACAATTGTATAGCACGCCATTTCAATGAGTGTTTTTACTTAGTGGTTACTATAAGTGCTTTTACTTATAATAATCGAATTCAAGACCATACATACGTACCGTATCGCCATCTTCAATTCCTAATTCCTCTAACTGTTTTAAAATACCATTGTCTTTTAAGAAGTTCTGGAAGAACTGGAATCCTTTTTCGTTATCGATATTCGTATAACCAAGCATTCTTTCAATACGAGGTCCTTCTACAACGAAAACACATTCCTCTTCATCATATTCTACTGTAAATGGAAGATCCTTTGGATCTTCTGCTTCTGGGAAGTATTCACGTTCAAATATGATTGGAGGTTCTTCAATGCTCTTTAAGAGTTCATTTACATGATATAAAAGCTCTTTTAAGCCCTTACCGCTTACT
>SVEB01000021.1 GCA_015057635.1 Lachnospiraceae bacterium | reverse complement strand
GAGTTCTTAAGAGAAAAAGGACTTGCAGCAGCAGAAAAGAAAGCTGGCAGAATCGCAGCAGAAGGTCTTTGTGCTACTAACGTAAGCGAAGATGGTAAAGTAGCTTCTATCGTAGAAGTTAACTCTGAAACAGACTTCGTAGCTAAGAACGACAAATTCGTTACTTTCGTAACAGAAGTTGCTGCTCAGGCTGTTAACACAACAGCTGCAGATATCGACGCTTTCTTAGCTGAAGCTTGGGCTTTAGATACAACTAAGACAGTTAAAGAAGAATTAGCTTCTCAGATCGCTATTATCGGTGAAAACATGAACATCAGAAGATTTGCAAAAGTTACTTCTGAAAATGGTTTCATTGAATCTTACGTTCACGCTGGTGGAAAGATCGCTATCTTAGTTGAACTTGAAACAACTGTTCGTAACGAAGCTACAAGAGAATGTGCTAGAAACGTAGCAATGCAGATCGCAGCTATGAATCCTAAGTACGTTAACCGTGACGAAGTTTCTGCAGAATTCATCGCTCATGAAAGAGAAATCTTAAAGACACAGGCTATGAACGACCCAGCTAACGCTAAAAAACCAGAAAACATCGTTGAAAAAATGGTTGAAGGCCGTTTAAACAAAGAATTAAAAGAATTCTGTTTAGTTGACCAGACATACGTTAAAGATGGTGACTTAACAGTTCAGAAATACGTTGATAGCGTAGCTAAAGAAGTTGGCGCTCCAATCGTAGTTAAGAGCTTCGTTCGTTTCGAAACTGGTGAAGGTATCGAAAAGAAAGAAGAAAACTTCGCTGAAGAAGTTGCTAAGCAGATGGGTATGTAATTAAAGCATAAGCTTTGAGGATACAGACTCAAACAAATCCAGGAGAGAGAATTGTTTTATATTCCTTCTCCTGGATTTTTTTGATGTCTAGAGATTCAGAGCGCAGCTCTTATATGAGTTAGAAAATATGGTATTGTTAGATCGTAGGTTGTAGAGAGAGACAGGTATAAGTTGACAGTAAGTTGACAGCACTATTTGCGCATAATAGAGTATTCGTAATATGTGTAGAATTAGAAATTGTTATAATACACATTTTATTACGTATACAGATATTAGGAGTAAAAGAATATGCCAAATATAAAAGTGAATCATTTAGAAGTATCAGAGGTAATGAAACTATCAGCCGAATTGACTCAGCGTCTATCCAAAGAATTTGATTGTCCATCGGATTGGATTACTTTTTCTATAGGCACTGTAGCAGATAACACAATTTTTAGCGAAGGAAAAGCGTTAAAAGATACAGTGACAATTTTTGTGGAATGGTTTGATCGTGGACAGGAAGTTAAAGATGCTGTTGCAAAGATTCTTACAGAAGGGGTATATAAGTTAGAAAGAAAAGGTATAGAGAAATTAGAGACAGTAACGGTAGTATTTATCGCCTTTGATCCAAAGGACTATTATGAAAACGGAATACATTTTTAGATAACAGTTAAACAGGACTAGAGAATGTAATGCTCTGGACCTGTTTTTTTGTATAATTCTAAGAATCAAAAGAAGTAGTTGCAATCCTAGGATGTGATTATAATGCAGAACTGATTGCGGATAAGATCAACCAGAATATAAAAATGGCGATTGTGATCAGTATTCTTTGTATTCTAGCTTCTGTGATCATATGTAATGTAATAATTAGTAAAGTACTGTGTGGATTACATACAGTTGATGATAAAATCTATGAGCTTGTACATAGTGAAGGCGATTTAACACAGAGCATTGATATAAAATCCGGGGATGAGATGGAAGTAATCGCTGGGAATGTCAATGCACTTCTGGCATATATAAGAGAAATCATGCTTAGTATTTCAAATAATTCTAGTCGTTTAAATGAATCTTCCGGAAAAGTAACACTAAATTTAACAGATTCCCAAAACAGAATAATGGATGCATCCTACGTCATGGAGGAAATGAGCGCTGGAATGGAAGAGACGACAGCCTCCCTGAATCAGATTAAGGATGCGATTGGTGCAGTATATCAATTTATCGAGAAAGTTTACAGGGATTCCAAAGAGGGAAATCATTTTTCAGAAGATATATATGAAAATGCTGGTCAGATACGTGAAAAAGCAATTCGTGATCAGGGTCAGGTAGCAGAGGAAATGAATCATATCATCACTGTCGTAAATGAAACCATTGAAAGATCCAAAGCAGTGAAAAAGATCAATAAACTTGCAAGTGCTATTATTGAAATCACGAATCAGACGAATCTGCTTGCTTTAAACGCAAGTATTGAATCAGCCAGAGTAGGAGAGTCCGGACGCGGATTTGCAGTTGTGGCAGATGAAATTGGAGCACTTGCTAAAAGCTCAGCAGAAGTTGCTACTCACATAAATAGTGTGAGTGAGGATGTAGTTCAGGCAGTGGAAGAATTATCGGAAAAAGCTACTGAATTACTGGCATTTGTAAATACTACCACGATGAAGGGTTTTGATCATCTGGTAGAAACCAGTGATAGTCATCGCCAGGATGCCTCTAAGATGGCAAATATGATGGAGAAGTTCGCACAGGATTCCAAGCAGTTACAGGAAACTATGGATGGAATACGTCAGTCCGCCGATGCGGTGAATACAGCTGTAGATGAAAGTACAAAAGGGATTCTTAACATGACAGAGATGACTGTCAATCTGGTAAAGAATCTGAAGGAAATCGGACAGATGGCGGAAGAGAATCAGGAAATAGCTGCAGAGTTGAATGTGGAAGTAAATCGATTTAAACTCTAAAATGTTAGTTGTGAAAGACAAAACCTTACTTTGTTTCAATATTTATTGGAACAGGGTAAGGTTTTTTTATGCATTGTGGAATTTTATAGATTGATGCTATAAATAAGATTTATCTCTAACAAATATGCAATTAGCATTATCTTTGTAATAGAAACAAACAGGTATCAATGATTGTTTGTTTTAGATAACTATAATCTTTACATTCTTCTTTATTATAAACAACTTCATGGCAATAGGACTCAATCAAATCGATGATCAGATGAATCTTTTCATGGGTATGACTGGTATTGAATTGCAGCTTTTTCAGGGAAGAAGCAATATCAGCGATCGCGCGTTCTTTGATTCCATGAAATGACTTTGCAACATCAGCATCATAATGCGCCAGCGCTTCGAATTCTTCGTGGATTGATTTCGCAGAATTATGAGTTGAGACAATATAATCGATACAATCAGATAAAAAAGCGTTGAAATCTGACTTCGAGTTAAGCGAGTTCAATTTTTGTAGTAACGTATGATAGGATTCTTCACTTCGTGATTGATATATTTCCAGATAAATTGCTTTTTTGTCAGTAAAGTATCGATAGAGAATACCAGTCGATACTCCCGCTTGTTTTGCTATTTCTGCAGTGTTTGTATTATAGTAGCCCTTTTCGGTAAATAGAAGAAAAGCAGCATCCATGATTTTGTTCTTTTTTTCAATAGAGCGTGGCTGTTGTGGAATAACAACATTATTAGTTTGCATATATCCTCCTTTATCAGAACGGTTCTAGTCCAATAAATGCTTATGTAACAGTAGTTTCCAGTGTACGGAATTATCTGTTGAATAGTATAGCCATTCGTGGCAAAAAGGTCAAGGAAAAAATATGAAATAAATTTCAAGTTCATATTGACACACGTGCTTATATGGAATATAATGGCAAGAAACATGAAATAAATTTCAAGTTCAGTTTCAATTGCCGCTGAATTAGATTATCGATATCGCAGGGCGGTTAATAGGAGGTAGAGTATGAAAAAAGTAATTGAATTTAAAAACGTTTCAAAAGCGTATCAGACGGGAAGCAATGTAACATATGCAGTAAAGGATGTTTCATTTGCGATTGAGGAAGGAGAATTCGTTGTTGTATTAGGTCCTTCTGGAGCAGGAAAATCGACCATACTAAACCTGCTTGGTGGTATGGATTACGTAAGTGATGGTGAAATCATTGTAAATGGTAAAAAGATATCGGATTATAAAGATAATCAATTGACGGACTATCGTGCAGAAGATGTCGGTTTTGTATTTCAGTTCTATAATTTGATTCCATCGCTAACGACATATGAGAATGTTAATTTGATGAAGGATATTAAGAAGACAGCGATGGATGCGAAGGAAGTATTAGCTCTCGTTGGATTAAAGGAACATCTGGATAAATTTCCAACTCAGTTATCAGGCGGTGAACAGCAAAGAGTTTCTATAGCAAGAGCAATTGCTAAAAATCCTACCATGTTATTATGCGATGAGCCAACGGGGGCGCTAGATTCAGAAACAGGCATTATCGTATTGGAACTTTTACAGAAAATGAGTAGAGAATATCATAAAACGGTTATTATTGTTACTCATAATGCGGTATTGGCAGAAACGGCTGATAAAGTAATACGTATTCGTAATGGGAAAATTGTTGCTATTGAGAAGAATGAGAATCCGAAGAATATAAGTGAGGTGAACTATTAATGTTAATGAAGAAAATGATTCGTGATATGAAGATTCATAAAGCACAGTTCATTTCCATTTTTCTTATGTCCTTTTTAGCATTATTTATATATGCAGGACTTGGCAGTGAGACGGCCGGGTATAAAAAACAGTTAAAAAAATATTATGATAATACTCATTTCGCAAATGTATGGCTCTATAGCGCGAATTTTACATATGAAGATGAATCTAAAGTAGAACAGTTAGATGAGGTGGAGCGGGCGCAGCTTCGATTATCCTGTGATGTTACAGTCCAACTGGAAAAACAGCCGACCATGAAGGTTTACTTCCAAAGTGAGAATGATGTAAATCAGGTCTATGTGGTCGAAGGTGCACCATTTGACAGCCATGATGGTGATGGAATCTGGTTAGATTATGAATTTGCAAAGAAAAGAGAGTTAGCAGTAGCTGATTCCTTAACCTTTTCTATTTCAACAATTGAACTTACCAAAGAAATTAAAGGCTTGGTTTATAGTCCGGAGTATGTTTACAAGACTTGTGCGAATATGCTGCCGGATCACTATATGTCTGCATTTGCTTATTTGTCTGAGAATGCTTTGCCGGAATATATCCCAAAATTGCACAATGAGATCATACTGACACTCAAGAATGCAGAAGAAACGAATTTCGCTCAGTTCGAAGATAAACTTTACGAATTACTTCCTGAAAATGCAGAAACGCAAAGTGCAGGACTAAGTGTTTTTTTATCACGAGAGAATTTTACAAGTGATGTTGTTTTTAATAATGAGATCACCGAACGGGAATCTATGACCACCGTATTTCCGATTGCATTCATAGCAATTGTTCTGTTGACGATTATGACAACAATGACTCGATTGGTAGACAATCAAAGAACACAAATTGGTATCTTGAAGGCAGTCGGATTTAAAAAAGGCCGTATCATGAAGCACTACCTTTTATATGGCATAGTACTTACGTTTATTGGTGGTATGCTTGGCGCAATTACCGGCCCATTGATTTTACCTCCTATGTTTCATACCGTCATGAAAACAACATTTTCTTTACCGGTATGGGAAGCAGCATTTCCATACGATTCAATCCTTGTTATTTTAGTCTGCGTATTGTTAGCGACACTGATTACTTTTGCAGCATGTCTTAAAATATTAAGAGAAGTGCCTGCATCCGTTCTTCGTCCAAAAGCTCCTAAAACTGCGAAGTTGACACCTTTAGAGAGAACTGATTTCTGGAAACGCAGAAGTTTTACGACACAATGGAATCTACGTGATATTATACGAAGCAAGGTTCGGTCTATGATGGCGATCGTTGGTGTCGCAGGCTGTATGGGATTATTAGTCTGCGGCTTTGCATGTTTGGATTTGTTTAATGGATTAATTTCTACGAAGTATGATGATATCTGTAAGTATCAAAATAAGTATACCTTTGCCAAAACAGCCACGATGGAGCAAAAAGATAACGTAAAGCAAATGATTGATGGAGAATATGTGATGACATCAGCAATAGAACTCAAGTATGGAACAAATAAGGTAACTACTGAGTTAAATGTTGTAGATGATATCTCAATGATTCGTTATCTGGATATGTCATGGAAGGAGATGCAATTACCGAAGGAAGGAATCTGCATAACCAAGAAGATTGCAGATCAGTTAGGCGTAGGCGTTGGAGATCAGGTTCGTTTTCATATCTATGGAGACAGCCATTGGGCAGAAGAAACCGTCACCGGTCTTTATCGAGATCCTGCAGAACAGACAGCAACCATGTCCATCGGTGCCTTTGAAAAGTTAGGGTATACATTCAATCCTACTGAGATCTTATCTTTGCAGGAAAAACAAGAAAACCTTTCGGGAGTAACAACAATCGATAACATAAGTGACAGCAGATCAGCAATTGAATCGATGTTAGAAACCATGTATCTATTAATTGGAGTTTTATGTATTGCAGCAGCCTTATTAGCAATTGTTGTCCTATATAATCTTGGAGTACTAAGTCTTGCAGAAAAAGAACGTGAACTGGCAACGTTAAAAGTAATTGGTTTTCAGGCTGGTAAGCTTCGTAGATTACTACTTTTCCAAAACACATGGCTGACCTTACTTGGACTGCTCCCTGGGTACTACTTCGGTAAGTACATTTTAAAGACAATTATGGCATCCATGGGAAATGAATTCGATCTGCAGCTGGTTTTTAGCCTGCGTTCGATTCTGATTAGTATATTGTTTACAATGGCTATATCACTTACGGTAAACTATGTATTTTCCGGAAAGTTAAAGAAAATTGATATGGTATCATCATTAAAAGGGGTAGAGTAGGTTTTATTGAAAACTTATGTTTAATGAAGAGTGTAAGATAATATAAAGAAAAGTGTAGCCTATTCAAGAGAATATAAAAATTAACCTGACACAACTCAGAAAAAAGTTGTGTCAAAATGTCCATCAGGTGGCACTTATGTTTTAAAATCTGATACAAAACATGTGTCAAACTATATTGAAATAAATAAGTTATTCAATGAAGAACTACAGTTTATGTATAGTTGAAGCGTAGGTTGTTGCAGAACTTAGTAAAACAGATGGGAATGGAATTAAAGTACAAGCGTAAAACAATATAAAGGTCCGCTGAGAGTTTACTCTCGAGCGGATCTTTTTTTGGTACAGTGCACCGTACAGATATGTACAAGAAGCACGCATGATCTTGGCGGATAGGAATGCAAATGACGTTGCTTATGCAGGCTATCAGAACAATAAGTTTAAGCGGATATCTGCTTAAACATATGTACAATCCGGATAATAATCTCCCCCTCCATATCTTTGTTTATACTCTGTCGTCGTCATATGAAAGTGCTTTTTGAATTGGTTACTCAAATAATTACCATTGGAAAAACCGCATTCCATGGCGATTTCATGTAAATTCATGTTTGTATTCATTAGAAGATTTCTGGCAAGCAGTAATCGTATGACAACGATATATTCCGAATAAGTGGTACCCATTTCTTTTTTGAATAATCTGGAGAAATAGTCCTTATTCAGCCCGACCATTTGTGCGGTGTCGGTGATGGATGGCGTATCTAATAGATTCTCATCGATATAGCGAATGGCTTTTAGTATGGATTCATTTGTACTTGCCGATATTTTCTGAGGATGATAGGCGGACAATTTGTATCTTTGCAAATGTACAAGCAGTCGAAAAAGCAGGTCTGCCAATAGTTGTTCCGTATAAACATCATATCGTTCGTATTCGATTAACATATCAGCAAATATTTGAGCAATCGTTTCTTGCTCTTCTTTTTTTATATATAAAACATGTTCCTCACATAGCACTTCAAATTTCTCTTTTCCAAATCTCTGAGCGATTTGTTCCATGACAGGATTCGATACTTTCACTAAATATCGGTGGAACGGCGTTTCTTTTAGCGCAGTCGACTGATGGAGCAAACCTGGTCTTGTCAGAATAATACAACCGGAATGCATGAAATAGACATGGTCCGGCGTCATGCTTTTTCGATCCCCCTTAACAATATAACCGATTTCATAGAAGTCTTCTGCGCAGCACATCGTCGGCATACCAGTGCCGGCAGGTGTCTCTCTATAAGTAACACTAAAATTACGATTCGCTGGAAGCGGATATGGCATAAATTACTCCTTTCCTAGGAACGGACTTATTATTTGGTTCTATGGATCTCCGTTTTATTCGATCTTATATTGATATCATACCCCATGATATAGGAGGAGGCAATATGGATTTCGATCATAAACAGAAAAAGAAGTCATTATATTGTATATTTCTACAGAAATAGTCATTAAGACGTAGCAGTAATATGACATTTGTATGATATGATGCAGTCATTACAGAGAAATTGCAATGCAAGAATACGGATCGTAAATAGGTGTAAGTATCTTGCAAGAGAGAAGCATAAGATTGGAGAGTTGAGGATGAAAAAGAAAAATTCTTTGTTAGCAATATTGCAGCAGTCAGGGAAAATGTATTGGTTAGTGATACAGATTTTGTGTAATAGCTATTTGACGTTGATCGCGATTACCATCAGCAGGATATCAAAACAAGTAATCGATCAGCAATCACCAACAGAACTGGCTGGTAGACAACTGTTACTGTTGGCTGGAATGGCGGTGACCGGAGTGGGAGTAACCTGGGTACTCGCTTATGGAAATCAAAAGTTCGTGATTGATTTATCGGCCAAGTTACGAGAGCAAACATATGGAAAGATAGCACACTGCCATTATTCCTATCTGGAAAAAGAACATTCGGCAACGATCATTAATAAATTGACGAATGATATCTCACAAGTATCCGAATATATTGCGTATCAATTACCGGAAGTAATTACAGCGGCAATCTCATTTACCTTTGTATTTGGCTATTTGCTCTATATCAATTGGTGGATGACTTTAACATGTGCAGTTTGTATCCCGATTGCACTATGGATGACGAAAAAGTTCGCCAGTCCGACTTATGAAGTAATGGATTCTTTTTATGATGCGATGGATGGACTGGCAGATCACGCAAAGGATACCTTAATGGAGGCGAAGGTCGAGAAGGCCTATCAACTGACAGAGGTCAGAAGAGAGGAATTCAATCATCGTATGGATGAGGCAACCAATTTATATATTTCCTTTGAAAGACTGACGGCGAAAGCGGGAGCCTATAAATATATTCTTCTCTATCTTCCGACATTATTGTGTATTATGGTTGGATTTTTATCCGCACATTATGGTGCTATGACTACGGGAACATTCGTTGCATTCGTTCTTTTATCGAAGAAATTAACAGATCCTTTATCGAAGAGCATTGGTTATGTGACAGGTTATAAAGAAGCGCAAGTGTCTATGGATCGAGTCAATGAATTATTGCAGCTGACCCAAGAGGGAAATGAACCATTTACCATGAAGCAGGAAAAATGTCAGAAGACATGCTTTGCGTTCCATGATGTATCATTTTCCTATGAAGATCATATGGTCCTTAAATCTTTGCAGGGCAGGATTGAAACAGGAAAATTAACTGCAATTGTCGGCAAAAGTGGAAGTGGGAAAAGCACATTGATTAAGTTATTATCTGGGTTTTATCAACCCCAGTCAGGATTTATTGGTATCAATATTGATGGTCAAAGAATAGAAAACTGTGAGGAGTTACAAAGACAGATTGCAATCGTGGAACAGAACAGTTTTCTTTTTCAACAAACGATTGCAGAAAATATAGCTGCAGGCAAAAAAGATGCATCCATGGAGGACATTATGCAGGCTGCAAAAATGGCATATGCGCATGATTTTATTTTGCAGCTGCCGCAAGGATATCAGACGATATTAACGGAAGGTGGAGCTAATTTATCCGGTGGTCAACGCCAAAGAATTGCCATCGCAAGGGCATTTTATAAAAATGCGCCAATCCTGTTGATGGATGAGATGACATCTGCACTTGATCCGGAATCAGAGCATTTGATTCAGATGGCATTGGAACAATATCGTCATAATCGGACGGTTGTCGTGGTCGCACATCGTCTGTCAACGATCATGCATGCAGAATGTATTCTGGTACTAGAGGATGGCCGAATTGTTGAACATGGTACCCATGAGGAACTATTGAATCAGCAGGGGGCATATGCCGAGCTATACGAGCATTACAGAGAGGAGGCTTAGCGCATGAAAGAAAATAAATATACTTACAGAAAAGATTTTTATGAAACTATGAAATATCTAAAAGGTCATCGATTTCTATATGGAGTCGGGATTATTGGTAAAATCATCGTGGAATCTTCCGCTGCTTTGTTGGAAGCGTATTTACTAAAACAGTTTCTTGATGTGGGTGAGAAAGACAGTTTAGGAAAGATAGGACTGTTATGTTTGGGAATCCTTCTCTATGTATGTGTTATTATGCTGGTTTCACCACTCTTTACCTATCTATTCAATGCAAATGCTAAAATGGGGCATGGAGCGGTGAATAAATCCATTTATAGAAAGTATGGAGCATTGACTGTTGGCGATCTTGAGCAAAACCACAGTGGTGCATTCTTATCGTTATTTGCAAATGATACCTGGGTGGTGTCTACGATTTTTATGAGACATTTTCGGAGAGTGGTTTCCTCCTTAGCAACCATTATGATCTATCTGGTCCCGATGTTTGTGTTGGATTGGAGAATTACAAGCATTATGCTAAGCCTGAATATCCTAACCTTTTTGGTAAATGGGTACGTAGCAAAACATATGAAACAACGAACAAAAGAGATACAGGGATTGATGGAAAACACGACAGTTTCGATTACCAATCTGGTATGCGGTATGTCTGTGATCCGTATGTATCAGATGATAAAAGCGATGCAAAAGGACTTTCATGCGGACAATACAGCAGTAAGATCCGTACAGATGAAACGGGCAAAACTATCAAGTATCCTATCTGCATATCAATATAGTGTCTATCTAATCAATATTTTTATCTTTTTAGGATTAGGCAGCCTGCTTGTAAGCAAAGGAATCACGACTTATGGTGCTATTTTATCGATTATGAGTTTACAAGCTTCCTTAGATTTTAATTTTAAGGAGTTTGGTGAATATTATCCCCAGTTCTTCCACGGACTTGCTGCGACAGAAAGAGTCAGTGATTTTGAACATCGGGCAGAGGAACCGATTCAGTATCAGGAGAAAATGCAAGATAAAACAAAGATTCCTTCCAGTGCTATAGAGTTTTCTGATGTTTCCTTTGGATACGAAGAGGGGAAAGAGGTTCTATCCCATTTTCATATGAGCATTGAACAAGGAGAATATGTGGCATTGGTGGGAGAGAGTGGTGCGGGGAAAAGCTCCATTGCAAAATTGCTGCTTGGATTCTATCCAATCCAGGGGGGAACGATTCTTGTAAATGGACATGATATGATGCAGTCGCCATTATCACGGATTCGGCAGCAGATCGCGTATGTACCGCAAGAACCGGCTATCTATACCACAACCATCATGGAGAATATTCGTTATGGGAATCCGAATGCAAGTGATGAGGAAGTGATGGATGCTGCAAGAAAAGCGGATGCTTATGATTTTATTATGGAACAGGAACATGGTTTTGCAACTTGTGTCGGTGAGAATGGTGTCAGGTTGTCCGGAGGACAAAAACAAAGAATTGCAATTGCAAGAGCATTTTTAAAGGATGCACCGATTTTGTTATTCGATGAAGCGACATCTGCGTTAGATAATATAACAGAACAGAAGATCTTGAAAATAATTGAGTCTTGTAGAAAGGATAAGACAATTATCATGATTGCTCATCGAAAAACAAGCATTGAACAAGCAGATCGAGTGATCGTGATTGGAAATCATAATAAAGAGTTTTCTTTATGTGGTGAATGAAAGTGATGATACGAAGAAAATGTGTAAAATCAAGCTTGATTTTGTAGTATTAGTTGGGAAAATTGTCCTTCTTGGGGCTACACAAATTGAAAACACATGGAATATATAGTAAAATCAAACGATATATTTGGTGCAGAAAACAAATCCTATTATCGAATCAATTTACACAGGAGATCCTGACCTATGGTGGTGGGCGATAGACTTTATCTCTATACCGCACATGATGAGGATAAACTCATCAATAATTTTTATACGATGGTTGACTGGCGTTGTTTGTCCACCAAGGATATGGTGAACTGGATCGACCATGGTGTGATTTTTTCTTTGGATGATATCGAATAGGCGGATGACAGAGCATGGGCACCTCAGGCTGTAGAGCGTAATGGTAAGTTTTATCTTTATTGCCCAGTACATAAAAAAGACGGTGGGATGGCAATTGTAGTAGGGGGATCAGAGAACCCTGCAGGACCTTTTAAGGTTTTGGGTGAACCCTTGCAGAGGAAGGAGATTGGAATGATATCGATCCCACCGTATTTATTGATGATGGTCAGGCATATCTTTATTTTGGAAATCCTGAACTTCGTTATGTTCTTCTGAATGAGGATATGATTTCCTATGACAAAACAGTTGGCATAGTGAAGAACCCTATGACTGAGGAAAGTTTGGGAAAAGGAAGCCATGATACCGGTACAACCTATGGAGAAGGCCCTTGGTTCTATTGATACTGTGAAAAAGTGTGACAGTCCGGAAGGAATAGAACAAAAGAACATCATTACATAAAATCCTTTCTTTGGTATTATGAGTCTTCTCTGTCCGAATCAACCGCGAAGTCCTTCTGGTAAGCACAATGGCTGAATATTTCCTCAGCATCTTCAATGGATATGCCAGGGAACTGGATACCGCTTTTGGTATGGGTATCAAAAGTACTCCTTCCTAATCCTTTCTTAATTATTTGATAAAGGTATGAAATCGCCTGTGGCTTAAATCCAAGCAATCTGGCGCCAATGACATCGGTACTGACTGGATCGGTGCCGCATAGTACCAGATCGGAGTGAATCGCGTGTCCTTTATGTGGTCCTGTGCCAATCATAGCAGGACTTGCACTCACAATTGATACATCGATTGTGAATTTCTCAAAAATTGCAGCAATGAAGTGATGCAAGTCATCATGAATACCTAAATCTTTCTTAGGGTACCCTTGTTCATCTCCAGACGGCCATCCCATTGCTATATTCTTGATTGATGCAGATATGGTAGCCTCTTCATGAATTTTAAGTTGGGTGAACGAAATGAGAAAGGTCATTTCTTCATATAATTGATTCAATACGATTCTTGATGGACAGGAATGATTTAATTCTATGCTGATAAAAGGTCCATGATTTAGATTCACAAATTCTACTTGTTCCTCCTGTATTACATTCATAAACCCGATCTCATTCATAAGATCTTCTACATTTTCCTCCGCAGACGCAGTTGCAATAACGATCCTTTTGGGATTGCAAGCTTTCACTCTTTGAATGATCGTTCTCAAGCTATCAGGTCCAACGACCCTTCCGCTATATGGGCTAGCATTACTGACCCAGTTTGGTGTTATAACGACAACATCATTTTCCTTTATCATGGAATCTAGATGGATTAAATTCAAACCTTCGTGAATTGCCGATGACTCCTCCTTATTTTGAGTGATTGCAACGATTGGCTGAATGGTACGACGAACTCGCATAAGAAACTCCTTTGACATTTTTTTTAACAGTATGAGCAGAGTGAACCAAACTTAACCGGTGCTGTTTAAAATTATATTAAACTATGCTAAGGAAGGCATTTGATTCGTGATATAGGAAAAGGAATGAGATTAAAAGCAGCAGGCAGCAGAAACATACCATCTGCTACCTGACTTATTAATGTGGCATACTATGTAGAATAATGTCGACTTCAGCAACCATCATCGCCCCGATCAGGATAAGTGGAATCATCCCTACCATAAAGGAGGAGACAGGTCCAAGATGATGATATACAAGATAACAGATAAGACTTACAATAGCAATCAGCAGAATAACAGCACACAGGATGATAGAACAACGATAGGAAGTGAGGTTGGCGCCATACAGCGGATTGGCAATGCATAATTGGAGAACCATCCATCCTATAATCAGGATTAGTTCTGTAGTAATCTGTCGCTTGAAAAGAAATAATGTCAAAACTGCAAGTACGATATAGATGAGGATTCCTGCAAGAAAGATATAGCCTGGTGAGAGAACATGAAGTTTATATTTTGTGTGGCAGATACAGGGAATGGTATAACATAGAGAAGCAATCTCGGACACAATGGCAAGTATAAGCTTGTTAGTACATTATCTATCACATTCATGTTCTCCAATAGATAGATGGACTGAAAGATAAAACCACAGTGTTTCCTTCGAATCAGTGCCAGCTCGTCATTGCTTCGCTTTGAAATGTTTTCTCCGCATAAAATCACATCTCCCATACTTGGAATATCCATGCCAGAGAGCGCGTATAAAAGTGTTGATTTACGGGAGCCGGAGCTCCCCATAATAACAGTGAAATCATGATCATAGATTGCTAGATCGAGATTTTTTAGGACATGCTGGGTGACACAGCCGGTATGAAATGACTTGCATAATTTATGGGTTTCAATTAATATCTCGCGCATTCTTTTTTACCTCGTTTCTTTTTTACTAGTTGTATCATAGCAAAAAGACGAGGAGAAATCTTTAAATGCAAATTACGCAATTCCTAACAAATTCCTAACTAAGTATTTTGTGTTTCTATTTTTAATGAGAGACGGAAGCGGAATTGGTCTAAAGGATGGTGTGTTAGTTAACGGAGGAAATGAGAAAAAGGCATTAGTCGCCTTAAAAGAACTATATAAGGATTTAAAGAAATGGCATGACAGATTCCGTGCATATGCGACTGACAGGCCAGTGAAAAGGAACAGAAATACAAAGGGATGCCTATATAATACAAAAATAGTCATACTGTATTGAATACACCCACATGGAATGGTAAAATAAGTAAAAGCTACGCTGCTATCATAGTTAATCTACATAATATAGTTTGCATAACACTCAGCGAGACGTTACGGAGGAGTACAAAGTGAATATCAATAATGATAAAGATCGTATTGCTAAAGATGTGGATGTAGTAATTACCAGTTTTAATCAGGGTTCTATGATTCTGGAAGCGGTTCATTCGCTGTGTGCTCAAACAATACAGCCGGCAAGAATTATTATTGTGGATGACGGTTCGACAGATGAGAATTCTATCAATATATTAAATACTATTAGAATGGATTTTAGTATATCTGTTCCGATAATAGTAGTGAAACAAACGAATAGAGGCGTATCTGCAGCAAGAAATACTGGTATCCGTAAATCTCAGGCACCAATGGTTTTAGTGCTTGACGGGGATGATAAACTCGAACCTTCCTATATTGAACATGTTAGTCAATTATTACGAGATAATCCATCTATGATTGCAGCTTCATCCTGGATGAAAACGTTTGGAATTCTTGATGCAACTGTTTGTCCGAGCGGAGGTGACATCGCCCAATTTCTTTCACGGAATTGTTGTCCAGCGACACATATCCTTCGGCGCAAAGTGTGGGAACAATGCGGTGGATATGATGAATCTATGCGCTCTGGTTTTGAAGATTGGGATTTCTTTTTAAGTATGCTGGAAACAAAGGCAGATGCATGCATTGGAATTATAGAAGAACCATTAATTGATTATCGCACTGGGCCTGTCTCATCGAATGTAAAAAGCATGACAAAGCGACTGGATCTCATGCGCTTTATTATGGAAAAACATATTAGCAGTTATCGTGAACATATAGTAGATACATTGTTGGCTATTGAGTCAATATCCATTGAAAGACTTTATGGATGGGAAAGTGAAATAATTCATACGGTGACAGCAAAACAAACGTTAAGTAACGTATCAAAGAATTTTATAGAGCATCCATCGTATGGTGACGGTGGGATGGCTGCAGCAGTTCGCATAGAGTCCTCTCATAGATAAGCATCATAACTTCCGATTTGTCGGGCAGTGTACTTCAATTTCAATCAAACTGAGTTAAAAAGCATAAATACATAATGGAGTGATAAGATCATGGATTTTATTAAGGCACTTGAAAAAAATGATACAGAGACGATTATTTCTATAAGGAAAAGCGATATCCATAGTCATGGCGGTCGCGGAGGAAATCCAAGCTTTATTTCTGAAAAGACAGGTGTAAAAATACCATCACCACCCCAAAAATTCGATTCTTTATCGCATATGCAGGAGTGGTTTGATCATAATATAAAACCTGTATGCCGTGGGCGAGAAGGAAACATCCTGCGATGGGAAGCCTGTTTTGCTGAGGCACAAAGAAATAATATTGTACGTTTAGCATTAAGTTTTAGTATTGGCGATATTGAACTTGTTGGCGGGATGGAGCCATTTGTTGCTATTTTAAATGGCTTTAAAGAACAATATTGCCCAAAGACAAGTTTTGAGCCTGAGTTAGCATATTCGGCATACTGCAACATGAAGGATGAAAAAGAACGGATTGCAGATTTTCTTGAATACGGATTCTTTCGATCTATTGATATTAATTCAGGTGAAAATGTTCAGCTATTTAAAAACTTTGTTCCGTTATATCAGAAGGCAGAAGAATATGGGATGGTCAAGAGAATGCATGTAGGAGAATTTGGTACGGCAGATGATGTTAGGAATGCTGTTGAAGTGTTGGGACTTGATGAAGTCCATCACGGAATAGCGGCAGCAGCATCCAAATCCGTGATGCAACTTTTAGCAGATCGTAAGATTACGTTAAATATATGTCCATCCAGTAATGTAATGCTTAAGGTTGCAGAAAGTTATAAAGAGCACCCAATAAAGATTTTAGTCAGAAATGGTGTGCCGGTTACCATTAATACAGATGATTTATTGATCTTCAACCAATCAATAGATAAAGAATATAGTAATCTGTTTCATGCAGGTACGCTTACGGCGGAGGAATTAAATGATATACGTTTGCGAGGGATAAAAGAAATATAAGCACTAGAGTATGAAAGCTATTGCAATCAACTAATTAGGTGGGGGATTAGACTTCAAGTGCAGCAGTAGGCAGATAAGGGAATCAGTAAACCAGAATTTATTCAAAGGAGAAGAACAGTGAAAGGAGAAAAATATTGAAAGAAGAGAAAATGAGTGAACATCCCGTTTATGATGCGATTCTTGCGCGCAGAAGCATTCGCAGCTTTCTTGACACACCCGTTGAGCGGGGGCAAATTGAGATTCTGTTGAAAGCAGCCATGGCGGCGCCATCGGCGTGCAATTTACAGCCGTGGGCATTTATCGTCGTTGATGAAGCCGAAACGCTTGGTGCGGTTAAGGCTGCAACAACACAGGGACAGTACAACGCCCCTCTCGCAATCGTGGTATGCGGTGTATATAAACATATCCCGTGGGAGGGCGAGGGCTGGATGCAGGATTGTGGTGCGGCAGCCCAGAACATGATGCTTGCGGCAACCGAACTGGGTTTAGCTTCCGTTTGTGTTGGAGGCTTTGACGAGGATTTACTGTGTAAGATACTTGATATTCCGGATGACGTGCAGCCCTTGTGTATTATAGAATTTGGCTACCCTGCCTATCACAGAAAATCGCGTACTTGGTATACGGAAGAAGCGGTACACTGGCAAAAGTTTGACCAAAGCAAGAAAAGGACTATGCGCACGTTGCAGATGCTGCAGGATGATATTGCGACAGAACGATAAGCGGAGATTAAAGGGGAAAATAGAATGGATATTTACGAAGTGACCGGCAATAAAAAACAATATATTGATCTGCTTCTGCTTGCCGATGAGCAGGAGAATATGATTGACATTTATCTCCCGAAAGGTATCATGTATGTTCTGAATGATAACGGCGTAAAAGCCGAATGCGTGGTGACCGATGAAGGAAATGGGGTATTGGAAATCAAAAACATCGCCGTTGCGCCAGAGCATCAAAGGCACGGCTATGGAAGAGCTTTGATTGACTTCGTTGCCACCAAATATAAAGGTGCGTATTCGGTTTTGCAAGTTGGCACAGGAGATGTTCCATCATCACTTAACTTTTACGGAAAATGTGGTTTTACACGTTCGGGCAGTATAAAGAATTTTTTTACAGACAACTATGACCATCCGATGTTTGAGGATGGGATACAACTCGTTGATATGGTTTACCTTTCGAAAAGTTTGTAGATTCCGATTTGTCGAGAGAATAGCTTGATTTTCAGGTTCAACAACTCGGAACAGAACATAAGCTTATCCATTTTATACGATAGGAATATATGGGGGATAAAGGCTTACGATGGAGAGAATCAGCATAGAAATAATAATGCTGCATTGAAAATAATGGGTTAATATGGTAATGTTTAAGAAAGATTAGATTTATCATCCGAGGTAAGCTACATAATGTAAAGGTGTTTTAGATAAAAATACAAGGATAACCGGAAGATGTAAGGGGTGAATTCAAATGACTTCACAAGTAATAGTTTTAAATGGACCTTCAAGTAGTGGAAAATCTACTTTGGCAAGAGAACTACAAACATATTTTAGAGCAAAAGATGAGGAATATGCTATTGTTTCCATCGATGATTTTTTAAAGATGACTTTCGATGAAGTTATTTATGAAGATGATGTTTTTGAGATATCGAAGCCACTTTGTACAAGGGTAGTTGAACTGCTTGAAAGCAAGATAAATGTTATAATTGACCATGTAATTACAAGCGAACGTATCTATTCGCAGCTTTTGGAAAGTCTCATTGATTTTAAAGTAATTACAGTACATGTAACATGTCCGATAGATGAGTTGAAAAAAAGAGAAAGTGCAAGACACAATAGATGTATTGGCTCAGCAGAAGCTTCCTATGAGTACTTATTTCCGAAAGAAGGATATGACTTAACAGTAGATACTTATGAGTTATCGTCTTTGGAATGTATTCAAAAAATAGCCGAATTATCATGCAGAGATACAAATTAGTTCTACAAATCGTGATTTGTCTGGGAACTAAAAATACGCAGGATAGATGTGGTAAGATTACAAATATTATGGGCGGTTAGTTATAAGAGCTGACCGCTTTTTTTATTTCTCAGTGCTAAGGAACACCTGATATGCACAGAAGCTCCATAGCGTAAAGGTGTTTTATATAATTGATACAAGTAAATTAGAATTTTCAGTGGAGATTATCTACATAATAGGAGGCAGCAGTGCGATTGAGGGGTTGATTGCAAAACCAATAATAGATATTTTATTGGAGATTGATGGCTGTTGTAATGTCACAAAGTTGCTGAATGATCTAAAAATGCTTGGGTATGGGGAAGAAATCTCTTCAAGAGCGGATGACCCATTAAGATTACTTTTGGCTAAAGGCATGTCATGCGATGGATTTGCAGAAAAAGTATATCTTCTTCATGTCAGATATTTGGGAGACTGGAATGAACTGTACTTCAGAGATTACCTGATAGCGCATCCAGATGTTGCAGCGGAATATGGTAACCTAAAATCAAAGATACTGAATGATATTCAAAATGGTGTTATAGAGCGTATGCCAAACGGTAAACCGAATGGTTACTCACAGGCAAAGTTCAGTTTTGTTGAAAAAACTTCTGCTATTGCAAAACAAGAATTTCGCGATAGATATAAACCCAAACTATAGAGATTGTGTAACTACCATTTACTAATCTTTCAACTTTCACCTTTAATAATGCAAGGAGATGAGCAAATGACAGATCCATTAAATCCAGATGACAGGATAACATTAAGATTGATGGAAGACACCAGGGCTGATTATGAATTAATGCGTCAATGGTTTTTGGAGCCTGAACTTCAGGAATGGGTATGGTGTGATGAAAAAGGCGAACCACCGGTAACGATTGAAAGGGTTATGAAAAAGTACGGACCAAGGGTAAAGAATCCGATTGATGTATTTCCATATTTCATTTTACGAGATGATGAGCCTATTGGCTATATTCAATATTATATACAAGATAATATAACAATGGGGATTGATATGTGGGTTGGCATTCTAAAGGAAAGAAACAATGGCTATGGAACGAAAGCATTAAAGCAAATGGTTGAGATCATACATAAGAAATATCCATATGTGAAGCAAGTTATCATCGATCCGGATATAGAAAATAAGCGTGCTATAAAATGCTATCAAAAAGCAGGATTCAAGCATTTTGGTGAAATGGTAGATAATAGTGTTATATTAAAAATATGTTTTGAAGATGAATAAGAAAGATAAACTGAAAATTGAAGAAGGATTGCAATGTGGTGGAAACAGTTTGAGTCGTTGGATTTGAAGAATGGCTGGATACAGACTATTTCCGATGATTCCGAAGATATGTCGGCAATTAGATACCAAGATGTGGATGAAATTAGAAACATATATCTTAGAAATTCTGAAGAAGATCATTAAATTGCATAAACAGATTTTGAATGCAGAAAAGATTTATTGTTTGGAGGAGATGAAATGGAAAAAGATAGTTCTACAGAATGTTGGAATAAACTTGGTACAGAATGGATTGACAAGGCCCAGACAAATGATTTTCGTATGGATTACATAATGCCAAATACGTTACGGCTTATGGAAAATGTAGACGGTGATAAGATATTAGACTTAGGATGCGGTGAAGGCGGATATTCCAGAGAACTTGCAAAAAGGGGAGCCCTCGTTACATCAATTGATTGTTCAGAAGGTTGCATCGCGTATGCAAGAGAGCAGGCAAAAAAAGAAAGGCTTATAATTGATCATTACATACGAAATAGCAATGATCTGCATGGAATAAAGGATAATACTTTTGATAAGATATTATGCTCGATGATGCTGATGGATGTGGAAGATATAAATGGTACATTAAGAGAAGTAGAGAGAGTATTAAAACCAGGCGGACAAGTATACATATCAGTTTTACATCCTTGTTTTAAGCCTCCTGTTGAGCATAAGTGGTTTAAAGATAATGGTAATATACAGGTTATCGTGAAAGATTATTTCCATCCTGAGACATGGGAGGGTGGCATATCTGAATGTAAGACACCGGTAATTTACAGGCACAGGACAATGTCGGATTATGTTAAAGCATTTACAATGAACCGATTGCTACTTACGGATCTGGAAGAACCGATTCCTACCCGAGAACAGATTAAGAAATCACCTCGGATTGAATGGCTGACTAAAATACCGATGTACATGTTCATGAAACTGATGAAACCAAAGTTCGATTATAAAGAAATAATCAGTGAACAGTAAAGCAAGTTTCAATATGGCGTACTGTCTTTTTATCATTAGGCGGACGAATGTAGAGCAGTGTGAATATTATAAGATTTTTGGAGGCGCAGAAAAAGTATATGTTAGAATTTAGCAAGGCAACGATTGAGGATCTGGAAGAGTATATGAAAGTGAAAATGGATGCTTTTTCGGATGATATCATTACATATGGTTTTGGGCCAAGTGGCTATGATAATTACGAAAAAGAGAAAGAAAATATATTACATTTTCCTACCTATAAAATAGTATTAGATGGACACATAATCGGTGGTGTCACATGCTGCGATAAAGGCGACTATTTTTGGTTGGGAGGAATCTATATCGAAAAGAAGTACCAAAATCTTGGAATTGGTGCTAAAGCAATTGCATTTATTGAAAATGAATTTCCTCAGGCAAAGTGTTGGAGATTACATACGCCATATAAGAATTTTAGAAATCATCATTTCTATGAAAAAATGGGATATCAAAAAATTGGTGAGACACTTCCAAATGAGAATAAAGGTGGGTTCTATTTATTTGAATATGAAAAGGTAATGAAGTGACAGAAATTCTTACTTACAGAGACAAAGAAAAAAGCACTTAGGGGAAGCCTTAGGTGTTTTTTTCTTTATTGACACTATAAACTTAAAAAAAGAAAAACAGATACCACCTTCTGGGAGTTTAGTAAATATGTTTCGCAAATATCCTATAAGTTTCCGCTAGCAGTCCTCAATCTGTTTTATAATATCCTATAGATTTGTTCTATCAGTAATGACCTCTTTATCATAAAATGCAGGAAACTAGGGATAAGACAGCTTATGTAGATACGTGACAAAGAATAGCGATGAAATAGATGAATAAAATAAGGTAAAAATGGAAATGTATTACTCCATGGTGCTATAATAAAGCAGGACAAGGATAATGAAAATGCGTGAAAATCATACGAGGAGAAAATAATGAAAAGATCCGTAAAAAAGCTTGTGCTTGTCATGGCGCTTATATTTTTAAGCGGATGCAGCAGGAAAGCAGATGAAAATGTAAATATAAAAGCAGATACAGCCCCTATTAAAGAAGAGCCCCTTTTTGATGCTAATTCGGATTCTGATTCCGTTTCTGATTCCGATGATGAGGCAGCAGGAGATCTAAATGATATTTCCTGGGAGGCAGAGCAGTATTCTGGTACAGATGAGATTGCAATGTCCATTCGGGAGCAGCAAGAATGGGAACAGAAGGCGTTGAAAGCTGCGGCTTGTTATCAGCGTATATATCAGTCAGCAAAAAAATCGGATGATCTGAATCAGACAATCAGTGAACATGACATCAATAAGATGGTATCTGCATTATCAGAGGCCGGCTATTGTGCAGTCGCCAAATCATGCAATATGGCACATCCAGAGTACGTCACAGAATTTTGCGACAAAGCAAACCGGCAGGAAAATGCTTCACTGGAAGTGTATCAGGTGAATGACAGTGGTGGTTTATTAGCGTTTTTCTTTTGCTGTACCGGGAATAAGATAACCGTTACTGGGGCATCTGTCTCCTGGAATCAGAAAGGGAGCCCGGTTCTGACCGATATGCATAAATATGGGGTGGATGATTACCGTCTGACTGAGAATGGGTATTTCTTTTATCGCCTGTCTATTTCGGATACGATGGCTATCAGCGAAGAGAATGCATTCCGCATTATAGCGATTGATGAGGAATGTCAACGGTTAAATGAAGCCTATATAAAACCAGTGGGGTATCAGGGGAATAATCTGTTTTTGACAGACTGGGATGAGCGGAATATGGACAGTCTTTCACTAAATGATTTGTTTGAGTACCTCTATCCGCTGTCATCTGACGATTTCAATCAGGAGATGCCCGAGAAATCATATGTTGATCCAGCGTTATTTGAGCAGACGATGGTTGCCTGTCTTCCTCTTACGGTAAAACAGGTGCGTGAGAGGGCAGTTTATGAAAAGAATAAAGGGTATCAATGGGAGCGGTTTTATACACCGCAGCTTGCACCGGTCCCAGAGGTACGTTCCTATGAAAGAAATGAAGACGGAAGCATTACGCTGCTTGTACATGCGGTATGTCTCGATTATGGAACGGACCTTGCATTTGCGCATAAAGTCACATTGTTAGAGACTGCGGATGGAGTCAGATTCTTAGCAAATGAAATCATTCCATCAGAGGTTCACATTATGCCGGAGTACACACCACGTATTAGTAAGTAAAATGACAGATTGCTTCGGATCACCTAACCAGTACAATGTGTTATTCGGTATTTAAGCGGTGACATGCCTGCATATTTTTTGAATGACTTCTCAAAGTAAGTAATGCTGTCATATCCAACTGCTTCAGAAACCTGAGTAATCGTTGCATTACTATTTTCTAATATTTCTTTTGCCTGTTTTATCCTTTGAATATGAATATATTCGGTTAGCGTTACACTTGTCACTTCCTTAAAGATACGGCTTAGATATTCTTTTTGAATAAAAAATAAGGAGGAAAGGGAGGAAAGCGTTAGATTATCATTGTAATGTTCACGGATAAAACGGGCAATCTCATCTACTTTCTTGTGTTTTGGGGAAGAGATATCTTTTATGGTGGCGGCGGGATTTGGATAGTTCTGACAGCGGAAGGCCAACAGGAGAAGTTCCCCTAATTTTAGATTTATGATTGTTTCATAGCCTTTTCTTTGAAAATGGAGTTCTGTGGCTATTTGTTCTAGCAGTAATAGGATATCTGGCTGAATGGCAGACGGAAAGGAAATGATGCGCCTTGTTGCAATCAACTGATTGATGGAAAACAGACCAAGCATTGTAACGATGGAATGAATGCATTCCCCGGAAATCATGACTAAGATCCTCTCATGGTATGGATCTTTGCTGGATGCCGTTTTATGAATTTCATCACGATCGATTAAGACAAGATTTCCGCTTGTAATATGATAGGTCTCGCTTTCAATAAAGTAATAGCGTTCCCCTGCTATAAGATAGTAAAGCTCATATTGCGGGTGCATATGTTTTACAGTCATCGAGAATTCTTTATTTCTAATCAGACGCTCTATACTTAATTTGGCGTTATGTTCTTCGTAAATAATATCTTTCAATGATTTTAACCTCCTAGTGCAATATCGTTTGAAAAGTTACAAAATAAGGTAAAATAATCTTAGATTATTATACAAAACCAAACTATAATAGACAACAGGAAATGGAAAAGATAGTATAACGAGAAAATAGCGTAATGAGAAATGTATAGGAGGGTAAAAGCATGAAGTATGAGGATCATAAGGTAAGTGATATTAAAATTGCCTATATTGGTGGTGGATCAAGAGGATGGGCATGGAGGCTTATGGCAGATCTTGCAATGGAGAAGGCATTATCGGGTACCATTTCTTTATATGATATTGATGAACATGCAGCAAGGCAGAATGAGATCATCGGTAATCGCCTGTCTAACCGCCCTGACAGTGTTGGAAAATGGGTGTATCAGACAGCAGGAAGTCTGAAAGAATGCTTAACAGGGGCTGATTTTGTTATTATCTCTATACTGCCGGGAACTTTTGATGAAATGGCCGTTGATGTGCATGAGCCTGAAAAGTATGGAATCTATCAGTCCGTTGGCGATACGGCAGGACCTGGAGGCATGATGCGGGCGCTTCGAACGATTCCTATGTATGTGACAATTGCAAATGCAATTAAGGAATATTCTCCAAAGGCATGGGTTATTAACTATACGAATCCCATGTCATTATGCGTAAAAACATTGTATGAGGTATTCCCTGAGATTAAAGCATTTGGGTGCTGCCATGAGGTGTTTGGAACACAGAAGGTATTGAAAGGAATACTGGAAGATAGTTTACATATGGATGGGGTGACACGAGAGAAAATCCATATTAACGTGCTTGGTATTAATCATTTTACATGGTTAAGTGAAGCTTCTTATGAAGGAATTGACTTATTCCCAGTTTACCGAAATTATATTGAAGAGAATTTTAATAAGGGATATATCAAGGATGAACAGCATTGGATGAATTCATCGTTTACATGCGCACATCGTGTGAAGTTTGATTTATTTATGAGATATGGACTTATTGCAGCAGCAGGTGATCGTCACCTTGTTGAGTTTATGCCGGGAGACGAGTATCTGAAAGATGAGAAGACGGTAGAAGCCTGGAAGTTTAAATTAACGAGTGTTGACTGGAGAAAAGAGGATTTGCAAAAACGGCTTCAAAAGAGCAAACGCCTTGTAGCAGGTGAAGAAGAGATTGAGTTAAAGCCATCGGGTGAGGAAGGGGTATTACTGCTAAAGGGCCTTCTTGGGCTAGAGCGAGTAATTAGTAATGTAAATATTCCAAATACATATAAGCAGATACCAAATCTAAGTGAACGCGCAGTTGTGGAAACCAATGCAGTATTTTCAAGAGATCATATTCATCCACTGATTGCAGGGGAGATTCCGGACGATGTATTAGCTCTGATCAAACCACATGTAGAAAATCATGAAACTATTCTAAAAGCAGCACTAACCTGTGATTTTGAGTTAGCTAAAAAGGCTTTCTGCAATGACCCTTTGGTAAAGGCAAAGTGTGGAGAGAAAGAGGTGGAAGAGCTGTTACGGGATATGATAAGAAAGACAGCAAAATACCTTCCGGATGGATGGGATTATGTGACGAAGAAAGAAGATGCATTATGCTTTAGTTTATAGAAAAACGGGCATTTATAATAGTAAAAAAATCTCAGATTTTTATCTTTTTAAAGATCCTACTGCTGCAACATGCAGGTAATGCCAATAAAGCGGCAGAGATAGGAGAAAGGATAGAAATCTGAGATTTTTTGTTTATTAGAAAACGAGTTGTTTTTCAGGAGATTTATCAGGAAAGTGGTTTACAAGCAGAATCTGATTCTTGCTCAAACAGGATGGTATCGTACATGATCATACAATTGTCAACACATAGAGAGATAGTATTATCACCCTGCGTTAATAAGCTTGCGGAAATTGGAATTACAAGGCGGCGGTAGCGTCCATTTCTTGTGGCACTTCGATAGACGGAGGAATCGTTAAGGAAGGTTACTTCTTTTATTAAGCTGTTATTCAATTTGACGGCATAGTATGGTTCCGTACGTCCTGTCATAGATCCGGCACAGACTCCGGAAAGTGCAATGATCAGAACATAGGATGCATTTTCTTTTGGAGAGAAAGAGAAGTTAATGTTCCATATGCCAGGCTTTGTCTGAGCATAGTACCAATCGGCATGATCGTTGCTTATCCCGATTGTATAGGTAAGGTTAGCCGGAACCATTTGAGACCATTTATAGTTTCGTAATTCACCCCCAAATACAAAGCCATCGCTTGTTCGTGTGGCGGTTCCAATCTGCCAGATTTTCTTACGCCTTGGAACGCAGAAGGTCATATCAGGGAGAGATACGTGTTTATTTTGGATGGAAATATCATCAGCCTCAAACTGTTCGGTCACATCGCCGCCGGTTTGGTAGGCGTAGAGAGAATAGGAACCAAAACGAACATGATCCAGCGTAAAGCGTCCGGCATCATCCGTTGTGGTGTAATAGATGTAGTCTGCCGTCTGTTTCTCAAAACACAGCCCTTTCTTGGCAAGGACAACAGTTGTATTATGACAACCGGTTCCATCAGACAGAATCAGTTTTCCGGTAACAGTGGAGCGAATAAGCGGATAGAGTGGGTCGTTTACCCAGGAATAAGGCCATTTAGTCTGTTCTTTGGCAGCAACAGCAAGCGCATCCTGATAGAGTGCAGGGCCATCTTTTCCTTCATTAAAATATAAAAAGAAAGGACCGTAACATTTTTCCCAGTTCATCGGTACGTGAAAAGGACCGGTACCAAAATGAGCTCCGGTAAAGTAATTTAGTACAATTCCATCATAATGCACAAGCAGTTCCTGTTTTAATGGGCCGCTTGGATAGTAGTCGGTGCAGACAGGAATGACAAAGAAACCGTAGTTATGACCGAATTGTCCCCAGGCTTTATTGGTACTAAAGTAACTGGCATAGTCATATTTTGAGTACACGTCACCATTTGTATATTTTTCACCATCCGGGAGGCGATACGTCTCGTCCTGAAGGCATTCATATTGCTCCATGTATTTATGGGTTGGCTGTAGTCCGATTCGTTCACTATTGCATCCATGATCAAAAATCTTTGTTCCAAAGCGATAAACGGTACGAAGCTCGCTTAAGGTAAATTCAGAATCGGTGTTGTTTTTTGCAATCACATAGGAATAGATACCGCTCATCCCTTTCATCATAATAATATGATATTCCAGATAAAGAAGCCCATGGGTATCGATATAACAGATATGAGCCATATCCGGGGTATTTGTGATGACATTCAATGAGCTGACATAGAACTTTCTAAACTTTCCTTCTGCATGGTAATCAACATAAAAGGTATGTCTGGTAATTGTTTCTTTTGTAATGGGATCCACTTCTTTTAATAATTCTATACCGTCCTTTAGAAGAGAAGCAACAGAAGCATCTTCTTTCCAGGTGATGGATAGAATTCCATTATCCATGACGCATGTGTTGTTTTCTACTTTTAATGTTACATCTGTCATAATATCCTCCTAAAAATATCGTTCTATAACTTGCCATGAGTATAACACAACATTAAAAAAATAGAATTGCCGGTCTTGCTTTTTACATTGCTAATCTTGTGTATTGATAGCAAAAAATAGTTTTCCAAAACGCAATATGCGCAATGCCTTTAGCAAGCACCGCAATGTAAAAAAATGGGTTGATATTGTATAATGCATTTATGTATAATATGTATAAATAAATACTGTTTAAGGGGATAAAAATGTGAATATCGTTAGAATAAATCGAATAAGGAGGTAATTATTGTATTGGTTATGGGCAAAATATCAAAACGATTTCAAATATTTACCGGAGGTCTGCTACTTGCAACGATTGCATTGCTTGCAATAAAGAAAGCCAATAATTCAAATGCAGTAGCAATTGATACAAAGGATGATGTTTCCGTATTAGCGGAAGAATACTATACCTCAGAAGGCGATTTGAAAAAATATACGGAGTATATAGCAGATTATAAGAATAATACGAGCTTATTAAATGAAGAGGAAATACATATCCCGATTACTTCGTATAAAGAAGGAGAAGATGTATCAGCTATTAAGAATTATGAGGGAAAGATGGCAGTCCTGACAAATGAGCAAGGGTACATCACCTGGGAAGCTACCGTTGAGAAGGAAGGGCTCTATGCAATTGGAATTACCTATTATCCGATTAAGGGATATGGCAGTGATATAGAACGTAATGTGACAATTGATGGAAAGAATGTATTCAAAGAGACAGAAAGCATTGAATTTACAAGAATTTATGCAGATGAAGAGGAATGTCCAAGCGGAAAGGTAACAAGGCCCAATCAGGTAGAGGCGCCAAGGTGGATCAGTGCATATATTACGGATTCTTTGGGGTACTACGGAGATGCACTTTATTTTTATCTGAGCGCAGGAAGTCATACAATAACGTTTACATCGGTAAAGGAGCCTATGGCAATTTCAGAATTATGTCTGATATCAAAAGATTTATCCCCAAACCCCTATGAGCAGGTGATAGAGAAGCAGAAGGCAGAGGGGGCAGTTATGGCAGATGGAGTATTAGAGGATGGGGTGATCGTTATTCAGGCAGAGAACACCTATGAAAAGGGAGACCCTACCTTATATGCGGTGAGTGATTCCACCTCAACGAAGACAGAACCATTCGATTATAAGAATAAACTGCTGAATGCGATTGGAGGAACACCGTGGAAGTATTCCAATCAGTGGATGAGCTGGAAAGTTTCAATTCCGGCGGATGGTTTTTATCACATGGGAGCCAGAAGCAAACAGAATTATGTACGTGATATTTACTGTAACCGAACTTTATATGTGGATGGAGAAGTCCCATTTTTAGAAGCAGAGAATATTCATTTTGACTTTAGCGATGACTGGAAGGTTACGAAGTTCGGAGAAGAGGAACCGTACTTATTTTACTTAACAAAAGGAGAACATACGATTTCGCTAAAAGTAACAGCAGGTGACTTAGAAGGAATTCTGACAAAGGCAGATTATATATTAGAAGATCTGAATTCCATTAATCTTGAATTATTAGCACTTCTTAGCATCAATCCAGATACGAACCGGGACTATCAGATTGGACGATATATGCCGGAAACGGTGCTTTCTATTGAAAAAAATGCAAAGAGACTGCAGCAGATATACGACGAATTAGTAGCAAAGACCGGGACAACGGATTCTCTTACTTCTCAGTTAGAGCAGTTAATCTCTCTGCTTACCAAGATGCATGAAAAACCAGATCAGATTGCAAGTCTGTATAGCCGGTATCGGGAGCTCATTGGAACGTTCGGAAACTGGATCATGACGGTGAGAGAGCATCCGGTTCTGTTAGATTATCTGTTTGTAGCAGAGGCAGATACAAAGCTTGATACGAAAGATGATGGTTTCCTTAAAAAGCTCTATTCGGGTTTTGCATCTTTTTTATATTCGTTTGGATCAGATGATACCATGTTGTCAGAAGAGAATGATGAAATCAGGGAAGAGGATACAATCACAGTCTGGATCGGAAGCGGACTGACAGGCGGCAGGGATCAGGCAATGGCATTGAATGAAATGATCAGCAGCGAATTTACAAAAGAGACGGGAATCGGTGTTAATCTTCAGCTAGTTCCGGAAAGTACCATATTGATGGCAACATTAGCAGGAAGGGGACCGGATGTGGCGCTTCAGGTTAAGACAACCGATCCGGTTGATTATGCACTTCGTAATGCGGTTTATGATTTATCACAGTTTGAGGATTATGAGGAAGTAAGCACGCGCTTCTTTAGCAGTGCAAAAGAACCATTTGTATACAATGAAGGGGTATATGCACTTCCTGAGACAATGTCATTCCCAATGCTTTTTTATCGGACGGATATATTAGAAGAGTTAGGAATTGATGTATCAAAGTTAACGACCTGGGACAGTATTGTGGAAATTCTTCCGGTTTTGCAGGCAGAGAATATGAATTTTGCACTTCCTGCTACCATGCAGACGTATTCTATGTTCTTATATCAGATGGGAGGCGAGTATTATACCAAGGATTGCACGGCATCTGATTTATCTTCAAAGACAGCACTGGATGCGTTTGAGTATTGGACAGACTTTTATTCCGTATACTCCCTGACAGTGGATTTTAGTTTTGAAAATCGTTTTCGCACCGGTGAAATGCCAATTGGCATCGCAGAATATACGACGTATAATCTGTTGTCCATATCAGCACCAGAAATCAAAGGTAAGTGGGCAATGATTCAACTGCCGGGAATGAGGGCGAGTGATGGTACGATTGTGAATACGGCACCTACTACATCGCAAGGATGTATGTTAATGAATGCTAGCACGAAGAAGGATAAGGCATGGGAATTTATGAAGTGGTGGACCAAAGCAGATTCCCAGTATGAGTTTGGAAAGCAGTTAGAAGCTGTTATGGGTGCGGCGGCCAGGTATAATACAGCGAATAAAGAAGCACTGCAAATGATGCCGTGGAGCGCCATAGATCGAATTGGTCTTATGACACAGGCCGAGAATATTCATGGGATCCCTCAGGTCCCAGGAGGCTATTACACGGAAAGAAATTTAAATTTTGCAAAACTTGCTGTAATTAATGATGCAGCAAACCCTAGAGAATCGTTGACAAACTATGCAGAGAATATTACCGATGAGATTACGATGAAACGAAAGGAATTTGGATTAAGTCTGCATCAGGAGTGATGAATCATTGACTATGAAGAAAGTGAAGGGTGTATCGTTGGATAATATAGCATGGAATGAGAATAGCACAACAAATGAGAGCAGGATAACAAATGAAAGGATAACATTTCGCCAGAGAGTTAGTCAGGATGTTAAGTATCAGTGGAGAATGGTAAAGAAGAATAAATCCAAGTATATTTTTATTGCACCGTATGTGATCCTATTCTTTGTATTTACTGTCTGCCCGGTGTTTATATCCATATTCTTAAGTTTTACAAACTTTAATATGCTGGAGATGCCCAAGTTTACCGGATTGCAGAATTATTTTCGATTATTTATGGCGGATGATATCTTCGTGAAAGCACTTGGTAATACGATTATGTTTGCGTTGATAACAGGACCTTGCGGATACATGATCTCACTTGTCATGGCATGGTTCATCAATGAGCTTCCAAGGGCAGCCAGAGTGATTATAACGGTCTTACTATACGCTCCATCTCTTGCAGGAGGCATGACGCCGATTTTTAAAATTTTCTTTAGTTCAGATGCGCAGGGATTTTTGAATGCTTTTTTACTAGACTGGGGATTTATCACCACTCCGATCAAATGGCTGGAAAATGCTACTTACGTTGTCCCAATTATTATATTTGTAGTACTTTGGGGAAGTCTTGGTACTTCATTTCTATCGTTTATCGCAGGCCTTCAAGGGATTGGAAAAGAGTATTATGAGGCAGCAGCAATGGATGGCATTAAGAACAGATGGCAGGAACTTTGGTACATAACGCTACCTCTTATGAAACCACAGCTTATGTTTGGCGCAGTCATGAGCATAACAGGCGCATTTAACATTGGCAGCATTATAACAGGATTAGCCGGAAATCCAAGTGTGGATTACAGTGCTCATACGATTATGCAGCACCTTGTGGATTATGGAACGGTTCGGTTTGAGATGGGCTATTCCTCCGCAATTGCAACAGTTCTATTCTTTATTATGATTTTCTTAAATAAGGCAATTCAGAAATTCTTAAATAAGGTAGGTGAGTAGAAGGTGAATGTTAGGATTATGAAAAAAAGAGTCTCCCGATCAACAGGAGGGGATATCGTGCTGATTTTATTTTTGATTGCATTTACAAGCCTTATGATCTTGCCGCTTATTTTTGCAGTATCCATGTCACTGAAACCGACGAATGAATTGTGGGTTTTCCCACCGACTTTCTTTGCAAAGCAGCCAACACTAAAGAATTATAGGGATTTATTCGGATTAATGACCGATAGCTGGGTGCCGATCGGAAGGTATATCTTTAATACGTTTTTCATTACGATTGTCGGGACAGCAGGACATATTATCATTGCTTCCATGGCAGCGTATCCGCTTTCAAAATATAAATTTCCCGGGTCCCGTTTTATCTTTGTTATGATCCGGACATCTCTTATGTTTAGCGGGGCTGTTATTGCCATACCGAATTACTTAATTATGAACTCTTTAAATCTAATTGATCATTATTCTTCATTAATACTGCCTGCCTTTAGTTCAACCCTTGGATTATTCTTAATGAAACAATTTATGGATCAGATGATTCCAATGCCTCTGCTGGAAAGCGCAGAAATTGATGGAGCAAGTGAGTGGATAAAATTTTCGAGGATCGTAATGCCAATGGTCAAGCCAGCTTGGCTTACACTAATGATCTTTTCCGTCAGGGATTTATGGTCTACTGGGGCATCCCCTTACATTTACAGTGAGAAATTAAAGACTCTGCCATATGCATTAAGTCAGATTGCATCTGGCGGAATCGCAAGAGCAGGTGTTGGCGCCGCAATCAGTATGCTGTTATTATTATTCCCGCTTGCTGTCTTTATCTTTTCGCAATCTAATATCATAGAGACAATGGCAACATCGGGCATGAAAGATTAGGGAGGACTACATGAAGCATATAAGATGGAAAGCAGGGATAGCGACAATCGCGTTACTGTTTGCATTCCCCTCTATGACGGTGGATGCGTATACCGACTATACAAAAGAGTTGACCTATGTGTATTCCAGCAAAGGTGTATCCATGAATATTCCAACCTCTTATGAATATAAGAGAGCAATTTCATTAAAGAGCCTGGAAGAATCACTTGGAGTTAGCATTACGAGCTTAGCGGATATGTTTGTGAAAGAAAATGGAGAGCTTTATGTGGTGGAAAAGGAATTAGGAGCCATTCTTTGTTTTGACGAGAAGCAGGAATTTTCCGGTATGAAGCAAGAGTTTTATGAGGCGGATGGCAGTGTGATCACGCTTAATAAACCAGAGGGCGTATTCGTAAGTGATGATCATATTTTTTACATAGCGGATACTGGGAATAATCGCATTATAGTAGCGAAGGAAGATGGTTCCATTATAAGAATAATTGAGCGCCCAGAGAATATTTTGGGAACGGACCTCGTAAGTTTTATTCCGACAAGCCTTGTCGTGGACAGCGTGGGACGAATCTCTGTAGTTGCAAGAAATATTAACAGCGGCATTATGCAGTTTAGCAAAGATGGAGTTTTTACCGGTTATACCGGAGCACCTAGTGTCTCCATCGATGCATTCACAAAGCTGCTCCGTAAAATATCCACAGCAAAGCAAAAAGCGCAGATGCAGACCTATGTGCCAACGGAGTATAACAATATAAAGATTGATGCTAAAAACTTTATATGGGGGACCATTTCATCCATTAGCGCTACAGACTTGTTAGAGGTAATCAACGGAAAAGATCTGTCAGGGGCAATAACACCAATTAAGAAACTGAATACCATGGGAGTTGATGTGCTGAATCGGAAAGGGGTATATGCTCCGGTTGGAGATTTGATTTTTACAGACGATCCATCCAAGATTGTAGATGTAGGGATCGGACCGAATAACATCTACTCCCTCCTGGATAATACAAAAGGAAGAATCTTTACGTATAACAATGATGGCATCCTGCTATATGCGTTTGGTAATAAAGGGACAAAGAAAGGCAATATGCAGACGCCAGCGGCCATTGACTATATTGGGAAGGATATCTATGTATTGGATTCGGGATTGTGTCAGATTTTGATTTATGAGCCGACATACTATGGAAACTTGTTAATTGATGCAGAAGGGTATTATGATCTGGGGGATTACAATGCTGCAAATGCTATGTGGAAAGAAGTAGCAGAGCTAAACTCCAATTTCTCATATGCTTATATCGGACTTGGGAATGCATTATATAGCAATGGGGAGTACGAAGAGGCCATGGAATATTATGAGTATGCCAATGATGCCGAGAATTACTCAAAGGCAAAGGAAAAATTAAGAAAAGAGACATCAGAAGGTATCTTTCCAATTGTATTTTGTTCCGTCTTCGGGGTGATGATTCTTTCTGTTTCAGTGGCTGCCAGTAAGAGGATAAGACGGTATGTAAAGGGCGAGGAACTGCATCTGGGAAAGGGGGAAGAAGAGTGAAACAGACGGTGAAGGAATTAAGATATGCAATTTACTTAACAAGGCATCCGTTTAAAGCATATTGGGATATTAAGCACGAGAATGAAGGCAGTTTAAAGACCGCAATGATTATCCTTGGTTTAACGATGTTTACTCAAGTACTTTCTAAGCTGTTTACCGGTTTTTTATTTGGCGGAGTGAGAGATGAATCGTATAACTGTTTTTCTACGATCGGAAGTTTTTTAGCGATTTATCTGGCCTGGTGTATTTCAAACTGGTGCCTTACCTGCCTTAGCGATGGAAAAGGAACTTTTAAGGATATCTGCATCGCGACTGCCTATGCTTTTGTTCCTTATATCATTATTCAGCTGATCATGATTGCATTAAGCAATCAATTCATTGCAAGGGAGGCGGTATTTTATAATATACTCAATAACTTGTCGCTTGTCTGGGTCGCTTTTTTATTAGTAGTCGGAATGCTGGTAACACACCAGTTTACGTTAACAAGAACAGTGGTTGTGATTCTGTTCACAATTGTAGGAATGATAGCAATGGGATGCCTATTATTGTTATTCTTTAACCTGATTCAGCAGGTAGTAGGTTTTGTATCGATTGTAATTGATGAATTATTGCTTCGGATGTCACAATAAGAAAGGATAGGAGGAGCATAGGATGAAAAAAAGAAGTCAATTACTCGCTATCCTTAGTATATGTAGTCTGTTATTATGCAGCTGCAGCAATATAACAGCAGTAAAGAATAATGAGGAAAGCGTAGCGTATTCTCTTGATGATCGGGCGTTAATGGCGAGCAACACACAAAAGGAAGATAAGAGGGATGTATCGGACGAGATAGAGGGAATGCAGAAAGTTTTGGAGAATGATGAAATCGCCCTATATCTTGGCAGCAATTATGATATTGCTGTTTTAAGGAAAGATAATGGTCAGGTTCTATATTCGAATCCGGCACTGCACCAGGTGGAAAAAGAGGTACAGGATAGCTATATTGATGAAACAAAAAAACTTCTGTTTAGTCAGGTAGACATAGAATATTATAATACCGCACAAAAGATGGGAACGATGTCTTCCTATCCGGACAGTTACTCGGCGGATAAAAACCAGGTAAGTGTTGCAGTTAACGAGGATTCAGTTGTTGTTACCTATGGTATTGGGACAAGCTATGATAATACAGGACTTATTCCGGTATTTACCGGGGCGACATTTGATGGGTACGATCAGACGCTACAAGGATTGGTAAAAGAAAAGAAGATCAGCGTTATTGAATATCGTGCATTTAAGAACAACTATACAAAGCTTGCATATTCGGAAATGAGCGCAGAAGAACAGGCAGAGTATAAAGCGAAGTATGAGACGATTGAAGAGCTGGATACGATCTATGTGATCAAGCCAAATCTTACAAATAAGATCACGAATCAGTTGCTTAGTATTTATACACTCCTTGGAATTAATGATGAGGTGAAAAAAGCGGAGGAAGAGAAGTTAGGGGAAGCAGTGGGAAGTGGAGTACCGGCTTACTTTTCCATTCCTCTTACATATCGGCTGCATGGAGAGGATCTGGTTGTATCGGTAGACTTAAAAGATATTGTATGTGCAGAAGGGTATTATTTAACAAAGGTTAATTTGCTTAAGTCATTTGGTGCAACAACGAAGAAGGATGAAGGCTATCTGTTTTTACCGGATGGCAGCGGAAGCATTATTGAAAATGACAGGGTGGCAGCATCCATGGATAAAGTGAGCATACCGTTTTATGGACAGGATTATGGTAAGACCTATGATACCTATCAGGATATAGCAATTGATTCCACGTTGCCCGTATTTGGATGCAAAGCCGGAGATTTAGCCATGTTTGGGATTGTAGAAAGCGGATCGGCCATTGGAGGGGCAGCAGCACAGATAACAAGCAATTATTTACCATACAATATTGTCTATCCATATTTTGAGTATGTGGTAGCAGATGATTTTTTAAGAGAAGGAGTAAGCTATGCATTCTATGATGTGGTTCCAGATACGACATATGCCATCCGGTATCATTTCTTAGAAGGGGAAGATGCGAACTATTCCGGTATGGCACGCTATTACAGAGGATATCTAGAACAGATGGGAAAGCTTGAGAAACAGTCATCTGATAATTGCAATCTGCCGCTTGATATTGAATTGATCGGAACAATTACGAAGACAAAGAATTATTTTGGAATTCCGATTGAGAGTGATTATGCGGTGACGGATTTTACGCAGGCCAATGAGATCATGACAGTTCTAAAGGAGAACGAAATTGGCAATGTGAGCGTTCTTTATGCAGGAATGATGAATGGAGGGATGGCTTTTAAGGCTGCAAGCAAAGTCAAGGTGCAGTCGGAACTTGGCGGAAGTAAAGGATTTAAAAAGCTGAATCAAGCATTGGACGATATGGGATATGGGCTGTACCCGGATGTGGATTTCACAAGAATCTATGAAAAAGGAAATGGAGTGACAAAGAAAGAGGAAGTCTCCAAGTATTTAAATAAAAATACGGTCTATATTTCGAAGGCACTTCCGGCGTCAGGAGAAAAGACCTACGAAGGGGCAAGTTATTTGATTAATCCTTTGCTATATCCTGAGATTACGAGCTCATTCCTAAAGCAGTATAAAAAGTTAGGATCGGATAAATTATATGTTTCCTCAGTCGGAGCATATCTGAATGGGAATTATAGTTCCAGTGCAGGTGTCACAAAAGAGACGGCAAGAGTTAAGACCGAAGAGCTTCTTGCTGCATTATGTGAGAATGGATATAAGTTAAAGTTAGACTGCGGCAATGCATATACCCTTCCTTATGCAAGCAGCTTGTGTAATGTAAAGACCTCATCCAGCGGTCAGAGAATAGAAAGCTACAGCATACCGTTTGTTGGCATGGTACTAAAAGGAATGGTTCCATTTACCACAAGTGCAATTAATGAAGAAGGAAATAGTGAAAAAGCATTTCTTGAGGCAGTGGAGAGTGGCGCAGGGCTTCATTATCTGTTAATGTATGAAAGCCAGCTGACACTGGTTGATACCGATTATATGAACCTGTTTTCTGTTAACTACAATCTGTGGATGGATAAGATCATAGAAAGCTATAAACGAATAAATTCAGATTTAGGGTTTTTATCGAATACAAAGATAGCAAAGCATATCCATCTTATGGATGATGTGAACTGTGTTGTCTATGAAGATAATACGAAAGTCTATGTGAATTACTCGGATGATCAGGTAACCGTTCCGGATGGTATTGTAGAATCAATGTCTTATATGGTTGTGCGATAAAGAAGAGAGGAGGGTATATGAAAAAGCATAAAAGACTTACGTTAGTGAAGAAGAGAGGCTTATCCGGATACTTATTTATTTTGCCGGTTATTATAGGATTGATTTTCATATTTCTGCCTGCCGTTATAGAATCCTTGATTTATTCTTTTAATGATGTCGTGATTGAGTTCAATCATATTGCAAAGACCTATGTAGGTTTTCAGAATTATTATGATGCGTTTATGTCGGATGCGTCATTTCGTGTAGTGTTGCTCACAGCGGCAAAAGGGATTTTTGTTGATTCAGCAGTAGTTATTTTATTTAGCTTCTTTATGGCAAATGTATTAAACCAGAAGTTTAAAGGCAGAGGATTTGCAAGAACTATTTTTTTCTTGCCAGTAGTGCTTGCTGTTGGAATCGTGGCGGATATGGAGAATGCGAACAGTTTATATAACGCCATGGATATTGTATCAGAAACATCAGGCACGGGATTTGATCAGATGGGCATTGGTGCAATGTTTAGCACAGTGTCACTCATGTCAAAGCTCGGTCTTCCAGGTTCGGTATCTAAGCTGATGATCGGTGTTATCAACAATATGTATAATGTGGTGAACTCATCAGGGGTACAGATTTTGATATTCTTATCGGCATTGCAGTCCATTAATCCGTCTGTATTTGAGGCAGCAAAGGTGGAAGGAGCCACAAAGTGGGAGGAGTTCTGGAAGATCACATTCCCAATGATAACACCATCTTTACTTGTATGTGTAGTATATACAATCATAGACACCTTTACCAATCCGGTTTATCAGGTGATGGATTACATTCAGAAGCAGGCATTTAGCAGTGGAAAAATGGGGTATGCAGCATCTCTTTCTTGGATTTACTTTTTAATCGTGATCGTAGTCCTTGGATTAACAGCTGGAATAATTTCGAAGAAGGTGACTTATCTTGAATAGTTTAAGTAGAGTGAAGCGATTTAAAATGAAATGGTGCTCAATAAACGGGGTAGGAAAAATCGGATACAGAATGGTCAGAACGGTTATATTGATTGGTCTGTGCTTTACCATACTTTACCCATTCTTAGTAAAGGCAATCAATTCTTTTAAGAGTTTTGAGGATTATCTGGATCCATCTGTCCAATACATACCAAAATATTTTACACTTGATAATATTAAGACGGTATTGCAGCAAATGAGATATAAGCAGTCCTTTTTTATCACGCTTGGTTATTCCACACTGATCGGGATCATCCAGGTTGGAATCAGTGCGTTGGTTGGATACGGATTTGCAAGATTCAAATTCTGGGGAAACAAACTGATCTTTATGCTCGTGATCTTTGAATTGCTCGTGCCGCCACAAACACTGATGATCCCGCTGTTTACAAGATTCCGTTTCTTCTATGGGGGAAACAATCTCATTGGAACGCTATGGCCAGTCATCATTCTTTCTTTAACAGGGCTTGGTATCAAAAATGGACTCTATATCTTTATGTTCCGGCAGTTTTTCATCAACATGCCAAAAGAATTAGAGGAGGCAGCGTACATAGACGGGTGTAATACATTTCGGACTTTTTATAAGGTAATGCTTCCAAGTGCAGTCTCCTTGATGGTCACCGTATTTTTAATTTCTTTTGCATGGCAGTGGACGGATACGACGTATACCGGATTGTTTATGCGTGGAACAAATATGTTAGCAGATACGATCAAGTATGTAGATGGCGGGGAAGAAGAGGTGCTTGCCATCGCTTACAATAATACAGCTGCGGTTCTTTCGGTACTGCCAATTGCGCTTGTTTACATAATTGGTCAGAAGTTCTTTATTCAAAGTGTTGAAAGGTCTGGTATTACAGGCTGATCATAAATAAACCCACAAGCTTATTAATCGACTTCATTCGCGCCTAGTTTTTACGGCTAAGATAGGACAGAATTTATTACAAATCAGAGAGTTGTTTGATGTAGTCACAGTATATTGTAGGAGGTAGGTATGAGAGTATCAGAAAGAGCAAAAAAAGTGATAAGTTTAGGGATGGCACTTATTCTATGTTTATCTATGATGACCGGGTGTGGTAGCAAATCAACGTCAGCAGCATTACAGAAAGGAGAAGCAGCAACAGAACAGACAGAAAAAACGGATGGGGCGAAAAAAGCAGAAAAACAAACGACAGAAACAGCAACGCCGGAACCAACGGCACAAACCTTATCTCCTGGGGAGCAATTGGCAGCTGAGTATACAGGATTTGTGGAGACGCCGATGGATCTTGGCGGAAGAACGATCAAATTCTTAACAACAGCATCCTCAAGGTATACCTATAAAGAAAATAAGGATGAGACATCCAATGAAACTATTGAGATTATTAAAGCGATCGAATCCATTGAGAAAGACTATAACTGTAAGATTGAGATTGAACAGCTAAAGGCAGAGGAAATGGTAACCGCTTTAGTAACTGCTAAAGCGGCTGGTGATGTATATTGCGACATTTTGGAATTTGGATGTTCCGATACTTATCTGGAGCAGATCTATTCGGCAAATTTAGTTATGCCGGTTGATGATCCGGAAATAAAAGATATTATCAAATTTGATACAAATCCATGGTTGCCAGCTTCTCAGTTTGGAAGAATGTTTGGAGAACAGTATGGGGTTCATTTTAAAACAAATAACTCAGGAGATTTATTAAGAGGTGTCGTGCTATTTAATAAACAGTTAGCGGATAAATATAATCTTGGAAATCTGTATGATATGGTGAATAACAAGGAATGGACGTTCGCTAAATTAGATGAGATGTGTGCAAGCATCGCTTCACAGTCTGATGGAACAGTATATCCAATCCTTTATAACCAGGAAGGAATCATCTTACCAATGCTTATCTATGCAAATGGCGGCAGTTGTGCAGAATATACAGATTCCGGATATAAGTTCACTGCTTTGTCTGATCAGACATTAGAGGCAATTAATTTAGCAGTTGACTGGAAGCAGAAAGGATATATGCATCCAAGCTGTGAGAAGAGAAAAGAAGCAGAGGGAATATTTGCAAATGGAGAAGCGGTATTTTTCTTTACTAATTATGCATCATTAAAGAAATATACACAAGGAACGATTCCGATGGAAGACAGCGTTGGACTGCTTCCGGGACCAGCAGGGCCAAGCGGAGATGGAAACTATAATGCGGTATCTTATACAGAAGCGCTGTTTCATGTTATGAATAATGTTGAAAAACCAGACGAAGTGGCAGCTGTATTAGTAGCCTTAGCAAACCGTACAGCAAAGAGAGATATGATCGAAACAGAGTTAATGGAAACCTTACAGGATGAGGAATCTGCCCAGATGTTACAGTTAATGTATGATAACATGAACTGTGATTTCTCAAGGTCCATCAGTCTTTCAAGAATTCCGTTAAGCGCTGCAAATAAAGAAATCATGAATTTAGAAAAGACACCGAAAGAGGCATATGAAGAGTTAGAAACAACGATTCAGACCGTGTATGATGAGTTGACGCTAGAGCAATAAACAGGCAGGATGGCAGAATAAGAGGTTTGGTTAAGAGAAGGGAGCGCTCTCTTCTTTTAGCCGGCCTGCTGCAATCAATAATACAACAGGCAAAGGAATGGTGGCGTAGATGGAGGACGGGCATGAGTGCAAAAATAAATATCTTTGATAAGACAAGTATTATTGTTCGAAAAATTCGTTCGGATAAGAATAGTAGTACAGAACATCGAATTCATACAAATGATGGACATGAACTATATCTGCTGTTACAGGGGGACGTTTCTTTTAGCATTGATGGCTGCATCTATAAGCTTGTTCCAGGGGACATGTTGATGATTAGCAATAAGGAGATTCATAAGACGATTGTAAATAAGGAAATTCCTCACGAACGGATATACATATATTTTGATCCGGATTTTATGTCGCAGTTTGATATATCAAGTTATGATCTACTCCAAATGTTTGAAAATAGAAGGCTTGGATTTGGAAATAAAATTAGTGCAGATTTAGTACAGGAAAATAAAGTGTATTGCTACTTTGAAGAAATCTATCGGTGGTATCAGTCAGATTCACCAGAAAGACAGATTATGATGGTATCCATCTTATTGCAACTGCTTGTTAAGGTAAATACTATTTGCAGTAAAAATGATGGGGAAGATATCCGGATACAAAAAAATGAAGGGTATAATGATAAAATTTATCGAATTATTCGTTATATCTCATCGAATTTAGATCGTAAGATTAGTTTAGAAGAGCTGGAAAAACAATTTTTTATTAATAGATACCATTTATGTCATTTGTTTAAGAATATTACCGGTTTTACCGTGATTGAATATATCAATTATAAAAAAGTACTGGCAGCAAAAGAACAGCTAAAGAAGGGCAAACAAATCGCAGAGGTATGGGTGTTTTTGGGGTTTGAAGATTACTCCAGCTTTTATCGCTCCTTTAAGAAAATAGTTGGGATATCACCAAAAGAGTATTTAAATAATGCAGCGAAGGGCAGGCGAATTGAATGAATGATTGTCTGATTATGAAAAGACCAGCATCTTGGCACCGGGACCTATATCGGGAAGGAGCACCAACCGGGAATGGAAGAATAGGAGCGCTTGTTTATGGAGGAATTGCTTATGAAACAATTGCAGTCAACCATTCTGGTTTATGGGGAAAAGGAAAGCAGCAGGAACTTCCCGATATTCATGAAAGCCTTGCAGAGACAAGAAAGCTGTTGGATGCAGGGGAGTATCAGAAAGCAAACTGGGTTAGCGCAAATGCTTTAAAAGACAAAGGATATATGCCAAAATTGGGAGCTCCATGTCCTCTTTGCGATATCCGGATGGAGATGAAGAATCATTATTTATTTCAGCATTATCGGCGAATTGTGCATATGGATTCGGGTGTGGTAACGGTAAGTTACGACGAAGAAGACGGAAGCATTAAAAGGGAGCTGTTTATCTCACGTGCAGATGATCATGCTTATTATAGGATAAGTACGAAGCAGAAAAAGGTATCCTTAACTCTATGGTTAGATCTGCATGAAACCTATGAGGATGATGCAAAGAAAAAAAGGGTAGCACTAGAGGAAGAAAATCAGGTTCATTCGGGCTGTGAACAGGGCATGACTGTATTTTATGCAAGGCATGATGATGGAACGTATTATGGAGCGACTGCCGGCATTTATTGTGACGGGAAAGTGACAGAAAGTGAGGATGGACACATCCTGGTGGAGGATGCCAGTGAGGTATTAGTGATTGCTTCTGTATTTATACATAAAACATCGGAGGAAGTACAGAAGTGGATGGAAGATCAGAGACAGGCTTATTATAAGATGCAACAAGAGCTGCAGGAAAAGCTGTCGATTACAAAGAGATATGAGGAAGCGCTGTTGTTACATAAGGCAATGCATGAGAAGTTATATCGCAGGTCAGAGCTGAGTCTGGGACAGGATGAGGAGGCAATAAAAGAAAGAGAAGATGCGTCAGATGAGAGGACAACAAAGGAAAGAGAAGAAGTGTCAGATGAAGAATTACTTGATTGTGCATATGAAGAGATAACACCTTGCAAGCTTTTGGAACGTCAGTGGAAATTCGGGCGTTACCTGATGATATGCGGGACAAGCGAGGATGGCCTGCCATTTCCGCTATATGGATTATGGCATGGCAGATATTCGATGCCATGGCCTCATCATATGGCAAATGAGAATATCGAGATGATTTACTGGCATACTTTGCAGGGCGGATTATTCTATTCTATGAAAGGTATGATTCATTACTATTTTAAACGAATGCATTATTTTAGGGAATGTGCGGGAAAGCTATTTGGGCTTCCGGGGATTTTCATGCCGGCTGGCACAACTCCGAACAATGCGTTACCGAATCAGATCGTGCCCGTCATAATGAACTGGATCTCCGCTGCTGGATGGATCTGTGGACAGTTTTATCAGTACTATGAATATACCGGGGATGAGGAGACTTTGAGAGAAGAGATTCTTCCATTTATGGAAGAGGCAGCGGTATTCTATCAGAATTATCTGGTGAAGGATGCAAATGGGGACTATAAAATTTATCCATCAGTCTCGCCAGAGAATACGCCAAAGAATCTGATACCCAAAGGGCATGAGGATATGCCGCACCCTTGTCCGTCAGTGGTAAACGCAACAATGGATATTGCGGTTATTAAGGAATTAATGAGTCATTTGATAGAGCTTACGAAGACAAAACCAGAGTATCAAGAGAAACGAAGAGAATGGGATGAGTTAATAAAACATCTTCCAAAGTATGAAATGACAGAGGATGGAGACATAAAAGAGTGGCAATATAAGGGCCTGGAGCAGAGATATAACCATAGACATTTATCTCATATCTATCCGGTATTTCCGGGGAATGAACTAATTAAGGGGATAGATGATGAAAAATTGCTTAATGGCTTCGAAAAAGCGGTGGATAAAAGGGAATTAGGTGCACAGACAGGATGGTCACTTGCTCATATGGCTTGTATCTATGCAAGATTTCAAAGAGCAGAAAAAGCAATCAACTGTCTGGACATATTAAGTAAAAGCTGTCTGTTGCCAAATCTATTTACCGTACATAATGATTGGAGAGGAATGGGATTAACACTTGGCAAGGGAAGTTTTGCACCGATTCAGCTTGATGCGGCTATGGGAGTAGTCCAGGCGATCAATGAGATGATCCTGTATTCGGGAAAAGAGGTACTTAAGTTGCTGCCAGCCATTCCAAAGCGGTTTATATCTGGTAAGGTAACAAGCATGTTTTTTATGGCAGGTACTATTTCAATGAAGTGGAACCAAGTCAAAAAAGAATTTTCGGCAGAGATTATACCAAATAAAGATACGACCGTCACTCTATTTATACCACCTTTTATACAGATGCTTGCATCAAATGGAATCAAGATCCGAAATGGGGAAAAGATAGAGTTGAAAAAGGGAGAAGTTATTATATTAAAACAGATGGAAGGGGCGTAAAGCAATTGACGATTAATCGATATGAACTAGTTTCAAAGCATAATCCTGTGCTTCAGGCTATTGATACAGCATCTCCACTCACAATCGGAAATGGAGAGTTTGCATTTACAGTAGATGTAACAGGTCTGCAGAGTCTTTATAAAACCTATTATGAAACATTGCCATTATGTACGATGTCGACCTGGGGATGGCATACCAAACCGGTGTCGGAAGAAAAATATGCCTATACATTGAATGATCTTGTTATGACGGAGTTTGATTATAATGGAAGGACTGTAAAATATCCAAAACGGAAGATGCCCGGAAATGAAGAGGTGTATGACTGGCTTCGTGTAAATCCACATCGCCTGAACCTCGCAAGAATCGGATTTTATTATAAGGGAGAGGAACTGCCCCCTGAAAGGCTGTCCAATATTCATCAGGAATTAAAATTATATGAGGGTGAACTAGTGAGTGATTTTTCTCTGTGTGGTACGAAGTGCCATGTGGAGACAGTGGTGGATGCCAAGAGTGATACTATTGGCATTCATGTGGAATCAGAGCTGTTAAAAGAGGGATCCTTAACAATTGGACTGGATTTTCCTTATGGCTCCCCTGGTATCTCAGGGTCAGACTGGGAAGAGAAGGATTTACATAGAACTGATCTGCTAGAGCAGTCCGATCGTTCATTCATATTTAAGAGAACCTTAGATCGGGATAGCTATTATGGAGGAATATTTAGCGAGCAGGCTATAGAGGTCACGGTTGCACAACATAAGTTCAGGATAGAAAGCCATAAGAATACTCTTGATGTTGCCATTATGTTTTCAGAGAAACCATTTGCCTTCAACGAGCCAGAAAAGCAGGAAAAAACGGTCGCCCTTATAAAAAAGAGGACAAATGCATTTTTTAGATCATTCTGGGAGAATGGCGGAATCGTCAAATTATCAGATAGTAAAGATAAAAGGGCATATGAGTTAGAAAGAAGAATTATTCTTTCTATGTATTTAATGACTGTCAATTCATGCGGTCCAACCCCTCCTCAGGAAACCGGGCTGACCTGTAACAGCTGGTATGGAAAGATGCATCTTGAGATGTATTTATGGCATTGTGCCTGGGCACCTCTATGGAATCATACAGAATTATTAGAGCGCAGTCTTCCATGGTTTTTAGATCACAGAGAAGAGGCGAGGGAGAATGCTGCGAGAAATCAATATAAGGGGTGCAGGTGGCCAAAGATGATTTCGAATGCGGGTATTGACTGTCCATCTCCGGTAGCGCCGCTTTTAGTCTGGCAGCAGCCGCATCTTATCTTTATGCTGGAGCTTTCCTATCGACAAAACCATAGCAGGGAGTTTCTTGAAAAATATTGGTCGCTTGTAGAAGAAAGTGCAGAATTTATGGTGGATTTTGTGGTATGGAATAATCAGACGAATCGATATGATCTGGTAGCGCCAATCATACCTGCACAAGAATGTCATCATCCGGATATCACAAAGAATCCGACTTATGAAGTAGAATATTGGCGATATGCATTGCAGATTGTAATCTTATGGGCAAATCGATTGCATAAAAATTATAATAGGAAATATGAAGTGGTCGCAAATCATATGGCAGAGCTTCCAATCATAGATGGTTATTATGCGGCGCATGAGAATTGTCCAAATACTTTTACCGATTATAATCGAGATCATCCGTCTATGTTAGCTGCGTTTGGCCTGCTTCCTAATAAGACGGTACATAAAAAGGAGATGGAACGTACCTTAGATAAAGTTCTGGAATGTTGGAAATATGAATCTTTATGGGGATGGGATTTTGCAGTTATGGCAATGACAGCAACAAGGTTACATAAGCCGGAATTAGCAATTGATATCCTGTTATTAGATACTCCGAAAAATGATTATGTTAGAAGCGGTAATAACAGACAGAAGCTGAGAAAGGATTTACCGCTTTATCTTCCGGGAAACGGCTCCTTATTATTAGCAATCCCGCTTATGGTTGCCGGATACGATGGATGTGAGGAAGAAATGCCGGGTATACCGAAGGATGGAACATGGAAGGTAGAGTATGAGAATATAGAAACCTATGTATAAGCAGTAGCTTTAAATTTTATGTGAGAGAAAGGAGAATCCCCGGATGAACCAATTCGTTTATAAAGGGAATACTGCGTTAGATTATGCAAAACAGGCATGTGATACATTAATGAGGAAATTTAGTCCCGAAGATTTACCTCCAAAGGGAAGGTTCCATTATCACCAGGGGGTATTTTTATCGGGCATGCAAAAGACATATGAGTTATGCAAGGAAGAAGTTTATTATACCTATATTAAGAAATGGGTGGATTCCATTGTATTGGACAATGAGGCATATGAGTATGAAACAGGCCAGTTAGATGATATTCAGCCCGGGGTATTGTTGTTTTTATTATATGACAAAACAGGAAATGAAGCATATAAAAAAGTATTATATCGATTGATCTCCATTGTAAAGAACTTCCCTAAAAATAGTGAGGGAGGATTATGGCATAAGGATGTATGTCCGGAGCAGATGTGGTTAGATGGTTTATATATGGCGGGTCCGATTTGTGCGCAGTTCGGTTTGACATTTGCAGACAATTCACTTTTTGATTTATGTATATTTCAGGCAATGTTAATGGAGAAAAAGACGAAGGATGATAAGACCGGATTATGGTATCATGCATGGGATTCCAGTAAGCGGAAGCCTTGGGCAGATCCGGTTACAGGGTTATCGAGTGAATTTTGGGGCAGATCCCTTGGATGGGTGCCAGTTGCCATTTTGGATGAGCTTGATTATATACCAAAAGAATATAAAGGCAGAAATGAACTAATTGACCTTACAGTGGATTTAATAAAAGCAGTCTGTAACTACCAGGATGAGAAAAGCGGGCTTTGGTATCAGGTCGTGAATAAAGGAGATCAGAAGGGAAATTGGTTAGAGTCATCCTGTACCTGTTTGTTTGTAGCAGCAATCTGTAAGGCAGTAAGAACCGGGTTATTGGAAGAGGATTATTTAGGACAGGCAAAGAAAGGATATGAGGGCATTATTGACCGACTGCGATATGATGAGCAAGGCGTGATTATTGATAATATCTGCGTTGGAACCGGTGTTGGAAATTATGAGCACTATTGTGCGAGACCAACATCAGAAAATGATCTGCATGGGGTTGGTGCCTATCTTAT
>SVEB01000020.1 GCA_015057635.1 Lachnospiraceae bacterium | reverse complement strand
GTTCCTTTAACCCTCTTAAAATAGAAATGGTATCTTCCACAGTCGGCTCATCTACCATAACCGGTTGGAAACGACGCTCTAAAGCAGCATCCTTTTCAATATACTGACGGTATTCATTTAAGGTTGTGGCACCGATACAATGCAGTTCCCCACGTGCAAGCATTGGCTTTAACATATTGCCTGCATCCATAGCACCTTCTGTCTTGCCTGCGCCTACGATTGTATGAAGCTCATCGATAAACAGGATGATCTTGCCTTCGCTTTTCTTCACTTCATCCAAAACTGCTTTTAAACGTTCCTCAAACTCACCACGATATTTAGCGCCGGCGACTAAAGCTCCCATATCCAGAGCAAATAATTTCTTATCCTTTAACCCTTCCGGCACATCGCCTCTTACAATACGCTGGGCAAGCCCTTCTACAACTGCCGTTTTACCAACACCAGGTTCCCCGATTAAAACCGGGTTATTCTTTGTCTTTCTGGAAAGGATACGGATTACATTACGAATCTCAGAATCCCTGCCGATTACCGGATCCATTTTCTGATTCTTGGCACGGTCAACTAAATCCACACCGTATTTGGCCAAGGTATCATAGGTTGCTTCCGGATTATCGCTCATCACCTTCTGATTGCCTCTTACAGTAGCTAATACCTCTAAGAAACGCTCTCTTGTGATTCGAAACTCCTTAAACAGATTTGCGACTTCTTTGTTCGGATTCTTTAGCATGCTTAAGAACAGATGCTCAACAGAGACATATTCATCTCCCATTGCCAAAGCTTCGTTCTCTGCATAAATGAGCACTTTATTAAGCTCATTGCTGATATACACCTCTCCCCCGGATACTTTCGGTCTTTTTCTAAGCAGTCCTTCTACAGCAGCCATGAATACATCCAGATTAATATCCATCTTAGTAAAAAGTTTTGGAATCAGACCATCCTTATCCTTTAACAGACAATATAAAAAATGCTCTTGATCAATCTGCTGATGTCCGTAATCATAGGCAAGCCTTTCACAGTTCTGAACCGCCTGCATGGATTTCTGTGTAAACTTGTTGATATTCATAATGCTCCCTCACTTTCCTTGCTGGCAGCATAAGCATGCACCTCCACTGCCTGTGCTTATTATGAAACATCCTGACACTGCCTGCATCCCGAAAACAAGATGGCTTCGCCGTCCTGGACTCTGCACATCCTCTTTTCTCAAAGCGATACCATTATGCCTTGCCATTAGATGTATTTTAGTTTTGTTCTATAACCAATATAACAGATATAATTTAAAATAGCAATACTATTTTTTACTTTTTTTAGATAACTTACTCTCTTTTCTAATCAATATTCCCTTTCCTCTTTTTTATGGAGATTCTACGCCAGGAATCACTCCAAACACAAAAGCCCGGGAATGAAAACTTCTCTTTGCTGCAATCAAACATAGAAAGCAACTTTTTGTTTTCATTCCCGGGCTTTTCTTCCTTTTTATTTTCTTCCTAATTGTCTAGCACAAACTGCGCTATATCTGCGATTACGGTATCCGATACATGATTCATTACATCGTATTCCGTGGTATCGCTTAATCCCTGCGATTCCATAAACAAATGATTTAAGTTCGCATACAGTTTAAACTTCGCATTGTCATGACCCGCTAACAGTTTCTGCCACTGTACGAAATCCACATCCGCATATACCTGGAAGTCTGCACTTCCCTGTAAAAACAGCATTGGGATCGTAAGATTCTTCACTAGCTCTTTTGTATCAATCTGTTCTAAACTGTTCCAATAGTATCCGGTCGCACCTAAGATAGCGGTGTTCATCGTACTCTCATCCAAATTCTGAATGGTCGCGATCATCTGCTCTAATTCAGCCTTTACGCTTTCCTTGTACTCCTCCGTTACATTATCCATCGTCTCTAATATCTTCATATTCTGGTCGTAGATGATCTCCTCTAACCGTCTTGGTGACCCTGCAAGAGAGATAAATCCAATCACTTCCTTATGATCCGATGCAATCTTCGGACAGAGCATGCCGCCAAGGCTGTGGCCGGCAATAAAGAGCCTTTCCCCATCCACAAGCGTATTCACCTTTGCAAATTCAATCGCATATCCTACATCATCAAGCACCTCATCGTAAATCGTGATCTCATTCCCCGCTAACTCCGGATACTGATAATATCTCTTATTGTAACGGATACTTGCGATACCGCGTTCTGCAAGGCCATATGCGATATCACGGAACGGTTTATTGCTTGTAGCACCGATTGTCTCATCCATATCACTCTGTCCGGATCCCTGCACTAAGATCACAACCGGTGGATTCTCAACCCCTACCGGAAGTGTTAACTTTCCGTCTAACAGCATTGTCGGATCTCCGATCTGAATATCCACTTCCTTTACCGCACTGTTTTGTACCTCTTTATTCAAGGTATAATAATTCAAGTTGATTTTTCGAATCTGAAGATCGGTATTATAAGACACACTTAAAATCAGTCCGTTATTCTCATATTCCGATACTACATAAACATTTGCATAGTCTTCCTTGATATCGGCTTCACCGGAATAAATTCCGATATAGTCCCCAAGAGGCGCTACTACGGATTCATATGAGGACTTTAATGTACTTTCCGGCACCTGCGCCTTCACTGACAGGCTGAATGCTGAAAACACATTACCAAACTCGCCGGCTGCCATATCTCTTGCATACTGTTTGGTTTGTTCTAACAGTGCATCCGCATCAAAAACGGATGCCGTTTCTTCCACCGTTGGCTCTATCGTGGGCTCTTTTGTTGGTTCCTTCGTCGGTTCAACCGTAGGAGTAACAACCTGTGTTACATCTACCCCTTCCGAAACGGTCTCTTCCTTCACGCCTTCCTTTTTGCATCCGGATAATGCAGCTGTCATAACTCCTAAAACAGCCAGAAGAATATATAACTTTCCTTTCATAACAAGCTCCTTTCTACACACATAATCCCATCGGCATAATCTAAGTCTCGGTTAAAAAGTAAAACTTATACTATTCCCATGGGATTTTAACGTATATGCTTTTATTCGATTGTATTAAAAATCTGAGCGATCGGTGAATCTGCATTTAAAATCAATGTCTTATTATCACCGGAAAGGGAAGCTTTCGCTGCATCTAAAGAACGTACAAATGTGTAGAAATCACTTCTGCTCTGGTCTTTATATGCTTCGGAAAGGATTTTCATGTACTCTGCCTCACCTTCTGCAATCAGCTTTTCAGCCTTTGCTTCTGCTTCAGAAATACTAATCGCAATCTCATTGTCCGTTGTTGTCTGGATCTTGGTTGCTTCTGATTCACCTTCTGCGGTATAAGAAGCCGCGATGTTATTACGTTCGGAAATCATACGTTCATAAACAGCTGTTTTATTATCGCTTGGAAGGTCTAAATGCTTGGTTTCCACACAGATTAACTGAATTCCGTACTGTTCCATGCTTGTTCCGATGTTCTCCATAATTGCCTGGCTTAATGCGCCGTCACGTCCTGTAATCACTTCTGTCTGAGACATAGAGCTAATGACATTCTTAATGGAGTTATATACAGTCGTGTTAATTCTGCTTTCTGCATTGGAGATCTGCGAATTCAATGTCTTTACAAACTTGATTGGATCAGAGATCTTCCATAGTACATAACTGTCTGCCACCATTGTTTTCTTATCCATCGTGATGACGTCGCTGGCTGCTAAATCGTAAATCAGCGTCTGCTTTGGAAGAGTGGATGTTGTCTCAATAAACGGTGTCTTAAAGGAAATACCTGCTTCTGTGATTACGCGGTCTACCCTTCCGAATTCCTTAATCAGGGTATATTCATTCTGTTCCGTCACCACCACTGACATTCCTAAAATCCATACTGCAAGTACAACGACTGCTGCCACTATAATTTTAATTCCAGTCCTTTTAGGACGGATATGTTGGATATCACCCATCTTTACTCAGCCTCCTTCGTGAATGAATCAATTGGCAGGATCTTCTGAACGCCGCCCTCTGAACTGTCAATAATCACTTTCAGATCTGGAAGGACTTCTTCCATTGTTTCATAAAACATACGCTGCTTTGTAATTAAAGGATTCTTGATATATTCTGCGTACATGGCATTGAACCTTGCCACTTGGCCTTCTGCCTCGTAAATTCTTGCCGCTTTCTTAGCTTCTGCTTCTTTGATGATTTTATCTATCTTTGCTTCTGCCTGAGGAAGCTGCTCATTACGATATTTATTGGCATTATTGATTGCTGTCTCTTTTCCCTGTTTCGCCGTTTCAACTGCCTTAAATGCTTCCATTACCTCATCTGTCGGAGGCTCTGCATCCTGAATCGTGATATTCACAAGCTGAATGCCTAAATCCTGTTCCTCTAACTTCTGTACGATCTTCTCACGGATTGCAGCCTGAATCTCATTCTTTCCAGTTGTGATTACGGAATCTACGTCATAGCTTCCTACCTGAGAACGGATACAGCTTTGCGCTAAATTCTTTAAAATCTCAACCGGATGCTCGGATGCATATACAGCCTTCACTGGATCACTTACCTTATACTCTAAGAAAAAGTCTACATTTACGAAATTGTAATCGGATGTGATCATCAAGGATTCATCATCTATGGATTCTCCTGTATTCTGATCGTATCCAATTGAAATTCCTTTAATCGTCGTATCGACTAACTGTACTTTCTGAATAAACGGTATTTTAAAATGAAGCCCCGGATCCCCTTCCCAGCTTGGTTTTCCAAACGTTGTGATCACTGCCTGCTCCTGTTCGCCAATGCTATACATTGACTGGCTGACTAAAATCAGTAACACGACAACCGCAGCAACGATTTTAATCACGCGGGAAGTCTTTATCGATTTTTCTTTATTCATCTGTCCCCCACCTATTCCTTTCTATGTAGGCCGGATTCCCCCGGCCTTTTGTTCTTTTATCTTACCTGTTTCACATAAGAATTTCTATATATGTGGCATTAAAGTTTTATTAAAAACAGTTAAAATTATGCAAATTTAGCGGATGTACGCCAATAAAAGGTGAAGGGTAGCTTCTAATGCGGTTCTATGGGTGCGTTCCATTCCATGGGATGCATGGATGCCTTGGCCGATTAAAGCAGTCTTGATATTGTTTCCCCCTCTCATGGCTGCGGAAGCGTCGGAGCCGTAATGTGGGAACACATCCACCACATACGGGATATTCTCTTCTTTTGCCAGATTGATTAATTTCGTCGTTGTATCATAATCATATGGTCCGGTGGAATCTAAGGCACAGATCGATACGGAATGTTCATTTCCATTTAAGTCATCTCCGATACAGCCCATATCAACGGCGATGAATTCCGTAATATCTGCCGGAAGATAAGTCGCTCCTAATCCGATTTCCTCTAGGTTGCTGACTAAGATCTTAATGTTCCGGGAAGGTATGATGTTCTGATCTTTGATCTCCTTTAAAAGTCCAAGAAGCACGGCAACGCTTGCCTTATCATCTAAATGTCTGGATTTGACATAACCACTCTTGGTATATACAAAGCGTGGATCAAAGCTTATGTAATCTCCTGCCTGAATGCCTAATGCTACTGTTTCCTCTTTGCTTGACACTTCCTCATCGATGCGGACCTGCATGTTCTTTTCTTTTCGCTCACAGGTTCTCGCATCATCCTGCACATGAACAGAAGGACTCTTACACAGGATAGTTCCGGTATATACCCTGCCATCCCTTGTATGAATCTTGCAGTACTCTCCTTCAATACTGTTCATCGTAAAGCCGCCAACGCTTGTAAAATTTAAAGTTCCATCACTTGCAATGGAACGTACCATGGCGCCTAGCGTATCCACATGAGCAGAAAGACCAAGGGTATCCTCTCCTGCACCATTTACCGAAATGATGAGGCCGCCCTTTTGAATATATTCAGCCTCATATCCTAACCCTTCTGCTTCCTTTCTTACGTACTCCATCACATCTTTTGTAAAGCCTGATGGGCTTGGGATATTTACGATGTCCTCTAATTTGTCGATGATATAATCTGCTGTCTTCATGCTTAAGTCCTCCTGACATTTTAATAAAATGATGTGTAATCCTTTAATCGTTTCTGCAATAGACTATAGATGTCTTCAATTGTCATATCTTTTGCCGTGTCCACACGAATAGATGCCGGCGGAAAGCTCATCTTGATATTCATATTCGCTGCTCTCTGCTTGTTTCTTGGCAACTTCTTAATAAACTCTTCGTTATCTTTCGGAAGAATTCCAATCACCTTCTGCCCATATATATTCACAACCTCAAATTTCTCAATTTCATCATATGAAACGAAACCGATGGAACTGGCAGAAGAGGATTCTATAATACCATCTCCCTTGATTACAAGAAGCGGCTTCTTCTTCATCGCACGGATCAATGCCGCAATAAATGCGATGAAAAAAAAGACAGATGCCATACACCCGATCAGTTTATAAAAGAATACTTGATCGCTGATTCCGATCGCCCATAATGCTAACGATGCCGCAAACATAAAAAAGCCTGCAAAAACCAGCTTGAATGCCTTGCTCCGCTTCTCTTCAATCACTATCTCACCCATAATTTCCTCCTGCTTTCTTTCTGCTATTATCATAGCTATTTTTGATTGAAAAAGCAAGCTTCTTCCTTATTCCCCTATATTTCAGCAGTTAATTACAATCTTTACATTTATTTTCTAAATATGTATAATATTTTTTTAGGAAATATGTACTAATGATAATTGCATCTACGATACAAAAGGAGGTTTCTCTTGAAAAAGTTATCAGCCCCAGCTATTGCCATCCTTACGTTTAGCATGGCACTTCTTATTCTGCTTTCCATCAGCTATCAAAACTACACCAGGGATTTTTCCCGGCAGTTTAATGAAAAGCTTAGCGCCCTCATTTCTTCGGGACAGATTACGGACGATGAGATTAATTTTTTTAAAGAACAGTCTTATGTGCTGCATAATATGGCAAAGGATTTTACATATAAGGTTCTGCTGATCGTATCCCTGCTTATTGTATGCATTATGTTCTTTTATACATTCTGCACAAGGCAGATGCATGCGCATCATAGCTCCCTGCTGCTTGAACAGCAGCGTTTTAAAATCGCTCTTTCCCATACGAAAGACACGGTATGGGAATACACCTTAAAAACAAATACGCTTATAAAGGAAGATGCATCCGTTGGCATCTATATAGGAAATGCTGTGATCCCGGACTTTCCCGCTACTGTCATCCGAAGCGGGAGCTTGCATCCGGATGATTATGAGGCGTTTTACCATTTCTGTACATTCCTGCTTTCCAGTGAGCCTTCCGGTCATGTAGAAGTCCGTGCTAAAAATGCGGATAACGAATACATCTGGTATGAACTAAGCGGTACCAAACTCTACGATGCTGATCATAATCCGATTTCTGTCATCGGGCAATCCATTAACATTCATGATAAAAAGCAGGAGCTTATGCGTCTGCAGGAACTTATGGGGCAGGATTCCTTAACCAAGCTTTACAACCATGGAAAAATGAAGGAGTGCATTACAGAACTATTAAACAGAGCCGAAAAACCCGCCATTTTAGCGTTTCTGATCATTGACATTGATAACTTCAAACAGATCAATGATACACTCGGACATCTGTTTGGCGATGCGGTTCTGATCGATCTAAGCACAAAGCTTAAAAAGCTGTTTCAAAAACATGATATTATCGGAAGAATCGGAGGAGATGAGTTCGCGGTACTAATCTATGATGCTCCTTCCCTTTCCTATATCCAGTCCCAGGCAAGAAACGCATGCAGGCTGTTCCATGAGATCTATATTGGTGACAACGCTTCCCTCTGCCTTTCGGGAAGTGTCGGCGTCTCCCTTTATCCAAGCGACGGAACCACGTTCGATTCTTTATACAGAAGTGCAGACACTGCTCTTTATGCAGCAAAGAATCAAGGCCGCAATCAGTTCTGCATGTATTCAGAGAAGCTTCCTGCCCTTCCGGATTATGAGATGGAGAACCGGATTCACTACTCCCATCCAGAAGTGAAGTTCTTCCACGAAGATAAATCTCTTGTAGACAGCAATATCATTGCAAATATTATTGAGATCTTATTTGACTCACGAGAAATCGACATTTCCATTAATATGGTACTGTCCCTGATCGGCGGCTATTATAATCTGGATCATATCAGCATTATGGAATTCTCCGAGGATGGCAAGACTTGCATGGTATCCTATGAATGGTATTCCGATGCATCCTACAAACTTCCTTATCAGGCGATGAGCGCTCCTATAGAAGAAGTAAAGCCTGCCCTGCTTTTTGAAAAAGGAACAAACGGAATCTTTTATACATCCGATGTCAAAGGCCTGCTAAAAAATCAAAAGATCAACTCAAATGTCCGTGCATCCTTGCGACGCGTGAAATCTCTTTTTCAGTGCGGCATCTATGATCATGGCACCTATACCGGATATGTGAATATCTCCATCTTAAAGCAGGTACATAAATGGCAGAAAAACGAGATTGATTCCCTCTCACTGCTTTTAAAGGTAATCGGCGGATACTTAAATCATCTGCGTTCCACCAGAAAAGCAAACCTTCTTTCCAAAAAGGACCTGCTTACCGGAACTTATAATTTCAATACATTCCTTACCGCTGTAGATAATGTGCTTTCCAATAAGGACGGACGAAAAAGAGCGGTCTTTTATCTGGATATCAGCCAGTTTAAGCTGCTGAATGAGAATTACGGCTATCAGAACGGAGACCTGATCTTAACCTCCCTTGCACAGATCTTAATGGATGTCAGCCCTGAGCCAAATCTTGTATGCCGTATTACCGGGGATAAATTTGCAGCACTTTATGAATATACAACAACAGAGGATTTATCTTCTATTGCGGAACTAATCTTAGAGAAAGGCCGCCAGATCCGTTCCTTAGAAGGTGAGTATTTTAAATTCTTCCTTTCTATCGGTATCTGCTTCACTGCCGACTATGACCAGGCCATTGTTTGTGTTGACCGTGCCAATATTGCAAGAAAGAATACGAAGACACCGCATAAGTCCTCCTATACCTTCTTTACCGATGCGATGCGCCATGTGCTTTTAGAACAGAAGCTGATGGAAGATTTGATGGAGGATGCTCTTAAAAACAAAGAATTCCTTGTTTACTATCAGCCAAAGGTCAACATTCAGACTATGGAATTAATCGGCGCGGAAGCACTTACCCGCTGGATTCGGAACGATGGGCAGATTGTCTCTCCGGCTTCCTTTATTCCGTTCTTTGAGGAAAATGGTTTTATCACCGAACTGGATTACTATGTATTAGACTCCGTCTGTCAGTATATCCGTCAGGCATTAGATCGTAATCAAAAAATCTATCCGATCAGCGTGAACTTCTCAAGAGCACACTTTAAAACAGATGTATTTCCTGAGAAGTTAAGAGAAATCGTATCCGGCTACGAAATTCCTTTTCACCTGATTGAGATTGAAATCACCGAAAGTGCCTTTGTAGAAGGAAAACATTATTTAACTTCCGTTCTGCAAAAAATCAAGTCCTATGGTTTCAGCCTTTCCATGGACGACTTCGGCTCCGGCCTTTCCTCCTTAAATCTATTATCCGATCTTCCATTTGATGTATTAAAAATTGATAAAGACTTCTTTCACTCCAAGACAGCCACAAAGAGGGAAAAGATCGTCATCTCAAGCATCGTGGAAATGGCTTCAAAGCTTCATATGGATGTTATCTGTGAAGGGGTAGAGACCAGGGAACAGTCCGATTTTTTAAAAAGTATTGGCTGTTATATGGCGCAGGGATATCTCTATGATAAGCCCCTTCCTCTATCCGAATTTGAATCGCGCTACCTGCCTTTAACCGATGTTGTCTAAGGCTCTTTCGGATTGTAGACTGACTCGCTGCAAGCATCTATATCATTATAAAAATGAAATAAAACAAGAAGTGGCTGTCGCACTCTTAGTGCGACAGCCACTTCTTGTTTTAATGGGTAGCCCTTTTCCGTCTTCCTACATATAGCGTTCGATTTCTTTCATTACATCCTGTGCTAAAGAAGCAGATAACTGTTCTGCTTCTTCCATAGAAGAACCAACCACTCCGTAGTAAATCTTGATCTTTGGTTCTGTACCGGATGGTCTTACACAAACCCATGCAGAATCCGTTAAATCATAATATAATACATTGGAGTTTGGAAGGCCTGTCTTGGTTACTTCGCCGGTCTTAAGATTCTTGATTGTGTCAGCTTTATAATCTCTTGCAGACAGAATCTCATAAGAGCCAAAGCTCTTTGGAGCACTGCCTCGTAAACCGGATAAGATTGTCTGAATCTTCTCTAATCCTTCAATACCCTTTAACGTAATGGATTTTACATCATCTTTATAATAGCCGTAACGTTCATATAATGCGATCATCGCATCCCATAACGTCATATTCTTTGTCTTATAGTACGCTGCTGCCTCACAAAGAGCCATGGTAGCCACTACTGCATCTTTATCTCTTGCATGGGTTCCGATCAAACAGCCATAGCTTTCTTCAAAGCCAAACAGATAGGTTCCTTCCTGTGTGGTTTCGAATTTTAAAATCTCACCACCGATATATTTAAATCCGGTGAGCACTTCAATTAAGCGCACGCCGTAATATTTTGCGATCGCATCTGCCATATTGGTTGTAACAATTGTCTTAATGAGGGTACCGTCTGCCGGAAGTCCGCCATTCTTCTCCTTTGTCTGGCCGATTACATAATCAGCAAGAAGACATCCGGACATATTGCCGGTTAAGGAATGATATTCTCCAGTCTTCGAATCCTTTACATAAACGCCTAAACGGTCTGCATCCGGATCGGTTGCGAGCACTAAGTCCGCATCTACTTTCTTAGCAAGGGCAAGTCCTAATGCAAATGCTTCTTTTGCTTCCGGATTTGGATAGCTCACGGTTGGGAATTCACCGTCTGGAAGTTCCTGTTCCGGCACAACATATACATTCTCAAAACCTAACTCTTTTAGTACGCGGCGAACTGGGACATTGCCGGTTCCATGAAGTGGTGTGTAAACAATCTTTAATTCCTTTGCCATCTGATTGATGCAGTCCTGATGAATCACCTGTTTCTTTAATTCTGCAATGTATTTATCATCGATTTCACTGCCGATTGTAATATAAAGCCCTTCTTTTACTGCCGTTTCATAATCCATTGTAGCTACAGAAGCATAGTCGGTCACAGCCTTTACTTCTGCCATAATTCCGGTGTCATGAGGAGGTGTGATCTGAGCGCCGTCTTCCCAGTATACTTTATAGCCGTTGTATTCCGGAGGATTATGGCTTGCTGTAATGTTAATGCCTGCAACACAGCCTAATTCTCTTACACCAAATGATAATTCCGGTGTTGGGCGGAGAGATTCAAATACATATGCCTTGATTCCATTTGCATTTAAACATAACGCAGCTTCTCTTGCGAATTCAGGAGACATTCTTCTGCTGTCATAAGCGATGCAGACACCCTGCGCCTGTTTTCCCTGAGACTTAATGTAATTTGCAAGTCCCTGTGTTGCTTTTCTTACGGTATAAATGTTCATACGGTTGCATCCGGCACCAATGATGCCTCTTAAACCTGCTGTACCAAACTCTAACTCTGTAAAGAAACGCTCCTTGATTTCATTTTCATCATTTTTAATTGCAAATAACTCTTCTTTTGTTTTGGTATCAAAACATGGGTTTGTCAGCCATTCGTCGTACATCTTTTTATAATCCATTGGTTAATCTCCTCCTTATAGTCAGCAGATTTATCTACCTCGCTGCTTTTTAATATGCCACGCATGTTTCTTACGGGCTTAAAATCCCGGGAATCGGTACTGCGCATCACTACCGTCATCCTCAATCTGGATGACATATGATTTCGTGTCGTATCCATCTAATCTCAGTTCTACGGTATAAGTCCCCACAACTTTAGTGAACTCTAACTTTCCGCCCTGAATGGTTCCCTTATATGTTCCATCTAAATATACTTTTGCACCTTCTGTACAAATAATCGTTATCTTATGATCCTTATCAACACCATTTACGATTTCTTCGGCTGTTTCCTCTTCTTCCTCTTCAATCCAGTCGATCTCCGGTTCCTCTTCCTCTTCGGTTTCTTCCTCCGAAGATTCCTCTGTCACATCCGAGCTGTCTTCATTATCACTGTCGCTTGTGCTGTCATTGTCGTCTGTGATAACCGAATCTTCTTCCCAGGACCCGGATCCGTCCGAATCTTCTTCCAATTCCGAATCATCTTCTGATATAGTACTTGATTCCGAAAGCTTTATCGCAAATGTATTCTCTGTCCGGTCAACCGTGATTGTGCCGTTATACGTAGTGTAACCGCCTAATACTACTTCTATCTCATGTTCTCCATATGTTAGCTGTACCGCTTCCTTATGGCTTGTCTCCTCGCCATCCACATAAAGGATTGCATCTCCTGGCGTGATCTCAAATGTGACACGTCCCATCTGGGCCGCCGGAAGTCCGTATTCTGATACATTGAATGTTACCGTCTGGTCTTTTCCTATTGTTATTTTCTTGGTTCCGCTTAAGTTCCCTTTCTGCACCGTAACATCAAATGTGCCTTCCTTTACCGTCAGGATCATATCCTCCGTTATCTCTGAAATAATAGATGTTCCTACATAAATGATCCCACCGATATAATCGCTGTCACCAGTCAGCCTAATGTAGCCATGACCTCTTGTACGGCTGATCACGCAGATTTTGTCTTCTGTCCCGCGGATTGTCACATAATCTAGTTTATGTAAGTCGGTCAGGGCGATCTCCTCGTCCCCGTCAAGGACTAATAGTCCCTCTGTATATGGATACTTTACCCGGTTATACATAATCGCCTGCGCGTTTGTATTATATAGCAGGCTTGTCGCCGCTAAGTATTCCCATGCTGTCTTTGAAATCTGGAGGGTCACAAGAACATCCTCCTCGCCTAAATACACATCCACCATCTGACCTTTGTAAAGCGTCTGTGCCAGAATCGGCTGATCATATTTATCCACAATATTGCTTGCGCTGCTATACTGCACGTAAAATTCTTCATCCGTATCCACATCAAGCAGTGTGATGGTATCTTCCTCTACGGAAAGCACGACTGCCATTACCTGTCTTTCCACCGGTACTGTCATATCGATTCCTTCCTGTACTTCCTCAGACTGGGTGCCTGAGTTCTTCTTGCTCGTTTTCTCGTCTCTTACGGATAATACTGCACTTAAAATAATCAGGGCAAGAAAAATACCCATGGATGCAATTATCACAACTTTCGACTTTGTCCATATTGTTGCTTTTCGTTCTTTCACATTATACCTCATCTGTGTGTTGCCATTACCTTTGCAGAACAAAGTGACTTCGTCACTTTAAACTCTGCGTATCTTTTTTCAGGGCAATCCCATTTTGTCGCGCCGAAGCTTGCGCTTTGGCGCACATCTCTCCTTTTCATTCAGAGCAAAATTTAAAAAGTTTTTCTGTGAATAAAAAAGAGGGATATACCGATTGATACACCCCTCATTATAATAAACTTGTGCGAATTCTTCAACCTAGGAATTACTAGCAGTCCCAAAATTATGTAGGAATTTTTTCTTATTCTCCACCTGCTCTTTTATGGTCAGAAGCTTCTGTACATTCTTCTGCGGTATCCAGGATTTCTTATTATTGAAATAGAAGTTCGTGATCTTCCAGAACTTCTCCGGATACCGAAGCATAATGGAAAGAAGCCTAAACTCATCGGCCGATAACGGGTTTACTTTCTGATATTCCTCTAAGATCATCTCACCAAGCGGGATATTCCAGTCATTCTTCTCCATCACTTTACGGATAAACTGATACAGGTCCGCAACCTGAAGACCGAACTCCGCCTTCTCAAAATTGGTGGTCACTGCCTTTCCATATCCGTTCGAAAGCTCTGCCGCCTGCACCAGGCTCTCGGAAATCGTCATGCGATTCATAATCAGAATATTATGATAGGTATAACTGCCGTGAGATACCGTTCCGTTTAATACCGCCTCTTCCCTCATCTTCTGATACGGAATCTGTTTGAGCTCTTCCATCGCATCTAATGCATCCTGATAAAATTCCTCGCATACGTTTAGATACTGTACTTCAAAGTTATTCTTCTGCTTCTGCTTGCGAATATAGGTCTTCACCCGCTTTAACTCCCTTGTTCTCTTCTCAAATACTGCGCTTAAATCACTCTGCTCAAAGCCTGCACGCTGCTCGTACGGGATGTTTACACTTCTCATTGCCTGATGAAGATTCGCCAGATTCTCTGTTGCAAGGCGCACTTTATCTTCTTTCTTAAGGTTGCATTCATCCCCGTCATACCAGTCTTTCATGATATATTTTTCGCCCAGCGTGTTCGCACTGATAATGCTTCCAGCTATGTTCCTGACATACGAATCCACCCCCGGATATCCATGGGTCCTGATATGCATCTTTAATGCATCTTCAAATTCCAGACGATTTTCTCCACCCTCATAACTGCAGAGTAATTTCCAGCCTTTATCTGTTTCTAAAAGCAAGGCACCTCTAGTCCGGTATGTATTATAAATCGTCAAATCATATTTACTGAATATCTCTTGGCTTCTATCCTCCACACTTCATCCCTCCGAATAAACATACTCCTAACCTGTACAAACAATCCTTTTGCCCAAAGATAGAGTTCTTTCTAATCATATGATTTCGAAATCCAATTCATGCATCATTTTGGACGTATTCCTCAAAAACTTGGCCATAATGTATTAGGCAGACGGACGAGAAAGGCATGGCTGACCGAGGAAACAAGGGCGGGCGCCGGCGTGTTGTGATTTCGGAATGTTCGGACGCATGAGCGGACAAAATACGGCTTTGTCTTTGCCTATCAGACAAGAAAACGCTGTCTGCTATTCAAAGACAAAACCGTATTTTGTGCGTCATGAGCCGGACATTCCGAAATCACAGCACGCCGGCGCCCGCCCTTGTTTCCTCGGTCAGCCATGCCTTTCTCTGCTTACTGGTACTTTCGGCTTTCTCCCATACAGGCTGCTACCTGCTTGGGTGATGTTACTTTCATGTTGGCCGCTGCTGCTCTCTTTGGTGACGGTACTTTCCAATTTCGTAAATGATCGTGCTTATAAGTATCCTCGCTAATTGTGTTTATGATTTAAGGTAATTGGTAGTTGATATTTGATAAATACTTTGTTTGTGCTATGTGTAAGAGCTGATCGCGGGTGTTTAGGGATGGATCTTTTAAGACCTCTTCTAAGAGGTTCTTTAAAACCTCACCAAGCTGTTTTCCTGGGGTGAAACCGGAAGAAATCAAATCGGTTCCGTTGACAGCTAACATTTTTAGGTTCACACACTGGTTGGTGTCACGAACGTGAGCGAATAGATCGCGTGCATGTTCAAGCTGTTTAAACAGTTCTGCAGTGTGGACCGGATTCTGCGCGAGCAGATCGATGTGCTGGATTTCAAAGAGGTAGTCCATCATATCGATGCCGATCTCGTAACAGGCGTAGCGCATGGCTTCCTCGGTCTGGCCATAGCGGTAGTCATGATAGCGGATTAAATGAGAGACAAAATCGATGGTCTCATTGTCAAATTTAAGACGGCGTAAAATGACCTTGGCTAACTTTGACCCTAATACGGCATGATCTTTAAAATGCCCTTCTGATTCTACATAGGTGACTTTTATATCTGGTTTGGCTACATCGTGAAGAAGTGCTGTGATTCTAAGCATGAGCTGTTTTTTCTTGTCATAACAGCATTCGGCTGCAAGCTCGTGTGCCTCATAACGATCTTTTAAGCTTGTCAGCGCCTTCATCGTATGCATGCCTACATTATAGATATGATGGGAGTTTGGCTGCTCGGTCTTCATCATTGCATCAAACTCCGGCAGAACGACAGATGTGATGCCGGTCTCATAAGCGGTTATCAGCTTCTCTGGATGGGAGGATGCTAAAAGCTTGCATAACTCTACCCGGACACGTTCGGCACTGATGTTCTTTAAATTGAACGCACGAAGACGAATTGCCTCCATTGTCTCCTCTTCAATCTCAAATCCAAGCTGGGCAGAGAAACGAACAGCACGAAGGATACGCAGAGCATCCTCATCAAATCGTTCCACGGCACTTCCTACACAACGGATTCTCTGTTCTTTTATATCGGCTAAACCGCCAAAGACGTCTACAAGGCCCTCTTCGTCATTGTATGCCATAGCATTGATTGTAAAATCTCTTCGCTTTAAATCTTCCACCAGATTTGTTGTGAATGCAACTTCCTTCGGATGACGATTATCCTCATATTCCCCATCCACACGGTAGGTCGTCACTTCAAATCCTTCTTTCCCGATTAAAACGGTAACCGTTCCGTGCTTGATGCCGGTATCCACGGTATGGGAAAAAATCCGCTTCACTTCAAATGGACTCGCAGATGTGGTAATATCCCAGTCTTCTGGGTTTCTTCTTAAGATGGAATCGCGCACACAGCCGCCTACAGCGTATGCTTCGTATCCATTTTTCGTTAATTCTCGTATAATAAAACTGACTTTCTCAGGCAGCGTAATGATCATGTTCTTCAACCCTTTCCTTCTCCCATCTTAACATATAATTCAGTCCAGATGCAAGCGCACACACTTCCATTCCTGAATCAGACGTTCCAATGACCAGGAGGCATTGGCAGGACTTGTAGAAGGAAGCTTCATAATTTCTCTTCCCGTCACGGGCCTTATATACTTTTCATATAATGTGGCTGCCTTTGTCCCATTTGCATAGATTGCTTTAATATCGGCTGCCTTTAAGATACGGCTGATGTCATTTAGTTCCACATTCTGAATGCTCGAATCGCTTGAGCCTGCGATCTCACAGGATGCAATCACATCCCACAAAGCAATCCCATGACTTAATAAAAATGTTTTTTTATCCTCTGTTGTAACCGGTTCCTCCTCTTCAAAAAGAGCAGGAAGCACCTTCCAGAACCGGTTCTTCGGGTGGGAATAAAAGAATTCTGCTTCCCTTGACTTAACGGAAGGGAAGGATCCTAATATCAGCACCCGGGAACCGGCATTGTATACAGGTTCAATATTATGCTCACATTGTAACTTCGACTTTTTCAAGATGCCATATATCCTTTACATATTCTTCAATTGTACGGTCCGAAGAAAACTTGCCGCAATGGGCCACATTTAAGATTGCGGATTCCGCCCATTCTGATTTCTTTCGGTAAGCTTCCTCTACTTTAAGCTGTGCTTCATGATATGCTCTGAAGTCCTTTAGGATAAAGTACTGGTCCGCTCTTTCGTAACCATTGGTCTCAAGAAGGGAGTTATATAATTCCCTGAACTGCTCGGTATTCTGAGGCGAATAATAACCATTCACAAGCTGTGTCAGCACTTTGTGGATATCCGGGTCGGAATTAAAGATCTCCTTCGGCTGATAATTCTTTGCCTGTTCAAAGGCAATGACCTCATCTGAGGAAAGCCCGAAGATAAAGGCATTTTCTTTGCCCACTTCCTCCACGATCTCCACATTCGCGCCATCCATCGTGCCTAACGTAAGCGCACCGTTTAACATAAACTTCATATTGCCGGTTCCGGATGCTTCCTTGCTTGCGGTGGAAATCTGCTCGGACACGTCTGCTGCTGCAAAGATCAGCTCCGCATTCGATACCCGGTAGTTCTCAATAAACACGACCTTGATCTTGTCGCCGATTAATGGATCGTTATTCACCACTTCTCCCACACTGTTGATCAGCTTGATCACCGCCTTGGCGCGCCGATATCCTGCACTTGCCTTGGCCCCGAATATAAATGTTCTTGGGTAGAACTCCATCTGCGGGTTCTCCTTCAGCTGATTATATAAATACATCACATGTAAGATATTTAAAAGCTGTCTCTTATATTCATGCAAACGCTTTACCTGTACATCAAAAATGGAGTCGCAGTCCACGATAATTCCATTATGCTGTTTGATGTAGGCAGCCAGACGCTCTTTATTCTTTCGTTTGATCTGCATAAACTCCCGCTTTGCTATCTCGCTGGAGGCATACGGGATCAGCTTCTCAAGCTGAGGAAGATCCGTGATCCATCCCGGACCGATCTTATCGGTCACCCACTCTGCAAGAAGCGGATTGCCATGGAGCAAAAACCTCCTCTGGGTGATGCCATTTGTCTTATTGTTGAACTTTTCCGGCCACAGCTCATAAAAATCCTTTAACTGCTGCTTCTTTAAAATCTCCGTATGAAGCTTTGCAACCCCATTTACTGAAAAACTTGCCACGATGGCCAGATTCGCCATCTTTACATGACCGTCAAATAAAATCGCCATCTTCTCGATTTTTTTATAATCTCCCGGATATTTCTGCTGAATCAGGATATTGAAGCGGCGATTGATCTCCTCCACAATCTGATAGATTCTCGGAAGAAGGCGTTCAAACAGCTCGATTGGCCATTTTTCAAGCGCTTCTGACATAATCGTATGGTTGGTATAAGCACATGTCTTATTGGTGATCTCCCATGCCTCATCCCATGGCAGAAAATAATCATCCATCAGAATCCGCATCAGTTCCGGTATCGTCACCGTCGGATGGGTATCATTTAACTGAAATACAACCTTCTCCGGAAGCTTTCTGATATCATCATGTTTCTCCATATATTTTTGCACCGCACGGGTTACGCTTGCAGACACAAAGAAATACTGCTGTTTTAAGCGAAGTTCCTTGCCCGCATAGTGATTGTCGTTTGGATAAAGAACCTCACAGATCGTACGTGCCAGATTCTCCTGTTCCACAGCCTTCTGGTAATCCCCTTTATCAAAAGAGTCTAAGTTAAAATTATTGATTGCCTCTGCATCCCAAATTCGAAGGGTATTGACCACATTATTGCCGTAACCCACAATCGGAAGATCATATGGAACGGCTAATACCGACTGGTAATTCTCCTGGATGAAACGCTCTCTTCCTTTCTCATCTTTGAGCATCCGCACATATCCGCCAAACTTCACCTCAACTGCATACTCGGCCCTCTTCATCTCAAATGGATTCCCGTCCTTTAGCCAGTTATCCGGCACTTCAATCTGAAATCCATTTTCAATCTTCTGCTCAAACATGCCATATTTGTAACGGATGCCGCATCCATAGGCCGGGTAATTTAAGGTGCTTAAGGAGTCTAAAAAACAGGCTGCAAGCCTGCCTAGGCCTCCGTTTCCGAGTGCCGGATCCGGTTCCTGGTCCTCAATGGCATCTAAGTCAAGCCCTAATTCATTTAACGCTTCCCTTACCTCTTTATCTGCCTTTAAATTAATGATGATATTGCCGAGCGCACGACCCATTAAAAATTCCATTGACAGATAATATACGGTTTTCGCATCTTTTTCCTCATATGCCTTATGCGTCGCCATCCACTCATCTACGATGATATCCTTGATTGCGTATGAAACAGCCTGGAACAGCTGCTGTTGATTGGCTTCCTTTATATTACGGCGAAAGAGTGTCTTTAAATAATCCTCCACATCGCGTTTGAACTCATCTTTCTGAAATTCCATGCTTACTCCTCCTTATAGAAGATCCCTTTCCGATCAGCGGGAACAATTCTCTTTTGTATTCCCTTTATGTATGCTATATCTATAAACAGTGTATCGCCGGCTGCCCTTCCTATATGGCCCTTGTCTTTACAAGGCTCTTTCTATCTTTTATGTTTCCTGCCATGCTTTTTCATGCATCGATTCCGTATCTATCTAGATTATATCTCATCCTTATTTTACCAACAAGAGAAAAATCATCTAAACTTACTTCTACATTTACAGACTATCCCATCAATATGTCAAGAACCTCGGGATGGAAACAGTGCCCTCCTTCCCGGATATCATGAATGAGGTTTTCCTCCTTATCAAAAAGAGAATATGCCTTTCTCATGATTTCTACCTGCTCTGATGCATTCACAAGCCCTCTCGGCCCATTTAAATGATCATCCCTGCAGGACTGAATCACCGCTTTTCTTGGCGCGATAAGAGCCCCGATGTCCCCCATATCAACATGTTCCCATAAATGTGGGACATAATTGCAGTTACAGTTTCCATTTAAGGTAAGAAGGGAATCCTTATACCCATACATATACCCACTGATCACGCACTCCTTCACACGGTCATCCATTGCCGCAAGCATCAGTGTCTGCATCCCTCCGCCGGAAAATCCGACACAAAGCAGTTTCTTCATATCAAAATCGCCGCGCTGCTCTATATAATCAATCAAACGCATCAAATCAAAGGTCAGCATGCCCATTACGGTCATGCCTAACGGTTCGGCCATATGGGACAGCTGGAAGCAGGCACCGTTTAGATACGCGCTCTCTTCATCCTTCTGAAGTGCCTTCTCTCTCCTGCCTCCATATCCTCTTGCATCCGGACATATTGTAATATAGCCTGATCTGGCAAGTTTTAATCCGTAATCATACTGAAATTTATCAATGGCATCGGCAATCGCTAAAATCTCTCTTCTTCCTGCAATCGATTCCTTTCCACCGCCGCAGTGTCCGTGCAGCGCAAGCGCACATGCCGGTTTTACATTCTCTCCATCCTTTACATAACGCTGTTTCCCATCGTTCGGATACAGAATGTAAAATGGCATGAAGACGCCCTCTTCCACTTCTAACAGATAGCTTTCCCTGCGTATCCCATCTTCCATCATGCAATCGCCCTGATACTCTGCCGAAAGGTCGCAGGCTTCGAACTTATCCATTCCAAACAGATCTGTTAATCTCTTTCTTGTCTCCTGCTTCCATTCTTCAAACTCATTTATGCTGTCTGCTGCAAAACCATTCTTCCTTGCATACTTATCAAACTTTCTCTGCATGGATGCTAATGATGTATAGTAAGTACTCACATGTTCAATTCGATTCATCCTAAGTTTCCTGCCCTTTTTCGTATTTGGTCACCCGGGCTTTGCTGTATGATCACATTCTATATAGAAAATTAGATATACCGGTACGCAAAACCCCTGTGTACTTATTCCATAGTATATCATAACTTACAATTTCTATCAATTTATGACGAATATCCACATCATCTTTTTTGCTTGGGCGTGGGTTATAAAAGCAGCTGTGTAGTACTACATTATATGCTTTCTTATTCCATTCCTATGAAGGTTTTTTCCTTTTCTCATGCCCAAACTGCCTCTTTTCGTAAAAGCCTCACATGCTTTTAGGACATCCGACTTCTGTTATGAGGCATTTTTTCGTTGTTATTTTCCTAGCTCTCCTCTTCAAACTGCCTGATAATGTCCTGAAGATCCGATACCGGCGCCATACAGCTATGATTCTCACAGTAATAATATAGGATTCCATCCTTCTTTATTTCATACTGCATGGAAAATGGAGCCACGCCTGCAAGTTTCGCCTCATTCTCCCTTGTTTTCACAATCACCATAACCCCTTCCCGCAAAAGTTTTCTAAGAGCTGATTCGGGCATATATTCCTCTCTCTTCGCAGGTTTTGATACAACCACGACCAGCTGTCTTTTCAGATAGATTTCCTGCATTAAGGCTAGGAGGCCAAAGGCATGTCCGGCCGGATTTTCTTTTATGATGCCGCTCAAAAAAGCGAGCTGTTTTTTTGCAACCACCTCAAATATCTCTTTTCCGGTTATCTCAGATGCCATCTCAAGCACATAGGCTGCCATCGCATTTCCGGATGGAAGCGCACCGTCATAGATTTCTTTCGGCCGAAGCAAAAGCGGTTCCGCGTGCTTTCCATATAAATAAAAGCCTCCATTTTCAAAATCAAAGAACTCCTCTATCATATATTTTAAATAAGCAGACATTTTAGAAAGGCACATAACATCCTGGCTGTATTCATACATCATAAGAAGACCGAAGCAAAGATAGGCATAATCGCATAAGGTACCATGATGTGCCACCTGTCCATCCTTATAACGCGCCATTAACGCCCCGTCTCCCATGCTCATATTGTCTTCCAAAAAGGCAAGTACCTTCTTCGCCCAACCGTAAAAGGCATCCTTTTCAAATACTGCCGCACTCAAAGACAATGCTGCAATCATAAGTCCATTCCAGGAAACTAAGATCTTGTCATCTATGCCTAATTCCAGCCTCTCCTTGCGGTATTTGCATAATTTCTCCCTGGGTCCATCAAAGAGCGGCGCCTTCCGGTAATCCTCGTTCCCGGTCAGATTTAAGACATTCGAATAATGAAAGTTTCCCTTCTCCGTCACATGATAAAATGCATTCCACTCTTCTCCTGCTCCCTTTCCTAATACCATGCAGATTTCAGTCGGTGTAAACAGATAAAACTTGCCTTCCTCCCCGTCACTGTCCGCATCCTGCCCGCAATAAAATCCGCCTTCCGGCGAAAGAAGCTCTGATACCACATAGGAGATGGTCTTTGCGGCCACATATTCATACAAGGAGTCCCCCGTCATCTCATACGCTCTCGCATACGCCAAGATCAAAAGCGCATTGTCATAAAGCATTTTTTCAAAATGAGGGATCTGCCACTTCGAGTCTGTAGAATATCGGCAAAATCCTCCGCCCACATGATCGAAGATCCCCCCCCGATACATGCTTGTTAACGTCTTCTTTGCCATATGAATGCTTACCTGGTCTCCGGTCCTTCTTGCATATTCCATTAAAAACATAAGCTGGCCGGGAACCGGAAACTTCGGAGCCTTATAAAATCCGCCATTTTCCTCATCAAATGCCTCACAAAGACTACGATATCCCTTCTGCACAAACCCAAACTCCGGTTCTAATGGGATGATTTCCTTCCGTTCCTCTTTCTTTACAAACGAGCTGATCTTCTCACTTGTTGCTATGATTTTTTCTTTGTTAATCTTCCATTCCTTCTCCACTTCCTTTAGAAGTTCTAAAAGACCTTTTCTTTCGTTCCTGCTTTCTTTCGGCACATACGTATCTGCGAAAAACGGCTTCTGGTCCGCCGTCATCATAACTGTAAGAGGCCATCCTCCCTGCCCGTTTAAGATCTGGCAGACTTTCATATAAACCGCATCAATATCCGGACGCTCCTCCCGGTCTACCTGAATGGCTAAGAAAGAACCATTTAAAATCCTTGCCACCTCATCGTCTTCAAATGACTCCTGCTTCATCACATGGCACCAGTGGCAACTGGAATAGCCTATGCTTAAAAATATCGGCTTATCCTCATTCTTAGCTCGCTCAAATGCAGCCCTTCCCCATGGATACCAGTCAATCGGATCGTAAATATGCTGCTGCAGATACGGCGATTTTTCATTCATCAAATGATTCGGTTTTTTCATTGGATGCCTCCTTTTTTCCTGTTACGGCTCTTCCTTATTAATAGAAGCCGGCTTAATTGCCGGTCCGTCAAGTACCTTGCCGTGGCAGTCAAATCTAGACCCATGACAAGGGCATTCATACACATCCTCATCTGGATTATAGACAAGCTCACATCCAAGATGCGTGCATTTGTTCGGAGCAAAAATCCCCTTTGTAAGACCTACGACCGACTCCATGCCATCCTCCGCCAGATTCTTAGCGGAAGCCTTCAGATGGAACCGCTGTGGAGAGAACACCTCCTCATACGGGTTAAAATCACTCATAATCTGATTGCGGATCAGCATTGCCGCCACCATAGAAGTCGTCATGCCCCATCTGCAGAATCCGGTCGCCACATACAGATTATTCTCTCCGGCAAGAAGCCGTCCGATATAGGGGATACTGTCTAAGCTCATACAGTCCTGAGCGGACCATCTTCTTACCTCCTCACACTTCGGGTACCATTTCTTTGCGGTCATAAGAAGTCTTTCATACGCTCCGCCTTCCGTATTCTCTCCGGTCCGGTGACGTTCTCCGCCTAATATCAGATATTCTCCACAGGACCTCACGGAAATATCATTTTTATCCACACCATAATACACACCATCCACAGTCCCAGCATTTTTAATTGCTAACACATACGACCGCTCCTGATGCATTCTTAAAAAGTAAAATCCTTTTTTGATCATAAAGGGATAATGACATGCCACCACGATATCCTTTGCCACTACACTTCCGTGTTCCGTTACAACCTTATCTTCCATAAGCTCGATCACGAGGCTGTGTTCATAAATCGTTAACTGGTCCACAAGCGGCTTTACAAACTTAAGCGGATGAAACTGTGCCTGATTATCAAATCGCAACGCTCCTGTCACCGGAATCGGAAGGTTCACGGATGTCATCATCTCCGACGGGATCCCAAGAATTTTTGCCGCCTCCGCTTCCTTTATGAGTGTCTCTTTATCCGCCTTTGTCCCCTCCTCATCATCCCCTTCATGCACCCTGGCATACAGATAGGATGGACACCTTACAAAGTCACAGTCAATTCCTTCCTCCTTTATAATCCGTTCATACTCCTCAATCGCTTCCATATTGGCTTTCGCATACTGCATTGCATCGGCCTTGGACACCTTTTCAATCAGACGGTCATAGATGACGCCATGCTGAACGGTGATCTTTGCGGTTGTGTTCTGACTCTGTCCGCTCATCACACGGTCGCCTTCCACGATCACGACATTCTTTCCTTCTTTCATTAACTTATAACCAATCAGAATGCCAGCCAGCCCGGCACCGACGATCGCCACATCCGCTTTCACTTCTCCAATGAGCCTTGGAAATTTCTTAAGACTTACACCTTCCGTCCAGATGCTCCCTTTCATAACCTAACACCTCCTGTCTTCTTCCCCACTAGGATGCACAGATTTCCCGGAAAACATTCCTTGGGGAATCTCGGACGTCATCCCGTCCCCGCGGGCGACAATGTGGTTTTGGATGTCCGGTTTCGCGTCCGAACATCCAAAACCACATTGCCGCCCGCGGGGACGGGATGACGTCCGAGATTACAGCGCGTTTCTTCGAAACGCGTTGTAATCCGCACACACTGAGATGGGGCAGAGAAACTGTGGAGAATGATGGAAAGGTACGCATATTAAAGATATGCCGCAACTTAGATACGAAGTATCGGATGGGGAGCCTATCATGAAATCAAGATATTAATTCAATCTATTTAAAGGGAAACGTAAAGATATTAAAGGTGTATCCTTTTATAACAGAGCATGAACGATGAACGCTAAATTAACAAATGAAAGTCCATTACGGATAAAAGAAATCTATAAAATGCTAGTAAAACATATCTGTTGTGATAGAATATAAAAATAATAACTAACAGTTTTTTGATTATTTAGAATGCTGGAATACTCCATATGAATTTACCTATTCCCTTTAATTAACTTCTAGTATCCAATCCGCACACAGGAATGAAAGGAGAACTTTATGATTGCTTTAATCGTCGCTTATGCTAAAAAACAAGTCATTGGAAACAAAGGTAAAATCCCTTGGCAGATCAAAGGAGAGCAGGCAAGATTTAAAGAACTGACAACCGGCCATGTCGTTATCATGGGCCGCCGTTCTTATGAAGAAATCGGAAAGCCGCTTCCGAACAGAACAACAATCGTTGTATCGAACACTAAAAACTATGATAACGGTGAAACTTGTTTTACCGTTCCCACCTTAGATGCCGCGCTCAAACTGGCCGGCGATCAAGATGTCTACATATCAGGCGGCGCACGATTATATCAAGAAGCGCTGCCGCTCGTCGACAAAATGTACATTACCGAAATCGATGCAGACATAGACGGTGACACCTTCTTCCCATCCTTCCAACAAGACCTCTTCACCCGTGAAGTCATCTCCACCACAAATGGCCCTATCCCCTATTCCTACGTCACCTATACAAAAAAGTAGCGCCTTTTAGGTGCTACTTTTTCTTGCTCTTCTATTCCCCACTTACTTACCTTCTCATCCTTTCTCTTCACTCTCCCGCTTCACTCCTGCGCCCCGACATCATCCCTCTTATCCACATTCATCCTTTTTTGCGATAGCCACCGCCATCCATGGCCGGTGGCTCGCGGAGCACAATACGCTTCGGGTTTTGAAGCGTATTGTGAGGTCACAGAAAGGCCTGGCGGCAAGCCGGCGATTGATATTCCGAATGTCCGGCTCGAGACGAACAGTGGCAGTAAAAAATCCTTTAATAGCAGACAGCGTTTTACTGTCTGATAGTCAAGGATTTTTCACTGTCACTGTCCGCTCTCGCGTCCGAACATTGGAATATCAATCGCCGGCTTGCCGCCAGGCCTTTCTGTGACCTCCCCTAAATCCTAACGTTTTTCAACGCCAAGATCGATGTCTTCTCCGTTTAGGTTCCAGGACTTGGTGAAACCGGAGAGGGAGTTGAATTTGATTTCATCGGCAAGTACGACAGACTTAATTTCTTCTGCGTTCTTTGTGATGATCTCTTCTAATTTTGCATTGCCAGAAGCATATACGGTGATATGATCCATAACTTCAAATCCTGCGTCCTTACGCATTGTCTGAACCTTGCTGATCACTTCACGTACGAAGCCTTCTTCAATTAATTCTGGTGTTAAGTTTGTATCCAGAACAACGGTGATGCCATAGTCAGAATCTGAAACATAGCCTTCTGTCTGTGCTGCATCGATTAATAAATCGTCCTTTTCTAATACTTCGCTTACACCATCTAATGTGATTGTTAAAGTGCCTTTTTCATTTAATTCATCCATAGAAGCATTGCCATCTAAGTTTGCTAATACTTCTTTAAGAGCGTTTAACTTCGCACCGAAACGGCGTCCTAATGTCTTAAGCTGTGGCTTGAATGTGTAGGATGTGAAGTTACGAACGTCAGATGTAAAGGAAACATTCTTTACATTTAATTCGTCCTCGATGATTTCTCTGTAGAAATCAGACATGCCTTCTACCTTGTTACCGTTTTCATCTGTGTAAGTTAAATCCGCCTTAACATACATGTTTGCGATTGGCTGTCTCTGCTTGATATTGGATGCATTTCTGCATGCACGGCCAAGAACAACGATATCAAGCACTGCTTCCATATCTTTTTCTAACTGCTTATCGATATGTGCTTCATTTACAGTTGGGAAGTCACATAAATGAACGCTTTCCGGAGCAGTCTTATCGATGGAGCATACTAAGTTGCGGTAGATATCTTCTGCCATAAATGGAATCATAGGAGCACTTGCTTTTGCGATTGTAACGAGTGCGGTGTAAAGTGTCATATAAGCATTGATCTTATCCTGTTCCATTCCCTTAGCCCAGAATCTTTCACGACCACGACGAACATACCAGTTACTCATTTCATCTACGAAATCCTGTAATGCTCTTGCTGTTTCTGGAATCTTGTAGTTTGCTAAGTTTTCATCCACAGTCTTTACAACCGTATTTAACTTAGATAATAACCACTTATCCATTACAGAAAGCTTATCGTAATCTAATGTGTATTTTGTCGCATCGAAGTTATCGATATTTGCGTATAATACGAAGAATGCATACGTGTTCCATAAAGTGCCTAAGAACTTACGCTGACCTTCTACTACTGCCTTTCCGTGGAAACGGTTTGGTAACCATGGAGCGGAATTGATATAGAAATACCAACGGATCGCGTCTGCGCCGTACTGTTCTAATGCATCAAACGGATCTACTGCATTTCCTTTACTCTTACTCATCTTCTGACCATTTTCATCCTGAACGTGTCCTAAAACGATAACGTTCTTATAAGGAGCCTTGTTAAAGATTAAGGTAGAGATTGCAAGTAAGGAGTAGAACCATCCTCTTGTCTGGTCAACCGCTTCGGAGATGAAGTCCGCTGGGAACTGTGCTTCGAATAAGTCTTTATTTTCAAATGGATAATGATGCTGTGCAAATGGCATGGAACCGGAGTCAAACCAGCAGTCGATTACTTCCGGAACACGGTGCATTTCCTTACCACAGTCCGGACACTTAATTGTCACGGCATCGATATATGGGCGGTGAAGCTCAATATTATCCGGACAGTTATCGGACATGGATTTTAACTCTTCGATAGAACCAATTGCGTGGATCTTGCCACATTCACAGGTCCATACGTTAAGAGGAGTTCCCCAGTAACGGTTACGGCTGATACCCCAGTCGGATACATTTTCAAGCCAGTTTCCGAAACGACCGGAACCGATTGTTTCTGGAATCCAGTTGACTGTATTGTTATTGCGGATTAAGTCTTCCTTAACGGCTGTCATCTTGATGAACCAGGATTCTCTTGCATAGTAAAGAAGTGGTGTATCACATCTCCAGCAGAATGGGTAGCTGTGTTCATATTTTAATACTTTGAACAGGTTGCCGTTTGCCTTTAATAAACGCATTACGCCTTCATCGCTTGACTTGCAGAATTCGCCTGCGAAATCCGTTACTTCCGGTTTCATCTGGCCTTTTTCATCTACTAACTGTACAAATGGAAGGTCATACTTACGGCCAACGTTCGCATCGTCTTCACCGAATGCAGGAGCGATATGAACAACACCAGTACCGTCTGTTAATGTAACATAATCATCACATGTCACGTAGAATGCTTTTTTGCCATTTAAGTTATCTCTGCTTGCATTTGGATTTCTTGTTCCATCTGCATTATTCATCGCATACTCGAATAGTGGATCGTATTCTTTGTACTCTAATTCTTTACCAGTGTACTTTTCAACGATCTTATAGTCGCCTTCGATTACTTTAAGAAGTGCTTCTGCTAAGATGTAGTATTCGGTTCCTACTGCTGTGTTTGCTTCTGTTGCTTCTTCGCCTTCTTTTGCAGCGCGGATCACATCACCTTTTGCATTCACTTTAACTTCTGCTTTTACGTAAGTTTCTTCCGGATTTACACAAAGTGCAACGTTAGATGGAAGTGTCCAAGGAGTTGTTGTCCATGCTAAGATGTATTCGTTTTCAGTGCCTTTCACACGGAACTTCGCGATTGCGGATTTCTCCTTTACATCCTTGTATCCCTGTGCTACTTCATGAGATGCTAAAGGTGTTCCACATCTTGGACAGTAAGGAACGATCTTATAGCCTTTGTATAATAAGCCTTTGTCAAAGATCTTCTTTAACGCCCACCATTCGGACTCAATAAAGTTGTTGTCATATGTTACATATGGATGTTCCATATCTGCCCAGAAACCAACGGTGCCGGAGAAGTCTTCCCACATTCCTTTGTATTTCCATACGCTTTCCTTACATTTGTCGATAAATGGTTCTAAACCGTACTGTTCGATCTGATCTTTACCATTTAATTCTAATAATTTTTCTACTTCAAGCTCAACTGGAAGACCATGTGTATCCCATCCCGCTTTTCTTGGTACCATGTAACCTTTCATAGTACGGTATCTTGGAATCATATCCTTGATAACACGTGTTAAAACGTGGCCGATATGTGGCTTTCCGTTTGCTGTAGGAGGTCCGTCATAGAAGGTATAAGTTTCTCCTTCTTTTCTGGAATCAATACTTTTTTTGAAGATTTCATTGTCGTTCCAAAACTTTAGAACATCTTTTTCTCTGTCGACGAAATTCATATTTGTGGATACTTTTTCGTACATACTAACTCTCCTTTGCCATGATTATTTATGAAGTGCCTTTCTGTAAAACAGAAACAGCAGGATAAATCAAATGATTATTTCGTATTATGCCCAATCCTTATGAATCAAAAACACCCAACAAAGCGAGGCTTCTCATTCGGTATTTTACGCACCCTTTCGCAAGTTTTTATTTATGCCAAAGTCTAGAAAGACTTCCGATCAACAGGAAACATACGCTTCGCAAACGTCTAAATAAGATTCCCTGAAATAAATAAAAAAGCTCTCATCCAAAACAGGATGAGAGCATATGCGCAATCATTATACCACCTATTTTGCGTACTCCGCTTCCCTTCATAAGCAAGGGCTGCTTTTATACACTATCCATATAACGGTGGACCCCGGTTCAGCTTACTAAATGGACTGCTTCCATGTTCAGCCTTACAACTGTGAAGTGATATTCGAACACAGGATACTCATACCGCACTCTCACTCTCTGCGGCTCGCTGACACTTTTTCCAATGCCTACTGTCTTCGTCAATGTTTTTATTTTTATAAGAATTAACAAATATTGATTTAAAAATTATCTTAGTATACATCCTTTTGTTTGTCAAGAATAAATTCCTGTAAATGTCATAAACTAAGGACTGAGGTGAGACTTATGTACCCTTATTCCTTATTTGATGAAAACATCGGCGGTTTCCTATTTCCGCCGGCTCTGCTTTTACCTTATGCAACCATCGAGGAGTACTGCGCGACACTAAATCGTTCCGAATATGAAGCAGTCATGCGAATCCGGGACCAGCTAATAGATGTCAGTGATGCAAAGCACTTCGTCAACGGATTGCGGGAGCACACATTCTTCTAAAGAATGCCCTTTGCCCCAAACACCTTATCTTAACAGACAGTTATATCCCCCTTAAAAGAATGCTGTATATTCTTCCATGGCATAAGGACTTATGTGACTGTCTGTTTTAATTTTCTTCATCCTTCCGATCCCCATACGGAATATACGCTCTTCGTTCCGCCACCGACTTATAAGCCGGACGGATGATCTTTTCCGCACTCACAAGTTCTTCTAATCGGTGTGCGCTCCACCCAACAATACGGGCAACTGCAAAAATCGGGGTATACAGTTCTAACGGAAGCCCTAACAGATGATACACAAATCCGCTGTAAAAATCCACATTTGTATTAACCCCTTTATAGATCTTACGTTCCTCTCCGATTAACTTCGGCGCCAGTCTTTCCACCATTGTATACAGCTCAAACTCATCATCGTATCCCTTATTATGTGCTAACTCTCCCACGAACTTCTTAAAAATCTCGGCTCTCGGATCAGAAATCGAATATACTGCATGCCCGATCCCATAAATGAGCCCCGAATGATCAAATTCCTCCTTCTTAAGAATCCTTCTTAAGTACCCTGCAACCGCCTCTTCATCTTTCCAGTCCGCAACCTTCCCCTTCATATCCTCAAACATCTGCACCACCTTAATATTCGCGCCGCCATGCCTTGGTCCCTTTAACGATCCCAATGCCGCTGCCATAACCGAATAGGTATCCGTCCCCGAAGAAGAAACAACCCTGGTTGTAAAAGTTGAGTTATTACCGCCGCCATGTTCCATATGAAGCACCAGTGCCAGATCAAGTACCGCTGCCTCAAATGCCGTATACTGATTATCCGTCCTTAACATATATAAAATATTCTCCGCCGTAGACAACTCCTTCTGCGGCTGGTGAATAATCAAGCTATTCCCAATGCTATGAAAATACGCCTGATAACTATAAACCGCAAGCATCGGAAACTGGCTGATCAAATTCAGACATTGTCTTAACACGTTGGGGATCGAAGTATCCTCTGCATAAATATCATACGAATACAGCGTCAAAATACTCCTCGACAAACTAATCATCATATTTTCACTAGGAGCCTTCATGATCACGTCCCGCAAAAAATTCTGAGGCAGCGTCCTTCTCTCCGCCAGTTCCTCCTTAAACTCCCTTAACTGTCTCGCTCCCGGCAGTTCTCCAAACAAAAGCAGATACGCGATCTCTTCAAATCCCAGCCTCTTATCCCTTAAAAATCCCTGAGTCAGGTCCTTCACATCGTATCCTCTGTAAAACAGTCTCCCATCACATGGGATCTCCTCCCCATCCTCAAGTCTCTTCGCATACACTTCCGAAATATTCGTAAGCCCCGCTAGCACGCCCTTTCCGTTAATATCCCGAAGCCCTCTCTTTACATCAAACCTCCGATAGAGTTCCGCATCCACCCGATCCCTATCCGTACAAACTTCTGAAAGCCTGTGCACCTGTGGTGTCACCTCAAAAATAATCTCATCTTCCATCCATATTCCGCCTCCTCATCTCAACAACTAAATTTCACCATGCTATCTCTCTATTATCTGATACTTCCACCTCTCTGTCAACTAATACAAGATAACTTTTCCTATCCCGCCTTATTATCTGTCATATTCTCCCCCTTCTCCCCTTCTTATATAAAATATCCTCTATCTTCCCCTTCCTGCTCTCTCTGACCCTCACACCCAGCTTCCTTCCCCTTCATCAACCAATCCCCTTAATCCTCATTCCTTTTATTTTTTATCTTTTATTTCTTATCTTTTATTTCTTTTGTCTTTTGCCTTTTGCCACCACGCCAGCGTCTGCGCATCGTATCGCGCAAAGCGCGATGCGATGTCGCACCCCCGCCCCCTAAAAAATTTGCCGCGATGGCTTGCCGAATGTCCGGCTCGAGACGAACAGTGCCAGAAAAAAATCCTTGCCTAGCAGACAGCGTATTTACTGTCTGATAGGCAAGGATTTTTTACTGGCACTGTCCGCTCTCGCGTCCGAACATTGGCAAGCCATCGCGGCAAATTTTTTAGGGGGCGGGGGTGCGATACCCTCTTAATCCAACACCCGCCTGTGCTACTCTTTCACGCCGCCGAGGGCTACGCCGGCGATGATGAACTTGGATAAAGCGAAGTAAACGATCATCAGTGGTATTACCGTAATCACCAGTCCAACGTAAATCATGCCGTAGTCCGTTCTAAACTGTTCACTTCTTAACTGCTGCACGAACATAGGAAGCGTGATCTTCGTCTGTGAAGACAAGATAATAGATGGCGTAAATAAGCTATTCCATGAACTGATAAATGCGAATATTGCCTGTGTTGCGATAGCCGGTTTAAGTAATGGAATAATAATATGGTTAAACGTATGGAACTCGCCCGATCCGTCGATTCTTGCGGCATCCACGATTTCAAGCGGCAGAGAAGACTTCATATACTGTCTCATAAAGAACACTGTCGTCGGTGCTGCTGCAGCCGGAATAATCAGTGGAATATAACTGTCGTTCAAGTTCAGTTTAATCATAAACTGATAAAAACCAATAATAGAGACCTGCGCCGGGATCATCATAACAGCTAAAATAAAAGACCATGCAAATCTTCTTAATTTGAACTTATAAACAAATACGCCGTATGCCGTCATGGAAGATACATAAACTGCTAAAATCGTAGCCGGCACTGCGATCAGCGCACTGTTCGTAATCGTCTTCCAGATTGGAGTTCCGACCCCTTTTGCCTTCTCTAACAATTTATTCACATTGTTAAAGAACTCGCCTCCAGGTAATAAGGAAATTCCCTGCTGGATCTCTGCACTCGGTCTCGTGGAATTGATGATCATAATATAGAATGGAAACAAGCTTATGATACAGAGCAGAATACAAACGATATTGCGAATGATCTTCTGCGTGCGAACTCCTTTTTCTGCTCCCTTTTCTGCGCTGCGTTCCTTGCTCTTCGCGCTCTTTGCTTCAAGCCGTATGCTTTCACTCATCTGCATTCCCTCCTATTCTGCATGTTTTACTTTTTTCTGCTTCTTCTCTCTGTCACCAAGGAAGAAGAAGAAGAACAGACTAATAATCAATGTAAAGACAAACAGTACGACGGATATCGTTGCTGCCTTGCCAATATCACGGCTCATCATAGCCAGTTTCCTTATGTACATTGTAATAGTTTGGGATGCATAATCCGGCAAGCCATCGCCGGAGTTATCAACATTAAATACAGCCGGAATATCATACATCTGCAGACCGCCTACAGCAGATGTAACAAGAACGAACAGAAGGATTGGTCTTAATAATGGAAGCGTAATATTCTTAAAGATCTGCCAAGAACTTGCACCATCTACTCTTGCTGCTTCAAATAAAGAAGGGCTGATGCCAAGAATTCCGGCAATTAACAAAATCATCGTATTTCCATACCACATCCAGAACTGAATAAATCCAATGATCAGACGGGTTGCCAGTTTGCTCTGCATAAATACATCCGTAGCAATCCCTGATCTATCAATAATGCCCATATCCCGAAGGAAAGTTGTGATTGGACCCTGGATTCCAAATAACGAATAAAACAATACGGCGATCGAAGCTGCCGTTATAATATTCGGCATATAAACCATAACCTTATATGCGCCCTGTGCTTTTAACTTCACTCTTGTATCGGTAAACCATGCTGCTAACAGTAACGATAATGCGATCTGCGGAATAAAGTTGAGCATCCACAATATCACCGTATTGCCTAATGTCCTGAATGTCATCGTATCAAACAGCTTGGCTCCCTCAAGTGGTGTCCCGTTCGCATCACTTTCAATAAATACCTTAATAAAATTCTTAATGCCTGCAAATGTCGGCCCAACTTCTTTCATGCCTCGGAAATAATATTCCTGAGTGCTTAGCCAGAATGTATAGATCAGTGGCCATAAAGAAAAGAGCAGATATACAATAAAAAAAGGGGCAATAAACATATATCCGTATCTGCCGTATTCCACTGTCTTTCTCTTATTCTTTCTATGTCCCGCCATGAAAACCCCATCCCTTTCCGTTAAACGGGTATCCGCAAAAGCGGATACCCGTATTTTAATTTTCATTCTTACATCTTAATCTGCTACTTTGAAAGATATGGATACAGATCGACCACTGCTGTCTCGAAGTCTGCAACTGCCTGATCCTTTGTCTTCGCACCAGTTGTATATTGTGTTACCTGTTTATCAAATTCCAGAGTAATATAGAAATCTTCACCACGTGCAGGAGGTAAGGTAATAGAGTCTGCTAATGGAGAGAAGTATTTTAAGAAATCCTGTCCACCTAAGAAATCAAATGTACCTTCTCCTTCGTCTGCTAACTGTGCGATTGCTTCTTTATTGTTTACATAGTCAAGAGAACCTTTGCAGATCTCCTTCATAACTTCCGTATCACAGGTTGCTGCTTTTAAGATCTTAGCTGCTAATTCCTTATCGGAGCATTCCGGACTTACACATAACCAGCATCCGCCCCAGTAATAGCTCTGAGGACCTGCACACATTGCCCAGTCACCATAGGTTCCTTCGCCAGGTTTTGTACCGCCACAGTTCTGTTTCAGTGTCCACTGTAAGAACCAGGTACATCCCATATAAGCAAAGGTACTATCACTTGCTGCATTAGCTGACCATGCATCGGTCCACTGAGTTGTATTATTGGTAAGGCCTAAATCATACAGCTGTTTTGCATAATCCATATAATCAAGCATTGTCTGATCAACCATAAGCTTGGAGTTGTCATCATACCAAGCAGAAGTTCTTGCAGCCTGGTATACACGTTTTACATCATCAACACCTGAAAGCAGTTTTGTCTTGCCGCCGGATTTGTCATTGATCATCTTAGCGGTCTCTAACATTGTGTTCCAGTCTTTGAAATACTCCTGTACTTCTTCTGGTTCCTCTGTTCCAAGATATTCTTTTGCAAGGCTTCTACGATACATCATAGCACCTGGTGCTGCCTGCCAGGAAAGACCTTTCACTTTGCCATCTACGCTTGCAAGATCTAAGGTATAAGGATACTGATTCTTATAATCGTCCGGCGTAATGCCAAGTTCTGATACATCTATGGAGTACTCACTATCGGTATACTTCTGCAGATAATCGATCTCTGCTACATATAAATCCGGATACTGTGCATTCGATGGCTCCTGAAGCATTGCATCCAATTTTGTCTGATAATAGTTGCTGCCGCCTGTATTTACATAAACAATACGTTCTGCATCTTCCGGATAGAATTTTTGGAAATAATTCATAACATTGTTTAAAGCATCTGTATTATAAGAATATACATAGAATGCATCTTCTCTTGATGTATCACCCATAACTGCCGGGGTCGGGGTCGGAGCAGTAGTTGGCGTTGCTTCTGCTTCCGTTTCCTCTTTTGCCGGTTCGTCTGTCTTGGTCTCTTCCTTTGCTGCCTCTGTTGGTGTTGCGGTTGCTGTCTGTTGTGTATCATTCTTCGTCGTCGCACTGCTGTCGGATTCTTCTGCCTTCTTGCCGCACCCCGTAAAGGAAGATGCAACTAACGCCATTGCCAACGTGACTGCTAAAAATTTTTGAACTTTTTTCATTCCGTTCTCCTCCTTAATAAAATAATTCCAGTGTCAGTAAAGCCTTCTCCTGTCCCCAATCCATTAGCTCTGCTTCAGTGGTTTCACTGATGCACCTTTGTTAAGCTGAACCTTCAGGTATATATTCTCTAATGAAGTGGCCATTGGCCGTTCAATGAGATTAATAAGCTGCTTTGCAGCCTCAGCTCCAATCTTATCGGTATCCTGTCTGACCGTCGTCAGTTTCGGTTCTAATGCCTGTGAGACAGAGATCCCATCATAGCCTGCCACGGATAGATCCCTCGGAATTTCAAGTCCTCTCCTTCTTGCCGCATTCATCACTCCAAGAGCCGCGTAATCGTCCGGTGCGATAATACAGGTAGGCGGATCCTTTAATGATAACAGCTGTTCGGTAACCTTCTCAGCTACCTCCGCACTACGGTAGACTCCCTCTACCACATATTCAGCAGGTATTGTAATCTGGTGTTCCCGCAACACGTTAAAAAAACTTACCAGCCGGTTATGTGTCACGCTCGACTTATTCCCATGTATATACGCGATCTTTTTATGGCCCTGTTCAATTATGTACTCTGTCAGCTGTCTCATGCCCTCAATATTATCTGAGAGAATGGATATCGCTCCATTAAATGAATGATCCACCACCACAACCGGAAAATCCGAATTCACAATCTCTGTGACTTCCGGTTCCGAAAATTCTGCACAAATAATGCAGACCCCGTCAAAGTTTCGGTATCTGCAGTGCTCTAAGTACGTCATCTTACGATTTCCTATGTTATGCTCTAAAAACGTAATATCGTAGCCTTTATTCGATGCATATTCCCGTAACGCAGCCAATACATGTGCAAAATATTCATTCCGTAACCCATGGCCCGATAACGTGGAAAACATAACTCCGATATTATACGTCTTCTTCAGCTTTAGTGCTCTGGCATTCGCATCTGGGAAATACCCCATCTCAACAGCGGTCTTTAAGATATTCTTTCTCGTCTCTTCTCCAATATCCTTATATCCGTTTAGTGCCTTACTCACTGTTGATACCGAAACGCCACATTTTAATGACAAATCTCGAATCGTCGCCATTATTAGCACCACCATCACTTTTTCACTAAAAACCTAGTATATTCGGCGTCTTCCGTCCTGCCCTTCTTACACTTTCTCTCTAACGCCATATGAAAAAAGTTACTACATCGTTTTCGTAACTTTATTATAGGGCAATATTTACAATTTTGCAAGTACTTTTTTCCATTTTTTATAAAATTTTACCTATGTATTTTATCAATTCCAAGATTGCTATTGTATTTTATGCACTATTACCTCCTTTTTTATTCATTTTTCGACATTTCATCTAAAACGTTATCCTAAACTTTCGTACTTTTTCATTTCTTCTCCCTCATTTTCGTAAATACGTGTTTTTTTTCGAAACTTGTTTCGCTTTCATCTAAACTACTTCACCTTGCTGTAAATACTTATTTTACTGCTCACTAGCAGTCCTTTCACTTCCCTTTCTTCCCTTTCTTTCCTCTCTACGCCTTTCTAACTTCGCCCCCCCTCCGTCAGCCTCTTCCGAAACTCTTAGCCTCCCATTTTCGTATTTTTCGTTCATCCTCTTATTTTTTCGTTTAAAAATCATCCATCATTTTCACCAAATCCCCTCTAAACATTTCCCAGTCTACAAAAATCTCCGAAACTCCCTTGTAAATCCCGTTCCAATCCTTCCGTTTTCTCCCCCGTCATTCTCCGCATTCCATCCTTTCCTACATCCTTCCCCCTCCATCCCACTGGCCTTTCTTACCTCTCTCACTTTAGCACTCCTCTCTTTCTCTCTTCCCATTCACATCATCCTCTCTGCCTCCCCTCCTATCCCCCTTTCTTCCTCCCAGATTCATCTCCTTTGCCCCTCTACCTACCTACTTACTTACTTACTTACTTACTTCTTACTTGTCATATTATCCGCTCCATCCCTTTATCTTCTCCCTGCCCCTTCATTTCTCACCAGCGTCCCTCCATCCGCCCAGTGACGTCCCACGCATCCGATAAAAAAAGAGTAAGGAGCGCCGTTCGCGGCGGCCGGTCCAATTTTTTCGGGATGTCCGGCTCATGACGAACAAAAAGCGGCTCCGTTCTTTGAATAGCAGACAGTGATTTCCTGTCTGATAGTCAAAGAACGGAACCGTTTTTTGTCCGCTCATGCGTCCGAACATCCGAAAAAATTGGGCCGGCCGCCGCGAACGGCGCTCCTTACTCTTTTTTCGTTCCTATTTTTTTTCGTCCTTACTGCTCATTATGGTTACGGCTGTTGTAGCTGTCGAGAAGCTGGTTTTTAATATGGTAGAGTTCGTGGGAAAGGTCTACATGAACCTCATGTGGGTTAATAAGACGTCTTGTCTCATCCCAAAGAGTATCAAGTTCACCCGCACAGTAAGAACGGATCTCCATAACGGTAGGTGATTCATATACACATTCCCCTTTTAAAAATACCGGTTTTAAAATCTCGCGGATTGTATAGCTGCCTGGTTTTAAATAAGTTTTCTTCCAGGTTGCGATTGGATCGAACAGTAAAAGAGGGTTCTCTTCGGAATACTTCTCTTCCACAAGCGCAATCAGATCCGCCTTGATCTTACCTGTTTCCTTTTCGTAAATACGATATACGGTCTTGTTGCCAGGGTTTGTAATCTTCCACTGGTTTTCGGAAAGTTTGATCTTTGGAATAAACTTTCCATCCTTTTCAACGGCTGCTAATTTATACACGCCGCCGAAGGCAGGACAATCCTTTGATGTAATAAGGTTTGTTCCAACACCCCACGAATTGATTGCTGCTCCCTGTGTCTTTAAGGAATCGATCAGATATTCATCCAAGTCGCTGGATGCGCAGATGGAAGCATCGGTAAATCCTGCTTCATCCATCATTCTTCTTGCCTTCTTGGAAAGGTAGGCAAGGTCACCGCTGTCTAAACGGATTCCGTAACGAGCTGGCATATTCCCAGCTTCCTTTAACTCCTTAAATACCTTGATGGCATTTGGCACGCCGGAACGAAGCGTATCATAAGTATCGACTAATAAAGTTACGTTGTCTGGATATAAAGCTGCATACTTTCTGAATGCTGTTAATTCATCTTCAAAGCTCATGATCCAGCTATGTGCGTGGGTTCCTAATGCTGGAACGTCAAACATCTTTGCGCATAATACGTTGGATGTTCCAATACAGCCGCCGATCACAGCAGCTCTTGCGCCAAGGGTGCCGGCATCCGGTCCCTGGGCTCTTCTTAAACCGAACTCCATAACCCCCTCCCCGCGTGCTGCGAAGCAGACGCGGGATGCCTTTGTTGCAATAAGGCTCTGGTGGTTTAAGATATTTAAGATTGCTGTCTCAACAAGCTGAGCCTCCATGATAGGAGCAATTACTTTCACCATCGGTTCCATTGGGAAGATAACCGTTCCTTCTGGAATTGCATAGATGTCACCAGTAAACTTAAAGTCTTTTAAATATGCCAGAAAATCTTCGTCGAACATATCAAGGCTTCTTAAATAGCTGATATCCTCTTCATCGAAATGTAGGTTCTTTACATACTCTATTACCTGTTGTAAGCCGCAGCAGATCGCATAGCCGCTTCCTGAAGGGTTATTGCGATAAAATGCGTCAAATATTACTGTTTCATTGGTATTATTTTTAAAATACCCCTGCATCATGGTTAACTCATAGAAATCCGTTAACAGTGTAAGATTTTGATCCGTCATAGGTCTCTCCTTGTTCTGTTTTTTAGTATGCTTTTCCCCAGTATACTAAGCTCTTCGCTTTTTTGCCGCAGCATACACAAGTATCAGAGATCGAATGCTGTTCAAATGGCATACAACGGGAAGTTGCACCTGTTTTTTCCTTGATTTCATCTTCGCAGGCCTGATCGCCACACCACATAGCTCTTACAAAACCTGGTTTATTAGCAATAGTATCTGCAAATTCATCCATCGTCAATGCGTCATAAGTATGAGTATCGCGATGTGTTCTTGCTCTTTCTAACATATCAGACTGCATCTTTTCTAAGATTTCGCCGATCTTTGTTTCGATTTCGTCAAGGGAAACAACTGTCTTTTCTCTTGTATCACGACGTACGATGACTGCCTGATTTGCTTCGATATCCTTTGGTCCGATTTCAACACGAAGAGGGATACCTCTCATTTCCTGTTCGGAGAACTTCCAGCCTGGACTCTTATCGGAATCATCCACTTTCACGCGGAATGCTCCTAATTTTTCTTTTAATTCAGCAGCTTTTTCTAAAACGCCTTCCTTCTTCTGCATGATTGGAATGATCATAACCTGAGTAGGAGCGATCTTTGGAGGAAGAACAAGACCGGAATTGTCACCATGAACCATGATTAACGCACCGATTAATCTTGTTGTCATACCCCAGGATGTCTGATGAACGTACTGAAGCTTGTTGTTCTTATCCGTATACTGGATACCGAATGCTTTCGCGAATCCATCACCGAAGTTATGGCTAGTACCGGACTGAAGTGCCTTGCCATCGTGCATTAATGCTTCGATTGTGTAAGTTGCTTCCGCACCTGCAAATTTTTCTTTATCGGTTTTTCTACCCTTAATCATTGGGATTGCTAATACATTTTCACAGAAATCTGCATACAGATTTAACATCTGGATTGTTCTCTCTTCTGCTTCTTCTGCTGTTGCATGAGCAGTATGGCCTTCCTGCCATAAGAATTCTAATGTACGTAAGAAAGGTCTTGTTGTCTTTTCCCAACGGATAACAGAACACCACTGATTGTATACCTTTGGAAGGTCACGGTAGGATTCAATGATATGGGAATAGAAATCACAGAAAAGTGTTTCAGAAGTAGGACGTACACATAAACGTTCTGGAAGTTCTTCGGAACCGCCATGTGTTACCCATGCTACTTCTGGTGCAAAACCTTCTACATGATCCTTTTCTTTATTTAATAAGCTTTCTGGAATGAACATTGGCATATATACGTTCTCTACGCCAGTTGCCTTAAATCTCGCATCTAATTCTTTCTGGATGTTTTCCCAGATCGCATATCCGGCTGGACGGAAGATGGTACATCCTCTTACCCCTGAATATTCTACTAATTCTGCTTTTTTTACAACGTCAGTATACCACTGCGCGAAGTCTACGTCCATGGAAGTGATGGACTCTACAAGTTTCTTGTCATTTGCCATATGAGCTCTCCTTTTTCTAGATAAGATTTTTTGTGACTGGGCCTTTTTATCTGTCTGTCTTGCATCCGCCATCCTTAGTATGTCCGTATGCAGACTATTTTTTTGCAATAAAAAAAGCCCCTTATCAAAAAGGGACCGAATCAATTCGGCGGTACCACCCTAATTAACTGGCATGCCAGTTCTCTTTCGCTCCGTTAACGCCGGAATACGCCAAGCTTTCGCTAAGCTGCTCCAAGGTAGGTTCTAAGATCTTCCCATAAGAAATTCACACCTGACATTCTCTCTCTGAAATGGTACGGATCGTATACTATTCCTCTTCATCGCAATTGTTGTTTTGATTGTATTCCACCTTTTCTCATTTGTCAAGAGTTAAGAGCTTCCCACGCGTCTCTTACGGCTCCTGATCCGAGAAGAGAATCTTCGTATCTCCGGCATAAGTCTTCACCACCGTGCGGATGATGACAAGGCCAAGAGGTCCTAAGAAGAATCCGAATACACCAAACAGCTGCAGGCCGATATACATGGACATCAGGCTGTAAATGGGCTGGATTCCGATCTTATTTCCAAGAAGCTTCGGCTCTAAGAACTCCCTTGTAAGCTGGCATAAGATATAAAGCGTGATCAAAACCGCGGCTGCGAACACATTCTTTGATAACAGCATAACTAATGTCCAGGGAATTAAGATCAAGCCGCTTCCAAGCACCGGAAATGCATCAAACACGGCAATCCCGATTCCAATTAAAAGCGCGTACGGATTCTTTAAAATCCAGAGAGCTCCCACACAGAGCACGGCAATAATGGACATAATCATAAGCTGGGTTTTTAGATACGCAATCCCCGTTTCCGATAATTTTTTTGTAATCCGATGCACAGCCGGATAAAATTCTGACTTCCTGAGGCCCTCCTTATATTCTTCCATATCCTTAATAAATAGGATGGAAGCCACGATCACGATCACCATTCCCGTAAACAGCCCTACTGCACTGCATGCGAAACGAAGTGTCTGGCTTGTGATCCTTGGAAGGACTGCATCCTGCACAAATCCCGTCAGCGCTTCACTGCCCCTAGAAAGCATCTCCCAGGAAGCGCCGATCTCCTTATTAAACAGCCGGTCACATCCCAAGCAGAGTCCGTGAACCTGGCTTGTCAGATAACTTTGATAAACCGGAATATTCTTTAAGAATAAAACAAGCTGCCGAGTCAACATCTTCCCAATATAAAGAAGGATTCCGCATACCACTCCCAAAAACAGCAGCACACCGATTCCGGCACCTAATGCCAGAGGAATCTTTAGCTTACGATGGAGCATGCTGACAAATGGCCGCAGCATCCATGCGATAAAATAAGCGAGCAAAAACGGGACGAATAATGGCAGAAGGTATTCAAAACCTAAATAAACTGCGATTATCGTCCCGATGATGATAAATAATTTCTTCTGTTTTTTCGTCAGGTCAATTTTCTTCTCCAAATAGCAGCCACCTCATAGATACCAAAATCATGCATATATATGAATAGTGTCTGTAATTTTTGAAAAAGCTATGCCTAATCGGTTCTAGAAACTTATGCCAGTACCGCTCTTACGAATGGAATGCCTTCTTTTGCTGCCTTTTCTGCAATCTCTCTTCCGCTTACGATGACATATTCATCTCCGGATTTTTCGATTGTCACAGTCTCTTCCTGATAATAGCAGGAAGGCTCTGCGCTTATGATGGCATCGCTTAAGCCTAATCTCTTTGGAGAGATTAAGAATACATTCTCTTCTTTCTTTGCTTCTTCCTGTCTCTTTGCTTCCGCTAACATAACTCTTGCTAATAATTCCGGTGTGCAATATGTGCTGTCTAACACAAGGTTATAGTTATTAAAATCAAAGTAGGAAACATTATATAATTCCTTATAACGCTTGTCCTCTGTCTCAGCACGAAGACGAAGCTGTCCAAGAGCATCCTCTAAGGAAGTATACTTCTCCACATCGCCGCGGTTATCTGCGTATACTCGGTTCGCTGCTACATCTAAGCTTACAGATAAGAAAACTTTGAATGATTTCTCTACGAAATGCCATGCGAGACGGCTGTCAAATACGATTGACTTTTCTGTGTTCTCTCTTGAGATCTTCGCTGTCATGTCGTCGATCATATGGTCGTATTTCTTATCTTTACACATCAGCTGATTCATTTCTAATACGCTGATTCCAAGTTCCTTCGCAAGTTCTCTCTGTACCGTTCCGGTTGAGAAGATTTCATATCCGTATACGGAATCTAAAATCTTGCAAATGGTTGATTTCCCGCTTCCTAAATTACCGGTTAATGTGATGTGCATATCCTTACCTCCAAAATATCCTTTAACTATTTTGCCATTATAGCACGAATATGGGGGATTGAAAAGGGGCGTAGAGTGAGAAGATGGAGAGAGGGGAAGATGGAGAGAAGGGAAGATGAGTTCCGAATGTTCGGACGCATGAGCGGACAAAAACCGTGCGGTTTTTTGCCTATCAGACAGGAAGACACTGTCTGCTATTCAAAGAACCGCACGGCTTTTGTTCGTCATGAGCCGGACATTCCGGAACTCATCACCCTGCGTCCGCCACCGCCTTAGGCTCTTCCCCTCTCTCCATCTTCTTCCCAAATTCCTTTTCTCACCGGGGTGGAGTTTCGTTCGGATTTTTTCTGCTAGGATTTTATGAGGTAACTGGCTTACAAAAAAGCGGTCACACTTTTGTGTGACCGCTTTTTTTTATTTTAGAAAATGAATTGTGGACAGAATATCATCGGCATAGGTTTTGCTTTCTTCATTATATACGGTTGTAAGGAATACTAAGATGATTCCGTTTTCCTCTGTCATGATGTATTTCTGCTTAATATGCATATCGGTTAATTCTACACCGGATACTGTGCCGTTTACGACAGTGGAGAGTTCCATGGATACGGCTTCTCTTCCGTCGATAGTTATGGTTTCCGGTTCACTGGACTCTACAACACCGCCAAGCTGCTGATACTGCTGTTCGGACGAAGCTGCTGTCTGTTTGATGAAATCTGTCAGGCTAAGTCCTCCGATCATGGATGACGGGATGACCTGACATAATGCATTGTTTGTTCCATCTGTGCTGACTACGGAATCCATTCCATAGAATAAATAATCGATTCCCAGCTGTTCATAACTTGCTTTCATATCTTCTACATTGTCATAAATAGCTCCCATAGAAGCGTACATGGTGGAAAGCGTGGTGTCATGATCGAATACGGTCCACGTATCCGGAAGCGTGATCTCAAAGTTATAATAGCCGTTGCTATAGGTGGTTCCGGTAATAATGCCTTCTTTATCAGAAGCATTGGCATCTTCTGCGGACGCTTCGGGTGTTGCTGCTTCTGTTGTCGGTTCCTGTGTTGGTTCGGCTGTCGGTTCCTTTGTTGCGGTTGCTGCTTCTGTTACCGTGGCCTCCGGCTGATTGTTCTCTACATTCACCGGTGTGCTTTCTTTTTTACATGCAGTCATTGCAAGCAGACATACTGCCACACATAAACTGAATAATCTTTTTTTCATATTTATACTCCCTTCTTTTTCCCCTTATTCCCTCTTGCTTGTATATGATCTGCACTCTTTTATTAAGTTTAGATCATAGTTTACAAACCATTACTGATTTTACTAAAAATACAACTTTTTACAATAGGATAAAAGTAGGATTTCCTTTTTATCGGATATCCTCCATGTGTCCTCAAAAGATGCATAAAAAGAGGTTGCCACACAAAGAGAGTGCGGCAGCCTCTTTTTATTAGATGGTATATCCTCTGCTTGTTACATAAGGGTCGATCATTGATTCGTTCAGGCTTCCTTTGGAATACGTAAGTCCTGCATAAAGCTGCTGTGCATTTTGCATAACAGGGCCGGAAGCATCCGACTTGCTAAGAGTATGAAAAGACGCTCTCAGCCCACCAATGATCTCCTCTACACTGTCTAACGTCTCGCTATTCCTTCGAAGTCCCGCACGAACTAACTGCTTATGCGCAAACCGATACAGATTTAATAACTCATAGGAAATGGCATACTCGAGATTTAAGCAGCCAATCAGTTCAACCACAAATTTCTTTGCATGTTCCATCTCCTTTTCAAATGTTTCAAAATCCTTTTCTGCTTCTGCCTTTCTTGCAGACGCTAAGTCTGCAAGGATTACATCATACATAATCACAATCAGTTCCGTTTTAGAAGCGCCGGCTACGCGGACTGCAAAGTCCCGTACTAATTCCTTCTCCATCCGACTTTCCCCCTAATTAACCCTGTAATAATGATAAAATGGTCTGCGGTCTTTCATTTGCCTGAGACAGCACCGATGTTCCCGCCTGCACCAATACATTCATCTGTGTATATTTTGTCATTTCCGATGCCATATCAGTATCTTCGATACGAGATAACGCGTGTGTGATATTTTCATTGGAAACATCCAGATTATCGATCGCGTGCTCTAAACGGTTCTGATAAGCACCTAACTTTGCACGGAACTTGGTTACCATGGATATCGCATTATCTAAAACAGAGATTGCTTTCTGAGCGCCTTCCCCTGTAACGACATTCACCGAATCGGTTCCTAATGTAGAAGAATCAATGCGTGGGATCACTACTTCCACTGTCTGACCTTCATTGGCACCAATCTGCAAATCAAGAGGACCTGCATTTAACACCGTAATCTCTACCTCTTCCTCTCCGGCAGTGGTAGAAGAAGCAGGGGTACCATCCGCATTGGCATCCGTAAAGGTTGTGCCGGCTACGGAACCGGTTAATTCCACGATCATTTCAAAGCCGTTGTATGCTGTAATTGTCACCTTGTTGCCATCACATGCAGCAGTTGCAGTAACCGTATAGCTTCCGCTATCTAAAGTGACTTCTGCATCCACACCCTTTGCGGATACGGTGTGATCTCTCATGCCAAGAAATGCCGCTAATCCATTCGATGTAGTGCTGATCTTAATTTCTTCTGAGCTGCCATACGCGTCTGACATAAATACAAGATTGGTACCCTTTTTAAGATCCACTTCGGTATAGCCTCCGTCACCATCCGCAGTTCCACTGAATACTTTGATATTCATAGTTTCACATGTATTTCGGATATTCTCGTATACCTGTTCCATTGTCTGACCAGCTGTTACTTCCACCTCTACCCCGTTAATAACAAGTGTTCCAGCATCCGCATCTGCCACAGTTTCCGCCTTCATAGAAAAACCTGTTGCAACTGCCTGTCTGGCATCCTGTGTTACGCTTAATGTATAGGTGTCTGCTGCTACCTGGTCGGATACAGAGACTACATTTACATTGCTGTTTGTGGCATAACACTGCTTATCCATATCTCCGGCTAAAAGTGTCTTTGTATTGAATTCTGTAGAAGCGGAAATACGGTTGATCTCGTTATTCAATTCATTGATTTCAGCCTGGATAGACCTGCGGTCCTCAATCGTATTGGTGTCGTTAGCTGCCTGCACAGATAACTCACGCATTCTTTGTAACATGGAACTTATTTCATTTAATGCACCTTCCGCTGTCTGAATGGCAGAGATTCCGTCTGCGGCATTTCTGCTTGCCTGTTCTAATCCGGCAATCTGTGTCTTCATTCTTCTGGAAATGGCCATGCCCGCTGCATCATCTGCCGCATGGTTAATGCGGTATCCGGATGATAAACGTTCTAAGCTCTTGCTTAACGCGTTGTTGGACTTGGTAAGCTGATTGCTTGTTTTTAACGCTGATATATTATGATTAATTCTCATGGTGTGTATCCTCTCTTTATTAAATATGCTTCATTAGCATCTGAATTGTCTGTTTGGACAGCTGGTAAAGCGCATCGGTGCTCACCGCGTTCTCGTCTGCGGATTTCGCTTTCATGTCATATCCTAGACTCGTATCTTTCTTTCCTAAACCGGAAGCGAAGAACAGGCTCTTTGTCTCAAATCCTGCTTCTTCAAATACGGTCCGAAACTCCTTACTTAATCCGCTTAACTGTCGGTTCACTGCCTCATTTTCTGCTGTCACAAAGCATTTCACATCATTTTTGGTAACCGTAAGCTCTAAGGAAACTTCACTTTCTGTCGCATCTTTTAATGTGATGGAAATCCTTCCTTTCTCATCCTGATCATGCAAGATCGTCAGATTGATATTGGTCACGGTATCTCCCGATACGATCGGAATATTAAAATAACCATTTTGTGCAAGCGCCTTGGAAAGCTTTAATACCTTTATCGTATTCTGCAACATCATGCTATCAGCCTGTCCGATGCCTTCCATACAGTACTGAGCCTCGATTTCGCTCTGAGCCATTTTACAGAATGCCTCTGTTTCCTCTACAAATGCATCCCGGCTTTCCATGCTTTTAAAGAAATCTTCCGTCTGTTTTTCTCTGTTTTCTTTTGCATTTACAGATGTTTCGATCTTATTAAGACTGTCTAAGACAAACCCCGGATTATTAAGAAGAATCTGTGCCGCCTTACGATTATCAATCGTATCCGCTGCTTCATACTGTCTTAAGAACGAAAGCTCTTCCTCGCAGCCCTGGCAAAGTTCCTTCATCTCTTCAAACTTCATTTCTTCGTATGCACTTAAACCGCCCTCATTCGAAGCTGAAAGATGGTCTAATAATGTCTCTAAGCTTAGTTCCCCATACATCTCATACTCTTTCATAATCTTTTCAGCATTTTCAGGACTCATCATGGAAATAGCCTCTTCTGCGATCTGCTGCATATAGTCTGTTTTTCTCTGCACATCGAATGCGGAATGAATCTGTTTTGATATGCTGTTTCCTTCTTCTTTGATGCCAGCCTGCATTCCAAATCCGTCATCAATCTGAATATCCTGATTCTTTGCATGGTTCGTTCGCACTGCGGTCAGCAGGTTATTTAAGGTCACTTCCTGCCCTGCCTTTACAACGGCCCCGATTACCGCTCCGTCGCTTTTCTGCACCTGATGCAGCAGACGATAGATTCCGATATACGAGTTTTTTTCTTCTGCCGTGATCCCCTGCTTGCTCTCCAGATTCACTAAATACTCACTGAACTTCTCCTCAGCCGTGATTCCCTGCTCCTTTATGATATCCTTTGCCTTCTTATTCAGTTCTTCAATAGATGTCTCAAGCGGATTAATGCCTTCCTGTATCATAGTTACGGTCACCGCCGGCTTCATATTAGAGATCAGATTATTCACCATGGCATCGTATGCTTTCATTTCTTCGATATTCTCTTGTGTTAGTGCAATCTGATTATACGCTAGGATTCTAACCGCTCTGCGATTGCTCTCATTGACTTCCTGTCCCAGACCTTCTAGGATGGAATCTGCATTCTCAAATGCCTTCATAATCGAATCTCCCAAGTCACTTCTTGGAACTGTCATCAGCGGTTCATATGCCTTCTCAGCCTTGTGATAAGCTGCCTTTAGCTCTTCCCCTGTTTCCAAAAGCTCTCCCGGCGTAATGGTTCTTCTTGCCTCAAAGGTGGCACTAAGAACTGCTGCGGGCGCCGTCTTAAGGGCCGATACGGTCTCTATGGTGTCCTTTAATAAAACGGAGGAAGTTCCCATCCCGCCTATTTCCTTAAGTATTCCCTGGTAATAGCTGTTTTCGATTTCACGAAGCCCATCCACAATCTCAGAAAGCTTTGCCATCTCCGGCTCAATCCCCATTTCTTTCATCGTAAACGCCGCTTCCATCGTAAGCTTAAGGCGGATTTCTTCTAGCTGTCTTTTCGCGGTAATCATTTCAATATCATCATCTGCTACCTGCAAAATGGCGTCCTGCATGACTTCCGAAGACTCATCCTGTGCCTCTCTTAGATGCTGCATGGTAAGCGCTTCTTCTCCCTGCAGCATTCTCTGACGGTATATGGCCACACGGACAGTCTCTCCATCCATCTTCTTGATATCGGAAACCAGGCTTTCCATTAAAGCGGAGGTTTCATCCATTAAATCAGTCTTTCCCGGTACTCCCCCATTCTTAAGGGATTGAACAAGCTTTGATGCCAGTTCTTTTTCCTCGCATCCTTCCTTTAACTGCTCTAAGAACTGCTTTTTCTGGATATTTAACCTATTTACCGGAAGATTATTCTGTAACAGCCATCCTGCATCCTCCATATCTTTCTCACTTACGCTCATGCCATCAGAAGAAAGCATCTGTTCCGCCATTAATAACAGTTCCTCCATCACGCCCTCTTCCATCTTAGAACCGCCGCCTTTAACACCTGCTCCGCTATAAACCGCTTTATAGATACTATCCGGAGTCACACTCATTTCATTGCCGATTATATACTGATAAGAAGATTCCGTAAGATTGGATGCACACGATACCGCTTCCATTGCTTCCTTGATTCCTGCAATATTCTCCTTTGTCACCGGAAGATTGGCATCGGTAAGCACTTCTGCCAAGTACTGATCGATTCCTGCTGACACAGCCTGATTCATGGCTGCCTGTTCTTTTCTCTCTCTCTTTTCCTTCTTCGTCTCAATCTGAGAATCCACGCTCTTCTCTCGGAGTTCTTTCCCTTTTTTAATACGTTCTAATGCCTTCTCAAGCCGCTTGGCGTTATATTCTTCCAAAGGAGTGCCCTCTTCTTTTAAAGCCTGATAATCTTCCTTCGTCATCTGGGAGTACAGCGACTGAAGGGGATTTGAAACTTCCTGTTTCTTTTCTGTTCCTAACGTGATCCCCGCCGTAGCCTCCACATTGGTAAACATCCCGGCCCCGGTATCTCCTGCATTCTGTCTGATCTTTTCGGTACTGCTATCCTGTGTAATACCCTCTGTTATTCTGCCACTTATAAGCTCTGTATTCACTGTGCCTGCTACAGACTGCTCTCTGTCTTCTGCCTCTGTCTCATACATGCCTTTTATCCCTAACTGGCTGATCCCGTTTATATACATTGCATTCCTCTCTTTACTGTCTGATTGTACCCTATTATTAGATATTTCGGTCATTTCTAAGAAAAGCTTAATACCTCCTTTCTTCTCATCCCGATTCTGTTTATATCCCATGTCCGGGTATGTATTTAACCTAAGCAGAATACACTTATATAAATGACCGATTTTATCTTGCTATTCCATGATAAATCCAGGAGGAAATAAAGCATGAAAAGCTTTAAAAAAATCGTAGCATGCATTCTATGCTTTACCATCATGATTGCCAGCTGCGGCTGCCAGCTGAAGAGCACAAAGGAGGAGCCGTTAAAAAGCTTTGATGCCTTTATCACAGAAATGTTCCAGAAAGAAGTGTCCGCTGATACGATCTCCCTTCATTACTGTATCTCCAATCCGGAAAACTACGGCATTAAGGAACCGGAAGCTAGCCTTGGGGAATACTCCGTTACACATATGAATGAGGAAATATCAAAGGCTGAGAATTATCTTTCCACCCTCAAACGGTATGATCCTGCTGAACTAACCGAAGAAGAAAAACTAATCTACGACATTTTAATGATTACATTAGAAAATACCATTAAAACCGGGGACTATCTGTATTATCAGGAAACCCTCGGCCCTACCACAGGGGTTCAGGCCCAGCTTCCTATTTTGTTAGCTGAATATTCCTTTTATAAAGAATCCGATATCACTACCTACCTAAACCTGCTTGGCTCCATTGGCACCTATTTTGAACAGATTTCGGAGTTCGAACGTGAAAAATCTGAAAAGGGATTCTTTATGTCAGATGACGTAGCGGATATGATCATCAGCCAGTGCAGCGATTTTATCAAAGACCCGGAGAACAATCTGTTAATCGAATGCTTCAATGAAAAGATTGCCTCCTTTGAGGGCTTAAGCGCTGAATCCATGATCTCCTATGCTGAACAGAATAAGAAGGCAGTTTTAGAATCGGTGATCCCTGCTTATGAGAATCTGATCGCAACTCTGCAGGAACTCAAAGGCACCTCCACGAATCAGATCGGCTTATGCGGCTTTAACGAAGGAAAAGCTTATTATGAGCTGCTGTGTCAGATGTCCACCGGTTCCTCCAAGACAATCAAGGAAATGAAGACGGCCCTCTCCAATACATTAAACTCCTCCATCTTAACGATGACGACCATACAGATTCAAAATCCAACGATCACCACCCAGCTCAATACATTCAAGTTTCCGAAGACTGACCCTTATGAAATCCTTACGTATTTAAAAGGTGCCATCAAAGATGATTTTCCTGCCATCAATGATGTGAACTGCTCTGTTCGTTATGTACATGAATCCATGCGGGATCATTTAAGCCCGGCCATGTACTTAGTGCCGCCGATTGACTGCTATACCGAGAATTACATCTATATTAACAATAATCCGGTCTATGATATGTCGGAGATATTCCCGACCATTGCCCACGAAGGGTATCCGGGACATCTGTATCAGAATGTATATTTTAGGTCTCAGAATCCAAATCCGGTCCGCAATATCATCAATATAACCGGCTACGATGAAGGATGGGCCACCTACGTAGAGGCATATTCCTATAGTCTTGCAGGGCTTACAAAAGATCTGCAGAATATGTTAGTTGCCAATATGATTGCCCTTCACTGCCTGTATTCCTTAAGCGATATCGGCATCCATTATGAAGGCTGGACCAAATCCGATACCGCAGAATTCTGGAATGTATATGGCATATCCTCTGATATTGCAGAGGATATCTATTACACCATTCTTTCCGAACCTGGCATCTATCTGCCTTACTCCATCGGCTATATTGAGATTATGGAACTTCAGACCAAGGCAAAGAACGCCTTAGGCGATAAATTCACGCTTATGAATTTCCATGAATTCCTTCTAAAGATCGGTCCTTGTCCATACAGCGTAATCAATGCATATATGGAAAAATGGCTGTCTTCGCAAAAATAGCTTCGAATAAGAGCGTTTTTAAATGAAGCGGAGAATAAAAAAGAGGCGTGCACAAACAAGCAAACTTGTTTACGCACACCTCTTTTTTATTCTTCGCTATCGGCATACATTGTCTTTACTTTAATGCCTTTCACCTTATCAAGCTTTTCTGACAAATCGTCGATCACACCACTCTTCGCATCCAGTACAACGCTGATGACTTTGAGCCCTCTTTCCCGGTATGGTACTCCCATTCTGCCGATAATATAAGGCTCAAAGTCATGAAGGATCTCATTCACCTCACCGGATGATTTGATTTCCTCCACGATCACGCCAACTAAAGCGACTTTTGTCTTCATCTTCATGCCCTCCTAAAGATTCGTTTCATATCTTCTTCGAACGCCTGAAAGATTCCTTCTTGTGGCAGACATTGATATGTCATCCGTTTCTTTGTCTTTGGATGAAGGAAGGAAAGCTGATAGGAATACAGCCCTGGATTCACCCATCTCTCCTTTGCAATAAAGGTCTTATTATACTTGGTATCACCCCACAGGCCTCCGGCCTCTTTTGCCATCTGAACCCGGATCTGATGATGCCTTCCTGTTAACAGTTCAATCTCTGCCAGAGAAAGTTCTTCTCCGTCCTTCTCTAAGGATGCCACGATTTTGTAATTCAATACCGCTTTCTTTGCCTGTTTATTCGTTTCCGAAGTGATGGAGGAAAGATTGGTTTTCATATCCTTTACTAAATAGTCCGTAATCTGCTTATATTCTTTAGTTAACGGCTGTCTAGTGTTTAGCACGGCAAGATAGTGTTTTTCCATTGTCTTATCCTGTACCTGTCTGCTTAAGGAGGCTGCTGCTTCCTTTGTTCTTGCAAACACCATCACGCCGCCTACCGGACGGTCTAATCGGTGGATTAAAAATACCTCTGCTTTTCCCTTTCCATACTTATCATACAGATAGTTCTTCACATGGTCTGTCATGGCAAGTTCCGTAGAGCGGTCTGACTGGCTTAATACGCCTGCTGGCTTTTCTGCCACTACCATAGTCTCATCTTCAAATAATATGTTTAACTTCATAACTCTCCTATATCTTAAAACGATAGCCTACACCCCAGATTGTCTCTATATACTGAGGTTTGGATGTATTCGTCTCAATCTTCTCTCGAATTTTCTTAATATGAACGGTTACCGTGGCGATATCCCCGATGGATTCCATATCCCAGATTTTCTGGAACAGCTCTTCCTTGGTATACACATGGTTCGGATTTTCGGCAAGGAATGTTAACAGATCGAATTCCTTTGTTGTAAATGCCTTCTCTTCTCCATTGATATAAACTCTTCTTGCGGTCTTATCAATCTTAATACCTCGGATCTCAATGATCTCATTTTCCTTTATATTAGATCCCACAAGGCGTTCATATCTTGCCAGATGTGCCTTTACACGGGCAACTAACTCGCTTGGACTAAATGGCTTTGTCATATAGTCATCCGCTCCAAGTCCGAGTCCTCTGATCTTATCGATATCATCCTTCTTTGCGGAAACCATGATAACCGGGATATTCTTCACTTCACGGATTTTCTTGCAAATCTCAAATCCATCCATTCCCGGTAACATCAGGTCTAAGATTACAAGCTTAAACTCTTCCTTTAATGCTCGTTCTAATCCGGTATCCCCCGCATTCTCGATGCTTACCTCAAAGCCCGAAAGCTCTAAATAATCCTTTTCTAACTCCGCAATCGCCACTTCGTCTTCTACAATCAATATCTTATCCATGTTGCTTCCTCCTATATACTCTCCTATTCCTTAATCTTCGTTCTGCCAGGCTTGTCTTCCCTGCCCGCTTTTCTTTCCTTCACCGGTTTCTTCTCTTCCGTCTGCTGTTTCTCTTCCGGCATCCATCTGCGTATGGTGAAGTACATCGTCGTTCCAACGCCTTCTATGCTGGTCGCCCAGATCCTGCCTTCGTGTTCCTCAATGATCTTCTTTGCGATTGCAAGACCTAAACCGGTTCCGCCTCTCTTCGAGTTTCTGGACGCATCTGCCCGATAAAAACGATCAAAGATATTCGGAAGATCTTTTCTTGCGATGCCGGATCCGTTATCCTCGATCTCTACCTGAATGAAGTTTGAGATTTCCTTCACCCGGACATTTAACTGCCCTTCCTTCTTATCCATATACTTAACGGCATTTCCAATAATATTATTGATTACCCGCTTTAGCTGTTCTGCATCCGCGATTGCTTTCGCATTCGGATCAGCGCTGTATTCATAGCCAAGTTTTATATTCTTTACCTCTAAGTCAAACCGCAACTCATCAATGCAGTCATTAAAATAATCCGCCACATGGATGATGTTAAAATTATACGGGACGGTATTGGAGTCGATCTTCGAATAAAGCGATAGTTCATCTACCAATACGGACATATCGCTTGCCTTTGTATAGATGGTCTTTAAATACTTCTCTTGTCTCTCCGGCGTATCCGCCACCCCGTCAATCAGTCCTTCCGCATAGCCTTTGATCGCAGTTAACGGTGTCTTTAAATCATGGGATATGTTACTGATTAATTCCCTTGACTCCCGCTCATACTGCATCCTTACCTCAATCAGCTCCTTTAAGTGAATTCTCATCTCTTCAAAATCCTGACACAGCTGTCCAATCTCATCCTCGTCAGAGCCGGAAATCGAGAAATCTAAGTTTCCTTCCTTCATCTCCTTTGTCGCCTTCTTTAATGTATCAAGAGGACGGATAATGCTTCGGTAAAGCCATATGATCAGCAGAAATGCTGTCATGAATATAATTACGACCGCTGCCACAACTGCCTGAATTGCTGACTGTTTAATCTGCGGTACTAATGTATTGACGTCTGTGACAACAAATACGGTTCCCTCGGAACCATCAGCGAAATAAAAATCCTGCTGTTTTAATAGGAATGGATGCTTTCCGCCTACATAAATCCCCCCATCTACTTCGGTACTGTACTCCCCGAATTTCGGAAGGCTTTTTTCAATGTTATTAAGCATGCCTTCATTTCCGGAAAAAAGGAACTCATCTCCCTTTCGTACCACCAGAAAGGAATATTTCCCTTTGATCTCTTCATTCAAGCTTGCAATATACGTCATATCCTCTAACTCTCCCGGATTCTTAATCGCACACAGCTTAATCCGGTTGAACACATCTCTTGTCAGACGGTTCAGAATCTGAAGCGGATTCATAATAACCTGCAACGTGTCCGACTCCACATCATAAGATTCCTGAATGGAATTCAGCTGATATGTGATAATTGCCTTGCCAGACGCTGCAATCAAAAGAATCGGGATAATGATAATGATGCAAAAAGACATCTTGAGTCTTTTCTTCAAGTCCATATTAATAACTCCCATTCTGCTCATTATGTAACAGTTCGTCACATTTTTCTTTATTATACCATATATGTTCTAAAGTAAAACGTAAACTATCCGTGATAAATCTAAATATTTTATAATTTAACGAAAGATGTCTCTTTCCTAACACGATTCACCTATAAGCGTATTTAAAATCAGGTTCGGCTTTCATTTAAACCTTACCAATCAAAAAACTCCGGCTTTCAGAACCTGCCGCATTTTAAGCAGGCTCTGAAAGCCGGAGTCGTAAAGAAAGCAATCCGCCCTTTAAAAAGGCTTATCCATTCTTATAAATAGCTTTTTAATACATCTACTTTATCAAGTCTTTCCCATGGAAGATCTAAATCAACACGTCCGAAATGACCATAAGCTGCAGTCTGTTTGTAGATTGGCTTTCTTAAGTCAAGCATCTTGATGATTCCTGCTGGACGAAGATCGAAGTTCGCACGGATGATATCCACGAGTTCTTCATTGGATTTCTTGCCTGTTCCAAATGTATCAACCATGATGGAAGTAGGCTTTGCAACACCGATTGCATAGGAAAGCTGAATTTCACATTTCTCTGCAAGGCCGGCAGCTACGATATTCTTTGCTACATATCTTGCTGCATATGCTGCAGAACGGTCAACCTTTGTGCAGTCCTTTCCGGAGAATGCTCCGCCGCCGTGACGAGCATATCCGCCGTAAGTATCTACGATAATCTTACGTCCGGTAAGACCGCTGTCGCCGTTTGGTCCGCCGATTACAAAACGTCCGGTTGGATTGATGAAGAAGTTTGTTCTTTCATCGATTAATTCAGCTGGAAGAACTGGTGCAAATACATATTTCTTAATATCTTCATGAATCTGTTCCTGTGTTACATCCGGATCATGCTGAGTGGATAATACAACTGCATTTAAGTGGATTGGCTTGCCTTCTTCGTTGTATTCTACGGTTACCTGGCTCTTTCCATCCGGACGAAGGTAGCTTAATGTGCCATCTTTTCTTACTTTTGCAAGCTGCTTTGTCAGGCGGTGTGCAAGAGAGATTGGATATGGCATATATTCTTCTGTCTCATTTGTGGCATAACCAAACATCATACCCTGATCTCCGGCACCGATTGCTTCAATATCATCATCTGTCATCAAATTCTCTTTTGCTTCTAATGCCTTATCAACACCCATCGCAATATCTTTTGACTGTTCATCTAATGCAACGATAACACCACATGTATCTGCATCGAATCCATATTTTGCTCTGTCGTATCCAATTTCTCTTACAGTATCACGAACGATTTTCTGGATATCTACATAGCCTTTTGTTGTAACTTCACCCATTACAAGAACCAGACCGGTTGTGATCGCAGTTTCGCAAGCGACACGGCTCATTGGGTCCTGTGCTAATAATGCATCTAATACGGCATCTGAGATCTGATCACAGATCTTATCTGGATGTCCTTCGGTTACGGATTCGGATGTAAATAATAATTTGTTGTTCATGTGTGTTTCTCCTTTCAATTTTAAAGGCTTTCCTCAAAACCTTTAATTTAGTACAAAAAAAAGCCCGCAATAAGCGGACTTGACGATTCTATCTATCAACTCCTCTTATTGTTCGATTTCTCGCTCAACTTGGCACCTTCCACACAGGGGGTTGCCGTGACTTCACCGAGTCTTTACTCTCCGTCACTCTGAATAAGAGATTTATTTATAATCATTTTTCATTTTTCAATGCGGGCTGCAGCCTAAGTGCTACAACTTGTTTCTTAAGAATATACTAATTATTCTAACTTGTCAAGCATTTTATTTCATCAACTTCTGAAGCGTTTTTAACAGATCATCCACAACTTCATCGTTCCCGTTCCGTATATCATCCACTACACAGCTTTTGATATGATTGCTTAACAGCACTTTATTAAAGCCATTTAACGCAGACTGGATGGCGGATACCTGTGTCAGGATATCCGAGCAGTAGCACTCGTCCTCCACCATCTTCTTTATACCCCTTACCTGCCCTTCGATACGGTTCAGACGGTGAATCAGATCTTTATATTCCTTTTCTTCTCGATGCTTTCTCTTGTTTCCACATTCACACTCCATCAGCCAGCCACTCCTTTAATCCGATTCCTATTTTCTTTCATTATATCTTTCCGCTTTTCCTTTCGCAAGACTATCTTACTGGTACTGATATTGGAATTATCTATTTTGACGCATTTCATTTGACTTATTATGTAATTTTTTATATAATTTAACCATTACATTACTTTTTTTTACAGTAAAACTGCAAAAATTAGGAGATACGAATGAAGACAATCAAATTATTCACAAATGAAGCCATTCCCGGAATGGTAGTCGGAGAGGATATCTACACCTTCAGCAATCAGCTGATCATACCAAAAGGCTCTCGCCTCTCAGACAAAATGATTTCCCGGCTTAAGTTTTATTCCATCCCTGAGCTTGTGATCGAATCAGAAGAGGAAGAAAAGGGTCCATCCTGATGATTGACCGAAATCACATCTCCAAACCCCTTGTAAAAGTCGGTGATTCCTATCTTGATCTTTCTAGGGAGTCCAATCTATACATAAAACATTTCTTATAGGGAAAACCCATATATACATAGAAGAGGCGGTATGGTTCGATTGCTCGAACCATACCGCCTCTTTATTCTGCGGCTTTTTATTGCCACTATTTTATCAGCCTACTTTTAACTTGAATTTACGGATTGCCTTCTCGTCTTCCGCATCCACCTTTTCCATGGACGCACCGAGTTCACGCATCTTTCCTTCGAAGTTTTCATAGCCTCGTTCAATGTATTCGATCTGCTCTACAACGGTAAAGCCTTCTGCTGCAAGACCTGCGATAACAAGCGCTGCACCCGCTCTTAAGTCTGGTGCGGATACGATTGCACCTGTTAATTCCTTAACACCATCGATGATGGCTGTGTTGCCTTCCACTTTAATGGAAGCCCCCATCTTCACTAACTCATCCACATATTTGAAACGATTTTCAAAGATGCTTTCTGTTACGATACTTGTGCCTTCAGACATAGCAAGAACAGCTGTGATCTGTGGCTGCATATCGGTTGGATATCCTGGGTATGGAAGTGTCTTAACCTGAGTATGTCCAAGACGTTTTGTAGCTACAACACGTACGGAATCATCAAATTCTTCTACTTCTGCGCCCATTTCCACTAACTTTGCAGTAATAGCTTCTAAGTGCTTTGGAATTACATTCTTAACGGTAACATCACCTTTTGTTGCTGCTGCTGCGAACATAAAGGTTCCGGCTTCGATCTGATCCGGAATAATAGAGTATGTGCTTCCGTGTAGCTTGGATACACCTTTGATACGGATTACATCTGTTCCCGCACCTTTGATGTTAGCACCCATGCTATTAAGGAAATTCGCAACATCCACAACATGTGGTTCCTTCGCAGAGTTTTCAATAATTGTCTGTCCTTCTGCTAATGTAGCAGCTAACATAATATTAATGGTTGCTCCAACGCTGGCCATATCAAGATAAATATGACTTCCCACTAATTTTTTTGCATTTGCCTGAATCATGCCGTGCTGAATCTTAACATCTGCACCTAATGCTTCAAAGCCTTTGATATGCTGATCGATTGGACGGCTTCCGATATTACAGCCGCCTGGCAGAGCCACCTCTGCAGTTTTATATTTACCTAAAAGAGCACCGATTAAGTAGTAAGATGCTCTGATTTTACGGATAAAATCATATTCAATGCTTACTAAAGAAATCTGTCCGCCTGAAATCTTAGCGGTATGACGATCCACACGTTCTACCTTTGCTCCGATTTCTTCAATTGCCTGTAATAATACATTGATGTCACGCACATCTGGAAGATTTTCAATTACAACTGTCTCATCTGTCATAATTGATGCCGCAAGAATACCTAGTGCCGCATTTTTTGCTCCGCCAATGGTAACTTCTCCTGCTAAAGCTTTTCCACCTTTAATTATATACTGCTCCATTGCACACCTCTATCTATTATAAATACGCAGTCACTTTCATGTCATGTTATTTCACCCTTAAACTTAGGAACCCCAGACAGAAACATACTGCCAGGGTATATAATGAACGTAATTTATGCATAATAAATCCTGCGCAAACAGTAAGTCTCGCCAATAACCCCCTATGCGGCCGCTATTTGTTACTTTTGCACATGAACTGCTTTTCCTATTTGTCAATTTTTAATCTAAGTCTGATTATAACATAAAGATTCAATTTGTAAATAACCATTTGGGAAAAAACCAGTATTTCTCAACATTTCCCGATGTTAGAAGATGCATTTTTCTAACTGATTTACAATCTGTTTCACAGATTGTTCAATCGTCATATCTTCACAGTTGACTGTGATATGTGCATATTTTTCATAAAGCGGACATCGTTCTTCATACAGTGCATAAAGATCCTGATCGGGTCTTAGGACTACCCCCCGCTCTGCTAAATCCCCGAGGCGCTCCTTTACGGAATCATAAGAAAGCTTTAAATATATAACCGTTCCAATATTCCTTAAATGGCGCATTGCATCCGGTCCATATATCACGCTGCCGCCGGTAGCGATCACGGAATTTTCAGCCTCAAGACTTGCATTCACTCTTTCTTCGATTCTTATGAATTCCTCCAGACCGTCCTCTTCAATAATATCCTTCAACAGCCTTTTCTCACTCTCCTGAATCACAAGATCAGAATCTATAAACCGATAGCCTAAGACCTTCGCGAGCACAACCCCGATTGTGCTCTTTCCCGATCCCGGCATTCCAATCAATACAACATTATCCTCCATCATGGTTAAATTCCCCCGTCGTTTGTATTGCTTTATTTTTTCTTTTTTGACTTATCCTTGCGAACGGAATATCCGAACGTTCCAAGCAGATTTCCTACCCCGTAATATTCTCCGTGAGAGTATACGATTGGTTTGCTGCGATGCAGTTCAAACTTTCCGGTTTCATTCATATATTCTTTGCTGACATGAACGGCTACTACATCTGCTACAAACATATCATGGGAGCCCAATTTGATGATTTCTCTTACTTTGCATTCAATATTGACCGGTGATTCCCCAATCATCGGTGCATTGGTATTGACACCATCTAATCTTGTCAGCTTCATTTCCTTGAATTTATCTACATCCCTACCTGACTTTACGCCACAGTAATCGGTTGCGAATGCCAGTTCCTCGGTTGCCAGATTAATTACAAACTCTTTTGTCTCTTCGATCATTCCATAAGAATGACGTTCCTTTCGTATGGATACAGACACCATTGGGGGATTCGTACAGACTGTCCCTGCCCAGCATGCTGTAAAGATATTGCTATTTCCCTCCTTATCCGCTGAGCTTACCATAACAACCGGGAGCGGATATAACATATTCCCGGGTTTCCATTGTTCTTTTTCCATATGTGTTGCTTTACCTTTCTTATCTATTTTCATGGAAGCATCCATAGATTATGGATTGCATCCTCTTTGTTTTATAGTATATAATGGTAATATAGAACACCATTTCTATATTACATTAAGAGGTGATACCATGAGTTCAAATTATATTTCAATCGAAAATTTTTCCGGCACAGATGATACCGTAGTGAAACAGAATCTTAAATTTAAAACAGGAAAATTCGTGTGGCAGGTGAAGTTTTCTGCTCCTTTAAACCCTGCTACCGTTAATAATATGAATCTTTATGTGACCAAGATGGATGGTTCCCCATTAAGGACATCCATCCGCTATGATGCAGTCAACCAGTCCATTGAAGTGGAACCATTAGAACCTTACGCTCAAGAACAGTCCTACCTGCTGTACATATCTAAGAATGTAGAATCCAAAGGCGGACAACGGCTTAAATCCGATATCAGCCTTCGTTTTAAACTATAAAATCTTCCACTTTTAATACAAGCAGTTCTGCGGTATCATACTCTCTTGATTCCGTCAGGGCTGCTATTTTCTTAGCATTCCGCCCTTCTGCCTTACGGATGACCTGCTTTAAGTAATTCGTCACGGCTTCTAACGTTCCCTCTGCCCTCATGATCTTATCGATATTCTCACCAAGTGTCATAAGCGCATCTTCCCTGATTTGATAATCTCTTTCGTTTAAATAAGAATACGCATATCCAAGATAATCATTAGCAGTAAATTCCGGTATAAAGATCCGGTTATAGAATAATGTTCGAAGCGTATCATGTGCCGCGAACAGCCTGTCCATCTTCTCTGTCTGTCCTGCTAAAATAACCCCGAACTGACAGCGTTCATCCTCAATAATCTCCTGAAGATGTAAGATAGATTCCTCGGATAACTCACATGCCTCTTCAATAATCAGCATGCAGCCTGCAAGCTGTGCCATCTTATCCTTAAGATTCATACGATTTAACCGCAGTGCATGAATTAATGCTACTTTAGGAGATGGATTGATTCCAAGTGCATGAAAATCTCTTGCAAGCAGCTTGGCAAGCGCCTTTTTGCCCATCTGATTTCCGCCTGCGATCATCAGATTCACGTTTCTTGACGGTTGCTCGAATGCTTTCTCCAGACACTGCATAATGGATCTTCTTACGGATTCCACTCTGCTAAAATCTCCTGTCAGATCCACTGCTTTTATCTGCTTTTCACGGAGTCTTTCATACAATGCGTTTTCACGATCCACCATCAGAAGTTCTTCCGGTACCTCATCTAAAATCAGGCATTCCCTCTTATCGCTTACATACAATTCCTCCGATTTTGAACATTCCTCTGTTTCTTCTTCCTGGACTTCTTCTTCCAGTCTTTCCGCTAAAGATTCTTCCGAATCCATCTCCGAAGACGTTTCTTCTAAGGAAGCCTCTTGCAGATTCTTCTCACTAAAATCCGGTTGTTCCGCACACTCTTCCGAAAAGCGCTCTTGCTTTAACTCTGTCTGAACTGCCTGATAAAGTTCTGTCATGCTGCTTTCATTTAAATCAGCCTCTAGCTCTTCCTTATCATTTTGTACGTTTGAAGATTCTTCTATACTTTCTTTAACCGTGTTTGAAGATTCCATTTCTTCCTTCATCTCTAAGTTGTTTGATTGTGCTTCCTTCTCTGCTTCTAGCTCGATTTCCTCAGCCTCTCGGTTGCGATTCTCTTCTTCCTCTATTGCAGAACGGATGGCATCCTTTAGTTTAGAAAAAATGGATTTCTTTTTCTTCTTTCTTTTCTTTTCTTTCTCATCCTGATCAAACAGATCTGCCAATGCACGGGCTTCTTCTTCCGAGACTGCACTGATTCTATAAGATTCCTCATCTTCTGGCTGTAGCTGATCGCCTGATTCTTCTTTTCCCTCAGACTCCTCATCATCCCACTCTTCATCATCGTCGGATTCTTCATCATCCTCAAACTCTTCGTCATCCTCATCTTCCGAATCCCAGTCTTCTTCTTCGGATTCCTCATCTTCAGATTCTGCATGTTCGGCTTCTGCATCTTCAGATTCGGTATCATCGGCTTCTTTAACCTGTGATTCTTGGTGATCTGATCCATTATCATCTGATTCTGCCTTGCCAGCTTCCTGCATAGCTTTATACTCCGGATATTCCTCTAAGACTTCCGAATCCTCTGCTTCTATTTCGTGATCTGCATCCTCTAAAATCACCTTCTGTTCTTCCAAACTTTCAGCCTGATTCTCTTTTAAGTGTTCTGACGCCTTCGAAACAGCAAAATCATCCTCTTGATCTTCGTTCTGATCCTCATTCTGCTTTTCGCTTAGGCCTTCACTTGGATTTTCACTCAGGTTCTCTGTCCGTTTCTCTGTCAGTTCATCTGTCTGATTTCCTTCTGACTTTTCTTCTAAATCTTTTAATGGTTCTTCTTCTGACTTGTTTTCCTGTATATCCATAACCGGCTCTGCCGATTCTTCCATCTTTTCTTTCTGTTCCGGCTTTTTCTCCCCGACCGCCTTTAATAGGTTTACTATTTTGGAGACATCTTCCGCACCTAATGATTTAGATGTTTCCGTTTTCTCTTCCTGTTTATTGGAATCTGTCTCTTCTGATTCTGATTCCCCTGTATAATATGCCCTTAAAGCCTTCGCCTTTTCCACATAGATTCCGCTTCCAAACCACAGAATAATATCAGAGCATTCTGCCACGCATCTCTTCTCATCACCGGTCTTATGATACAACTTCGCAAGTTCATAAGACCAGCTTTCCATATATTCTGCTTTTTTCAGTTCCTCCAGATCCTTGATCAGTATGTCATCTGGTTTCTTTAACAGCTTATCAATGCTGAAACGGAAAATGTATCGGTAAAAATCATTCGGAGCAATCTTAATATACTCTAAAAGATACTTCTCAGCCTCCGAAGCATCTTCTAACTTGATGGAGAGATGCACCAACTGTGCTAAAATACGGCGTGATCTTGTTTTCTCATAAATCTGTAAAAACAAACTTCTCGCCTTTTTATACTGCATGCTCTGAAAATACGCTTCTGCAATCACGCTTAGATCAGACATGCTCTTTATTTTCTTCAGATCAATCTCGGCTGCCAAAGTGGCAGCCTTGATACAATCTCCCTGCTCGAGGTATTTTCTTATCTGTTCAATCTTTACGATTATCTGATATTTCTCCATAGATGTGCCCCCATTTTAAATCTATGACTATATTATCATCTCCATTATTAAGAAACAAGTTTTATTCAAACAAATTCAGGCTTGTCTGCTCGAATTCCAGCGGCACATATTCTACGTCAGAAACATTCACCCTGCTCTGGTAATCCACGACAACCGTCTGCTGTTTTCCGTCCACTAATTTCTGTCCCAGAACATAGTTTACATCAAACCGTCCGGTAATAGCCGGAGTCGTTCCTCTTGCCGGAACGACTAACTGTACTTCATTTGTCTTTAGCAGTTCAAAGATCGGCTCCCAAATATACACATCCTTTGCCGCACCGAATGGATTATCGATAAAGATGACTTTTTTTAGCCCCTTATTATCTCCCCTTCCTGAATTCAGACAGGATATATAGTTGATGATTGCGATCAGGAACTGAATATAAATTCCCTGAGACTGACCGGTACTTCCCACCGCCTCTTCATAACGAAGGTGTCTGCTGTTTTCCTTCATGCGTTCCCGCTTGTAAAGACTTAACCGGATCTGGTTCATATCGGTTACGATTACAGAGAATAATTTCTTTAAGGAAAGAGAAGTTCGAATGAACTTAAGCTTATCCGGTCCCTCTTCATAGTCATCCACTGCAGAAACAATCTGATCAATATAGGAAGCCATGCGGTCCTTATATAGCTCTTCCTTCACATAAGGAATCTGAAGATTGATAATTGGAATCTGCTCACCATCTAATGTTATCTTAGATAGCTTCGCTAGCTGCTCTAATTCCGATTTGATGTTGAGACACCTCTGCAGACACTGATTCTCGAAGTTGCTCTTGATACTCGCCATATCTGCGATTCCTCGCTCAATACGGCCTTTCTCTAACTCTAACAGATCCGCCACTTCTTTTAAGTTTCTTTTGAGTTCCTTTGCCTCTTCCTCATCCTGCGGCATTCTGACGCTTATGCTGATTTCTTCCGCAAGACCCGCTGCATTCTCTTCCTGAAGTGCTTCTAAGAGTTTTTGCTTCTGCTTGTAGAAGTCATCCTGCTTTCTCTTAAGGTCGGTACTTGCACGATCGTATTCCTTTTCCAATACTTCCTGCTCTTTTTTAAGCATAGCGGCATCTTTTCTTTTTCCGGCCATTTCGCCTGCCTTAGACAGATTAAGGGAACCAGAGTTTTTGAACATCCGTTCAATATCCTTACAGATATCTTCTAACGAACGGATTTCTTTTTCCGCTTCTTCGATTTCCTTAAGACATAATCTTAAATCCTCTTCCTTCTTCTTCCCTAATGCTGCAAAGGAAGATTCCTCCATACCTGCGCTTTCTGACAGGAATTCTTCGGACACATTCTGATACTTCTCCTTCATGGCAGAAAGCGACTGCATCAACTTTCCTTCCATGCGGTTTACCTGCCCCATCTGCATATCAAACAGAGTCTTTTGTCTGGCGATGGATTCCTCGAATGAAAGGATTTCCCCTCGTCTTTCCTGCAGATTTTCTTCCGCAGTCTGATACGTTTCCTGTTTTTCATGCATTTCCTGAAGGGTAGCAAGACTGATTCTCTTATTCTTTATGCTCTTTAACAAACGGTTCATCGTATCCGCATAGGAGCGGATCAGATGATTCTTATCCTCAATTCCGGTATTCTCACTTTCAAATGCAAGAATCTTTCCATTCGCCTTGCTCTCTAATTCCTCCGTGGATAACGGGCTTTCTAAGACACTGCCTTCCCGTTCATATTTTGCATACTTTTCTTCCCATAAAAGATTGATTCTGCCAAGTTCCTTCGTGATCTGTTCTAAACAGCCTTTCTTTTCCTCTAAGGATTTTGAAAGCTTCGCAAGATCATTCTTTGCCGCCTGAAGTTCCGTTAAGAGCTTATCTCTTAATCTGCTGCCATTTTCCTGTTCTTTGTATAAGGAAGAAAGTTCCTCACTTAAGGCTGACAGCGAAACAAGTGCCTGCCACTCCCTTTCTGTCTGGCGCATTGCCTCCTCTGCCTTTTTAAGCGTTTCCTCCCCTTTGCAGATCTCTTCTGTCATGGAAGAAGACTGTGATTTTAGGATTGCGACCTGCTCCATCGCCTGTTTTAAGGCTTTCTCTCTCTTCGCCCTCTTATCCTTCATAGCCGGATATACCTGTTCATACTTAAGAAGGAACGCGCTTGCAAATGCCTCATCTTCCATATATGTCTGTTCTAATGCGGCCATCCGCTTTAAGTCTTCCTCTGCCTTCTCGATACGGTCTGAAATCTTTAAAAGTTCCTTATTTAACTTTCTTTCATCCAGGTAAATGCCTAAATCCTTTGCCGCTAACTGCATCTTAGAAGGTTCAAACAGCTCTTCCTTTAACAGAAGGGCAGACTCTTTAATTACCGGCACAATGCCAAAGAAATCCTTCTCACGAAGAGCCGCATCTTTCCTTAGCGTCTCATACTCTGCATCCGTAACGATTAAGGAATATGGAAGGAATGGATAGAGTACCAGAAGATCCCCTGCCTCTTCCTTTGCTCGTTCCTTCATATAGGCAATACCGGTAATCGGTCTTGCTAACTCTCGTTCATTTAAATAAGATAACAGACGGATTGTCGCGCTCTCATCCGGGAGGAAATATCCTTTTTTCAGATTTTCTCTCTGCTTTTCATATTCCTCACGGAGCATGCGAAGACTCTCCATCGCTTTTAGATTCGCACGGTATCTTGAATGAATTTCTTTTAGCATTCCTTCGGTATCGGCACTTCCGTATACATTCTTTAAGCCATCTGCTTTTTTCTTCTCTCTTTCATAAGAAGCAAAAAACTGATTCTCTTCCGTATCCTTTGTCTGAAGCGCATCAAGACTTGCCTCCGCTTTTGCAGATACACGCTTCACTTCCTCTAGCGCCTGCTTTTTCTCTTCCACAGCCTGAAGGACTGCCCCCATCTGCTCCTTCTGCTCTTTTAACTTCGTGCGGTTTTCTTCCTTTGCCTTGCTTAGATCCTCTAAAAAGAACAGCCCGGCATCCTGTTTTAGCACTGCCGCCTTTGCCTCTAATCCGGTCACGGAATCCGTCATCAAAGCAAGCCTGCTTTCCCATACATAAGCCTCTTTTTCTAAGAAACGTTCCCGTTCCCCTTTCTTTTCAAAGGCTTCTTTTATGGAGTCATAGGAAACGCGTTCTGCATTCTGTCTTTCCTCTAACTCCTCTTTCTTCTTTTCGTAACGGCCTTTTAAAATTGATACCAGTTCCTGAATCTCATGAATCAAAGAGCTATTCTTATTCTCAACAGAGAATACGGCTTCCGCCACCTCTTCCTTCTTCTTTTTCACTTCCTGGTATTCTAAGAACTCATTCATGCTCTCTCTTAAACGGAGCCATTCATCGGATTCATTTCGGCGTGCAGTCGCATCTTCAATTTCTTTTTGAAGCTTTCTAGCCTCTTTTTTTGCCTCTTCGGTCTTTTTTAGCTCTGCTGCGTAGCGGATTGCATCCACGCGTTTTCGGATTGTTTCCTGTTCCTCGTTTAACCTTTGTTTTGCATTTTCTTTTTCATCTCGGTCACTCTTCTGCTTTTTAGCAGACTCCACTGCTGCCTGATAAACAGCGTTAAGCCCTTTAGCTGCCACGCTTCGTTTCTCATACGCCTGTTTTAACACTTCAAGACGTGTGCCAAAGCTATCTAAAAGTTCCACCTGATGATCATAGCTCTTAAGCTGTTCCTTCTGTTTCGACAGTTCAATCAGACGATCCTTCATTTCTAAGAGAGTCTTTGACATGATCTCATCCGTCTCATCATGGCCGGTCTTTAAGGCAAATGATTTCTGAATGATCTCTTCAATTAACAGATCTTCCACGACTTTTCTTGTAGTCTTATAATTGGTCTCAAAGTACGTTCTCACATGGCCTTCGGTCTTATTGATCCCCCTTATGATTTCCCATTCGCTTTCATACAGACCAAAACGGCTGATAAAATTCTGGTACTCACCTTTTCGCTCAAAGATGTGCACCTCTAAAGAATTATCGCGCTCTAATTCCTTTAAATACTTCTTTAAGCCGGTATAGGTGATTCGTTCCTTATCCTTTACAAGAGGAAGGTTCCTGATATCGTTTTCATTATAGTCTCGATAAAAGATACAATAATTGAAATATTCGATGGAAGCGGTGTCCTGCACTTTTGCTTCCGTAACAGCCTTATCGCTCGCCTTTCTGGCACAAAAACCGGTTGTCATATATTTATAAGCACCTGCATCCTCGCTTTCATCTAACTTCCACTCAATTAAGGAATGAATCGTGCTGCTGCCGTCGCCGGTACGAAAGAGCTTCTCAATCGGCTGTTTTTCATCTAGCGTACAGTTCGGAATCACGTTCTGAAGCATTAAAAGCATCAGCACACTCTTACCGCCGCCGTTTGCCAGGTCGTATAATGTATTTTTTCCAAATGGCTTCATCATAAAGTCGTCGTAGCTTTGTGTGCCAAAGTTATACTTTACGTTGTTCACTCGGATTCGATTAATATGCGGCATCTTCTTTTTCTCCTTCCATCATAAGTGCCTGTTCCATTTCAAAGAGACGCCCTCTCTCTTCTTCAAAATAGTGACGCATCAGGGCATGGAACCGTTCCGTCGGATAATAGCGTTCCTGTGCTTCTGCGAACAGATTCTGTGAGATTAAAAAGTTGAATGCGGTCTTTACATACCCGGCCTTGCTTCCTCTTGACGCACGGACTGCCGCATCCTCTTTGCCGATCACAGGCTGCTCATCCCATGTAATCGCAAGCAGCTCAAAACTGCTCTCTTCTAATTCATTTCTGGCTAACAAATTGATCTTATCGGTCACATTCTTTAAGGATGCGCTGACCGCTTCGATCACATCCTCACACTTCACATACTCTAAATACGTATAGGAAGCCGAGCTATGATAGAACATCGTCATCACGTTGTAAATGATGTAGTAACACAGATACAGTTCCTTATTTAAACGTAATCCCATCATTCTTTTTAATTCTTCATTACTGAATCCGAATACCCGGTTATGGTCTCCTGCTGAGACAAACAGGCTTTCATTGGAATCATATAATTTAAGTCCCAGCTTCTTTAGCATGGTATCTAAGATTTCATTCACTTCTGCATTGGACGTATACGCATCGTAAAGATCCGCATTCTTTCCCGTCCGTTTGCTGACTTCTTCCCCTACGATCAGTGCGGAGAAAAGGTCCATGGCTCTTTCAAAATTTCGATTGTTCATAGCGTTCCTTTCCCTGTTTAGTACCGGATAAACCGTATATTCGATGTCATGAACTCTGCATCCCGTTCCACGCCTCGAATCAGATGTGGAATTCGTTCCGTCTCATGCTCCTCAAAATCAAGCATCGTCTCTTCCATATCGCCTAACAGCTCTAACCGGAAGCGAAGGTTTAGATAACGGATATTCTTGGAATCCTTTAGCATCTCACTTACGATTCCTTCAAAGAAGGTATCCTGATGCTTCTTCACTTCGCTTAAGTCATACTCTTTCTTCTGGCAGATATGCACAAGAAACGAATAATAGTCGCTGTTTCGAAAGATGTTATCAAAATACTTTAACCCTAAGATTTCATTAAACTCTAACAGATCAAAGCGTTCCGTTGTTAAAAGCGTATCGAATAAGGTCCTTATGATCGCGGTATAGTTTTCCCCGATTCTTACTTCCTCTTCCTCATCCTCGAAGCGATACATCACCACTTCCTCTTCCTTGATCTTCTCGCCTTCTTCCTCTTCCTTCACAGTCTGCGTCAGCACATCATCGATCTGCCCGATATAAAAGCTCTGCTTTGTCTTCATCTTCTGAAGCGGACGGATCAGATTTCCTAGTAAGCTTGCATCATTGATTTTTCTTGCCTTCTCTAAATAGCCCTTAAAGTCAAATGCATTCTTAAGCCTTGAGAATTTATATTTATGAATGATCTCATCTGCCTTCACCTGCAGCTCCATGCAGTCGCTTAACAGCTTTCCATGGTTCGAGATTGCCTTTAATAATTCATTTTCTAATAGGAAGATTTCCTCATAGGCGCTTCCGTATGTTCCGGCATCTGCCTTACTTTCCTCTGCCTTTTGTTTTGCCTTCGCGATCAGTTCGCGATTTTTTGAAAATGCGCTCTGCTCTTCCTCAAACCAGCGGATTCCGGTACGGTTGAATTCCTCTAACGCCTTAACCCCTTCGTATACATTGATGCCAAGCGTCTTAATGACTTCCTGCTTTCGGATCCTTAACTTATTTACTTCTGAATTGATCTGCCTAATCACATCAAGGCCGCCGCTAAAGTTCTTTGTCTCAATCATTTTCTCTAAAAGCAGCTGCTTGATATTGATCCGGCTTCCTTCCTTGACTTCCTTCGTCTCTAAGTAAAACTCGATTGCATCTGCTGTGATATCGTAATACATCACGCCATCTCGTAACGTGCTGTCAATCAGTCTCATTCTGGCTGTCTTTCTCTTTTTCTCTAGCGGATCGAAGTAATCCATTGTAAATGGTCTTCCGTCGTTCTTGATCTTATCAAAGATATAGCCCGCTAACTCCTTTTCTTCCTCATTAGGAAGCACTATATCAAAGTCCCGTCTTAAAAGCCCGGTCACAAACTCTAAATAATCCTGATACGTCACCATTCTGTCATTGAAGTTGTTCTCTTCAATAAAGAAACGCAACACGCCCATCACGATATAGCCCATATCAAGCTCAAGCCCGTCATACTTTCCTTCCTTATACTGATGGAATGACATTTCCTGCAGCCGAAAGAATGGAAGATACTTCATCAGATTTAAAATTCGCTCCTGATGATTTTCATATATATCATCTAACATAGGATTGTTCTTCGTCATATTTCCTCCAAAAGATAAGACTGCCGTAATTGATGATCCGTTACGACAGTCTATAACTTACAGTTCCTGATAGAATCTTAATGTCTCAATCAGTTCTTCTGTTAACTCAATGTTTTCTCTCTGCAAAGCACGGTACCGTAAATCCAGTGACTGTACCTTCTTTGCCTTTTCCCGGTTAAATCTTGCCATCGCCTCCTCAAACATTGGCTGTGTGGAAAGCTTTGTCCGGATTTCTTTTGTAAACGGACAGTAAGTAGCAAGAATCTCTCTTGCAACCTTATTCATCTTGATCATGCCGCCGGATTCCTTCATCCACGCTTCATAATCAATCACAAAGATTTCCCGAATATTATTTCTGCCCTTCTGAATCTGTAACTTTACTTTTTCCTTCCGTTCTGCAGATAAATCCGAGTTCTTGCGATAGAACTGGATATAATCCATATATTCGGAAGTCAGAGATTTATATTTAATATTGTTCCATGCGCTTCCCTGGATGCATCTGCAAAGCTCCCAGCGATAACGTCCGAACAGTTTAATCATAATATCAGATAAATTCGTGTCCATAAATACCGGCAGAAAGAAACGTCCTTTTGTATCTCTCTTCTTCCCGGTAATCTCCTGCCACATGCTTCCGCTCTCTCCGGTTCCCGGAAGAAGAATGATGTCTGGCACAACTTCCTGTTCGATATATTCTTTTTCAATTCCCGCATCCTTATTCACATAAAGCGACTCGCGATAAAAGATCGAATAATCCACGGACAGAAGGCGTTCAATCACTCTGTTTACCGTATCTTTTCCTAAGAATGCACGGTCTGAATTCTTTGGAAATGCTTCCTTATAAAGAACCGGTGCAAAAACAGAAATCTGGCCATTTACGATCTTATGATTGCTCTTAAACATATGCTCGATCTCAAAATGCACTTTTTTCACACCGTCTGTAAGCCATGCTTCCTCTTCCTGCTCGGTAATGGAACCGTTCTTTTTAAGTTCCCTTACATAGTCGGTATAATCTACATCCAGTTCACTCTTGGAAGGTTCCTTCTTATTCTCGTAGATTAAGGTTAGCCATTCCCTTAATGTATGAACCTCACATGGGGTTGATGATTCACCCTGTTCCACCTTGCATAAAGAATATAACTGTTCCTTTGTTAACAAACGTTCATCTGCATATCCGAAATCTAAGAATAATTCCACTGCCTTTGGAAGTTCGTCTCTTCCGTATGCGCGGAAGAATACCGCCTCATATAATTCATAGAACACGGATGCGATCTCTTTTTTCAGGCTGCGCACTTCCGCCGCTGTGCTTAAACGGTCTGGCTCCGCTAAAAACAGTTCCATATCCGCCTTGAATTTTGCAGCGCGTTCTTCTTTCAGATTTGCAAAACGTAAAATCTGGCCTAAGGAATCGTTAAGGCTTTCCACTTCCTTCTCCACATCTTTTACCTTTGCTGCCTTTTTATCCGGTATAATTTGGCTTCCAGAAAGCACAGCATAGTAAAGCTGTTCCATTCTTGCTCTGTCCACCATGACTGTACGGTTTGTCCTATTTTCAAGCGTCGTTTGCGCCTGATTGATCATTCCGACCATATCATCGATCATATCGGTTAACTGCCCCGCATCCTGCCCATTCTTCTTTAAATGCAGTGCTAACATCACTTCATTCTGGAACAGACTCTGCTCTCCTCCGGTAAGCGCTACGACTGCTTCTTCTAGATAATCTGCGATTTCACGGCTTTCTAAGATGAGGGCTTTAATCAGACCAGAAAGCTCTTCCGCCTGATAACATGCCATCGAAACACCGCCTGCTGCATAATAGCTTTTCTGAAGATCTAATGGAATTCCTGATGCATCTATATAATAATTGATTTTTCTTAATTCTGTCTCCAGTTCATTTTCAAATGCCGGAAGACCTTCTAATACCGGCATGGATTTTAAGGAAAAACTGGTTTTTCTTCCGATCTCCATATAATCCGCATACTGCTTCTTGATAAAATCAGAGCAGGACTCTGCAAGATTTGCGAGGTTTTCCCGCCCTTTATATACTTCTCGCAGATAGTTGCTTAAATACAGTATCATAAGACCGCTATAGTCCTTATTAATAGATAAGATCTCCTGAAGCGATTCTGGTCCTTCTGCCGGAAATACATACAGCATGACATCATCCTTAGCTGTATAATCTACTAAATACCGTCCGATAAAAATATCATTGCTTCCAATAAAACTGCCGGAGGATAAGACTGTCTTGATCCCGGCGTTCATCATGCTCACATGTCCTTTTAAGATAAGACAGATTTGCTCTACTGCCTCTCCTTCTTGAAAAATCAGATTTCCTTTTGGAATCTGATTCACTGCATTTGGTTTTAATTCACTTCTCATATGTATATTTCTGTCCTTTTCTTTGGTCAGAATCGCCTGTTATCCTATTTTTGAGGCAATTCAGTCTTTTCCTATTATAATCGAAATGGAAAGGAAGGAAAAGAAAAAAATAGAAAAAACATAGAAAAGGGCATAAAAAAAACGCCTTCAATGGACGTCCCTTTTGTTTTCTATCTTTATATGAATCCGTGCGCCTTACTTCGAACAATTCTCACAGACGTTACCTCTACAGTTAACTCGGCCCAGGCTACCTTACGGCACACAGAAGGTTTTGCTTAGTGCTGCTGCATTCCTGCCCTGACACGGTTCACAAATTCCTGTTGCGCAAGACCCAAACGTCAACGTCACTTATAGAGGGCAGCTCTGCAATAAATTGCCCTAGGTAAGACATCACCCCTGCTGTAGCGGATTGCAGGTACAGGGCACCGCTATCTCCCCGGCTGCACGGAAATTTTATGACTAATTAAAAAAAATCTTACGATTACGTTTTCATTTTCATGAAAAAACATTATAATAGTTTCATACAATGTATGATTTAGTATACTTGGTTTTTCTCTTTCTGTCAAGGAAAAGAAGCCAATATTTTTTTTAAGAAATGGAATGAATAAAATGGATGAAAAATACATGAAAGAGGCAATCCGTCAGGCTAAGAAAGCAGCAAAAATTGGGGAAGTCCCAATTGGCTGTGTCATTGTCTATGAAGATAAGATCATTGCCCGCGCTTATAATAAACGAAATACGAAGAAGACAACACTTGCCCACGCAGAAATATTAGCAATTGAAAAAGCAAGCCGCAAATTAGGAGACTGGAGATTAGAAGGCTGTACAATGTACGTGACCTTAGAACCATGCCAAATGTGTGCAGGCGCTTTGGTACAGGCCCGTATTGATAAAGTCGTGATCGGTTCCATGAATCCGAAGGCCGGCTGTGCCGGATCTGTCTTAAACCTGTTTGCAGTGGATGCATTCAACCATCAGGTAGAACTTGAGACCGGCGTGATGCAAAAAGAATGTTCTGAGATGTTACAGACTTTCTTTAAGGAACTTCGTCTTCAGAAAAAAGCCGAAAAAGAAATGAGGTGTTCCTGTCATGAGAATTGACGGACTGGCAAAACTGACACTCCTTGATTATCCCGAACACTTGGCCTGCACGCTTTTTTTTGCAGGCTGTGATTTCCGGTGCCCCTTCTGCCATAACGCTTCGCTTGTAACACATCCTAAAAAAGAGCCGGCTTTCAAGGAAGAAGATATCCTCGCTTTCCTAAAAAAACGCCAGGGAACATTAGAAGGCGTATGCATAACTGGGGGGGAGGCAAGCCTGCAGCCGGACTTAATTCCTTTTATTGAGAAAGTAAAGGCGCTTGGTTTCCTTGTGAAACTGGATACAAACGGCTATCACCCGGATGTCCTTAGGACGCTCTATCAAAAACACCTATTAGACTATGTGGCGATGGATATCAAAAACTCCCTGCCTCTTTATGAGAAGACTGCCGGACTATCAGGGCTTGATCTTAGTAAAATCACAGACAGTGTGGCACTGATCCGTACAAGCGACATTCCTTATGAGTTTCGCACCACGGTTGTCAGGGAACTGCATACGAAAGATTCCTTCCTTCAAATCGGGGACTGGCTTCATGGCTCTTCCCGCTATTATCTGCAGGCATTTAAAGACTCGGATGACCTGATTGGCGGTCCATTTACCGGTTATGAGAAGGAGACGCTTCTTAACTTCATAACGCTTCTTAAGCCGCACTTTGAAGAGATCGGCTTACGCGGCATGGACTAATCATCCGACTTTTTTGACTGTGAGGAAAATCCTATGAAATTTCAATACATAACAGACCGCCTGATCCTTCAGGTACTAGATGAGATGGCTGCCCCTCTTGTCCTTCATTTTTATGAAACGAATAAAGATTGCTTTGATGAGTGGGAACCGATGCGTCCTGCTTCCTTTTATACAGTCGGTTACCAGCGCAACGTCTTAGAGGCTGAAAAGAAACTATTCTTCACCTCCTCTTCCGTGCGCTATTATCTCTTTGAGAAAACATCTCCCGATAAAATCATCGGCTCGATCTGCTTCTATCAGATTTTAAAGAGCCCTTACAACAGCTGCAATCTGGGCTACAAAATTGATACCGCCCATCAACACAAAGGTTATGCCTATGAGGCTCTTAGCGCCCTGATCCCAGAGGTCTTTCAAACCCTTCGCCTCTACCGGATCCAGGCTGACATCATGCCCAAAAACACTGCATCCATCCACCTGATCACCCGTCTTGGTTTCACCGAGGAAGGCCTTATGCGCGGCTGCTACGAAATCCATGGCACCCGTACCGACCACACCCGCTATGCCCTCCTCGCCACTGACCCATTTGTGAAGTAACAAACGGACGCAAAGCTAAGGAGTGGTTTTGGGGTGACATAAGAGAACGGAAGCGAAAAAGGTCTACCACCTTATCTTATACTGTTTCACTGCCTCGTTTTCCCGCTCTTCTGTCTCTTCCCCCTTCACCTAAACGGGTTCCCCTTTTATAAGGCATATATCCTACAAAGCAAGGAGAGTGGGCGTATGGGGTGCAGCATGATCCGGAATGTCCGGCTCATGACGAACAAAAGCGGCTCGGTTCTTTGAATAGCAGACAGTGGTTTCCTGTCTGATAGTCGAAGAACCGAGCCGCTTTTGTCGGCTCATGCGTCCGAACATTCGGATCATGCTGCGCCCCATACTCCCGCTCTCCTTGCCGTAAATCGCCGTGTGACTTAAGTCCGTTACTGGAAGTTAATAGGTAGATACCAGTAGCCGAATTCGCCGATGCGGAGGTTCTTGCGGTTTACGCATTTGAAGCAGTCGAAACCGAACATGCGGGCCATATGTTTCTCGCGTGGATTGTAGACGCCTGGTACCATTAAAAGATAGAGACAGCCATCGCGAACCTGCTTCTTAGCAAACAGAAGGTGTCGGTAATTGAAGAAAGCATGGCGGATGAAGCTGTTATTTCCAAGTGTCCATGCCTCCATCGGGAACATGCCGATATCATTTGGCTCAATTCTTACACATTCCGCGATTTCTCCATCCTCAAACGGATACATGTGAGGATGACTGTCTAAAATGCTTCTTGCCTGTGGCACATCCATCCATGGGAACATGCCCGTTCTTGGCTCCCTTTGTTGTTCTATGTAATCCATCTGGGCCGCCTGTACATTCGTATCTTCTTCCTCCTGTAACGAGGGCTCTCTCATTCCCTGCCTTGCCGATTCTTCCCGCTCTGTAATCTCCTGAAGCCTCTTCAGGGCATTAATACGTTTCACTTCTTCGGCTGCCTGTTCCTCTTCTTGTCTTCTTGGTTCCAAGGATCTCATTTCCTCTGCCCGCTGCTCTTCCTCTTCTTTTTCCTTCGCAAGCCGTTCTTCCTCTTCCTGCTGTCTCCTTTCGGCAGCCTTTGCTTTTTCTTCTATCTCTTTTTCTCTTTCTTCTTTCGCGCGCTGCTCTTCCTTTTCTCTTTCTTCTTTTGCTCTCTTTTCTTCAGCTGCCTTCTTCTCTTCTTCGATGACCTTTTGTGCTGCCCTCTTTTCTTTTGCAGCTTTCTCTTCTTCCGCTCTCTGTTCTGCTGCATAGGCTTCTTCCTGTTTTTTAGCAGCTTCTGCAGCAAGTTTTGCTTCTTCCCATGCCTTCTTCTCTTCCTGTCTCTTTTCTTCTTCCTTTAATAACCGCTGTTTTTCTCTCTGTCTTGCTTCCTCCTGCTGCCGCTCTGCCTCTTTTAGTTTCTGTATCTCTAACTGTCTAGCGGCTTCTTTTTGTCTTGCCTCTTCCTTTTGCTCTTCTTCCTTCTTTCTTTTCTCTTCTGCTAATGCAGCTTCCTTTCTCTGCCTCTCCAATAGTTCTTTTTGTTCCCTCTGTTTGGATTCCTGTCTTTTTTGTGCCTCCCCTTTATCACCTTCGGTAGTCAGCTCGATCGCAGCGTTGCTTTTTTTCTGCCTTGCAGCCACTCTTGCCTCATGCCGTTTTCTTGCTTCCTCCACGGTCATGGACTGCTCGCTTACGCTGATCCTCCTGCTATTTACAAGATTGCTTTCCACATTCATTCCCCTCTTCATACTAGTTTCCACCGAAGCGGCTCTTACTATATCCTCACCATCCTGCAGCCGGTCTTTCATACTCGTTATCACTTCTTCAAACCAGATCTGCCCTTCCTCTTTTGGCATCTTTCTTTCAAGGGTTAATACACCTTTTTGTGTAATTGGTTTTTCATCCCACTGGGATCCGAAATAATGCAAAGCATCCATATATAAAATTATGCCATTCATCTCTAAAAAATGCAGCCCGGACCTGCTTATGTTCTGGCACGGCGTGACAAAATAAAACTTTCCATTTCCACTCTGTATGTTTAATTCCCCTAACCGGACGCCCTGCAGCCCGTTCTTATGACGCTTGAAAAAATAAACCGGTACCATTTTCTCATGGATGCCCGGAACCTTTACTTCCACCTTAAGCCGCAGCTCCCCGTCATATGTCTCAAGCCATGCAAACCCTGATAACGATTTTTTTATTCCTTTCTCATAAGAATAAATACGTGCAATCCACCGACGATACTCCGCCACACAATGCCCCCCTTTTCTTTTCACATACAGCCTGTCTATGATATATATGAACCGGAAATGAAGTTTATGCTATCTTGTCCGAGGAAAACAAACGGCGAAAAAAAAAGCGTTCCCGCCGAAGGCGGGAACGCCGTATATTTTTATAAAATTTAATTCCTATTTTTGGAACATAGATGCCACGATTTCATTTACCATCTTGCCGTCTGCCTTGCCTTTTACCTTTGGCATCAGATCTTTCATGATTTTTCCCTTATCGCTTGGCTTCGGTTCTGTAATTCCAAGAGAATCTAACACTTCCTTAATGACAGCTTTCACTTCCTCTTCTCCCATCATGGCTGGTGCGAACTCATTCAATACACTGATTCTGAACTTACATTCTTCTATAATATCGGTACGGTCAGAAGGAGAAGACTCTAATGTCTCTTTTAACTGCTTGATCTCTTTTAGTACAACCGTATTCTCTTCCTCTTCCGTAAGATCTGCTCTCTTATCGATTGCTACATTCTTAAGGGCTGTTAATAATGCAGACAGTGCGTCCTTACGATCTTTCTGTCCTGCCTTCATTGCCTTGATCATCTCTGCTCTGACAGCTTCTATCTTTGTCATGTGAATCCTTCCTTTCCAGTCTTTCATACAACCTATGTTTTTTATATTATGTTCAATTCCTGACACAATATCCATATTATAACATATTTATACGAATCCGAATACCCGTTTGCAATCATTTACAAAGTAGTGTAAAATGCGTAATAGAACTGTAAAATCAGTAAGTATGAACAGAGAGAAAGAGGTTTTTATGAATTTATTAACAATGGAAAACGTAAGCAAGAGCTTTACGGAGCGAATGCTGTTTGACAGTATAAATTTAGGCATCAATGATAACGACCGCATTGGTGTCATCGGCATCAACGGTACCGGTAAATCTACCTTATTAAAGATCATCGCGGGATTAGAAGAGCCGGATTCCGGAACCATCACAAAAGGAAAGAAAGTGCGCATCGAATACCTTCCTCAGACACCGGTTTTCGATTCCGCAAAGTCCATCCTTGAAAATGTTACCGAAGGCAAAAAAGCAGATGAGGAATACATCAATTTAGAGGGAGCTGCACGTACAATGCTTGCAAAGCTTGGCATTACCGACTGTGATAGCACACCACAACATCTGTCCGGCGGCCAGAGAAAGCGCATGGCATTGGTACGCACCCTTTTAACATCCGCCGATATCCTTGTTCTTGACGAACCGACCAACCATTTGGACAATGAGATGGCCGAATGGCTGCAGGACTATTTAATGAAATACCGCGGCGCGTTCATTATGATCACCCACGACCGCTACTTCTTAGATAAAGTAACAAACCGCATCGTGGAGCTTGATAAGAGTAAGCTTTATTCCTATACTGCAAACTACTCCCGTTTTCTTGAATTAAAGGCAGAACGTGAAGAAATGGAACTTGCGACCGAACGAAAGAACAAGAGCCTTTACCGTATGGAATTAGAATGGATGATGAGAGGCGCAAGAGCCCGTTCTACCAAGCAAAAAGCCCATATCCAGCGTTTTGAGGAATTAAGGGACCGAAAAAAAATTGAAACCGACGGCAAAGTGGAGATGTCCTCCCTTTCCTCCCGCCTTGGAAAAAAGACAATTGAAATCGATCATATCAGCAAACGCTTCGGGGACCGCACCTTAATCGAAGATTTCTCTTATATCTTCCTTCCTGGAGATCGAATCGGAATTATCGGCGCCAACGGCTGTGGAAAATCAACACTTCTTAAGATGATCACCGGCAAGCTTCTTCCGGATAGCGGCACCATTGAGATCGGCCAGACTGTAAAAATCGGATACTTTTCTCAGGAAAATGAATATATGGACCAGAACCTAAAGGTTCTTGACTATATCCGCGAAACAGCTGACTTTATCCAGACAACCGATGGAACTGTGACTGCAAGCGCGATGTGCGAACGCTTCCTGTTCACAAGCTCCATGCAGTATACCCAGATTGCAAAGCTTTCCGGTGGAGAAAAACGCCGTCTCTACCTATTAAAAGTATTAATGGAAGCTCCTAACATTCTAATCCTGGATGAGCCTACCAATGACCTTGATATCGCAACCTTAACCATCTTAGAAGACTACTTAACATCCTTTGACGGAATTGTGATCACAGTATCCCATGACCGCTATTTCTTAGATAAGATCGCAGAACGTATCTTCAGCTTTGAAGGAAATGGCGTGATTCGCCAGTATGAAGGCAACTTCAGCGATTATAAGGAAGCAAGTGCAAGACGAGCTGAAACAGAAGCCCCTGTTGCCTCCACGCCAAAAGAGTCTTTAGAAGCCCCTGCCGCTTCCAAGGCTACCTGGAAGCAGCCTTCTAATAAGCCGAAGTTCTCTTATAAAGAGCAGAAGGAATTCGAGACAATCGATGCCGATATTGCTTCTCTGGAAGAAAAAATCGAGGAAATGGAAGAAAAGATTGCAGCTTCTGCTACCGAATATTCCAAACTTAACGAATATATGGCCGAAAAGGAACGCTTAGAAGCCGCCCTTGCCGAAAAAATGGACCGATGGGTCTACTTAACCGAACTCGCCGAACAAATCGAGGCCGCAAAGAAAGCCTAAACTTTAGTGCCTCTCCAGTGCTGAAATCCAGAAAGGAGAGGATTAAAAAGACAGAGTGCGCAGAATGACGGCGGCGGACATTTCGGAAATAATTCCGAGTCCGCCGCCGTCATTCTGCGCTCTGTCTTTTTAATCCATGTATTTGTTAGCGGCAAGCACTTTCATGATTTTATCGTAGTTTTCCGGACGATGCGGGAACGTACAGTCGCCGCAGCTTTTAATGCGCTTTCCGTCATGTTCGATATATTCTGGTTTTCCAGGGCACGCTTTTAGGCGGTACATCGGACAGAAACAGAATAAACAATTGAAATCTTCCACTCCTTTATGGCATGGATAGTATTCACATGCGGTGTTCTTAAAATATCTCGAATTATTCTCCATACATTCTCCCCTTTCCCGGTTTCTCTGCATTCTAATGTTAGAACATATAATAATCGATCTGGTCTTTGATCAAAAAACCGGAGGATTTATAGAGTGCTACGGCCGGTTCATTATAACTGCCGGTCTGAAGAAGGATTTCTTTTGGAGTTCCGTCTTCTGCCGTATCCTGTTGCAGGCACTCTAACAGAAGGCTTAACAATAAGGTGCCGTTTCCATTTCCCTGATAAGCCGGAAGGATACCAAGATCGAAGATGGTATTCGTGTTCTTCGAAGAATAGATGCTGCAAAACCCGATCTTCTCTCCATTTCTTAAGAATACATAAGAACGGGAATCCGAAGCGGACTGGAAGTTTTCAAATCGTTCCTTCGCTTCTTCCTTCTCAAACTGAAATACCGCTTCTAAAAAGTCAGTGCAAAATGCAGCGTCTTCTGCTTCTGCAAGCCTTAGAATACCGGTCTTTTCCGGATCACTTTGGGTATCTGTGCTTTCCTTCGCTCCGATTTCTTTTGCTTTTCTTTCTTCTATGAAACTCTCTCGACCTTTTAAACCTTTTATAGAATCCCTGTCATCATCTGTTAGCGGATACTGGTAGCACATCATATATTCTGAATAGGAATATTCTGCATCTACGCCTAACAGCGCCTTATTCGTAACGTAAGGAGTCGGCTCGTAGAGGCCATAAAAATATTCGATGCCTGCCTTTTCTAACTCATCAATTGCCAGATTAAGAAGCCTGCTAAAGATTCCTCTGTGTCGTTTCTCTGGATGTACGAACGCGTATAACTCCGCCGTCTCCTCATCCGTGATATCCGCACATAAGAATCCGTCTAACTGTTCCTCATCATAATGTAGGTAAAAACATTTTACATTCTTTCGCGCGTTTTGGTCTGCTGACAGATAAACACTCTTCTTGGTTCTGTCCTTTTCCTTACATTGTGCCTCTAGCTCCCTGATTTCTTCTCTCTGTCGTCCATTCAGGCGGCATAACTTCTTCACTTTTACCATTTTATCCTCCCGAATTTATGAGTCCCAGGCTACCTTTACGCGCGTGCTCTTAACAGTTCATAAATTATGTCGCTTAATTTCGCAAACTGCTCTAAGGTAAGCGCCTCGCCTCGTATCTTTTCCGATACGCCAAGTTCTGTAATCGCCTCTGTGATCACTTCTTTTGGAAGAGAGATTTCTGGAGAATTGTTTAATCCGTTTACTAATGTCTTTCTTCTCTGGTTAAAGGATGCACGGATCAGACGGAACATTAAGTTTTCATCTTTTACCACGATCTGTGGTTCCTTATGAAGGGTCAGACGGATAACGGCAGATCCTACATTCGGTCTTGGCATAAAACAGTTCGGTGGAACATTTGCTACGATATATGGATCGGCATAATACTGTACCGCTAAGGAAAGCGCGCCGTAATCCTTGCTTCCAGGACCGGACTGCATACGGTCTGCCACTTCTTTCTGAACCATAACCGTAATATTCTCGATTGGCACATGCGCTTCGAAAAGCCCCATGATGATCGGAGTTGTAATATAATATGGAAGGTTTGCCACGACTTTAATTGGTCTTCCCTGATTTTTTTCTTCCACCAGCTTCTTAATATCTACCTTTAAGATATCTTCGTTGATAACAGTCACATTATCATACTCTGCTAATGTATCCTCTCTTAAGATTGGAATCAGGTTCTTGTCAATCTCGACTGCAATTACTTCTCTTGCATTCTCACACAGATACTGTGTCATCGTTCCGATTCCGGGTCCGATTTCAAGCACCATATCATCCTTTGTTACCCCTGCGGAACGGATGATTTTTTCCAGCACATGAGTATCGATTAAGAAGTTCTGCCCGAATTTTTTCTGGAACATGAACTGGTATTTGTTTAATATCGCAATTGTATTTTTTGGATCACCTAAAGAAGCCATGATCTACCTCATTTCTATTTTTCTAGTTGATATAATCTTTTTGCATTCTGGTTTGTAATAGACACAACCTCTGCATATGTTAAATTCTTGCTATCTGCAATCGCATTGATGATATAAGGAAGGTTTAAGGAAGAATTTCGCTTTCCTCTGTTTGGTTCCGGGGAAAGATACGGACAGTCTGTCTCTAATACAAGATGTTCGATTGGAATATCCTCTACCACTTCCTTTAATACTCTTGCATTCTTAAACGTAAGGACGCCTCCGATTCCAAGATAAAAGCCCATCTTCACATACTCTCTCGCCATCTCTTTTGTATAAGAGAAGCAGTGGATCACGCCTCTTAGCTTCTTTCCTGCCATCTCCGCCTCTTTTTTAGCTTCCTTCATAATAACAAGCGTATCATTTGCCGCATCCCTGCTGTGGATAATAACCGGCATATCCTCTTTAATTGCAAGGCTTAACTGTCTTTTAAACCACTTGGTCTGTATTTCGCGTTCCGGTGTATCCCAGTAATAATCCAGACCAATCTCGCCTACCGCCACAATCTTTTCGTCCTTTATATTCTCTTCTAAGAACTTAAAATTCTCTTCATTTAACTCTGCCGTCTCGCTTGGATGAACACCGATCGCACCATACACAAACGGATACTGCTTTGTAAGTTTGATCGTATTCTCGCTTGTCTTAAGGCTTGCGCCCACGTTCACTACCATCTCTATGTCATTCTCTGCAAAAGAAGTTAAAAGCGCATCTCTGTCCTCGTTAAATGCTTCATCGTCATAATGCGCATGGGTATCTATTATCATAGCCAGTACCTTTCTTTCATTTCTTGCTTCGTTACAAATAAAAATCTTATTGTATTATAAGTTGAAAACGTGTTTTTGGCAATGTATAGTTGCACAATTCCTGTACTTAAAGCATTCCCTTAGCAAATCATTCTATGCGGGAACGAATTGGCGATGCCGCGATCAGATCCTCCACTTCTTTTCTGGTGCAAAGCCATTTCGTTTTTGCCGATGCGCTTCCAGTATATACTCCCATGAAAAATGCCTGTCTTAAATTTTTTGTTCTCTCATACTCTGCCACAAATCCTGCTACCATGGAATCTCCTGCTCCGACAGAATTGCATACCTTGATTGCCGGTGCCTCCATCCGATACGTCTCTTTATTTTGAGCTACCATTACCGCCCCTTTTTCAGCCATTGAGACAATAACGTTTGCGGCTCCTTCTTCTTGTAATTTTTTGGCATAGTGGATGGCCTCTTCCGGTTCTGTGATCTTTATTCCAAACAGCTCTCCAAGCTCAATATGATTTGGTTTTACCAAAAACGGATGATAGCCCAAAATCATTCGCAGATCCTCTCCCGTCGTATCCGCCACGACCTGTATCTTTTTCCGGCTTATTACGGTCAGGATTTTCTCATACATATTCCCGGATAAGCTGCGAGGCACGTTTCCGGACAAAATCAGGATATCCCCGTCCTGTATCTGTTCGATCTTTTTCATAAAGGCATCCTGTTCCATTTTGCCGATGACAGGCCCTGCCGCGTTGATCTCCGTCTCCTGCTCTGCCTGAAGCTTTACATTGATCCTCGAATTTCCTTCTTTAAGCCACACAAAGTCCGTATCGCTCCCATGCTGCTTTAGCCTCCTCTCGATCTCCTGTCCGCTGAACCCTCCTAGAAATCCAAGCGCCCTGCTTCCTATGCCCAGATTTCCAAGCACGATGGACACATTAATTCCTTTGCCCCCCGGATAGATTGCTTCTGCTGTGCTCCGATTCAATTCCCCCTCCGAAAAATGGGATAGCCGAATATAATAATCCAGACATGGATTAAATGTCACCGTATAGATCATCGTTCTCCTCCTCCACTTCCTTCTCTTTTTTCGATGCATTCTTTTTCTTATGATACTCTATTTTTTATCCTTTTGAAACCTTTTACAAAATAACTCCTATCAATTTTTATATTTTTATGGGACTTTTTTACCAACTTACCTTTTTTACTTGTTTCTAAATATTGTATATGGTACTATAATTCATGGTATTAATTACCACATTTTTCTCGGTAAAATGCAAACTTTCACATTTATCAAGATATTTTGTGGAATTGCACCACACTATTTGTACATAATACGGAGGATTAGAAAATGCTTGAAGCACTCAAAAAGAAAGCAAGAAAGAATACCTTCACACAGATTGCAATCGCCCTTGCCATTTCAATCGGTTCCCTGATTGTATCTAACTTTGCTATCTTTACTTATTTGAAAGGTCCTGTAACATTCGTTCCCGGTGCAGATTATGCCGACTACGAAGGCAAATATGTTACCTATGATGTTGAATATGTTCTTTCCGACTTTATGAGCTATTCAACGGTTAATACAAAGACAAATGTCGAAACTCTTAAGACCCTCAGCTATATCGTATATGATGATGCTGATTTCTGGTTTTTTGGTGCCGAGTTTGATAAAGATATGCAAGACACCTTAGATGCGCAGATGGATGAAACGGTAGACTGGTTGTATGGGGATATCGACCAGGTAAGCAACAAAATAACGGTAACCGGTACATTTACGAAGTTAGAAGGCGAGGCTCTTACTTATTATAACGAAACCGTAGCAGAAATCGGCGAGGCGCTCGAATATGACTATTCCGATATCGCGATGCCTTACTATATCCGTGATGGCAGAGTTGGAAATACCGATATCGCTGGTGTATACGTATATGCCGCACTCCATGTGATTCCGCTTATTTATGCAATCTATCTGGCCATCCGTTTCCTTAGCGGAAGCTATGATAAGAACCTTAAGAAATTTGTTGCCGCAAACCCTCGCATATCCATGGAACAGATTGAAGCAGATTTCGGATCTGCCGAGCAGGTTTCCAAGAATGTCTGGGTCGGAAGACGTTTCACACTTTATACATCCGGTATCTATGCATGTATCCTGGATAATCGGAAACTGGTATGGGCTTACTACTACAAACGTACCGGAAAACGTGCAGAAAGCATGGTTCGTACTTTTGATATCAACCACAAACAGATGAATATCAACTGTTCCGAAGCTGCTGCCGACCTTATCTTGAAAAACTATGCATCCAATCAGCCTCATATGGTAGTTGGCTACAGCAAAGAACAGGAAAATGTATATCGAAAAGATTTTCAGACATTCCTGACTTACAAATACAATGATGCAGTTGCTGCTGCTTCTGAAGATCCATTCCAAGCCTATGAATAATTGATGTGAGCAAAAAAAGACCGATTGGTTTATTCGTCTGAATATGCCAATCGATCTTTTTATTTTAGTCTTCTTCTTTACGTCTTTTTTCATCCACTTCTTTAAAGATACCGAGCGACTTTCTGCTCCCTTTTCCTTCTTCCTTTTCCTTCTTCCCTTTCTTCTTCTGATTTTACTTCATCTAAAATTTTGATTTCCCTAGAAAACCAGATTGGTTATAATGACGCTTGCTACAACTCCGGTAAAGGTAGCCACCAGTGCCCCAGCTAATGTATATCTCGTCTTCTTTACATTCGCGGTCATAAAATAAACGGCCATTGTATAAAAAATCGTTTCCGTACAGCTCATAATTACGCTTGTCAGCCTTCCCAGATACGAATCCGGACCGAATTCCTTAAAGATATCGAGTACCAGGCTTGTTGCGGCAGAGGAGGAGAACATCTTAATAATGACAAGCGGTACTAACTCAGAAGGAAACATAATCTTTGAGGTAAGAGGGGCAATGAGTCCTGACAACGCTTCCAGTGCTCCAGAAGCTCGTAATACCCCGATAGCGACCATTAATCCAATTAAGGTAGGCAGAATATCCAGAACAACTTTAAATCCGTCTTTTGCACCACTCACAAAGTCGTCGTAGACATTCTTCTTCATGATCAGCCCATATCCGATTATGTAAAGAAATAAAAACGGTATGATGTAATCCGATATATAAATAATAAACCCCATCTTTTAACTCCTTACTTTTTAAAAGTCTTTCTTGCTACAACTGAAAAAACAACCCCTACAATCGTAGAGATCGTCGTGGCAAGGAGTCCCGCCCCCAGTATTTCTGCCGGATTCACACTCCCATACTGACTGCGATAGGCAATGATATTCACCGGTATCAGCTGCAAAGACGAGATATTGATAATCAGGAATGTACACATATCGCAACTTGCCCGATCACTGTGATTGTTTAACTGTGCTAACTCTTTCATAGCCTTTAAGCCGACTGGGGTAGCCGCCCAGCCAAGGCCTAATATATTGGCAATCATATTCGAAGCGATATACTCATTCACGATATGATCCTTTGGCAGGTCCGGAAACAAAATTCGTATGACAGGTCTTAACACCCTTGTCAGCTTATCCATCAGCCCTACCGATCTTGCCACCGACATAAGCCCCATCCATAAGGACATCACACCTAACATTGTGATGCATAGTGTCACTGCCTCTTTTGCTGAATTAATTGTAGCCGTGCTTATACTTGACATTTTCCCTGTAAGAGCGCCATATACGACGCCAATAACGATCATAATTCCCCATAGATAATTAATCATCTTGCTTCGTAACTTCCTTGTATTTTTTTAATCATATGAAATTTCCGAACAACTTATGCTTGTCTTTCCCCATATATTGTATATAATTATATTTGTTCTCCAAAAATGAACGCTAAAATCATGAAAATAGTATCAATGTAGCTGTTTTTCAAATTATTGTGCTGTGTTGTTATTTCACTATTTCGAAAGCCAATCTTAAAATAATGCTATTTTGTCATAATATTTTTAGTTGACTATTTGGTAGGCCTATGATATTTTATAATAAGCGGCTCCAGTAATTAACATATTTTTACATTTTACTAGAATTTCAGGCAGTTTGAAAGGAGAATTTTACATGAAAAGCACAGGTATTGTTAGAAAATTAGATGAACTTGGACGTATCACTTTACCAATCGAATTAAGAAGAACACTTGGTGTAAGCGAAAGAGATCCATTAGAAATCTTCGTAGATGAAGGAAGAATCATTTTACAGAAATATGAACCAACAGACGTTTTCAATGGTGAAAAAGATGATCTTATCGATTACTGCGGTAAGAAAGTAGCTAAGAGCTCTATCATTGAATTAGCGAAACTTGCTGGTATCATCGAATAATTCATTTTATTATAAAGACCGCACCTTTCGCGAGACGCTCTCTTATAATAAATAAATAGATAAAAAAAGAAGCTGAAAATTTCAGCTTCTTTTTTTATTCTCTTCTTTGTAAGCTCATACAAGAATTCGTATTTCTTACGCTTCACGGTTTGTGATTATTCTTCCTCTAAAAGCATTGCATAGATATCGCGCTTCTTTAAGCCTCGATCTGCTGCCACTGCTTTCATCGCTTCTTTTTTATCCATTCCCTGACTCATATAGTGTTCCATATGTTCGCCAACGGACAGCGCAAGCCATTTTTCACGTTCTTCTAAAACAAGTTCTTCTTTCTTTCTTCCTTCGATGACTAAGACACATTCACCCTTTACTTCATGTTCTTCATAATAGGCAATGGCATCCTCAATAGTCGTCACAAATGCCTGCTCGTATCGCTTTGTTAACTCTCTACAGATCGTAATTCTTCGGTTTCCTAATGTGGCAAGCAATAAATCCAATGTTTTTAAAAGGCGATGAGGCGCCTCATACATAATGATCGTTCTTGTCTCATCTACCAGTTCCTTTAAGATGTCCTGACGTTCCTTCTTATCTGCCGGAAGAAATGCCTCAAATGCAAATCTTCTTGTGGAAAGTCCGGAAAGCGTAAGCGCTGTGATCACTGCGGATGCTCCGGGAAGGGATGTCACTTCGATACCTGCCTCATATGCCATCTTCACTAATTCCTCACCGGGATCGGAAATACCCGGTGTTCCGGCATCTGTGATGACCGCCACATTTGTTCCCTCTAACATCTTTTCCACCAGATAGCGTCCCTTATCGAATTTATTGAATTCGTGGTAGCTTGTCATTGGTGTCTTGATGTCAAAGTGATTTAAGAGCTTAATACTGTTTCTTGTATCCTCTGCTGCGATTAAATCCACTTCATTTAAGATGCGGACCGCACGGAATGTCATATCCTCTAGATTTCCAATCGGAGTAGCGCATAAATATAATTTACCTGCCATGCTGCAATATCCTCTTCTTTCCTATTTTATTTCTTCATCCTCAATCCCATAGATCTTTCGGATTTCCTCGGTATAGCAGTTCTTATCCTGATAAACAATAAGCGGTGGCTCAATCGTTACCATGGAATTACCGCCCTTTAAGCCTTCGATGAGTACCATCGTCGGCTCCTTTTCCACATAGGAATGAACAAAACGGATGCGTTTTGGCTCCAAGCGGTGTCTTACCATGACCGTAATGATCTCCGCAAGGCGGAATGGGCGATGTACCATGTAAAAACGGCCATTTTCCTTTAATACGGCTGAACCTTCCCTTATCACGTCCTCAAGCGAACATAACAGCTCATGACGTGCGATCGCCTTTGGCATATGAGGGTTCACAAGACCGTGGTGATTGTTCATATAAGGAGGATTGGTTGTCACCACATCAAATACTCCTTTTCCAAAGATTTTTGATGCCTCTTTGATATCACCGGTCACCACATCCATCTTATCCGTGATCTTATTCAGCATCACGCTTCTTCTTGCCATATCTGCGCTCTCTTCCTGAATCTCCAACGCGGTAAAATGACGTCCCTTTGTCTTTGCCTCTAATAATATCGGGATTACCCCTGTTCCGGTTCCGAGATCCAATACATTCTCACCAGCTTTTACTTTCGCAAACCCTGCTAAAAGCACCGCATCGATTCCGTAACAGAATTTCTCTTTATTTTGAATGATCTGATAACCTTTGCACTGCAGGTCATCGATCCGCTCTCCAACATGTAATAACTCCTGCATATCTAAACTCCTAATTTTTTTACTGGAACAAGTGGTCTAAAACATATAGGTGATGTTTTCTATACGCTTAAAAAGGCCCTCAAGGATTTGTACCTTTCGGGCCGTTATATTAATCATCCAGATGATTTCCTTCTTTTCGTTCCAGCGCTTCTAAAGCACGAAGCTCATCGTCAATCTGAACTCGCTCCTTGCGTCTCTTCGGCTTGAATTTCAGATCCGCTACTTTGTATTCCCTGATTTCCTTCTCATCGTTTTCGAGTACGACGATTACCTTAACAAGCTGCTTCAATACACTGACACTGGATACTTCTCCATGCAGGTTATCATTGGTTGTGACGTGGTCTCCTACGCTTGGAAGTCTGGAGTTCAGCTCTTCATACGCTTCTTCCTCATTCTTAAGGCAGCACATCAGACGTCCGCATACACCTGAGATCTTAGTCGGATTTAACGACAGATTCTGTTCCTTCGCCATCTTGATGGATACCGGCGCGAATTCGGAAAGATAGGTATGACAGCATAATGGTCTTCCGCAGATGCCAATGCCTCCCACGATCTTTGTCTCATCTCTTACTCCGATCTGTCTTAACTCAATTCTTGTCTTAAAGACGCTTGCTAAATCTTTTACAAGCTCACGAAAATCGATTCTTCCATCAGCAGTAAAATAAAACAGCACCTTATTGTTATCAAATGTATATTCACAGTCGATTAACTTCATCTCAAGGCCGTGCTTTGCGATCTTCTCTAAACAGATCGTATATGCGGTCTTTTCTTTTTCTTTATTCTTGCGCTCGATTTCGTCGTCCTCTGCACTTGCTGGTCGGATCACCGGCTTTAATGGCTGAATCACCTTGTCATCTTCCACATCTCTTGGTCCTAATACGACTTTTCCATACTCAACCCCTCTGGCGGTCTCTACAATTACATTATCTCCCGGTTTAATTGCAAAACCAGCAGGATCAAAAAAATAAACTTTCCCAGCTCTTCTAAAACGAACACCTATTACGTTTATCATCTGCCTGTCCTCTCTCCTTATTCCTCTCATCTCTCCTCAGATCCGGCCGGATCTTTCTTAAATGATTATTCGCTTTCCTTCATGGCCATTAATAAAAGTTCCAAAGCGATATCAAAATTCACATTGGAGCCAAGCCGTACTTTTACCTTGTCCAATGCTTTCAGAATCTTTTCTAACCCCTCAAAGCTCTTAAGATCCGCCTGTTTCTTTATATCTGATACCTCGCTTTTATATAAAAGCAGGTTTACATCCTTCGTTGCCTTAAACATCAGCACATCCCGATACCATAATAAAATCAGGTCTAGGATCTCGCCTATGTTCGCCTTGTTATTCCCTAACTGCTTGATTGCATCCGACATATCGGATAATTCCATATCATTGATGTATTTTAGCAGATGGACCACATCATTTTTCATCTGCACGAACTCTTCGGATGTGGCATATTTCACTGCCCTTCCTAAGTTTCCTCCGGAAAAATCCGCACACAACTGTGCCTGATAGTCCGGAACTTTCACTTCGCGCATCAGATATTCTTCAATCTGTTCCTTGTCCACCCCTTTTAGGTTCAGGGTGACACATCTAGATAAAATGGTCTGCAAAAATACATTCACATTATTCGTCAGCAGAAAGATCACGGCATATTCCGGCGGCTCCTCGATTGTCTTTAACAATGCGTTCTGCGCTGCCTCTGTTAACTTCTCTGCCTCATCTATAATATATACCTTATACGGACTGCTATAAGGCTTGATCTGAATATCACTGTTTAACTGTGTTCGGATATCATCTACACTGATGCTTGCCTTCTCATGGGTTACTCTTATGATATCCGGCTGATTGCCTGTGAAAGCCTGCATGCATGACTTACATTTTCCACAAGGGTTAACTCCCCCTTCCTCACACTGCAGTGTGGCAGCAAAAATACTTGCAAGCATATTCTTTCCGCTGTCATCTTCTCCATGCAGAATATAGGCATGAGATATCTTTTTCATTCTGATCGCATTCTGCAGATGTTCAATAATCGCAGCATGTCCGATTACATCCGAAAATGTATACATGACTCTCACCTCCAGACACTTCTTTCAAACAACATGTACACTTCTTATTTCTTTCTATCTATACGATACGTCTTTTTATGCCAGCAAATCCAAAAGAAGGCCTCTGATCTCATCAATCTTATTTAAGATTCCGATCACATCCTGCTCATCTTTGATTAATTCTCCTGCCAGCTCATCTAAGTTCTGATCAATCAGTTTGATGATCCCGTATACCCGGTGCCTTCCCCTTCTGTCTAAGAAGTTCTGTCTTGAGAACTTATGAGAATGGGTCACGACTTCGTTCATGAACTCCTTGATCAGTTCACGATAGCGCCGCATATCCACAACATCTCTTCGTTTCTTAATACGCTCGCTCTGTGCTCCGATCTCTTCGATCAGCGCATTAAGTCTTGTCTGAAGCTGCTGCTCCTCAATATTGCTGACTAAAACAAACTTAAAAGAGCCATCGGACGGCGCGACTGCTTCCTTCCTCTCCACCTGGTTCACCAGCTGGGCCTGATTCACGCGTATATCCATATACGTCCTCCCTGCTTCTTTTGCACTAGTATACCATATTTTCTCTATAAATTACAGTTCTAATTCAGCCGCCACAAAAAAAACACCCGACTAGACCTGATTCTTTAAAATATCCTGTTTCAGCTCCTGATAGCATGCTTCGATTTCTTCATTCTGATACCGTTTCGTGATAGCGGCATGCTTGATATTATCCTCTGAAAAATCCGCATCATCGGCTAAGAATCTTCTGCACATTTCCGCATACTTTGGTTCTAACTGGCTTCTTTCACGGCTTAATGCTCTCTCTAACCGGATTCCATCCTCCACTTCGATATAGAGCGGAACCACGTTTTCCTTGCCATAATAAGCACAGATCTGCTCATACCCTTCCAGTGTATCAATTACGATATAATCGGATTTTCCGATATCGATCTGTCCGTCATCCGCCATAAAATAATGCCAGATACCATGCACCGTATGATACGAACGTGCTTCGATCATATGCCCTTCTTCTTTCAGACGTTCAAACTCTTCTTCCGTCACAAAATAATATTCTCTTCCATTTTCTTCTCCTAAGCGGATCGGCCTTGTCGTATAGGTGACGATTGTCTTTAGGGAAAGCGCTTTATCTTTAACAAGCCTTCTGTAGATCGTATCTTTTCCAGATGCACTTTTTCCCATCACCACATATATTTTTCCCATTCTCTCTCCCTTTCGTTTTTTCTTACTCTCTGCCTTTTTGTTACCGGCTTGATGCTCCCTCTTCTTTTAAAACCATAATCCTACTACCTTCTTTAAGCCCTTTCACTTCCAGACCACTCAGTCTATAATTGTCGATTTCTGCAAGCAATTCCTCTGACATTACCTCTCCCGGCACCAATAGTGGGATTCCGGGCGGATATAAATAGACATAACCGGCCGCTGCCCGCCCAATGCTGTCCTTAAGCGGTACGATTTCTGTCTTCATCCCTCTTGTCTTTGCATGTTCATATCGTATTGCAGGACGGATAAATACGAACTTATGCCTGCTAACCTCTTTAGTATTGCCTACTTCTTTCTGATTCATCATGCGCACTGCATCGGCAACCCGTTTCAATCCCTCTTTCGTATCCCCAACCGTGCTCATTAAAAGCACATAGTCTTTTGATGCCATTTCTGGCTGAATATGATAGGTCAGGCGGAATTCATCATACAGAGCCTTTCCGCTCCCGCTTCCCTTTGTAAGCACAAGTTTTGTCGGATCTTTTGGCACATCCGGATCTGCCGGCTGCCATAACTGTACTGCATCGCCCCTTAAAAGCTCTTTCGTAAGCTGCTCAAGTTCTTTTTCATAGGCTGCGAACCGGCTGCTGCCTTTTTCTAAAAACTCCATGCACTGATCGATTCCTGCCATCAGCACATAGGACGGACTGCTTGTTTCATAAATGCTTAGATATCGTTTTATCTCCTCTCTATTCACCCTTTCACTTGCGATGTGTAAAAGCGCTGTCTGGGTAAATGCAGGAAGCGTCTTATGCACGCTCTGGATCACCACATCCGCCCCCATAAAAAGCGCACTCTTTGGTGCCCCCTTCATAAATGGAAGATGGGCTCCATGTGCCTCATCCACAAGCAGATATGCCCCGTAACTGTGTGCGATATCCGCAATCGCTCTAATATCCGATACGATTCCTTCATAAGTCGGAGATGTTATCACAACAAGCCGGATGTTCGGATTCTCCTCTAACCGTTCTCTGACCTGCTCTGGACTGATCCCTAACGCGATCCCATAATCCACATCCATCTCCGGATACAGATAGATGGGATGCAGCTCATTTAAAAAAATGGCATTATACACCGCCTTATGGGAGTTTCTTGCCACTAAGACATCATCTCCCTTGCTTGTGAGCGCGCTGATTCCGGCTAATAACCCGCATGTGCTGCCATTTACAAGGAAATAAGTCTCCTTTGTCTGGTAAATGGCTGCGGCTCTCTTCATCGCATCCGCTAACAGCTCCTCCGCTTCATGCAGGTTATCAAATCCATCAATCTCCGTAATATCGATCGCATATGGATTCACCATGCAAAATTCCTTATTTCGTTTATGTCCTGGCATATGCATCGGATAAAAATCCGACTGCACATGCTCTAACAGTCGTTCATAAATCAATGGCGTTCCTCCTTGCCTCTTATCCTTCTTATTATACCTTATCCGCTATAAAAACACTACCCTGGGCATAATCCCCCACCCTCTTTCTACCATTTTTAAAGAATTCCATAATGAGTTCCAGTATTTTCTATAATTTTTCACTTTTATCTTGTTGTATTTTATCATTTATTGTATAATATTGGATATTTAGTATACTATTCTTAGGGGGTTACGCTTATGAGATTTATTCTAGATGAAAATGATATGTCCGAATACCTAATGGCCACCAAGTATGTAGATTATCATACACCTTGTATCGAGCAAAAAGCAGCAGAGCTGTTTGCAGACTGCAAGACGGATAACGAGAAAATAGAAAAGGCCTTTTTATTTGTCCGGGACGATATTGCCCATTCCTGGGATATTAAAAGCAATATCATCACAAAAAGTGCTTCTGAAGTCCTGACTTACAAAGAAGGCATCTGTTATGCGAAAACGATGCTTCTTGCCGCACTTTTGCGCCACGAAGGAATTCCAACCGCATTCTGCTATCAGAGACTTACCGTGTTCGATATGCCGGACAGCGGTTACTGTATCCACTGCTTAAATGCAGTTTATTTAAAAGATTTAAACCGATGGATCCGCTTAGATGCAAGAGGAAACACAAACGGAAGCCACTCCGAATTCTCCCTTGAGCAAGAACATCTGGCTTTCCCGGTAAGAAAAGAATACGATGAGATCGACTTCCCAACTCTTTTTGCCAATCCACTGAAAAACACAACGGATGCCTTAGAGCAAAGTGAGAACTGCGAACAGCTGATCCGCCATCATCTGCCGACTAATCTATAGTACATATTAAAATGAAAAAGGCCGTGCTTAAAAAGAAGAGAACTTGTCTCGGAGAAAAATGGAGAATTTCCGATCCGCTTTCGCTCCTCCTTCTTTTTAATCACAGCCTCTTTGTGTCTTAGCAACCATTTTCTAAATTCTCTTATACATATCCCTCGTTCCTTTCAACACGTTAATTTCATTGACTAATAGCATGCCACCAAGTATAATCTAGATATTATTAAAACCGCTTTTTCAAGACAGACGAAGATTCCTTGCCGAAAAGGCAGAATGCCGTTCTGCATGAATTCGTTTAAAAGATTCATAATAACAATCGAATAGAACGCTTCTCGTTTCTATCCGATACCAAGATAAAGCAGACTTAACATGGAAAGGTATGAATAAAGATGAGACTTAGAAATGTTCCTGGTTCACAAGAATTTATTGCTGCCAATGAATTCGTTGTTCATGAACCTGAAAGCTATAAAGGAAAATGGCATGAATTTTTCGGAAACAACAATCCGATCCACATTGAAGTAGGTATGGGAAAAGGCCAGTTTATCACCGCTCTTGCCATGCAGAATCCAGATATCAACTATATCGGAATTGAAAAATACTCAAGCGTTTTAATCCGTGCCATTGAAAAGAGAACCCAGGTGGAATGCAACAATTTATACTTCATCCGCTTTGATGCAGAAAATATCAACACACTCTTTGATAAAGATGAGATTGACCGCATCTACCTAAACTTCTCCGATCCATGGCCAAAAGATCGCCATGCCAAGAGACGACTGACTTCTAAAGAGTTCTTAGCAAGATACGATCAGTTCTTAAAGAAAGATGGATACATCGCATTTAAGACAGATAACCGTCCTCTGTTTGATTTCTCTTTGGAACAGGCTCCGGAAGCCGGCTGGATGCTTCGTGACGTGACATTTGACTTACATCACAGCGAGTACAACGAAGGCAACGTGATGACCGAGTATGAGGAAAAATTCTCATCCAAAGGTAATCCGATCCACCGTCTGGTTGCTTATCGCTAGCATGTGCCTTTTCCTCTGCTTTTTGGTACACTTTTTTCCTCTATTCTAATATGATAGTAGAAAGTGATCATTTGCTCTTTCAGAGCGGAAAGCAGGGCCAGATGAAAAAGACCACACAGCTTAAGCTTGCCAACACGCTTGGATCAAATGCTGAACTGAACAAGAAGATCATGCAATTTAAAAAATCCTGGGATGCTGTGGACGCGATTTTAAAATCTGCCGGTACTCCCAAGAAAGGCTCCAGGAAATAAGAGGTTTATTCATAAAATCTCTTATTATGGAGACAATTTACCATAAGAAAAATTGGAGGTATTATTATGGCATTTGTATTTACAGAGGAGAATTTCGAGAAAGAAGCACTTCAGTGCGATATGCCAGTATTAGTAGATTTCTACGCTGACTGGTGCGGTCCATGCAAAATGATGGCACCTGTTATTGAAGAACTTGCTGCTGAATTCGAAGGAAAAGCAAAAGTCGGTAAATTAAACGTAGACAATGCACCTTCTATCGCTCAGAAATATCGTGTTATGACAATCCCTACACTTCTTATCTTAAAAGGTGGAGAAGTAAAGGAAACAATCGTTGGCGTAACACCAAAGGCAAAATTAGCAGAACTCTTAAATCAGTAAGAGATACACAAAAAAAGCGTGAAACCAAAACTTGAATGTTTGGTTTCACGCTTTTTTACTTGTTTCAGATAATTCTTTATTTTAATTATGAGATATCCAGTTTCTTTTTCTTTAGTCGTCCAGTGATAAACAGATTTGCTAAATAAGCAAGAACCGCTACAACCGGAACTCCAAGGAACATACCGATCACGCCACCATAAGCACCGCCTACCGTAATACCAAAGATAACCCATAATGGTGTCAGTCCGGTGGAATCGCCTAAAATCTTAGGCCCTAAAATCCATCCGTCAAACTGCTGTAATACTAAGATCATTAATGCGAATGCGATCGCATTTAACGGACTGATGCACAGATATAAGACAATGCCTGGGACAGCTCCGATAAATGGTCCAAAGTATGGGATCATATTGGTGATGCCGACGATCACACTTAATAATACCGCATACGGAAGCTTCATAATGGACATCACTACAAAACAGATAATACCAATAATCAGCGAGTCAATGGATTTTCCAACAACAAAGCTTGTGAAGATGGAACTGCACTCCTTTAAGATTTCTAACAGTCTGTCTGCTTTTTTCTTAGGAATTAAGGCATATACCACTCTTGTGCTGTGCTTTGTTAACATTCTCTTATCATACAGCATATAGATGGAAATGGCGATCGTTAAGAATACATTCAGTGTTGTCTTTGCGATGGATATGGATACATCTAAAAGCATTGGAAGCACATTCTTTATAAAGTCCGTTCCATAACTGATCAGCTTTGGAAGCAGCTCCCCTAATTTTGCTTCTATAAAATCAAAATCGATGGATGGATAATTATCCTCTATATTTTGAAAATAATCTGTAAACCCGGTATACAGTTTCGGATCGGATAATCTGTTCCCTAACTCAATTGCACTGTTTGTAATCTGAGGGATGACATAGACAAGACCTACCGATATAATCCCAATTACAATCACATACGAAACAAGAATGGCTAAAATCAGCCGTCTTTTCGGTGTCTTAATCTTACATACGTTTCCAAAAAAACGCTCCTCCAGTGATTTTACAAGCGGGTTCATAATAAATGCCAAGAAAAAGGCTGCAATAAACGTAGATATAATACTTAAAAAGTTTCCGATCCCAGCCTTAATAGATGCCAAATTCATAATTCCGTATATCGCCAGTGCTGCAACGGCAATTGTGCCCAGAGCATAGGTACATATAATAAAATATTTTCTGTTAAACTCCAATTTGTAATTCTGCCTTTCCTCTTTCGTTTCTTCACTCTGTTCTTTTTTCGCATTCTCTGACATGTCTGTCACAATAAGCGGACCATATTCCACATGCTCTTGTTCCTTCTTATTTCCGGAAAATACTTTTGAAAGAATATGTTTTACATCTTTTGTACGTTTCTTCTTTGCCGACATATCCTACCCCACTTCTTACTTTATATAATGGCTGCACATTTGGTTTTCATTGTTTTTATGATAAAAACACCTATACTTGCATTATATCTGCTTCCATACGTTCTATCAACGAAAAATTATATTAGATTATATGGAAAAAATCTAAAAAAAAGCTTGCATTTTCTTCTTATGTCCATTATAATACTCTTTGCGTTAAGAAATTATATCGTACGCATCTTTAGCTCAGTTGGTAGAGCACCTGACTCTTAATCAGGGTGTCCAGGGTTCGAG